>CAJTPM010000018.1 GCA_910578085.1 uncultured Lachnospiraceae bacterium | reverse complement strand
ATGACCGAGATTTTCTCACAGTCTGCCCCTGCCTGTTCTAACCGGGGCTTTACCGTATCGGCAAGACCGTCCTCCGCACTCTGATAGATTACATTCAAAGGCTCTGTAAAATTCATTCCGCTGTCTAAACTTTCTCCCTTAGACAGCTTCGCCGCTATATTGAGTATAAATGTTGTCTTTCCGTCCCCCGGATCGCCTTGAACAATTGTCAGCTTGCCATAAGGGATAAAGGGAAACCACAGCCAAGAAACTTCCTGCGACTGTATCTCTGACAATTTAATCAACTGTAATTCTGTTTTTGTTTCTTCCATAAATGCCCTCCATTTCTGAAAAATCGTTGCCACTGGAAAAAACCTCTGCTATACTTGTATTGTGATGTTGATAACAGAGGTTTTCCAGTTATCACAGCCCTAACAGTTGCCGCTGTCGGGGCTATTTCCTTTTTCATTGTCAAGTAAATCTGCCACTCTCCGTTGCTGATTAGGATATAAGTGTCCGTAGGTATTCAGCGTAATGCGAATATCCTTATGCCCTACCCTCTCTTTTATCAAAAGTGGTTCTATACCCTTATTGATTAAGTACGCCACATGAGAATGTCTAAGGTCATGTACCCGGATATTCTTCACTCCGGCTTTCGCAATTTGGCGTTTCATTTTATGCTGAACCGCTTCCTGCACGATTGGGAAAAGTCTTTCATCGTCCGGCATACCATAGTGACCGTCAACAAAATCTTTAATTTCCTTTTTCAAAAACTCCGGGATTTCAACCATCCTTACCGACTGCTTTGTTTTCGGTTCTGTAATAACGTCCTGCCTTCCAGTACGATAATAAGTTTTGGTAATGCTGATTTGGTTATTTTCAAAACTTATATCGCCCTTTGTCAAGGCTAATAATTCGCCAATCCTACAGCCCGTCCAAAAGAGGATTTCAAAGATTAAATAGTAGCGTGTCCCCGGCTCTATCGTCCGAATAAATCTCTGATATTCCTCTGTTGTCCAAAAGTCCAAACTTCTTGAATCGGAATTTCCCATGCGCTTCACTTTCTTACATGGATTTGTGTGCAAATCATAAATGCGTGACGCATGAGTAAATATACAGGTCAACTGATTTTGTATCATTCTCAAATAACTTTCAGAAAATCCCTTTGTCTGCATTTCGTTCTGCCACTGTATGATTTGTGAAGCGGTAATCTCACTCAACATTTGTTCGCCAAAGTACGGAATAATGTGTTGCTCCATCATATACCGCTTATTCTTCATGGTGCGGTCTTTCAATTCATTCTGCTTATCCTCAAAATAGACCTCCATAAATTCACTCAACTTCATATCCATGCTTCGGCTACTGCTCAATTTCTTTTGCCGCTCGTACTCTAACGCTTCTCTTTTTGTTTCAAATCCTCTCTTTCTCCGCTTTTTCTTCTCTCCCTTTGCCGTTGTTTCAAACCATTGCGCCGACCACTTTTTCGTGTCTTTCTCCTTATAAGCCATACTGCCACGCTCCTTTCCTTAGCTTATTGATAACTCATATCCGTACATTTTCTTTGCCCAAAATGCCCTCGGAATACGTCCTGCCATTGTAATATACCCCTGTCCTGCAAGTTCCTTGTTCAGTTCTTTTACAATCTTGTAGGCATGAGATTTTGAACAATTTAACTCTTTGGCTATATCTTCCGCACTCAACATATAACGGTAGTTTGCCACACGTTTGTCCTCCTTTCCCCTTTTAGAAATTCATTACACTATTTGTATTTCGTTACTGTACGAATTTCGTATATACATATTAGCACCTTATCCAAACAATGTCAACACTTCGTAAAAATATTTTTACGAACTTCGTATTTACATTTTTTCTATTTTACTCTTTTATGTTTTTCGTATATGTGGTATGATGATAAATAGGATTTATGCTTTTCGTAATTATTCAACATATGAAAATAGGAGGTTACTATGGGCGATGGAAAGAAACTGAAAGAAATACTTGACAGTAAGAACACAAATGTCCGTCAGATTGCAAGGGCTACTGGAATTAGTGCTACAACACTATATTCTATTATTCAAAAGGATTCCAATATCCGATTTGACTTTGCCTTGCGGTTGGCAAACGAATTAGAAATTGATGTGAATGAGATATGCGCTGCTAGTCCATTCTCCGGCGCTATTACCGAAGAAGAAATATATCCCACGCTCCCCGATGGACTAAATGGCGCTCTTGACGGAAACAGGGTAAAAGTATATCTGAAAAATTCCCTATATCCGCTTATGTACCTGTTTGGGAAAAACAGTATGCCCGATGTGGATAACCTGTTGACTTCATTTTATCAGCTAGACGATGAAGCAAGAAAGGAAGTAGTGGAAACGATACAGTTCAAGTTGCAGTACCATAAAGACAAAGAGCGGGCAGAACAGGTAAAGCAAATAAAGGGTTGGTAAAAAATCAAAATAAATACAAAAATAAAACCCAATTTAAAGGTGGAAAAATATGGAGCATAATTTATTAATAGGAAATGGTATTAATATTCAATTTGGTGGACTTGATGTATACTCTGGTGCTGCCATAATGAATCGAATTATTAACAATATCAATGCAGGTAAATATACTGCTTTAACCGAAAATAGCTTATCAACAAACGAGCAAATAGAGTTATTAGAGAAAATGGTTATAGTAATTAATCATATAAAAGCCGGCAAATGCAGAAACAAGGTTGATAATGCATTTATGGCTATGGAATTAGACAGAATTACAAGAACGTACCCAAATAATAGTAGTATTACTTCTGTATTTTTAGAAGATTACTTTTTGGCATTTGAGATATTCAATAATGGTTTTAAATCTAAAGACGGAGAAATCCAAAGTGAATTATATAGAAAGACTGTATTCACATTATTACAACAGATGTTTGTTGATGGAATATATAATGATGGTTTGATTAATGATGTATACAAAAACTTTTATCCGGGGCTAAATACATATCTCAACAAATTTAAAAATATATTTACAACAAACTACGATTATAACTTAGAAAATTCATTAGGAAGTACAGACAAAGTGTGTCACCTTCATGGTGAATTTGGAAAACTATCCTCTGAATACAATGTTACAAGCCTATACTATGCAACACATAAAACAGAATGTGATGTACTAATATCTAAGAAAGTTCCCAATATGGAACATATATATAGCGACGCAATTATGAGTTGGTCTTGGCTAGAAAAGTACGGCGAAATGATTGAACCTGATACAAAGAATAAAGAAATTCTTTTTAAATCTATTAGTGGTCAATTAGAAATCGTAGGTTTGGCACCAGCAAATGATGAACACCTATTTTTACTAATCAACACTAATCCGAAAATTAAGTCTGTTATATATTATTATCTTAAAGATGAAGATAGAATTGAATTACCTCATCATCTTAGAAAACCAGTAACCTATAAAAAGGTCACTAAACTTTGGAATTCTATGAAATAGGCTCTGTCCAAATAAGCAAATAAAAGGTTGGTAAAAAGACAAACTCCGATGAAAACGGTGCCAAATTTCATCGGAGTTCTTTTTATGGCACCGTTTTGGCACCGCTTTGCACATTTTCACTGTTGCAAAGTTTCAAAAAGGGCTTCCCGATTTCTCGGAAAGCCCCATAAAATATAGCTTTTTACTAATTACTCGATGATAGTAGCCACACGTCCAGAACCTACTGTACGACCACCCTCACGAATAGCAAACGTAAGACCCTGCTCCATAGCGATCGGATGAATCAACTCGATCGTCATCTCGATGTTATCGCCAGGCATACACATCTCAACGCCTGCAGGCAGATTGATAACGCCTGTTACGTCAGTTGTTCTGAAATAGAACTGAGGTCTGTAATTGTTGAAGAAAGGCGTGTGACGGCCACCCTCGTCTTTGGTCAGAACGTAAACCTGAGCCGTAAATTTCTTGTGGCATGTCACGGAACCGGGTTTAGCCAGAACCTGTCCTCTTTCAATTTCTGTTCTGTTGATACCACGGAGCAGAGCACCGATGTTATCACCAGCCTGAGCCTCGTCAAGCATCTTACGGAACATCTCGATACCGGTCACAACGGTCTTCTTTGTCTCTTCCTTGATACCAACGATCTCAACATCCTCGTTCAGGTGCAGAGTACCTCTTTCTACTCTGCCTGTAGCAACCGTACCACGGCCTGTGATTGTGAATACGTCCTCGACAGGCATCAGGAAAGGCTTATCTGTGTCACGCTGAGGATCAGGAATATAGGAGTCAACTGTCTCCATCAGTTCCATGATCTTGTCGCCCCACTCGCTGTTAGGATCTTCCAGAGCTTTCAGAGCGGAACCCTTGATAATCGGGCAGTCATTGAAGCCGTACTCTTCGAGCTGCTCCGTTACTTCCATCTCAACCAACTCGATCAGCTCTTCGTCGTCTACCATATCACACTTGTTCAGGAATACAACGATATAAGGTACGCCTACCTGACGGGACAGAAGGATGTGCTCCTTTGTCTGAGCCATAACACCGTCCGTAGCAGCTACTACAAGAATAGCGCCGTCCATCTGCGCAGCACCGGTAATCATGTTCTTTACATAGTCAGCATGGCCCGGGCAGTCAACGTGTGCGTAATGTCTCTTTTCTGTCTGGTACTCTACGTGAGCGGTAGAAATAGTGATACCACGTTCTCTCTCTTCAGGTGCCTTATCGATGTTCTCGAAATCTACCTTCTCATTACCGGATACTCTCTCAGCCAGCACTTTTGTGATTGCAGCTGTCAGAGTTGTTTTACCATGGTCAACGTGGCCGATGGTACCAATGTTACAATGCGGTTTGGTTCTGTCAAATTTAGCTTTAGCCATTTTCTAAAGTCCTCCTTATTTTTGTTACCTTGTTCCAAAATGAATGTTTCCAAAACTATACAATCAGCTATTTCTGATTATATCAAAACTATTGATATTTTCAAGAGTTTTTCTTATTTATTTTGTGACAGGCCGACCTTTCACCGCCCCGCCACAAGTTTCTGTTCTTTTCTGTAAATTATTATTTTGTTTTTGCCGCCAGCACTTTCTCCTGAACGCTCTTCGGTACCTGCTCGTACTTTTCAAAGAACATGGAGTAATTGCCTCGACCCTGCGTCTTGCTTCTCAGGTCTGTGGAATAACCGAACATCTCAGCAAGAGGCACATAGCCGTGCACGATCTTGCCGCCGCCCAGATCATCCATACCTTCGATACGGCCCCGGCGGGAGTTGATATCGCCGATCACATCTCCCATATACTCTTCCGGCATCGTCACTTCCACCTTCATAATAGGCTCAAGCAGTACCGGATTACCCTTCTTCATCGCTTCCTTGAATGCCATGGAACCGGCAATATGGAATGCCATCTCTGAAGAATCGACCTCATGGTAGGAACCGTCGTATACATTGGCACTCACACCCAGTACAGGGAATCCGCCCAGAATACCTGCTTTCGCAGCTTCCTCGATACCCTCGCCTACGGCAGGGATATACTCTTTCGGGATCGCGCCGCCCACAACGCTGGATTCAAACTTGAATGTCTCATCGCCGTTGGGATCCATCGGCTCAAATTTCACCTTACAGTGACCATACTGCCCACGGCCGCCGGACTGTTTTGCATACTTGTATTCCTGATCCACCGGTTTGGTGAAGGTTTCCTTATAGGCAACCTGAGGTGCCCCCACGTTTGCCTCCACCTTAAATTCACGCAGCAGACGGTCCACAATAATCTCCAGATGCAGTTCGCCCATGCCGGCGATAATCGTCTGGCCTGTCTCGGTGTCTGTGTGTGCGCGGAATGTGGGATCTTCCTCCGCCAGTTTTGCAAGCGCCTCGCCCATCTTGCCCTGACCTGCCTTGGTCTTTGGCTCAATAGCCAGCTCAATAACAGGCTCCGGGAATTCCATGGATTCCAGAATAACGGGATGCTGGTCATCACAGATAGTATCGCCCGTTGTCGTCAGTTTAAACCCGACTGCCGCAGCAATATCTCCGGAATACACTTTATCCAGCTCCGCTCTCTTATTGGCATGCATCTGTAAAATACGTCCCACACGCTCTTTTTTATCTTTTGTGGCATTCAGCACATAAGAACCGGAATTCAGCGTACCGGAATATACTCTGAAGAATGCCAGTTTTCCTACGAAAGGATCCGCCATGATCTTAAATGCAAGCGCGGAGAAAGGCTCATCGTCGGATGCATGTCTCTCGATCTCGTTGCCGTCCAGATCGACACCCTTGATTGCCGGGATGTCGGTAGGTGCAGGCATGTACTCGATCACCGCATCGATCAGCTTCTGTACGCCCTTGTTTCTGTAGGCGGAACCGCAGCATACCGGAACCGCTCTGCAGTCGCAGGTCGCTTTCCTGAGTGCCGCTTTCATCTGTTCTACGGAAGGCTCTTCCCCTTCCAGGTACATCTCCATCAGATCGTCGTCCAACTCGGATATCTTTTCAATGAGTTCGGAGCGGTACAGTTCCGCGTCTTCCGCCATATCACCGAGATCATCTGTTACGGTGATATCGTCGCCCTTGTCATCATTGTAGATATATGCCTTCATCTCAAACAGATCTATGATGCCCTTAAATTCATCTTCTTTTCCGATTGGCAGCTGCAGACAGATGGCATTTTTGCCAAGTCTGTTCCGGATCTGCTCTACGGCGCCATAGAAGTCGGCTCCCAGAATATCCATCTTATTGATGAATGCCATTCTGGGTACATTGTAGGTATCAGCCTGGCGCCAGACGTTTTCAGACTGAGGTTCCACGCCACCTTTTGCACAGAATACGCCAACAGCGCCATCCAGTACACGCAGAGAACGCTCAACCTCGACTGTAAAATCGACGTGGCCCGGCGTATCAATAATATTGATACGATGCTCTAATGCACCTGGTTTGGTCTTTGTAAACTCTTCCAAAGTCCAGTGACATGTTGTAGCGGCTGATGTGATTGTGATACCTCTCTCCTGTTCCTGCTCCATCCAGTCCATCGTCGCAGTACCTTCGTGAGTATCACCGATCTTATAGTTTACACCAGTATAGTATAAGATACGCTCTGTCAAAGTAGTCTTACCTGCGTCGATATGAGCCATAATACCAATATTCCTGGTTCTCTCTAACGGATATTCTCTTCCAGCCAAAGTTTCTTCCTCCTAAATCCAAATGACAGTCCTAGAAACGATAATGTGCAAACGCCTTGTTTGCCTCTGCCATCTTGTGCATTTCTTCTTTTCTCTTTACGGATGCACCGGTATTGTTTGCGGCATCCATAATCTCATTTGCAAGTCTCTCCTGCATGGTCTTCTCGCCTCTCTTGCGGGAGAAAGCTGTCAGCCAGCGAAGGCCAAGCGCCTGACGTCTGTCAGGTCTCACCTCGATAGGCACCTGATAGGTAGCGCCGCCGATACGTCTTGCCTTTACTTCCAGAAGGGGCATGATATTGTTCATTGCCTCCTCGAATACTTCTACTGCCGGCTTACCGGTCTTTTCTTCTACCCTGGCAAATGCGCCGTATACGATCTTCTGAGCAACTCCGCGCTTACCGTCCAACATAATGTTATTGATCAGCTTTGTTACTACCTTGTTGTCGTACAAAGGATCTGCCAGTACATCTCTTTTTTGGATATGTCCTTTACGTGGCACGTCTCTTCCCTCCTTAATTATTTGTGGCCGCTTCCCTCACAGCTTCCCGGTAAATCTTACTGCGGAATCCTCCGCAGATTTTCCATCCCCGCTTATACTCTGTCATAGAAGCGTCACTGATTAAATCACAGGTACTCACAATGCGCAGTCATACTGCTGACTAATGTGTTGTGCAGTCTATCTATTCCGGTATCATCAGAGTTCGCCAAATAAGCCGCCCCTCCGGTACCTTAACACAGAATTCCAACACTATACTTAGTTTCTTCGTGGTCCCATACAAGGGTGAACTGATCCACCCCTGAACAGATCCGTTCTCCGGACAACCTTACTCCGGACGGATCCGCTCTCCCTGCAAAACATAACTCACATTACTTTGCAGCTTTCGGCCTCTTCGCGCCATACTTGGAACGTGCCTGTCTTCTGTTGGCAACACCTGCTGTATCCAGTGTTCCTCTGATGATGTGGTATCTCGTACCGGGTAAGTCTTTTACCCTGCCGCCACGGATCAGTACAACACTGTGCTCCTGCAGATTGTGGCCTTCACCCGGAATGTAGGATGTAACCTCCATACCGTTGGAAAGACGAACTCTGGCAATTTTCCTGAGAGCTGAGTTAGGTTTCTTCGGGGTAGCAGTTTTCACAGCCGTACACACGCCTCTCTTCTGAGGAGCGGACACATCCGTCACTTTTTTGTGCAGAGAGTTAT
Organism: uncultured Lachnospiraceae bacterium; assembly: GCA_910578085.1. GTDB lineage: Bacteria > Bacillota > Clostridia > Lachnospirales > Lachnospiraceae > 1XD8-76. Next base: position 70,371 of record CAJTPM010000018.1, on the reverse strand, counting down.
AGCCTTTCTGCAGTGCAGGTGCTGTAGACTTTTTGGAAACTGTCTGACGTCCCTTTCTTACTAACTGGTTAAATGTTGGCATTCTGTTTCACCTCCTTAATAATTGTAATAAGCTTAAAACTGTAAGCCGCCGGTTACTCGCCGCCTGCTCAGACCATACGTGCCCAAAACAGTAACTTTTACACAGCAACTTACAGTATAATAACTTCCTATTTTTCTGTCAAGAAAAATTTTGTAAAATGCAGAGATTATTCAACCGGTATCTCCTCAGGATCTTCTGCCGTCTCTTCTGTTTCCTCCTCGATCTCCAAAGCACCTTCAAGATCCAGGATGAGTTCACCGGTCTCATCCGTCATATCTTCCGCCTCGTCCTCAAAGTTTAATTCTTCCTCGGCGTCCACCGGATTCATCATCAGATTCATATCCGTATCCAGCCTGGTACTGCGGTATCTCTTCATGCCTGTACCTGCGGGGATCAGCTTACCGATGATCACGTTCTCCTTCAGACCGATCAGCGTATCCACCTTTCCGCGAATCGCCGCCTCCGTCAGCACCTTTGTGGTCTCCTGGAAGGAGGCCGCAGACAGGAAGGAGTCTGTTGCAAGAGCCGCTTTCGTGATACCTAACATTACCTGCTTACCGTCGGCCGGTTCCCTGCCTTCCTCCACAAGTTTCGTGTTCATCTCCTCGTAATCCAGAACATCTACCAGTGTTCCCGGTAAAAACGGTGCGTCGCCGTTATTCTCGATCCGGATCTTTTTAAGCATCTGATGCACGATGATCTCAATATGCTTGTCGCTGATATCAACACCCTGCTGACGGTACACCTTCTGTACTTCCCTGATCATATAGTCCTGTACCGCCCGGACGCCCTTGATCTTTAACAGGTCGTGGGGATTGATGGAACCTCCCTTTGTCAACTCATCGCCGGCTTCCAGTACATCGCCGTCCTCCACTCTGATCTGGTACTTATAGGGAATCGGGTATGTCTTCGCTTCTCCGGTCTCCGGATTGGTCACCGTCACTTCCCGTTTCTTCTTATTATCATTGATGCTCACCACACCGGCAATCTCCGTCAGGATAGCGGTCCTCTTCGGCTTTCTCGCCTCAAACAGCTCCTCTACACGGGGCAGACCGGAGGTGATATCCTCACCTGCCACGCCGCCGGTATGGAAGGTTCTCATGGTCAGCTGTGTACCGGGCTCACCGATGGACTGTGCCGCAATGATGCCGACCGCCTCGCCGACCTGAACCGTCTCACCCGTAGCCATATTCGCGCCGTAACACTTTGCACAGATCCCCACATGGGATTTACAGGTTAAGATCGTACGGATCCGCACCTCTTCGATAGGCTTTCCGTCTTTGTCCACCCCTGTGCCCATGATCTTCTCCGCACGGCTGGGTGTGATCATATGGTTTCTCTTTACAATAATATTGCCGTCTCTGTCCCGGATCTCGTCACAGGATACACGACCTGTGATTCTCTCTTTCAGGCTCTCCAGTACGTCCTCTTTCTTTTCGCCGTCCTTCTTGCCTTCCTCCTGGAACGCTTTGACTACCATGCCGGGCAGCACCTCCGCACCCTCCGCACAGTCGATCTCCCGGATGATCAGTTCCTGACAGACATCCACCATTCGACGTGTCAGATAACCGGAGTCAGCGGTACGAAGCGCCGTATCCGCCAGACCTTTTCTGCCGCCGTGGGCGGAGATGAAGTACTCCAGCACATCCATGCCTTCCCGGAAATTTGACTTGACCGGCAGCTCAATCGTTTTACTTGTGGTATCCGCCATCAGTCCACGCATTCCGGCCAGCTGTTTGATCTGCTCCTTGGAACCACGGGCTCCGGAATCCGCCATCATCTTGATGTTGTTGTAGTCATCCATGCAGTCCATGGACAGCTCTTTCAACGCGTCGTCAGTCTTATCCCAGGTCTCCAGAACTCTTCTGTAACGCTCCTCATCCGTATATTTACCACGGTTGTATTCCATGGCGATCTTATCCACCTTCGCCTGTGCCTCATCTAACATCTGTTTCTTTTCCTTCGGCACAATAATATCAGAAATGGAAACCGTGATCGCCGCCTTTGTGGAATAATGATAGCCAAGGTTCTTGACATCATCCAACACCTCTGCGGTCCTCGACGCGCCATGGATGTTGATGACCTTCTCCAGAATCGGCTTTAACTGCTTCTTGCCGACTAATTTATCCACTTCCAGCTTCAGCAGGTTCTCAGGTTTGCTTCTGTCCACAAACCCCAGATCCTGGGGTATGATCTCATTAAACAAAAACCGTCCCAGTGTGGATTCCACTGTACCTGTCACTTTTTCGCCTTCCGCATTTTCCTTTGTCACTCTCACTTTGATGCGGGAGTGTAGTGTGCATTCTCCGTTTTCATAAGCGAGGATTGCCTCGTTGACATTCCGGTAAGCGTTTCCCTCCCCGATGGAACCCGGCCTCTCCTGTGTCAGATAATAGATTCCAAGCACCATATCCTGAGAAGGTACAGCAACCAGACCTCCGTCGGAAGGTTTTAACAGGTTGTTGGGCGACAGCAACAGGAAACGGCATTCCGACTGCGCTTCCTGGGACAGAGGCAGATGCACCGCCATCTGGTCGCCGTCAAAGTCTGCATTGAACGCGGTACATACAAGGGGATGCAGCTTGATCGCCTTACCCTCGACTAACACCGGCTCAAAAGCCTGAATACCCAGTCTGTGCAGCGTCGGTGCACGGTTTAACATAACAGGATGATCTTTGATGACCTCCTCCAGCACATCCCAAACCCGTACATCCAGGCGTTCCACCATCTTCTTTGCACTCTTAATATTCTGCGCGATCTGTTTGGAGCACAGCTCCTTCATCACAAAAGGCTTGAACAGTTCGATTGCCATCTCTTTGGGCAGACCGCACTGGTAGATCTTCAATTCCGGTCCGATCACGATAACAGAACGGCCGGAATAGTCCACACGTTTTCCCAGAAGGTTCTGACGGAAACGGCCGGACTTACCTTTTAACATATCAGAGAGGGATTTGAGGGCTCTGTTGCCCGGTCCCGTCACGGGACGTCCTCTCCTGCCGTTGTCGATCAGCGCATCCACCGCCTCCTGCAGCATTCTTTTCTCGTTTCTCACGATAATATCCGGCGCCCCCAGTTCCAGCAGCCTTTTCAATCTGTTGTTTCTGTTGATGATCCTTCTGTACAGATCGTTCAGATCGGAAGTTGCAAAACGGCCGCCGTCAAGCTGTACCATTGGGCGCAGATCAGGCGGGATCACAGGGATCGCATCCATGATCATCCATTCCGGCATATTGCCGGACTCTCTGAACGCTTCCACCACTTCGAGACGCTTGATGATCCTTGCTCTCTTCTGGCCGGTGGATTCCTTCAAACCTGCCTTTAATTCTTCCGCTTCCGTATCCAGATCAATGGCCTGCAGCAGTTCCTTAATAGACTCCGCCCCCATACCGGCGCGGAATCTGCTGCCCCATTTTTCTCTGGCATCCTGATACTCTTTTTCCGTCAGAATCTGTTTGTACTCCAGATCCGTCTCTGCTGCGTCCAACACAATGTAGGACGCAAAATATAACACTTTCTCCAGCACTCTCGGGGACAGATCCAGGATCAGTCCCATTCTGCTGGGAATCCCCTTGAAATACCAGATATGGGACACCGGCGCCGCCAGCTCAATATGTCCCATACGCTCTCTGCGGACTGCGGATTTAGTCACTTCCACACCGCATCTGTCGCAGACCACGCCTTTGTATCTGATCTTTTTATATTTTCCGCAATGGCACTCCCAATCCTTGCTAGGTCCGAAAATTCTTTCGCAGAACAAGCCATTTGGTTCCGGTTTCAGAGTTCTGTAGTTGATCGTCTCCGGTTTCATTACCTCGCCGCGGGACCATTCCCTGATCTTTTCAGGAGACGCAAGACCGATTCTGATTGCGTCAAATGTCATAGGCTGATAACTCTCATTCTTTACTTCTGCCATGATTCCCTCCATTTTTTATGATGCCTTTATCGACCAAATCCACTGACAGTTCAGTCCTTCCATTGATCAAAGCCGCTGCTTTGTATCCGCTTCTGCTTATGCAGCTGAACTGTTATGAATTCTCATACTCCGGTTCCCCATAGATCTCTGCCTCGAGCTCCTCGCCCTCATAGTAGTCTTCCTCTTCTCCGTCGGGTTCCTCTTCCACATTCTCCAGTTCACCCTCCGATGAAAACTCCTGCGTCTGATAGCCGTCAAAAGATTCCTCGTCCCGGTTATAGTTCTTGTCGCCCTCCATCTCATAGCGGTAATCATTCTCGCCATAGTCTACGGATTCCATCACCTCAACCTCGGTATTATCATCACGCAGCACACGGATGTCCAGTCCCAGGGACTGCAGCTCCTTTAACAGCACCTTGAAGGATTCCGGAATACCGGGCTCCGGTATATTCTCGCCTTTGATGATGGCCTCGTAGGTCTTCACACGTCCCACCACATCGTCCGACTTCACAGTCAGGATCTCCTGCAGTGTATAGGACGCGCCATAAGCCTCTAACGCCCACACCTCCATCTCACCGAAACGCTGGCCGCCGAACTGCGCTTTACCGCCAAGAGGCTGCTGCGTTACGAGGGAATACGGGCCCGTCGCACGGGCATGGATCTTATCATCCACCAGGTGATGCAGTTTCAGATAGTGCATATGGCCGATGGTAACAGGCGCATCGAAGTATTCTCCGCTTCTGCCGTCCCGCAGCCTCACTTTACCGTCTTTAGAGATGGGAACGCCTTTCCACACCGCGCGATGGTCTCTGTGATCATACAGATACTGCATCACTTCCGGCAACACAATATCTTTATATTTCTCTTCGAACTCTTCCCACTCTGTATTGGCATAATCGTTTGCCATCTCCAACGTGTCTTCTATATCAATTTCCTTTGCCCCGTCAAACACCGGCGTCGCCACATTAAACCCTAACACCTTGGCCGCCAGGGACAGATGGATCTCCAGTACCTGTCCTACGTTCATACGGGAGGGAACGCCCAGAGGATTTAACACAATATCAAGCGGTCGTCCGTTGGGCAGGTAAGGCATATCTTCCACCGGCAGCACCCGGGACACAACGCCCTTGTTGCCATGGCGGCCTGCCATCTTATCCCCCACAGAAATCTTTCTCTTCTGTGCGATGTAAATGCGGACAGCCATATTCACGCCGGGAGACAGTTCATCGCCGTTTTCTCTCGTAAATACCTTTGCATCAATAACGATACCGTATTCACCGTGGGGCACTTTCAGGGAGGTATCACGTACCTCTCTGGCCTTCTCGCCGAAGATTGCCCGAAGCAGTCTTTCCTCCGCTGTCAGCTCCGTCTCACCCTTTGGCGTCACCTTGCCCACCAGAATATCTCCGGCCCGGACTTCTGCGCCGATACGGATGATACCGTTGCTGTCCAGATCTTTCAGCGCATCGTCGCCCACGCCCGGCACATCCTTCGTAATGCACTCCGCACCTAGCTTTGTATCCCGGGCTTCCGCCTCGTACTCCTCAATGTGAATGGAAGTATAGACGTCCTCCCGCACAAGCCTCTCGCTGATCAGAACGGCATCCTCGTAGTTATAGCCTTCCCATGTCATAAAACCGATCAACGGGTTTTCCCCCAGCGCCAGTTCACCCTGGGCCGTGGAAGGACCGTCTGCGATCACCTCCCCGGCTTTCACATGATCCCCCTTCTTCACGATGGGTTTCTGGTTGTAACAGTTGGACTGGTTGCTTCTCACAAACTTGGTCAGATGATACTCATCCTGCTCCCCGTCATCGCATACTATCTTGATGATCCGGGAAGATACATAAGTAACCGTACCGCTCTTTCCCGCAATCACGCAGACACCGGAATCCACAGCAGCCTTCTGCTCCATACCGGTCCCTACCGCAGGCGCCTCCGGAAACAGAAGCGGCACAGCCTGACGCTGCATATTGGAACCCATCAGCGCACGGTGGGCATCGTCGTTCTGCAAAAATGGAATGAGCGCCGTCGCCACCGAGAACACCATCTTCGGCGATACATCCATGTAGTCCATGCGTTTGATCGGATAGTCCTTCGTCTCCTCCATATAACGGCCGGACACGCTCTTTCCGATAAAGTAACCATTCTCATCTAACGCGGCGGAAGCCTGCGCCACATAATAAGCGTCCTCTTCGTCCGCCGTCATATAAATAATTTCATCCGTAACCCTTGGATTTTCCGGATCGCTCTTATCAATCTTACGGTAAGGCGCCTCCACAAAGCCGTACTCATTGATCCGCGCATAGCATGCCAACGAGTTGATCAGACCGATGTTAGGACCCTCCGGCGTCTCAATCGGACACATACGCCCATAGTGTGTATAATGTACGTCACGCACCTCGAATCCGGCACGGTCTCTGGAAAGACCACCCGGGCCAAGGGCCGATAAACGTCTTTTATGAGTTAATTCGCCCAGCGGGTTGGTCTGGTCCATAAACTGGGACAGCTGGGAGGAACCAAAGAATTCCTTCACCGCCGCCTGCACCGGCTTGATATTGATCAGCGCCTGAGGAGACAGATTCTCCGCATCGTGAGTTGTCATTCTCTCCCTGACAACTCTCTCCAGTCTGGAAAGACCGATCCGGTACTGGTTCTGCAGCAGTTCGCCCACCGCCCTGATCCGTCTGTTGCCAAGATGGTCGATATCATCGGAGTTGCCGATACCGTATTCCAGATGAATATTATAGTTGATGGATGCCAGAATATCTTCCTTTGTAATATGCTTCGGCACAAGTTCATGCACATTTTTCCGAACTGCTTCTCTAATGGCGTCCTCATCCCCCGCATACTCCTCCAAAATCTGCGCCAGAACAGGATAATATACCAGTTCTTTTATACCCAGTTCTTTCGGGTCACAGTTTACATAATTCCCCAAATCCACCATCATATTGGACAGAATTTTCACATTTTTCTCCGGTGTTTCCACCATGACAGCCGGAATCGCCGCGTTCTGAATCGCGTCCGCCAGTTCCGCCGTCAGTTTTGTCCCTGCCGCCGCTATAATTTCACCTGTCTGCAGATCCACAGCATCCTCCGCCAGCGCAAAACCGCGAATTCTGTTCTTTAACATCAGTTTCTTATTAAACTTATATCTGCCCACCTTCGCCAGATCATAACGTCTCGGATCAAAAAACATACCATTGATCAAACTGGAGGCGCTGTCTACACTGAGCGGCTCACCGGGACGTATCTTTTTATATAACTCTAACATACCCTCCTGATAATTCGTAGAAGGGTCCTTTGCAATACTTGCCTGGATCTTCGGTTCCTCACCGAACAGTTCAATGATCTCTTCGTTTGTGCCCACGCCGAGTGCACGGATCAATGCCGTGATCGGCACTTTTCTTGTCCTGTCTACACGCACATAAAACACGTCGTTTGCATCGGTCTCATACTCCAACCATGCACCCCTGTTGGGGATCACCGTGCAGGCATACAGTTCTTTACCAAATTTTGCCTTTGTGATATCATAATAAATGCCGGGGGAACGAACAAGCTGGCTGACGATAACACGCTCTGCGCCATTGATCACAAAGGTGCCTGTCTCCGTCATAAGCGGAAGGTCGCCCATGAAGATCTCATGTTCGCTGATCTCTTCCTTCTCCTTATTATAAAGACGCACTCTCACTTTCAGCGGAGCCGCATAGGTCGCATCCCGCTCTTTACATTTTTCAATAGAATACTTCACGTCGTCTTTACATAATTCAAAGTCTACAAATTCCAGACTGAGCTGCCCGCTGTAATCTGTAATCGGAGAAATATCATCAAAGACTTCTCTCAGTCCTTCACCAAGAAACCATCCGTAGGAATCTTTCTGGACTTCGATCAGATTCGGCATTTCCAGAACCTCTTTGTGCCTTTGATAACTCATACGTATCTGCTTCCCGGAAGCCATTGGACGTATTCTGTTTTTTTCCATCAACATTCACCCCGTTCTCTGTATTTATTGCCTATTTTCCGGTATTTTGGGCACGAATAAGCATACCTCACCACAATAGTGCATTATCCAGTATACTACAGATCATTTTTGCCCGTCAAGAAAAAAATTAAGAATTTTTTATTAAATAGGATAAAAATAGCGAAAGCCATCCGCCCAAAACCGGGCAGATGGCGTTATCTTACGTAGATATCTCACAGAATTTATTTCAGAGTAACCTTTGCTCCTACTTCTTCCAATTTCTTCTTCAGCTCTTCTGCTTCTTCCTTGGAAACCGCCTCTTTCAATACCTTCGGAGCGGACTCAACTGCTTCTTTCGCTTCCTTCAGACCAAGACCTGTTGCCTCACGAACAACTTTGATTACTTTGATCTTCTCTGCGCCGATCTCTGTCAGCTCAACGTCAAATTCTGTCTTCTCTTCCGCTGCCTCTGCCGGGCCTGCTGCTGCTGCAACAACGACGCCTGCTGCTGCGGATACGCCGAATTCCTCTTCACATGCTTTTACAAGATCATTTAATTCCATTACGGATAACTCTTTGATAGCATCAATAAATTCCTGTGTGGATAATTTTGCCATGATTTTTTCCTCCATTTTATTTATGTTTTTCTACGCTTCTTTCAGGTTCAGTTTATGCCTCTGCAGGCGCTTCCGCTGTTTCAGCCTCTGCAGAAGCTGTGTCTCCATCTTTCTCTGCGATCTGTTTCAGTACGCGGGCAAGATTTGTAACAGGTGACTGCATGCTGCCAAGCAGCCTTGACAACAGTTCCTCTCTGGAAGGAATATTGGAAATCTGCTCAATTCCCTTTGCGTCATACACAGTGCCTTCCACCACACCGCCTTTGATCTCCAATGCCGGTGCTGTCTTCGCAAACTTGCACAGAACCCTGGCTGCTGCGGTAGCATCCGTATCACAGGTTGCCATAGCGCTTGGTCCTTCCAGCAGATCTGACAGGCCTTCACAGTCTGTTCCCTTGAACGCAAAATTCATGAACGTATTCTTGTAAACTTTGTATCCTACGCCAGCTTCACGAAGCTGCCTTCTGAGATTCGTATCCTGTTCTACCGTAAGTCCACGGTAATCGACAAGTACAACTGTCTGGGCATCCTTAATTGCAGCGGATATTTCTTCTACGATAGGCTTTTTCAGTTCAACCTTTGCCATTTTTTTACCTCCTTTTAGATTTTACACCGAAGCTTCCCATCGGCCGGGAATAAAAAAACCTTCCAAAAGACAGGAAGGTAAAAAGTTCTGTAAATTCCACTTTTTCCTCGGCAGGCGGCTGTCCTTATGCCGGTTCTCCGGCGCCTGCTGTCTTCGGCAGGTCTTACGACCTTTTTTAAGATAGCATACGCGCCGGATGCTGTCAAGAGGTGAAATAAAATTTATACCACCTTATCCAAAAACGCCGCCACCCTCTGCAGTACCTCCTCCTGATAAAATTCGTCCGTTCCATGTTCGGCGCCCTCCAGCAGATAGGCTTCATAATAAACATGATGCCTCTTTAACGCCTCTTCCAGCACTTCGCTCTGACGAATCGGAACCACCTGGTCCTTTGTTCCGTGCAGGATCAGAAAAGGCGGAGTATTTTCATTCACATAGGCGACGGCGCTTGCCTTCCTGGCCACCTCCTCCGAGTAATCCTCTCCCAGAAAGTCCTGTATGGTCCAGGCGGGAATTTCCTCGCTTACATGTAAGGCAGGGATCGTAAAATCCACCAGACCGTAAAAGTCCACCACCGCTTTTACGGAACTGTCTACCCGGAGATTATCGCCCTGCTCAAATTCTTCTGCGCCCGCCGTAAGGCCCGCCAGACAGGCCAGTGTGCCGCCTGCTGATTCTCCCATCACGCAGATCCTGTCCGGATCGATCGCAAAGGTTTCCGCATGTGCCTTCAGATAGCGGATCGCCGCTTTTACATCGATAAGCGCCGCCGGAAACTGCGCTTCATTGCTTGTACGGTATTCCACACTTGCCACCACATATCCTTTTCTGGCAAACCAGATCATCTCCGGCATCCATATGGAACGATCCACCACCCGGTATGCGCCGCCGCAGATCCATACGATGGCAGGACAGGGTTTATGTCCCTCCCGCATTTTCGGCACGATAAGATCCATCTTTAAATCCTGCATGGTATGATGAAACCAATGTTGTCTGCAGGCATAAGAAAGTCCGTTCATGTAGACCAAAACTTCATGATCCATTTTCACTGAGATCGTCTGCTTCATTTTTTACACCTCCTGCATATCGCAGGCACAGCCTGTGATACTGCGTTCTTTAATTCACTGTGCCATACTGCTTTCCGATAATGCCGACAATTCCATTACCTTCTGCTGTGTGGCCTCCTCCGCACTTAACGTTCCTCTGATCTTCTGATCGGAAATTACCATGATCCGGTCTGCCATGGATAACAGTTCGGGCAGTTCGGATGAGATCATAATAATGCCCTTTCCCTGCCTTGCCAGATCCACGATGATCTTGTAGATCTCATATTTTGCCCCCACGTCGATTCCTCTGGTGGGCTCATCCAGTATCAGGATCTGCGGTTCTCTCGCGATCCACTTCCCTAAGACGACTTTCTGCTGGTTTCCGCCGGACAACTGTCCGAGCAGCGTATCGCTCCCGGGCGCTTTGACATTCAGGCCTTCAAAATACTTCTGAGACAGTTCCCGCTCTTTCCTGAAGTTTAAGATTCCCTTTCCGGACACCTTTTTTAAGGAGGGCAGCGTGATATTTTCTCTAATCGACATTCCGCCTATAATGCCGTCTTTTTTCCGTTCTTCGGTTAACAGTGCGATCCCCTGCTTCATGGCGTCGGCAGGGGATTTGATCCGCACTTCCAGGCCGTTGACCAAAACTTTTCCGGAAAGTTTTTTATCTTTCCCAAAGACCGCATTCACCAGTTCGCTTCTGCCCGCTCCCACAAGTCCCGCAATGCCCAGGATCTCTCCCTGATGCAGACAAAAAGACACATTGTCAATGATCTTTCTTCCCGGGATGGACGGATGGGGAACAGAAAAATCCTTTACTTCCATGATCGGTCCGCCGATCGGCACTTTTTCTTTCGGGTAGAAATTGGTGATCTCCCGTCCCACCATATCCGCAACAATCCTCTTTTCATCAGTCTCTTCCAGCAAATAAGAAGCCACACTTTTCCCATCCCGAAGAACCGTCACTCTATCCGCATTCTGAAATACCTCATCCATCTTGTGCGTGATCAGGATGCAGGCGATGCCCCGCTCTTTTAAGGACTGTAAAATCCGAAACAGAATTTCAGATTCCTTTTGGGTTAACGGCGACGTGGGTTCGTCCAACACCAGAATTTTCAGATCCTTGCTGAGGGCTCTGGCAATGGACACGAGCTGCTGTTTGCTGGCACCCAACTGCCGTAAAACATCATCCGGCTCAATATCCAGACCGACCAGGTCCAGATATTCTTTTGCTTTGGCATTCATCTTTTTCCAGTCTACCTGTCTGCCCTTCATGGGCCACCGGCCGATAAACAGATTTTCCGCCACTGTCATATCCAGATGCATGCTGATCTCCTGATAGATCATACCAATCCCCATGTTCTCCGACTGTGCCGGATCCATAAAGTGACATGCTTCCCCGTTAATATAGATCTCGCCCTCATAACTGGTTTCCGGATAGGAACCGCTGAGAATTTTCATTAACGTGGACTTCCCCGCACCGTTCTCCCCGCATAATGCCAGAATTTCTCCCTTATACGCATGAAACGTGACATCGTCAAGCGCCATAACGCCCTGAAAGCGTTTTGTAATATGTTTCATCTCCAAAATAATCTTCTTCTCCATATCACTTTCCTCCGGACAGATGCTTCCGCTTATAGGTGTCCATTCCCACAGCCAGAACAATGACAACGCCGATCACCACTCTCTGCCAGTAGGCATTGACTTTGATCATCGTCATGGATACCGTCAGCGTTTCCATGATGCCCACCCCAAGCAGGGCGCCGATAATCGTGGCGGAACCGCCGTACATGCTGACGCCGCCGATGATCGCCGCCGCGATGACCGTCATCTCCCAGCCTGTGCCTGCCGCTGCCTGGGCCGTCTGCAGCCTGGCCGAAGATAAAATGCCGGCTAACGCACAGAGCACCGCGTTGCTCACAAAAGCCATATTTCTGACTCTTTTGATATTGATGCCGCAGACACGGGCTGTCTCCGCATTGCCGCCCACGGCCATCAGTTCCCTGCCGAAGACGGAATACTTTAACATCCAGGCCGCAATTGCCGCGACGATCAGACTGATATAAATACTCCAGGGAATTCCCAGAGGGCCGACTTCGCCGATCCTGTTAAAACTGGCCGGAAACCCTGTATAGGACCGCCCCTCCGACACGACGTTCACGATCCCTCTTGCAATATATTGGGATCCCAGCGTCGCAATAAATGCCGGGATATCCAGCCCGTTGATGATCAGACTGTTGACCATGCCGAAGATCATGCCCACAAGCAAACCGACCAGAATGGCAACCGGCACCGGCATCCCCCATTCTTTCATCGCGATCGCCGTCATCATGCCCGCCAGTCCGTAAATGGAGCCCCCCGACACATCCATCATGCCGCAGCAAAAGACAAAAGATGCTCCTATGGCGCCCAGGGCCGAAACGGAGATCGACCGAAACAGCGCAATCATACTAGTGGCAGAAAAAAATGCATGATTGATAAAATAAGTAACCAACCACAATATCAGGAGCGGAATGAGTACCCCTATTTCCCTGACTTTCATCATCTTCTTTATTGCATTCATTTTCATGCTCCTTTCAGAAAAGGCTGCATCCCTTTCCGCAGTATGCAGCCTTTTGCTCTATCTGTAACAGGGAAACCTGAAACCTTCCCTGTTACCTTACTCTTCCTTTCATCCGCATAGCCTGTACCGTCGGCTGTGCTCAGTCTCGGTAGTTATCCACGTTCTCTTTTGTCACCAGAATCGTACCGGTGTCATAGTTTTCTTCTTCCAGGCTCCCTTTCTCCACATATTCATGCATCAGGTATACGCCCTGGTATCCCATGTTGTAGGGATCCTGTACGACAACGCCGTTGATGATGCCGTCCCTGATATAATTTAACGTCTCATCCAGATCATCGTAGCCGATCAGCACCAGATCATCCAGTCCCCTCTCTTTTTTCACTTTTGCCGCTCCCTGCACATCATAGGCGGATGTACCGAGCACCGCTGTCATCTCCGGATAAGTGGATACTAACGCTTCCATTTTTACCACGGCGGTAGCAAGGTCCGCGTCCGTCTCTTCCATTGTCAGGATCTCAATGTCATGTCCCTCTAACGCATCCTTGAAAGCATCCACTTCCTTCATCTCCTTTTCGGAAGAAAGGGAGCTGCACAAAATCGCAACCTTTCCTGTTCCCCCTGTGAATTCAACCATGGCCTCGCCGGTTTTAAATCCCGCATTATAGGGATCTGTTCCGATATAGGCAATTCTGGAAGTATCCGGCGCATCGCTGTCGATGGAGATAAACGGAATGCCCTGTTCTTTTGCCTTTTCAATCAGGGGCGCCATCACTTCCAGCCCGGAATATGCCATGATGGCATCCGGCTGCGTCGCGATAGCAGATTCCATGTAATTCGCAATTTCTGTGGTGAACGTAGAGGAATCTGTGGGGCCGATGATCTGTGTATGGGTTCCCAGTTCCGCATCCGCCTTCTCAATACCGTCCGAACAAAGATTCCAGTATTCCATGCCTACGATCGGGCACACAAAAACAAAATCATACCCTCCGCCCGAAGCTTCCTCCGTTTCTTTCTCCTCAGCTGCCGCTTCTCCTTCCTCCTGCGCCGCCTGCGTCTCCGGCGCTGTTTCCGCTGCCGGCTCCGCCGCCTGGCCGCAGCCCGACAGCAAAGCTGCCGCCATCGCACCGGTTAATAATACCGCCCATAATTTCTTTTTCATGTTGAAACCTCCTTCATTGTTTGTATGTTTAATTTCATTGCTTCCGTTTTCATAAAATCTATTTGCGGGGGCGTTCCCGCAAAGGAGATAAAATTCAGCGTCATACATACGCCAAATTTTCTTTCACTGTAACCACAATTTTTGTGTAGACATCCCCGGTGATCTCTTCATCCATCAGAAGGTTTCTGCACAGCTTCTCCACCGCAATATACCCCTGCTTCTTCGCCTCCTGCCCGATAGAAACATTGATCGTACCGCTCTCTATGTACTTTACGACAAAATCCGTCAGGTCATGTCCCACCAGCTTTATTTTCTGAGAGTACCCCAGGTCTTCCACTGCCTGCGCTATATTGGCGACAATGCCGTTGGACGCGTAAATGGCGTCTACCTTCTCCCTCTGAATCAGCGCCTTTGCTTTCTCATAGGCCTGTTCCCCTTCCTGGGCACAGCTGAAAACCCCGATCAGCTTCATATCCTTCCGGTTGGCATCCAATACTTCCCGAAAACCGATATACCTGTTGTACAGAGCGCTCATCCCTTCGACAATGGGCAGAAAAACCGCATATCTGCTGTCAGGTTCTGCGATCATCCCCATAAGCTTTCCGGCTGTTCTCCCGCTTTGCAGCAGATCCTGTCCCACATAGCAGGCCCTCCCGCACTCCTCATCGTTGTTAAATGTGATCACCTGTATTTTTTTAGCCGCCGCTCTGCTTAACGCCTCGGAAATTTTGGGAGAACAATAAGGCACGATCGCCAGTCCGTCATATTTTCGTTCGATCACCTGATCGATCAAGGCAAGCTGACCATCTATATCGATCTGCGGAAGAATAAACTGATCGACCACAATACCCATCTGCTTATACTCTTCGGCCGCCTCGATCACTCCTTCCTCCACCTGACGCCAGAATTCTATCTCTTTATTATGGTAGATCACCGCAATTTTATAAATACGGCGCTTCGCCAGCATACGCGCCGCCGTATTCGGCTTATACCCCAGTTCCTCAATACATTTTAAAACCCTTTTTCTTGTTTCTTCCGAAACGCGGCCCCGATTATGTAATACTCTGTCAACGGTTCCCTTGCCTACGCCGGCTGCCTCAGCAACATCATTAATTGTTACAATATTGTTCATTTTTGTTTGCGGGTGCGCCCCCTTCTTTTTAGAAACTATAACATTAGACAACAACTTTGTCAACTCTTTTTCGCCACTTTTCGTTTTTTGTATATTTTACACCAAAAAAGCGTTTAACTTTTAGGTATATTGTTTTAAAACATTTCCAATCTGAAGAACCCCAGCGGGCAGAGACTGAACCAATGTCAATTTTCTACCTGGATACCTCTTGCCCCAGCATCATGTCATTTAGTTAAACCTGTAACCAGTCCAAAGTCACTAACTAAATCCCATTGGAAACCGCCCCTCACCAAAAGCTGACATACCCTTCCCCATCGATCGTCACCGAGCCGGAAATACTGCGCATATAGCTCAGCACCGTCTCCTTCTCCGCGCCATTTAACAGTTCCGTATAACAGTCCGACTGTCTGGCGGGCAGAAACTGAAAACTCTGCATTTCGCCGCCTCTCACCTTCACCTTGACAAGACAGGTATCTAGGGTACTGGAATTAAACCAGTAGTTGCCCACGGAATAAATCGTCGGCACACCGTTTGCACCGGTAATCGGCTGCAGCACATGGGGATGGTCTCCGATGATCAGATCTGCGCCCGCCTCCGCTAACTTCTTCGCCATATCCGGCTGGGACCAGTCCGGCTCCTCCGTCTTCTCTGTTCCCCAGTGAATATAGACTACCACAAAATCACTGTTTTCTTTCGCCTGCGCTATCCGGTCAAAAATCTCCGTCTCTGTAAAACATCGGAATACGCCGGCCGCACTTTCCGTAGCGCCTCTCGTATCCGGTGTATTCAGTCTTTCGATCATCGTGCCGGATATATAAGCGATCTTCTGGTTTCCGGCAGAAAAATAAACGGTCCGGGAGGCCTCCGCCAGATTCCTGCCCGCCCCCACATAGGGCATACCGATCCCCTCCAGTGTGGCCAGGGAATCAAGCAGAGAGATCTCCCCGTAATCATACACATGGTTGTTGGCAAGAGAAACAATATCTACTCCCAGTTCATGAAGCAGTGCCGCATTCTCAGGCTTCGCCCGGAACGTAAACTGCTTTTCCGGCGTCGGTTCCCCTCTGTCTGTATAGGTAAACTCATTGTTCAACATGAAAATATCGGCATCCCGCATCTCCTGCAGCGTCTCCGCCGAAAAACAGGCTTTGATATCACCGCGCTTCCGCAGAGCCCCCATCATCGCATAGCCGTCGTCAAACAGAATATCCCCGGCAAAAAGCAGTGTCGTTTCCTCCCCTGCGGTCTCCACTTTCCGTTCCAGGATCCTGCCGTTTTCATCCCGGATACAGCCGTCTTCATCAAATCCTTCATCCTCTTCCTGCTCTTTCAGAGCTTCTTTTGCCGCTTCTCCCTGCAGTCCCTCTTCTGCCTGCTCCGTATCCGTCCATCTCGCCGGTATATCTTCCTCCTCGATCCGTGCGATCTCCGAAATACCTTCCCCCTGTTCCATGCCGTTGTTCCTGTTTAAAAACAAAAAGATCCCCATGGCGCAACCGCCTGCGGCCAGTGTAACGATCAGGGTCATCCAGAATGTACTCCAGAGACTTCCCCGTCTATTTATTTTTCTTTTCCGTTTTTTTCTGCTCATATCTCAATTATTTCTGCTGATATCCAATACAGCCATTCCCCGCCTGCAGTCTGTTGATCGCCATCTGCTTTCAAATTGGTTCGATCTTTCCAAAAAGGGCGCAGCAGATGCCGCGCCCTTTTACTTAAGACCAGTTCGCGAAGCGCTCTGATCATTTTTATACTAATTTCGCTGTTGAAACTTTCACGCCAGGTCCCATTGTGGATGCCAGTGTCACGCTTCTGAGGTACTGTCCTTTCAATGCGCTGGGCCTTGCCTTCAATACTGCTCCCATCAGTGCATCAAAGTTTTCCATCAGCTGTTCTTCCGTAAAGGAAGCCTTGCCAACCGGGCAGTGAATAATATTGGACTTATCCAGCCTGTACTCGATCTTACCCGCTTTGATATCCTTGATCGCCTTTGTCACGTCCATTGTCACCGTGCCAGCCTTCGGGTTCGGCATCAGGCCTTTCGGGCCGAGCACCTTACCGAGACGTCCCACAACGCCCATCATATCGGGAGTTGCCACTACCACATCAAAGTCAAGCCATCCTTCGTTCTGGATCCTGGGAATCAGTTCATCGCCGCCTACATAATCAGCGCCTGCCGCTTCCGCTTCATTTACTTTATCACCCTTCGCAAATACAAGCACTCTTACCGTCTTACCTGTTCCGTTGGGCAGTACCACCGCACCACGAACCTGCTGTTCCGCATGACGTCCGTCACAGCCTGTTCTGATATGCACTTCTACTGTCTCATCAAATTTTGCTGTTGCCGCTTTCTTAACCAGAGCCATTGCATCAGTCGGATCATACTGAACGGTACGGTCAATAAGCTTTGCTGCTTCTCTGTATTTCTTACCATGCTTCATTGTCGTTCCTCCCCATTAATCTTCTACTGTGATGCCCATGCTTCTGGCTGTACCGGCGATCATGCTCATAGCAGCTTCCAGACTCGCCGCATTTAAGTCAGGCATTTTCATTTCCGCAATCTCCTGCACTTTCGCTTTGGAAATCGTTGCAACCTTCGTCTTGTTTGGCACTGCGGAACCGGACTTGATGTTGCATGCCTTCTTAAGAAGTACAGCCGCAGGCGGAGTCTTTGTGATGAAACTGAATGTTCTGTCCGCATAAACTGTAATAACAACGGGGATGATCAGGTCGCCCTTATCCGCTGTTCTTGCGTTGAACTGTTTTGTGAATTCAACGATGTTCACACCGTGCTGTCCCAGCGCAGGACCAACCGGCGGTGCTGGTGTAGCTTTACCAGCAGGGATCTGTAATTTAATATATCCTACTACTTTCTTTGCCATAATGGCACCTCCTATAATAAATTGTGGTCAGCGTCGTTTTATGACTCCCACTGTCCCAACCATATTTACTGCGCGCTATACACCTGCACTATATACCAGTTTATTTCCGGCATACGTCCACGTACCTGTATTCGCACAGGCTCAACTGCCACTGCGCGCACTCCCGCAGAATCCCCTGCGGCCTCAACTGAACTTCCGAACTTCTGCAAAGCTGATTTCAACAGGCGTATCTCTACCGAACATGTCTACATTGATCGTCGCCGTCTGTTTGTTAAAATCAATTTTCTGGACAACTCCCACCGTATTTTTCCAGGCGCCGGCCACCACAACGATCGTGTCGCCCTCGCCAAAGTCGATCGTAATATTATCCACCTTAATACCAAGAGGCTTCATTTCCGCCTCCGTAAGAGGTACAGGCTTGCTTCCCGGCCCTACAAAACCGGTAACACCCCTTGTATTACGGACAACATACCATGTATCATCATTCATCACCATATTGATCAGAACATAGCCCGGAAACATCTTTTTCTGCACTGTCTTGCGGGCGCCGTTTTTCATTTCCATCACGTCCTGCATCGGTACGCGCACTTCCAGAATCTCTTCCTGCAGATTTCTGTTCTCAATGGTTTTCTCTATATTGGCCTTTACCTTGTTTTCATACCCGGAATAGGTATGCACCACATACCAGTTTGCTTCTGCCATATACACTCCACCCCTGCTGCTATCTGCGCACAAATCATAAATGAAATTTATTCCACTTTTTCCTTTTGTGTGTTACATCGTCAGGAAACTAACACCATACTGTACGATAAAATCTAATATGGTAATAATGACTCCCAGCACAAGAGAAATGGC
The DNA here is from genome assembly GCA_910578085.1 of uncultured Lachnospiraceae bacterium. GTDB lineage: Bacteria > Bacillota > Clostridia > Lachnospirales > Lachnospiraceae > 1XD8-76. The sequence continues at coordinate 51,572 of CAJTPM010000018.1, read as the reverse complement.
AACAACGGCAACTGTCTGCCTGATGATAGATGTCTTATCGGGCCATGAAACCTTCCTGAATTCAGCTTTTACACCGTCAAAGAATCCTTTTTTGTTTCCTTTCTTTGAGGAATCTCCCATTTTTAACTCCTTCCCGGACAAACAAATGTCCGCGGTCAGTTCACTTTTGCATCCCGCCCGGATGCCCATTCTGTTACGGCAAAGTTATCTTTACTTTGTCTCTTTGTGCAACGTATGCTTTCTGCAAAATCTACAATACTTCCTGATCTCCATTCTGTCAGGATGTGTCTTTTTATCCTTTGTTGTATTGTAGTTACGCTGCTTACATTCCGTACATGCCAGTGTTATTCTCGTACGCATCTTTCCACCTCCAAGCGTCATTTCGAGCATAAAAAAAAGACCTGAATCTCATCTCGTCTGATCACTATAACATAAGAATGCATACACGTCAATCCTTTTTGTGAAAAATGCGAAAAAATCCGCTGAAAACAACTAAATTCTCTTGTAACAGACCTTAAAAAGTGCTATGATTTATTTATATCTGACGGGGCTTTTTATCCCTAGTAAATAATACCCTGATTCCAGCACAAAGTAAAGTATTTTCACTCGAACTACTGCAACGGATCTGCAGCGAAGGCGTTCGGAATAATTTCAAGGAAGAAAGGAGGGGATGAGATGGCTTATAATGCTATTCAGGACAATATCTATAATTATTATCTGACTGCTTACACTCCTAAAAATGCCGGCAAATATGATGCCCATAAACGCAGTGAGCTTCGCAGCATTTATAATTCCATCATAAAACTCAATAAAGAATCTCCCCTGTACCTGCTTCCCAACAAAAAGGAATCGGCTCAGTTTGCTGTGGGGTTAAAGGAAAACGCCAGGGAGCTGCATATGGAAATTGCCTCTCTCAGTGGAAGCATGGACAGCAGGGAATTATTAGACCGCAAGGTAGCATATTCCAGTGATGAAGATCTGATCGTGGCCAGATTTATCGGCAGTTCTTCCGATAGTGACAAAGTTTCACCTCTGGATATTGAGGTCCAGTCCCTGGCAGTTTCTCAGGTGAATCTCGGCAGCTTCCTGAAAAACGATTCGCCTGTGGCTTTACCGCCCGATACCTACTCCTTTGATATCGGCATCAATGATATGAACTATGAATTCCAGTTCAGTATACGGGCCGGCGAAACAAACCGCAATATCCTGAACCGTCTTGAACGCCTGATCAATAACTCCCGCATCGGACTGAATGCGGAAATTATCGAAGGAGAAGAAGAAACTTCTTCCCTGCGCATCGAATCTCAGACAACCGGTCTGAAACCAGGAAAAAACGGTATGTTTTCCGTTTCCGATGAAAAAACAAGTAAAACGTCCGGTATGGTTTCCTATCTGGGGTTGGACTATATTTCCCGGGCTGCTTCCAATGCACAGTTCACTTTAAACGGAATCCCCCAGGAGGCTCACTCTAATAAATTTATTGTAGACCGATTTTACGAAATAGAACTGAGGGGCATTACCCCGGAGGAAAAGGGTCCTGTCGGGATCGGACTGAAAGCGGATTATGAGTCCCTTGCGGACAACGTGGCCCAGCTGGCCAGAAGCTATAACAGCTTTTTGAAAGCCGTTGACGAGTTTAAAATTTCCCAGAACAGTTCCGGCAAACTCAAGGGAGAAATGGCAGGCATCGCTTCATTATATAAAAACGGTCTCACAGACATCGGCTTAAACTTAGGGGAAGATGGCAATATACATGTAGATAAGGCCGCTCTTTCCAAAGCCATTCAGTCCGACGATGCAGACGACAGGTTCCAGGTCATCAAAAACTTTGCCCAACAGATATTCCGCAAAACAAACCAGATCTCCTTAAATCCCATGAAATATGTGGATAAGATGGTGGTTGCCTACAAAAATCCGGGGCACAATTTTGCAAATCCATATCTCTCCAGCAATTATATCGGAATGTTATTTAACTACTACTGCTGAAAACAGCCAAAAGCAACTTTGCCATGGCTGTTTTTTATGCACAGTTTTCTATTCTCTGTCACTCTCCTGTTTTACCATCTTTAAAGCTTCCCCGATTGTCTTATCCATATCATAATACCGATATTGTCCAAGCCTCCCGCCAAACAGCACATTTTTTTCTTTTTCAGCAAGTTCCAGATAGGCTTCATAAAGTCCGTTATTTCTATCATCATTGACCGGATAGTAAGGCTCATCCCCCTTTTTCCATTCCGTGGGATATTCTTTTGTGATCACAGTACCGGGCTGTGTACCAAATGTAAAATGTTTGTGCTCTATGATCCTCGTGTATGGAATATCCCTCTCCGTATAGTTCACCACCGCATTACCCTGATAGTTTTCCTCATCCGGCAGTTCTTCTGTCTCAAATCGCAGGGAACGGTACTCCAAAGCCCCCAGACTGTATCCGTAATATTCATCTATCATACCTGTATAGAGCAGTTTATCCCAGGTAATACCCCCCGATTTCTCCCGGAACTTTTGCCAGGAGATCCCGGTCCTCACATCAATCCCTTTTAACAGCTTTTCCACGATCTCTGTATATCCGTCCACAGGAATTCCCTGATAACGGTCATTGAAATAATTGTTATCATAGGTAAAACGAAGCGGCAGCCTTTTTATCAGAAATGCGGGGAGTTCACTGCATTTTCGGCCCCACTGCTTTTCCGTATATCCTTTTACCAGCTTCTCATATACATCTTTTCCCACCAGGGACAACGCCTGCTCTTCCAGATTCTCCGGTTTCTCCACGGAAAATTCCGCAAGCTGTTCCGCAATTTTTCTCTTCGCCTGTGCAGGCGTCTTAATATCCCAAAGTTTACTGAAAGTATTCATATTAAAGGGCAGGTTATAAAGCTCGTCCTTATAAATCGCCACCGGGGAGTTTACATAATGATTAAATTCGGCGAACTGTCCCACATAGTCCCATATCTCCCTGTCCGAAGTGTGAAATATATGCGCCCCATAGCGATGCACAGAAATGCCAAGCCGCTTTTCCGTATAGATATTTCCGGCAATATGATCCCGCTTATCTATCACATAACATTTTTTTCCTCTCCTTGTCATTTCACAGGCGAATACACTGCCAAACAGGCCCGCCCCTACGATCAGATAATCATAATGCATTTTTTAATCTTCCCTCTCTTTTCACATTTTTCCCAAAACAAAAACACATTTTTCATAACTATATATAATTTTTGCCACATTTGACAAGTTATGTCTTGCCTGTTTATAAAAAATATAATAAAATGAACATAACTAAAAAACAAAAGGAGTTTTTCAAATGAGTGAACTGGACTTTTCAAAAGTGGGATTAAAAATGAAACAACTCCGCGTAGAGCAAGGCTATACGCAGGAGATGGTGGCAGAGGATTTGGATTGTACAGTTGCTTTTGTCAGCAATCTGGAAAACAATCGTGCCAAACTGAATCTTCGGGTTCTTCTCTATTATTCTAAACTCTGCAATGTAACAATTGACGAAATTCTTGAACCGGGCTTTACAGACCGCACTCCTCAGGAAGCAAACAAGGCAATGAATACGGAACTTCTTCGTATTTTCCAGAGTTATGGCCCTGAAGAGCAGAAGAAAATTCTTAAAACATTAAAATTATGGAAGAGGGGCTGATACAGCCTCTCTTTTCTTATCCAACTCAGTTTTTTTTGTCCATAAACTGCGATCCTACATAATTCAATTTCTTCATATTATTGTAGTAGCTGCGTGCCGCCTTTCCATTGTCCCTTCGCTGGCGCAAAGCGGCGCTCTCTCTTTTCGCATAATTTTCCACTTCCAGCCGTATTCTGTTTTCTTCGGCCTGGATCAGCACATTTTTTTCGCTGATTTCACTGATCATATTCTGCAATGCTCTTATTTGGTTTACATAACCCTCCTTATGAGCAATCATCTCCTCCCGGATCCGGTCATAAACTTTCTCAAATCCATCGTCCAGCGAGTCAATGCTCTCTGCAAGTTCCACCTTTTCAGTCATGCTCCTGTCAAAAACATCCCTGTCCATGCTCCCACCTTTTAACATATCAGACTCTTCTTTCTGGCAGGTCATGATCTTATCCAATATTTCCAGCTTTTTTCTCAAACTGTCCTGCAGCATATCCAAATAGGTTTCCATCCGGTCTGTTCCTTTCTTTCAGTGCAATTCACTTATTTTGAAAAATGGTCATGCCTTTTACATGACCATCTTTCACTAAACTGTCTTATGACTGTTTTGTTGTTCTGTTCGCTTCCATTACCTGTTTCCAGGTATCCCGCATACTCCTGAGATGTGTATTCACCTCTTCCAGAATTTCCGGATCCTTCTTTACATTTCCCTCCAGTAACCTCTGCAGAAGATACACATATACTCTGTCAAAATCCTTCGATACTTCATATTTTGAATCCAGGGTTGCCCGGAACTCATTTATGATCTTTTCTACTTTAACAATATTGTTATGGGCTTTTTCGATATCCTTTTTCTCAATTGCCATAATGGCAATATTATTGAATTTAATGGCTCCATCGTAAAGCATCAGTGTCAGTTCAGCTGGTGAAGCTGTCAAGACCTTACTGTTATTGTACTGTGCGTACTGATTCATAGATCTCAATTCTTTTTCCTCCGCTTTAACCCAATGTCTTAAGTTCCGAAACAGCACCTCTTAACCAAACAGACTGGAGATGGAACTCTCCTGGGAATTCAGCTTGGATAACGCCACTTCCATCTGGGAGAACTTCTTATACCATCTGTCTATGTAGTCGTTCAGCTTATCCTGCTCCTTGGCGATCTTGCTGTCATAGGATTTCAGCTCGATATCCATCTGCTTATCATTATATATGGTAAAGGCGCTGCTGTAATCTGTACGTGCCATCTTTTCCGTCAGCTTATCGTACAGATTGTTGCTGAGCTTCTTAAAAAATTCTATCACAGTCTCCGGTTCGTTTGCAATGGCTTTTTTCAGTTTATCCGGATTATTCTTAACATTGGAATCATCCGAGTCGCCATCAATATGATAAGCGGACTTCTCATTGTCTTTGGCCTTGAAATATCCCAGTGTCTCAATGCCGAAATAGCTGAGATATTTATTATTTCCTTCATTCTTTCCGTTGATATCTGTCACAAAGGTGCTTAACATCACTTCTTTCATCACAGAAGATACGCTGGAGAGTGTACCGTCACGTCTGAGAAGAGATTCCTTAATCTTTTTCTCCCACTCTTCCACTTCGTCATCGGACAGCGCTTCCTTCTCTTCTTTGGTCAACGGCTCATACTTGGATGCGCTCTCTGCATTGTAGAGTTTATCCATCTCATTGATCAGTTCATTGTACTTCACAAAGAAATTTTTGATCGTATCATAGATGGCATCCGTATCCTGCTGTGTATTCAGCGTTACGATCTCTCCGTCCTTCGTCTCCTTGTTGACTGTCAATGTGAGACCATTGATCTCAAACGTATTGCTGGAGGATGTAAAGAGTGCACCGTTTAGTTCTATCTCCGCATCCGAACCAAAAATCATGGTCGCCTGGCCTTCTTTCTTGTCGCCATTCTCCATCATCGGATCATCCGGATCATAATACAAACCCAACGCTTTCAACGCCTTTTCGGAAGCCTCTTTGCCGTCTCCCTCCACTGCACTGAGCGTAAAACTATTCTCTGCGCCGCTCTTCTTTGAACTGATAAAGAAACGCCCTGATGTCAGATCAAAGTTTGCATCCAAACCGACCTCTTTAAAAGCATCCGCTACATCCTTCAGTGTCTGATTACCGGTGAAACTGAGCTCCTTCTCCTCATCGCCGACTTTTACTTTAAATTTAATAGGTTCTCCGTTTTCGCCTAGGCCAAAATTTGCCAACAGCTTTTCATCGGTCTGTGCCTCGATCTTTCCGCCCGTGAGATACGCTGTTTTGGCAATCTTATTCACCTTCAGGGTCTGTGTGCCATTTACCACGTTTCCGCCCGTAACTACACTCACCACATCCGGATCAGAAACTTTGGTCGTCTTTTTGCTGTATGCATAATCAAAACGCATATCACTGAGCACATCAGAATAAAAGTCATAAATTTTCTTGTTCAGCTCTTTCCATGCATCAATTTTCCAGCTTAATTTCGTCTGATCTTTTTTAATATTTTCCACTTTCATAGAACGGGCACTGGCCAACTCTGTAATTATGGCTTCTGTATCCAGGCCGGAATTCATGCCGGTAATTCTAATTGTCATCTTCTACCTCCTGCTATCTGTTGCTGCAAAGAATAAACTCGCAACCGTTTCGTTCACACCTGAAATATGGCGGTTCTGATGCAAACTCACAACCACTCCACTCATGCCTGCATTGCATGCTGTATTGCCGCCTCTATTACCGCTTTTCATCCACAAGAATACCTGCGATCTCCCAGACTTTGGCTATCATGTCAAGCGTCTTCTCCGGAGGAAGTTCCTTAATTACTTCCTTTGTGTCCTTATCCACAATCTTGATCGTCAACCGATTTGTCGCTTCATGAATGCCGAATATCGCTGAGGAATGGCTCAGATTCTTGTTTAACTGCTCTACTGCTTTTTTAATTTTGTCGTTCTGTTGTCTGGCGTTTTCAGCATAATTATAATTGTGTTCTTCCCGCTGGTCACTGCCGGTATGTTCTGAATTATTTTCAGACGCATCCGTAGCCGCCGCCACTGATACTGTGGTGGGATCAATATTGTTTACCTGAGTTTCTGCCGGGTTCGCCTCCGTGCTAACCTGCTCTGCCCTCTGTACCGGTCTTTGCTGCATGGGCTGTGCCTGCATTGTCATAATACTTCCTAATGGTTCTATCGCTGCCATTTTAATCACCTCCATGTGAGAAATTTTTAGACTTCTTATCCTGTATATCGGATAATCGCCAAAAATCTTTAGTCCCGCCCCAAAAAATTATAGAAAAAGCTGCCTTTTTATCAAAAGCAGCTCCCTCTACTCTTAATATAAATTTTTTCAGAACAAATCTTTCAATGCTTCCAGATTCGCGGCACTCATCGCTTCCTTATTTGCCTCCTGTATCTGAAGATATACTTCCTTTCTGTAGATCGGCACTTCCTTCGGTGCAGATATCCCGATCTTTACTTGATCACCCCTGATGTCAAGAATCGTGATCTCGATATCGTTATTGATGACAAGGGCTTCATTTTTCTTTCTGGATAATGCCAGCATATTATTCACCCGCCCTTTCCTTTTTTTTCTGCAAAATATCATAGACCATGAACTTCACAGGGAATTCATCCGCCACATTATCGATGATAATCTGGCAGCCCGTCTTATTTTCCGCATTGAGGATAATCGGCGCCTGCAGGTTGACACTCATCTGTGTCAGGTCTTTGGGCACTGTCACCGTTACAAGCACAAGGATCTCCTCCGGATCCAGTTTTCCAAGAGGCTTAAGCAGTTCATCCTCCACCACCGGGTTATAAGTTTCCTTCACGGAAAGCGGATCCATAACCGGCATCGCAAAAGCAGGCTCTTCCAGAGACTGCAGCCATTTGATTCCTCCGGTTTTCTCAGCATCATACAGCAATGTGAATTTTTTTAAATCCGGGAACCCGATAATACCGCTTTCAAACGTAATAATCTTGGCATCATCAATCTCGATCTCTCCAAATATCCTGGTTGTAATGACCATAACCTTCTCCCTTCCAAAAACAAGCTCAGATAAAGTCCATCAGATTGACCTGCATGATCTTACCGGTTGCCTTTAACGCCGCCTCATAGGTCATCTCCGCGCTGGTGAGCTGCACCACCGCCTCCGAAAGATCCACATCCTCGTTCTCAGACTTTAATGTCTCAAACGTAGTTTTCTGAGAGCAGAGCCTGCTTGACACGAGATCCAGCCTGCTGCCCCTTGCGCCGCACGCCGTCACCGCCACATTTACTTCCTGCAAAAATCCTTTCATCGCGCCGAGTCCGCCCGAGAACTTATCCTGCAGTACCTTTCTCTCGTAGGTGTAAGCCTTATTCGCCGCATCCAGCTGTTTCTGCAGCTCTTTCTTCTTACCTTCGTTGGTCTCTTTCTCCATTAACCCCTTTATGGTGTTCACCACATCCTCAACCTTCTGTACCCGCTCCAGCGCCTGGATCATATCGTCCACTTCCCTGTTGACATCGGGATTAAAGGCTTCCTCTGCTATGGTATTCACCTGAAGGCGCTGGTTGTAGCCCACATCATACTCAATGACCTGGCGCTCCTGCCCGTGGTTTAAGTATTTCGGATTGTATACGATATCCTTATCGCTTGGAGCATCCAGATCGCCCAGTGTAGTATCCAGTGTTCCATCCTCCCCGGCCGCCACACAGTAGAAATAATGTTCCGGTTTCAGATCGCCCTCTTTAAACTCTGTCTTCTGATAGCTTACCCGGATCTCCCCCTCATTAACTCCGCTGGTAAGAGGATCATCCACCAGATTTGACAGTTCCTTATAGACATTGTTCCCTAAAAGCAGTTCTCCGGTATCATAAAGATAGATCACCTCATCATCCCCCACCGTAGTATAGGGGCTCGGCACTTCTGTGGATTTTTTGACAGTCATATCCGCAGGATCAATTGTCTTGCCCGCAACGACCTTTCCGGTAGCAGGATCCACTTTAAGATCATATTGAATGACCGGCATCGCACCCTCGTCACACTTATTGTAGGCAAGTCTGAGCCGATGATAGTCCACTTTATCGATCTGATCCTCGTCTACATCCACATAATCGCTCTGATTTCCCTCTTTCAGGTTCGTCAGATCAAGGTCGTTGCCTGCCGCATCCTGAAAGCCGGTATTTACAAAAGTATTTGTTCTCAGATCCGAAGCCGTAAACTGTTCCGTGATCTGATAGGTCTTATTGGTGTCCCCTCTGAACATCAGGGAACTCTCCGTGCGGTATCCGGTGAAGATATAGCGTCCTGCGTAATCCGCATCCCCGGTGGCATACACTTCGCCTTTCAGCGCCTTTAACTGTTCCAGAACAATATTCCGCTCCTCGCTGGTCAGGTATTCGTTTGCCCCTTTGTTATACTGTGTGATCATATCCGTGATCACATCCGTCACCTGCTTCATCGCGTCTTCCGTCGTCTTTAACCAGGCGTCGGCATCCTTTGCGTTCCGGGAATAATACTGCGTGATCTCCACCACACTGCTGCGCAGCCTTAACGAGCGGATCGCCACAATGGGATCGTCAGAAGGGCGCACGATCTTTTTTCCTGATGAAACCTGACTGCTCTTCGCATCTTCCGCGATCTTCGCCAGATTGATATTGGAAAGTGAATTGTTCTGCATAATTTTATTTGTGATTCTCATATCATAACCTCTCCTGCACAATTTATACTCCGGTTTCCAGAATCAGTCTGTCATAGATCTCGGAAAACGTGGATATCATTTTACACGCCAATGTATAGCTGTCCTGCAGATGCACCACGCTCAGCGCTTCTTCATCTTCATCTACGCCGGAGATGGAAAGTCTCTGGTTATCCAGGGATTTCTGCAGAATCAGATAACTCTCTTCAAAGGTCTGGGCACTGCCTGCTGCCAGTGTGATATCCCCCAGCACGCAGGTCAGGAATTCTCCCGCATTGGCGCCTCTGAAGCTGAGTTTCTTATCATCTGTCATGGTCTCCAACAGAAGCTTCATATTGCCGTACTGGGATTCACCCTCCGTCTTGTCTTCCTCATCAACCCCCTTGACGCCAAGTAACTCAGGATTTGCCTTTAATGCATCAAACACCGTAACATTTCCTGCTGTGAGGCGGTAATAGCTGTCGGACAGATTGGATACCTCATAGGTTTTGCCGTCCTCATATTTCCCGGAAAACAGATCCTCACTGTTGCCGCTGTCAGCGTCCTGTCCTTTATGGTCAAATAAACCCTCATGGGTTCCGGTCTCATCGTTATAATCGTAAGTAAACATCTGACAGCCCGGTTTTCCGTCGTCCGTATAGCCGGATTTTAAGATGGAATTCATGGACTGGGCAAAGAGCCGCAGCCATTCGTTCATCTGTTCCTGGTAATAGGGAATTCCCTGATAGTCGATACTGCTTCCCACCGACGCGTTCTTGCCCAGCATATTGGGGATCCCGTTAACCTGCCCCTGCGCCAGTGTAATCGTATAGCTGCAGTTTCCGTCCGCGTCCCTGTTGAAGGTCCAGCCGTCGTATTTGTAAAGGGTATTGCCGATATTGATGGTGCCGGCGCCGGCAAGGGTACACTTATTCAGATCCTTCAGATGCTCCGCCGTCACATCGATCTTCACCTGCCATTTTCCGTCTACCAGCTGTGTCTGGCCTACCTCGCCGTAAAAGCTTTCCCCGTTATTTCCGTCTCTGAGTTTCAAAAGGCCTGCCAGCTCGCCGCCCATTCGGGAGTTAGCGGTATTGAACATGTCGCCTCCCACCCAGTAAATATCGTACAGGCCTGTGATATCGCTCTGATTTACCTTGTTGTTTGTCTCTCTGGCTCTGCACTCCAGCTCATATCTTTTATTGTTGTCCACCAGGGTCTGGCCCCCTGCGATCCTCACCATATAGCGGGTTGCGCCGGTCTCCCTGTCCGGATCGTTGGTGTCATAGATGGGGTGCTCAATCACCTCCACGTCCACGATCTTCGACAGCTGATCCACCAGCAGATCTCTCTTATCCCGCAGTTCGTTTGCCTTGCTGCCGGAGAGCTCAATCACGTTGATCTGCTTATTTAATGTCTGGATCTCCGTGGCAATGGAATTGATCGCGTCCACCTTCACTTTGATCTCATCATTTACGTCTTTTTGCAGTCTCTCCAGGTTTTTGGCCGAAGTATTGAAATACTCCACCAGTTTTTCCACGGTTCCCATAAAATCCTTTTTGGAGGTGGCATCCCCGGGATTTTTCAGCACTTCCTGCGTCCCCACTGTCTTCATATTCGTAAATATGGCGGAAAAGCCTGTCTTTCCGTCATCGTCGAAATAGTCCTGAATCAGCTGCATATAATAATTCTTTGAACTGTATTCCCCGTAATTAGTCTCGTTCTCGCGGTATTTTACATCGTAAAATTCGTTCCGAACTCTCTCGATGGCTAACGTCTTTACACCTGCGCCCGCACAGCCGTAAGCCGCAAATGCGCGGAGCGGATCCGCCGCCTGCTGCAAAACCCTCTGCCTGCTGTAGCCCTTTGTGTCTGCGTTTGATATGTTGTTTGCTGCGGTATTGAGGGAGGCATTCGCCGCCCTGAGTCCCGAAGCTGCTATATTAAGTCCAAAAAAGGTAGAAGCCATAACAAGTACCGTGCCCTTTCACTGTCATCCTGATTTTTTCAAATTTTTGAAAAGCTGCCGCTCTATGCGCCGAACTGGTTGAGCATGCTCTCCAACATATTATTCAATGTGGTAATATACCGGCTCGCCATGTTGTAGGCGTTCTGGAATTTTATCATAAACTGCAGTTCCTCATCCGTAGATACGCCAAGAACCTGCTCTCTCGCAAAATTCGTCTCCTCCTGGGTATCCAGCTGATATTCGTAAAGCAGTTTGTTCACGGAGCCGGTGTTCGACACCTGATTCACCAGATCACCGTAAAAATCCTTGAATGCGGAACGCTTTTCCGTATTCGGATTTAACGTATACTTTTCTTCCTCAAAAGCTGCCTTCAATCTGTCCGCCGCACTGTGATCCACCTCTTCGTCGCCCTTCACAAAGTTTAACAACGCCGGCTCCTTCAAAAAGGCGTCGTTGACAGCGATATTGCCGATATGCCAGCCTTCGTCATCCGCCATCCCCTGGGTGTTGATCCGCACAAACAGCGCGCTGTCCGCAGTCGGTTTCCCGTCAGGCCCCACCGTACCGTCCGTATATCCGGTATCGATCAGGATCCCGTTGACGGTCTGTACGATATTGCTGATCAGTTTATCAAACTCCGCCTCAATATTCATCAGAATGGAAGGCGCTATTTTCTTATCGTATTCCCCTGCATCTTCCATCTCACTGCAGTCCGCCGCGTGATCGCCTCTCGCCAACAGCACGGCCTTCAGTCTGCCCACATCCGTATTCGCCGCAGTAGAGATCTCTCTTTCCAGATTGAATACCCGGCCCTTGCGCACCTCTTCCGGTGTGTAAACGACCTCGCCCTTTTCGTTGATGCTGCTCTCCGAAATATGAGGCCAGAAGGGCGTATAATAGCCGGTTTTGTCGTCCATATGTAAACCCATCTCATAGAAGACATTACGCTTCACAAAATCAACGCCTTCTATCTGAACCGAAACATAGCCGTCCACATCTTCCGAATAGGAAATGCTGCAAAGATCCGCCATCTGATCCAGAATATAGTTTCTCTCGTCTTTTAGGTCGTTGGCTTTCTCAATGCCGCCCACCTCGATATTCACAATCTGCCTGTTTAACTCCGCCAGACGTTTCCCGTAAACATTCAGTTTGTCGACGTGCTTTTTCACCTCTGTGTTGAGGTTGTTCTGATAATCAATCAGACTCTTATAGACATTGGTGGCACGCTCGATCAGTGTCTGCGCTTTGGAAACAAATAGTCCCTGGGTTACAGCACTGCTGGGATCACCGGCCAGTTCCTGGATCGTCTTCCAGTACTCTTCGATGGCTTCCCCGAAATTTCTGTCGCCGCTTTCCCCAAGCAGATCCTGCACATGGATCAGCGCTTCATAAGACACCTCGTAATAGGCGCTTCTGCCCGATTCTCTTCGATATACCTGATCCAGGAAAAAATCTCTGACCTGTCTGGTCTCCGCATAGGAGACGCCCATTCCGATCTCTTTCGCCGCTACCTTTGTGGTGGCGTTGCTCAGAATATTATAATGACGTGTAGACTGCGATACCTGCTGCCTTGTATAGCCCGGGGTATCCGCGTTAGATATATTATGCGATGTTGTATTTAATGCATCGGAAGCGACTTTCAAAGCAGTCGTTCCCACATATAATCCACTGAATAAAGACATACTCTCACCTCAAATGTTATTGCTTTGCATCAAATCTTCCCCTGGAACTCCCCATCACAGAGCCGTCATTATAGGCAGCCCTGTTATAGTTTGCTGTCTCGGGTGCGGATTTCATTGACTGATAAAGATTCAGCTCAAACTGTGCCATCTCAAGCGCTTTCTCGATCAGCTCCAGATTGTGTTCATTGATCTGCTTCATCTGGTAAACCGCTGATTTCAGGCGGTTCTGGCATTCTTCCATCTTCCGCTTTTCCACCGGTCTCCGTTCGAGAACCCGAATCATATCCGCCAGTTTCAGTGCCTCAACATCCGTGTTAAGTACGCCTGCAATTTCTTTCATCACATTTCGCCGTTCGCTCTCAATGTGACTGATACGGCCTGCCGCAAGCTGTTCTTCCTCCGTGATCGCCTGCAGTGCCTCCAGATCTCCCCTGATAACCACGGGAGTCTTCTTTTTGGATAGCTCCACCAATGCCTCATATTCGGCGCTTTCCCGGTTTAAGGTATCCATCAGATTTTCAATCAGGCTCGCCACTGGTTACTCCCTCATTTCTTAAATTTCTCCTGCCGCTTTCAGCAGTTTGTCGGCAAACGCCTCACTGCTCACTTCATAAGTTCCGTTTTTCACCGCTGCACGGATCGGCTCCGTGATATCCGTTCTGATATCCGGCGTGGCCGCCACCGCCTGCTTTGCCGTCTGGATCTCCTTACCGATATTGGATATCATCACACCGTCTGCACGGGCTGCACTTTCCGCTTTTTTCACGTTTCCCGGCTTTTTGGTGTTATACATCTGCTGTACTTGAATATAAGGATTAATTCTCATAACAGGTTCCCCCTTCTCTGGACTCGCTTCCGTGCTCAACCTGTAATTTTTTACCTGATAACACGTTTTATACTAATAGTATCGGTTATTTCCTGAAAGACTTTAGGGTCTTTGATAAAATTTTCAGTCTGTAGTCATTCGATGCATGATTTTTTCTCCGTTAGTCTTCAGCCATTTTCGGCGGTTTTTGTAGTCGGGAAGTATGCATTCCACTTTCGCCCAGAAGTAGGGGGAGTGGTTCATTTCCAATCTGTGGCAAAGCTCGTGGACGACCACATAATCTATGATTTCCGGCGGTGTGAGCATCAGCAGACAGTTAAAATTCAGGTTGCCTCTGCCACTGCAGCTTCCCCAGCGGGACTTCTGGTTCCGGATCGTGATTCTTCCGTAATTTACGCCGATCTTTTCCGCATAAAAGGAAACTCTCTTCGGGATGTAATCTGCCGCTTCCTTCGCCAGGGCGCGAATTTCTTCCACTGTGAGCACTTCCTCAGGCTCCGGCTGCATCTCTTCTTTTCTTTCTCTCATTTTTTCCAGATTCTTTTCGATCCATGCGGAGCGCTCTTCTATAAAGGCACGGATGGCGCCGTCCGGCATCCGCAACGGCGCACGCACGGTAATGCGGAGATTTTCATCGATCCGGATGGAGACCGTCTTCCGCCTGCTGCGGATGATCCTGATATCATCTCTCATTTTTTGTCCCTCTTTTTTTCCAACAAGATGGCCGCCCCATCAGGCGGCCCGTCTGTTTTCTGTATATACGCAGTATCCGGTCCTTCGTACACAGTCAATACGCAATGATTCTCCATACTGCTCACGGATTCCCTATACTATTTCGTACTGCATAAACTCATACTTTAACTGCGTTCCTTCGGTGATCTCCGGCGGCAGAAGCGCCCTTGCCACAAGCTTCAGTTCATCGGACGCCTGATCCGTCCGCCGTAAGTTCACATAGTCCCCGTCAATATTTACCACTTCATAAAACCATGTATCCATCTTCCCTACTCTTCCTTCCTCTCCACATGGGGCAGATTCCAGCGATAGTGTGCCGCCAGAAACCGGACTGCCACAACAAGAAGCGACGAGATAACGACCGCCGGTATCTGTCCGAATCCCCTGTAAATGGAAACACAGACCAATGCTCCGGCCACCGATGCACAGGCGTAAATGTGTTTCACAAAAATATAAGGCGGAACACCGGCCATCATATCCCGCAGCAGTCCGCCTCCGACGCCGGTCAGCGTGCCGAGAAAAGTTAACAGAAAGGTGTTCTCCAGATAACCATTCCGAATTCCGGTAATCACGCCCACCACCGTAAAAATACCCAGTCCGACAGAATCCATCACTAACATCATGCGGTCATACAAAAGCCCGAATCGCCCCTGCAGCATATCCCGCTTAAAATACAGTACCGCAAAAATGAGCAGCGCCGTAATTACCGCCGCGACTACATAGACCGGTTTGGTCAACGCTCCCGGCACATTTCCGAGGATCACATCCCGCATCATGCCGCCGCCCACGGCAGTTACCACCCCAAGTACGCATACCCCAAAAACGTCCATGCGCCGGCTGATCCCCGTCATCGCTCCGGATGCTGCAAAAGCCACTGTCCCCGCCATCTCCATGCAAAATATGATCAGCGCCTGAACTTCCATAACCGCACTCCCGAAAACTCTCTGTCTGTTATTTCAGGCCTTTTTTCTGGCGAAGAAATTATCGACCTCTTTTTTGATTGCATCCGGCTTTAAATTTTTCAGCAGATACCCCGCCGGCTTTAAGGCAAGCACTTTCCTGACACTGTCCGGATCGCCTCTGCCTGTCAGGAAAATAACCGGCAGATCTGCAAAGTTCGGATCGGAACGCAGCATCTCAAGTGTCTGCCTGCCATCACACACAGGCATTTCGTAATCCAAAAGCACCAGATCCGGTTTGTTTAGCGTAATTGTCCTGATGGCGGCTATTCCGGATTCCGCCTGCGCAACATCGTAATCTGTTTTCAGCAGATCGCTGATGTAATATCGGATGGTTTTGGAATCGTCCACCACAAGTACTTTAGATTTGTGATGTGCCTTATCTTCCTCTTTCTCTTCTTCCTTCTTTTTCAGGTACTTATCCACTTCGCTCACGGCATTTTCCGCCCCGATCGGCGTCACAACGCCGCTTTCTCCAAGCAGATGGGGGGCAACCATACAGTAGGCAAAGTACCCTGAACCTCCGGTATTAAACAACAGGCTGATCTGCATGTTTTCCCGCTCGAATACTTTCTGAAACTGTTCATAGGACAGGAGATTTTCTTCCTTCAGTTCATAGTCCGCCATTTTGGGGAAATACTCCAAAATGCGTTTTACAAGCTGTCTCGTTGTATATCTGGCTGCATGCAGCAGCGTCGTATCTACTTTATTGGTCTGGATCCCCAGCATCTTCCCGATCGTATTGATCAGTATCTTTTCTTCCAGAACAAGGAATACCTGCAGTCTTTTCTTATCCTTTTTGTTTCCGTAGATCAGGCGGAAGTACATGCCGTCCCCAAACTTCTCTCCGCCGTATACATCGCTGACCAGCTGAGATTCCAGCCGGAACATATTGAATACCAGCTCGACGATCACTTTTCTCACCACCACGATATCATCTTCCTGCAGAAGATTATCCCACTTTCTCTCACCTTTTCCGGTAATTGCAAGATCCTCCGTCAGGGTATGTCCGATCAGCCAGCCGGTGCACACTCCCAGAAAATGCTCCACCGAATCCGGGGCGTACTCCGTCCTCTCCAGTTCCTCTTCCAACGCCGGAAGGGTATACTCCCGAAAACTTTTATGTACCTGTCTGTGCTGTTCCAATCCCGGGTAATGGATCGAATCCATATACCGCTCTTCACTGCCGAAGTGCTTTAAGGCATGCCCTTTAAAAAACTTGATGCCCTCCTGACACAACCACTGCCCATCCTTTTCCTCCTCCTGAAAAGCATAAAGTTTATTGATGATCTTAAAAAGCTGCTGGTGCTCCTTATCGATGATATCCACTCCAATGCTGTATGAGTCCCGCCACTCAAATCTGTTCGCCATGTCTGAAATCCCCCATCTCTGAACATTCTGATCCTGTCAGATCTGACAAATATACTGCGCCCTGCGATACACCTTTATTTCGCAAGACACCTGTTTTTCTTCTGCCAGAATTATATCATACAGCCTATCTGTAATGCAATCCATTTCTACCTCTGTTTTCAACAAAAAACAGTATAACAGTCGAAACAGCAAAAGCTCTTACCTGTTCACCACAAAAGCGGCATGGAAGCCATGATGCCCGACTTCACCTCTTCCATCTCGGGCATCATATTCACCTTATGCTTACGTTTCATGTCCGGCATAGGAGCGGACCGTCAGCAGGATAAACAGCGGAATCTCTATGATATACGCCCCCAGCATGACATGGGGAAGCCATACGGCAAAGTCTCCGATGTTCCAGAACTCAAAGTCGATGACCGCATATAAAATTGCTGTCTGCAGACTTGCGCCTCCCGCCGGCAAAACGGGATAGATCCAGTTTGCGATCCCCGTCGGCAGCGCCATATAGACGATGATCGGCAGAATGCCAAATAACAGCGAGACGGACAGAGAGACCACCATGTTCTTAAATTTTGAAGAGAGAAACAGCGTCAGGCTGACCGCCGCCAGGATACAGAGAAACTCCGCCAGGGCGATAAACCACTGTAACTGCCCGATGCTCATATCCGGCAGATTCATGGCCGAGAAGATCATCTGCATGGAAGTCTTCGTGCACTCCCGGCCGAACAGGCTGTTTGACACCAGAAGGTAGATGCAGCCGCACAGGGCATAGGTCACACCGCAGATCAAAAGCGCCGATACCACCTTTGTCAGGGCAAATTTTGCGTTCCCGTATTTTGTACAGCGCAGGATGTCATCGGCTCCCGTCTGGTAATCGGAAGTAAACACCGGCGCGGCGATCACCACAGAAAAAAGCAGGATCAGAAACGCCAGAAAGATCTCGTAATCCATCGGATCGCTGCCATATCCCGGGAAAAACTGAAAGGGTTTTTTAACCGCCGCGTACATGGCCGCCGCCTTCTTCTGGGCCGCCTCGTGATCTTTCTGTTCCTGTTTCATCAAGGTTCCATTGCGCTCCACACATTTTTCGTAGAACTGATCCACCTCCTCCGGATCAATCTCCAGTAAAGACGGGGCAAAACCTGAATTCGGATCGGCATAGGCCTCCCGCAGGCCGTGCAGCAGTGGCTCATAGGGAAGTATCTCCTCCACATACACCCCCTCCGGCAGGTCATAGATCGTCTCTGCGCCATATTTTGTCAGACAGGCCTGATACTGTCTGAGCGCCTCCTGTATCTTCTCCGGCGTGACATCGCCCGCGGTTCCCGCCTGCAGCTCCTTCTGATACCGAATCGCCGCAGGCCCCTTTAACTCCACCTGATTCCCCGCATCATCCGTATATTTGATATAAGGAAACGTGGCCGGCAGATAAGCCATCAGAAAGGCCAGTCCAAAAGATAGCAGTAACAGCACGACCGTCACTCTTGTCTTTAACACTCTTTTACATTCCAGTTTTAATAAACGCATAGGATCACCTTCTTTCCATAGATTCCTGTGGAAACAGCCACAGATACAGATCTTCCAGATGGGGCGTAGCCGGCACAGAACCGTCCACCACAGGTTCTTTTGCCAGATAGCGGATAGAGATCCACCCATCCTCCTCGTTCCTGATATTCGCGATCTGCAGTTTTCGCTCATATTCCGGCAATCTCTTCATCGGAATTTCCGCGCTCCACACTTTATTCTCAACCAGTCTCACCAGTTCCTCCGTGGTACCCACAGCCAGAAGTTCCCCGCCCTTCATCACCGCGTTCTCCGTCGCGATGTATTCCACATCGGGAACGATATGGGTGGAGATCAGAACGATCCGGTCATGGGCAAATTCTGAGAGGAGTTTTCTAAAGCGCACCCGTTCCCCGGGATCCAGTCCGCTGGTGGGTTCGTCCAGAATCAGTACTTCCGGCTCATTGAGCAGCGCCTGGGCAATGCCCACACGTCTTTTCATGCCGCCGGACAATTTTGCGATCTTTTTATTTCTCACTTTTGTCAGCGTCAGCCGCTCCAACAGTTCATCGATCTTCTGTCTGCCCCCTTTTTTTGTCAGTCCCTTTAACACGGCCACGTATTCCAGGTAATCTTTCACTGTAAACTCCGGATAAAAGCCGAACTCCTGGGGGAGATAGCCGAAGATATCCCGGTAGCTTTCCTTCAATCTGGATATAGGGATCCCGTCGTACAGGATCTCACCGGCGCTCGGTTTCATAATGCCCGCAATCATCCGCATAAGCGTCGTCTTTCCCGCGCCGTTTGCTCCAAGCAACCCCCACACGCCGGGAGTGATCTGCAGCGAAACATTGTTCACCGCTTTTATGTCCTTAAATTGTTTTGATACATGTTCGATCGTCAGTTCCATTGTTTTTCCTTTCTATAAATATCAGGCCCTGCATCACCTGTTTTCCGGGTTTTGCTTTCCAGGACTTCGCTTTCTCTTCTATGCTATCTGCATCTCCGCATAGGTAGAGCGGTACAGAATATAGCGAAACTGGCAGATACAGAAAATCGCAAGCATCCCACAGATCACGGGCAGGCTCTGCGTCAGAAACTGTCCGGCCGGCGTTTCATCATATCCCGGCCCGAATGCAGTGGACAGGATAAAAAACAGGCACAATCCCATACTGCCCGCCAAAAACTGTTTTGCCTTACAATGTCCCAGCAAATACAGGCATCCGCTGCCCGCAAAGAGAAAGGGGAAACTCAGAGACAGAAATACACTGTCCGCCCCCAGAGAGGTCTTCCATATAGCAGCCGAAAAAATACCGCCAAGCAGAAACAGATCTCCAATTCCGATCATGACAAGTCTTGCCGTCAGCAGTTTTACCGCGGAAAATCGGCTCGCCGTCTCCACTTCCTGCATCCGGTAACGCACGGAGCGATAGAGAAAGGGCAGCGCCATCATCAGCACCAGAATCGACAGGCAGGCCAACAGTTTGATCAGATACCGTGGATTTTCCCTCCCGTATAATGAGACAAACGCCCTGCTTATCATGAGTAAAAAGAACAGTTGCAGCGTCCAGACTTTCCAGCCGATGAATTTTACCTGCATCAGCAGAAACCGGGAAAATGAGATACGCTCCCGCTCTTTCCTTCGAAGTATTTCCCTTCCGGCAAGCATCTGTATGTTTTTCAGCCTGTTTTCATCCGCCGTAATGTAACTTTGTTGAAATGACTTTCTCAATTGTCTTTCAAGTTCTTCGTTTCTCACTGTACTCCTCCTCTCTCAACCTCTTTTTTCAGTTTTTTTAACGCAGAGCGCAGTCTGGTCTGTACGGTCCGAAGCGGTATGTTTACCGCCTCCGCGATCTCCCGCATGGTCAGATCCTGCCCGAACCGCAAAAGAACGATCTCCTGCTGGTCTGGCGGCAGGCCCTTCACCATCTGCCGCAGTGCCAGATCGGACTGTACATCCTCGTACCCCGTCTCCTCTTTCGCCGGATCCACCTGCATCTCCTCCAAGGACGTCTCCGCAGTACGGATCTTCCTCCTCATATCGATACAGGTATTCGCGGCGATCTGATAGAGAAACGCCCGAAATTTTCCCCGGTGCGTGTAGCGGTCAAAATAGCGCAGCGCCTTCAAAAATGTCTCCTGCGCCGCGTCCTCCGCAAAGGCGCGGTTCGGCGCATGCCACAGGCAGTAGCGCAGGATCTCAGGGTAGTATATCCCGATCAGCTCGTCCGCCGCCCGGATATCCCCCTGTTCAATTTTCTTTATCAATCTGTCTTCGCGCGTCAAGTTGATTCCTCCTGAGGGCGTCCCCTTATCAGTATATAACGAATCTGCGGGGTTTAAATGATTTGATTTTCAGATTTTTTTAGCGGACGCCCGCCGCCAGGTCAGGGTTGTCGAAAAATATCTTCTGATTATGCAGTTTACAGGAATGAATCTGCCTGCAATGGCGGACTACACAAGCTAACGAACAACTCTGGCAGCAAGAAAGCAGGAAGTATAAAAGAATAATTGAAATATCGCGCGAAATGTGTCTATAATGGGAATAGTAAGGAAAGGCGGGACAGGGATATGAAAATTGTATTGCAGAATCTGACGAAAAAGTTTCCCGGACGGGGCAGGAAAAAGCGGGAAGAGGTGGTCGCGGTAAAGGATTTTACTTTTGAAATTCCCGACGGGACGCTGGTGGGACTTCTGGGGCCTTCCGGCTGCGGAAAGAGCACTGTCTTAAACCTGATCAGCGGGCTGGAACAGCCCACGGAAGGGAAAATTTTTTTCGGGGAGGATGATGTCACGGATCTTCCGGCGGAGCACAGAGGAATCGGTCTTGTCTTCCAGAATTACGCTCTCTATCCTCATCTGAATGTGAAACAGAATATTACTTTTCCGCTGGAGAATTTAAAGGGAAACGATAAGCTCACGAAGGCGCAGATGAATGAAAGAGCATACGAAGCAGCCCGTCTCGTACAGATCGAAGACCTGATGGAGCGAAAGCCAGGGGAACTCTCCGGCGGCCAGCAGCAGCGGGTGGCGATCGCCAGAGCTCTCGTGAAAAATCCGTCGGTTCTTCTGCTGGACGAGCCCCTCTCCAATCTGGACGCCCGCCTGCGGCTTCAGACCAGAGAGGAGATCAGACGCATCCAGCGGGAGACAAAGATCACTACGATCTTCGTCACCCATGACCAGGAGGAAGCCATGAGCATCTCCGATCTGATCATTGTCATGAAGGATGGTGTGGTACAGCAGATCGGCAGGCCCCAGGATGTTTATGACAATCCGGCCAACCTGTTCGTGGCAAAATTTCTGGGTACGCCGCCCATCAATGTTTTTCACGGCAGGCTGCTGGACGGTCAGCTTTGTATCGGGGAAGAGGCAGTGCTGTCTGTGAGGGAACTGCAGGCGCCGTCTTTCGGCGATGTCTCTTCATCTGCGGGCAATGCTTCCGGGGCCGGAAATTCCGAAGTCCTCTCCGATGCGGCCCGCCAGGATGTCTATGTAGGCATTCGGCCGGAAGGCTTTATTGTACAGGAGGATGGCCCTTTTAGCTGTACGTTAAAGGGCGTGGAGGTGATGGGACGGGATATCAGTGTTCTTTCCTATAATAATGCTTCCCTGAATCCTACGGTCCGCTCCATCATCGGTGCACAGTATCATGTGGATGCAGGAAGCGGAGCCGTCCGCTTTGCGCTTAATCCCCGCAAGGTACTCCTTTTTGCAAAAGATACGGAGACTCGAATCAAATAAATCTAAAAGAAAGATACTTCCAGCTATCGTTAACAGGAGAAGGAAAACTTTTGTCGTTGGCTTTATATCAGCCGGAAGTCAGCGTCTGCTTCGGCAGACAGATGGGTATCAATATGAAACGTAAAAAACAGTTAAACAACAATATGAACGGCTGGCTCTATCTTCTGCCGGCGCTTCTCTTTCTGGGTGTTTTTATGGTATATCCCCTGATCGACGTCTTTGTCTATTCTTTTGAGGAGGGGTATCATTCGGCATCACAGACTTACTTTGGCACGGGACTCTACAACTATTCCTATGTACTGCACGATCCCTATTTTCTGCAGGCATTAAAAAATACGTTTCTGCTTGTCATGATCACGGTGCCTTTATCCACTGTGATCGCCATTGCCATCTCCGTGGGATTAAACTCCATCCGGGCACTGCGTGATCTCTTTCAGACCGTATATTTTCTGCCCTATGTGACCAACACGCTGGCCGTAGGACTGGTTTTTATGATCCTGTTTCAGAAAACCCCCTACAGCGACGGGTTCATCAACCTGATGATCCGCTTTTTCGGCGGGACAAGTGTGGATTTTATCGAGGGACCCTACTGGGCGAAAATGTTTGTGCTCTGTTTTTACACGATCTGGGTGGTCATGCCCTTCAAGATTCTGATTCTGACCAGCGCCCTGGCCTCAGTCAATCGGGATTATTATAAAGCGGCCAGAGTGGACGGCACTTCCAGATGGCGCATCTTTATAAAAATCACCCTGCCGATGATCTCCCCCATGATTTCTTATCTGGTCATCACCGGTTTTATCGGCGCTTTTAAGGCATACAGCGATGTGGTCGCCCTCTTTGGCACCAACCTGAATGCAGCCGGGATGAACACGATCGTGGGCTATGTGTATGACATGCTCTATGGGGACAGCGGCGGCTATCCATCCTACGCTTCGGCTGCCGCTATTTTACTGTTTATCATCGTGCTGACTATCACCTGCATCAATCTGCTCAGCTCCAGAAAACATGTCCACTACTGAGCAGGGGAAGGACAGATAAAACAAATACCACTTTGAACCGGTGAGGAAATAAAAATGAATCTTCAAAGTAAACAAACCGCGCGTTCCTACGCTCAAATTGAAAAGGGTACCCTGATGAAAAACCAGGTGCTGCGCAGCGTCACCTATTTCTTTCTGGGGCTCTGGGCGCTCATCGTCCTGTTTCCCTTTTACTGGATGGTTTTAACTTCCGTGAAAAGTTATGGAGCTTATAACTCGGAGTATATTCCCAGATTTTTTACACTGTCTCCCACTCTAGAGAATTACAAAGAAGCTTTTACCGCAGTGCCCCTTGGGAAGTATCTGCTCAACACCACCCTTTTCACGCTCTGTACCACTGCGTTGATGTTAGTGGTGGTAACCCTGGCGGCCTTCGCCTTTGCAAGGCTTCAGTTTATGGGAAAACAGATCGCTTTTGTGGGGTTTCTGTCTTTGATGATGATCCCGAATGAGCTGGTGATCATCACCAACTTTGTGACAATCACCAATCTTGACATGCGCAATACTTTTCAGGGACTGATCCTGCCTTCTGTCATGTCTGTCTTCTATATCTATCTGTTAAAGGAAAACTTTGAACAGATCCCGGATAGCCTGTACCGGGCGGCAAAGGTGGATGGCACATCGGATTTTAAGTATCTCATAAAGGTCATGATCCCCATATCGAAGCCGACGCTCGTCACAATAACGATCCTGAAAGTGATCGAATGCTGGAATTCCTATGTATGGCCCAGACTGATCACCGACGATCAGGCCTGTTTTCTTGTGTCCAACGGCATCCAAGAGATCCGGGAAAACGGGTTCGGGCGGGAAAATGTTCCGGCGATGATGGCGGCGGTGGTGGTGATCTCCGTCCCGTTGATCATTCTGTTTCTGGCATTCCGCAGAAAGATCATGGACGGTGTGTCGAGAGGAGGGACAAAGGGATGAAGCGTAAAAATAATCGGAAAAAGATGTCAGGAAAGTGTGTGCCTGCAATTGTTCTTATCCTTTGTGTGATATTTTTTCTGACAGGCTGCCACGGAAAAAAGGGCCTCCCCCCTTTTGCCATGCCGGAAGAATTTGATACTTCCGTCAATTATGAGATCACATTCTGGGCCAAAAACGATACCAACAAGACGCAGACTGCGATCTACGAGAAGGCCATCGATGATTTCGAGAAATTGTATCCCAATATCAAAGTAAATCTGCGGCTCTACACGGATTACGGCAAGATCTACAACGATGTGATCACAAATATCGCCACCGGCACAACCCCCAATGTCTGCATTACCTACCCGGACCACATTGCCACTTATCTGTCAGGTGTGAATCTTGTGGTGCCGTTAGAGGAAGTATTTGAGGATGAGAAATATGGTCTGGGCGGAAGCGAAGTGCGGTTTGATTCCCCCGCCACAGAGGAGATCGTTCCGCAGTTTTTAAAAGAGTGTATTATCGGGGATCACTGTTATGCCATTCCCTACATGCGGTCCACGGAGGCCTGTTATATCAATAAAACTTATGTGGAAGCCCTGGGCTATACGCTGCCCGATATGCTCACCTGGGATTTTGTCTGGGAAGTCTCTGAAGCTGCCATGGCGCAGGATGCAGACGGAAATTTCAGGGTAAACGGGCAGAAGGTGTTAATTCCGTTTATTTATAAGTCCACCGATAATATGATGATCCAGCAGCTTCGCCAGAAAGAAGCCGGATACTCCACGGCGGAGGGAGAGGTTCTGCTGTTCAATGACATCACGGAAGAACTTTTAAGAACTGCGGCGAAACATGGGGAGACCGGTGCCTTCTCCACCTTCAAGATTTCCAGCTATCCGGCCAACTTTTTAAACGCCGGCCAGTGTATTTTCGCGGTGGATTCCACGGCAGGCGCCACCTGGATGGGAACGGACGCTCCACTCTGTGATATCAGTGCGGATAAGATAGTGGAATTTGAGACTGCGGTGATGCCTGTTCCCCAGTTTGATCCCGAGCATCCGCAGATGATCTCCCAGGGTCCTTCCGTCTGCATCTTTAATAAGGAAGATTCCGGTGAGGTGCTGGCCGCCTGGCTGTTTGCCCAGTATCTTCTAACCGATGAGGTGCAGATCGCCTATGCCGAGACGGAAGGTTATATTCCGGTGACTTTGGGAGCGCAGGAGTCAGAGACATATCAGAATTATCTGGCCGCCTGCGGTGAGGATAACAATGTACATTATGCGGTAAAGATCAAAGCGGTGGAAATGCTGCTTGCTCATATCGATGATACGTTCACCACACCGGTCTTTAACGGATCCACTTCTCTCCGGGATGCGGCGGGACAGCTGATTGAAAGCAGTGTAAAATCGGCAAGAAGAGGAGAGACCATGGATGAGGCGTATGTAGAAACCCTCTACAGGGATACCGCCTCTCTGTACCACCTTGATCAGTTAAGCAGGCAGGCCGCAGGGGCTTCAGGAAAAAATGACCTGGGACCGCTGCCGAAAACGGCGGTGGCTCTGCTGTGTACGCTTGCTGCAGCGTGGGGTCTGATTGCGCTTTATGTGATTTTTAACAGACGCAGAGAAAAAAAGCGCAGTTAGAGGGATCTCAATTCAACGGCAATCAACAGGAGGACTTTGCATCATGTTCTCTCAAAATGCGCTGTCTGCTGCATTCCTGCGCTATGAAATGCCACGGGACTTTTCGATAAAAGATGCAGGAAACAGCGAATTGATTGACTTTCCGCGAAATTCATGTATAATTATGTCGATAGTTATCAATCTGTTTACGATATCGGAAAGATATCTGACATGAGGAGGAAAAGAAAATGAAAAAATTGATGTCACTGTTTCTTGTTCTGGCTCTGGCCTTCGCCTGTGTGGGATGCGGTTCAGGATCAGACGGCGATGCAGATGCAAAATCCGAGGGCGTTATGACCTATGAGGAATACGCCGCTGCAGCACTCGACACAGAAGTAGTCGTAGAGACCTTCGTGCAGGCAAAACAGTCCTGGTGGGAAGACAAAGCTACCGTATACACGCAGGATAAGGACGGCGCTTATTTCATCTACAATATGGCATGCTCTGAAGAAGATTATGCAAAGTTAGAGAAAGGCACCAAGATCAAAGTTACCGGTTACAAGGCTGAGTGGTCCGGCGAGGTGGAGATCATCGACGCTACATTTGAGATAGAAGAGGGAAATTATGTGGCTGAAGCCGAAGATGTGACCTCTCTTCTCGGAAAAGATGAACTGATCGATCACCAGAATAAATTCGTCTCCTTCAAAGGTCTGACCGTGGAAGCAGCCGGTCAGGATGAGAGCGGCGCGGATGTTCCCTTCCTGTACAACTGGGACGGTTCCGGCCAGGACGGCGACGATCTGTACTTCAATGTATCCCTGGACGGTGAAACCTATACCTTCACGGTAGAATCCTATCTGTGCGACAATACCACTGACGTTTACAACGCAGTAAAAGGCCTGAATATCGGCGACAAAATCGACGCGGAAGGGTTTTTATACTGGTATGAGGGTGTGAATCCGCATATTACTTCTGTGACTGTAAAATAAAAATACACAAATACAGACCAACGCTCCTCGCCTTGCGCTGGTCTGTTCTTAAGCTAAAACTGCTGCAATTCCCGAATCGGAAATTGCAGCAGTTTTCATTTTATGGGTTCTTACGGGAATCAATAGTTCTCCGCGTGCACCTCAAAGTAACTCTGAGGATGATTGCAGGCAGGACATACTTCAGGCGCCTTTGTTCCCACGACAATATGTCCGCAGTTGCGGCACTCCCACACCTTCACTTCACTCTTCTCAAACACTGCTGCTGTCTCCACATTTTTAAGCAGAGCCCGATATCTTTCTTCATGGTGCTTTTCAATTTCTCCCACAAGCCTGAATTTTGCCGCCAGCTCCGGGAAGCCTTCCTCCTCCGCAGTCTTCGCAAAATTCTCGTACATATCTGTCCACTCGTAGTTCTCTCCGTCCGCAGCCGCCCCAAGATTTGCCTTCGTATCACCGATCCCGCTTAACTCCTTGAACCACATCTTTGCATGTTCTTTCTCGTTGTCCGCCGTCTTTAAAAACAGCGCGGAGATCTGCTCATACCCCTCCTTCTTCGCCACCGATGCGAAATAAGTATACTTATTTCTCGCCTGTGATTCCCCGGCAAACGCCGCCTCCAGATTTTTCTCCGTCTGCGTTCCCGCATATTTTGTTATTCCCATGTTCTTTTCCTCCTATTTTTCTTCTCTGCACTTCGGACAGAGATAAAATACTTTCAGATCATAAGATACGATCTCCCCGCCGAACTGCTTTTCCAGATCCTTTGTCAGATCCCTGAAACTGATATCCGATAGCACGCCGCACCTTTTACACACAAGATGGTCATGCCTCACGATCTTATCATAGCGGTCAGTGGCCCCCTCGATCGAAATTTTTCGTATCAGTCCCCCCTGACACAGTGTGTTCAGATTATTGTATACGGTCGCCTGAACAACTCCGGGCTCTGTTTTTTTCAGTTCTAAAAAAAGCTGTTCCGCCGTCATATGCTCTTTCGACTGATTGATCAGATCCAATATCTGTCTTGCATATCTGGTCACCTTCTCACCGCCCTTATTTTAGAATTATTCTAATTATAATGGCATTGTCAGTTTTTGTCAATTGCAATCCGGAAAATTACACATGGAGGCCTATGCGCTTCCCGAAAAAGGGCATTATTTCAGAATGGATAAAAATAACAGTTACTTTATTCAGAATGGCAATGTTTTCGCTCATGAGTATATATTCTGCCAGTCAGTTCCCCTTCATTGCTTCCGCCACAGCCATCTCACAGCTGCGCATCGCCAGAATCGTCTTCTCAAAAAGTTCGTCCAGTTCCCAGCCCAGCCGTTCAGCTCCTTTGGCAATCACTTCTCTGGAACAGCCCGCCGCAAATTTCTTATCCTTAAATTTCTTTTTCAGGCTCTTCACTTCCAGATCAGAGGTGCTCTTCGACGGACGCATCAGCGCGCAGGACCAGATTAAACCGGTCAGCTCATCTGTTGCAAACAGCACTTTCTCCATCTCAAGCTTCGGCTCCTCCTCACTGCACAGTCCGTACCCGTGGGAGCAGACCGCATAAATCATGTCCTCGCCCACGCCTGCCTCACGCAGAAGTTCCGGCGCTTTTTTGCAGTGTTCCTCCGGGTAGAGCTCAAAATCGATGTCGTGGAGCAGCCCGGTGATTCCCCAGAATTCTTCTTCCTCCCCGTAACCAAACTCCTTCGCAAACCATCGCATCACACCCTCCACAGTCAGCGCGTGCTGGATATGGAACGGTTCCTTATTGTATTTCTTTAACAGCTCTAACGCCTGCCCGCGGGAGATACTGCTCTTCTTCCGGTCTCCGCTTCCCGTTACATTTCCGGCGGGATCCTTCCTGCTGCTTTCCGCTGCCGCTTCGCCGCTATCCCAGCTGCCGCTTTCTGTGGCCGCTTCGCTGTTCTCCCGGCTGCCGCTTTTCGCTGTCGTTCCGGCAGGCTCCTTCCCGTTTCTCTCCCGGCTGCCGGAAGACTTCTTCAGGCTCTTCATGGTCGGGAACAGTAAAACATCCCTGATTGCCGGCTGATTCGTCAAAAGCATCACCAGCCTGTCAATGCCGTATCCGATCCCTCCCGTGGGCGGCATGCCGATTTCCAGGGCATTCATGAAGTCCTCGTCTGTCGTGTTGGCTTCCTCATCGCCTGCCGCAAGGGCCGCCTCCTGCGCCTTGAAACGCTCCCGCTGATCGATGGGATCGTTAAGCTCCGAATAGGCGTTACACATCTCTCTGCCGTAGATAAACAGCTCAAAACGTTCCACATAGTCCGGCTTGTCCGGTTTTCTCTTGGTTAACGGAGAAACCTCCACCGGATGATCCATCACAAAGACAGGCTGGATCAGATGTTCCTCTACAAACTCCTCGAAAAACAGATTCAGAATATCGCCCTTCACATGACGGTCTTCGTAGTGCACCTCTTTTTCATCCGCCAGCTTCTTTGCAGCCTCCGTATCCGGCACCTCATCAAAGTCTATGCCAGTGTATTTCTTCACCGCTTCCACCATGGTAATCCGCTCGAAAGGCTTTCCGAGATCGATCATCTCCTCACCATAGGGTACAGTCGTCGTCCCGCACACTTCTTTTGCCACATGGCGGAACATATTTTCCGTCAGATCCATCATCCCGTTGTAATCCGTATATGCCTGATAGAGCTCCATCAGCGTAAACTCGGGATTGTGTCTTGTATCCAGACCTTCGTTGCGGAACACCCGCCCGATCTCGTACACGCGCTCCATGCCGCCTACAATCAGTCTCTTCAAATATAATTCCAGCGAGATACGCAGCTTTACGTCCTCGTTTAAGGCGTTATAATGTGTCTCAAAAGGTCTTGCAGCGGCGCCGCCGGCATTGCTCACAAGCATCGGCGTCTCCACCTCCAGAAAGCCCTGGCCATCCAGATAACGGCGAATAGAGCTGATAATCCTGGAACGCGCCACAAAAATCTTTCTCACATCTTCGTTCATAATCAGATCCGTATATCTCTGGCGGTATCTGATGTCCGTGTTGGTCAGTCCATGCCATTTTTCCGGCAGGATCTGCAATGATTTTGACAGCAGTGTCACTTTCTCGGCATGAATGGATATCTCGCCGGTCTTTGTCCGAAAAACAAAGCCTTCTATCCCCACCAGATCGCCGATATCATACTTTTTAAAGTCAGCGTAAGCTTCCTCGCCAATGCTGTCTCTGGCCACATAGCACTGTATCATGCCTTCTAAATCCTGTACATGGCAAAAGGATGCCTTTCCCATGATACGCTTGCTCATCAGCCGCCCTGCAACGGACACATGAGCGTTTTCCAGTGTCGCAAACTGTTCCCTGATCTCCTCGCTGTGATGCGTCACATCGTACTTTGTGATCCGGAAGGGATCTTTGCCTGCCTCCTGCAGCGCGGACAGCTTTTCTCTTCTTATTTTTAACAGCTGGCCTAAATCCTGCTGTTCTTTGCTCTGATTCTGTGTGTCTGCCACGTTAGTTCCTCTCTCTCTTACCGATCTCCAAAACCTGATACCGGATCTCCCCTATGGGCGCCTGTACATTGACAATATCCCCCTCCACGGAACCGATCAGGGCCTGACCGAGAGGGCTCTCGTTGGAAATCATATTTTCATCTGTGTTCGCCTCGCTGCCGCCGACGATCTGATAATTCAACTCCTCATCAAATTCCAGATCCTTAATGCGAACCATGCTGCCGATGCGGACAACGGAATTGTCCTCGCTCTCGTCCACAACTTCCACATTGGTCAGCATTTCCTCCAGCTCCTCAATGCGGGCGTCCACCTGTCTCTGCTCCTCCTTCGCCGCCTGATACTCGGCGTTCTCCGACAGGTCACCCTGGGCGCGGGCCTCCTTGATCGCCTGTGTAATCTCTTTGTATCTCTCATTTTTCAGATAATACAGTTCGTCTTCGTATTTCTTTAACCCTTCCGCAGTAAGAATGTATTTCTTTCCTTCCATTGTCCACTTCTCCCTTTCCGATTCCTCTGACATCCGTAGTACAAAATTTGCGGGCTTCGCAAGGCCTGCTGTAAAACGCAGCCCTATCAAAAAAGCCAAACACAAATTTTCTTACATGCAAGCATGACGAAAATTTATATTCATTTTTTTGCCTCTCTCCCGCAGTGCAAATTCGGAAAATCTTCGATTTTCCTCATTCGCGGGCTTCGCAAGGCCTGCTGTAAAACGCAGCCCTATCAAAAAAGCCAAATATAAATTTTCTTACATGCAAGCATGACGAAAATTTATATTCGTCTTTTTTGGCACTGCTCATTGCCTTCGCGCACATTATACCGATTTTCTTATCGTGTGTCAAGATTCCGGCGCAAATACTGATACTCCGATATATATTTGATATCCGCCCGGTTTTTCGTGATCTGCTCCCGTCTATCTTCATCGGACCACAGATCCAGATATACGCACCCTCCCGGCAGCATCCCCAAGTCCGCACTGCCTTCCTGTCTGTCGTCGAGCACAAGCAGACGCCTGATCTGGCAGGTCACAAGTTCCTCTGCCTTTCTGATCGAAAGCACCGGCATACCGTACTCCTGCCAAAGATTTCCTTCCAGTATATCATACTGTTCCGATTTCTCTCCCAGATAAAAAAAATAACGCAGCTTTCGAAGCAGCTCTTCCGGAAGCGGCAGCTCCTCCTCCCTGTTCTCAGACGCCTCGCCCAGATACAGGATGCCGTCGATGCCGCGAAACTGCCCGGATGTTCTTTTGATCAACTCGCCGCACATCCGCTGTCTGCCCGGCATAAAGCCAAATCCGCCCTCCACAAGCTCCTTTTCAAACTGCGCTTCCAGATAACAGGCGTCTGCCGAGACATACTCGCAACAGTTCTGTAAAAGCCGCAGGAGCTGTCCGAAATTCCAGGGAATCATAAAATCCTTCCGGGACACCCGATGATCCGGCGCCACCTGATCCTTTGATTTTCTTTGCTTTCCCCATCCCCGAAAAATGTTTCCGCTCTTTTTATGCCCGAAATACCGCCTCTGTTTGCCGTAGTATTCCGGCACACCGCAATAAAATGCTCTCAGAACAGGATCCTCTTCTCCGCCCAGTTCCTTCTCCGCAAACGAAATATTCCCCCCATCTTTTTCTCTGTAAAATGTGTTTTCTTTCTTATAAAGATACAGTACTCGATATCCCACAAATATCACTCCGGTTTTACGGCTTGTCAACATAATATATGCCGCAGCATGGGAAAATTTTCCTGTTATTCCGATTATTTCCTGCCTGCTGCCTGCCTTACTTCCCGCCGAATATCTCCCGTCTGCCGCTTCCCCTCACTCCTCTCCGAATATCTCCCGCACGAGACGCTCCAGCTCCTCCATGCTCTCCGCCGTATTGATCTTTCCCCGCAGTTTCGCCGAGTTCGGATACCCGAAAGTATACCAGGAAACATGCTTGCGCATCTCTCTGACTGCCGTATACTCCCCCTTAACCTCACGCATCAGCCCGGCATGCTTCAAAATACAGTCGCACTTTTCCCGGGCTGTGGGCGGCGTCTGTTTCTCACCGTTCTCCAGATAAGCGGTGATTTCCCGGAATATCCAGGGGTTTCCCCTTGCCGCTCTCCCCACCATCACACCATCGCAGCCGGTTTCCGCAAGCAGCCGTACCGCGCTCCCTGCGTCCTTCACGTCCCCATTCCCGATCACCGGTATGGATACCCCCTCTTTTACCCTTGCAATAATCTCCCAGTCGGCTTCTCCGGCATAAAACTGTTCCCTTGTTCTGCCATGGACAGCAACAGCCGCGGCGCCTGCATCCTCAGCGCGTTTCGCGATTTCCACCGCATTCACATGCTCTGCATCAAAACCTTTTCGTATCTTCACCGTAACAGGCTTTTCGGACGCACCCACGACAGCTCGGATAATCGCCTCCGCCAGTTTCGGATTCTTCATCAGCGCCGATCCCTCGCCGTTATTCACCACCTTCGGCACAGGGCATCCCATATTGATATCCAGTATATCAAAAGGCCTCTCCCGTATCTGCGCCGCGATCTCCCCCATGATCTCCGGATCCGAGCCGAACAGCTGTAAACTGACCGGCCTCTCCTCCGGCAGGATCCGCATCAGTTCCTCCGTATTCCTGTTATGATACAAAACGGCCTTCGCGCTGATCATCTCCATACACACCAGTCCCGCCCCCTGCTCTTTGCACAGCAAACGAAAAGGCAGGTCCGTCACACCTGCCATGGGAGCCAGAATCACATTATTACTTAACGTCACATTTCCAATTGTAAGACTGCTCATGCGTCCATTCCTTTCTTTTCTTTGCTTAGCCGACTCCCAGCCGGGAGAAAAACAAAATTCTCAAGGAGCCCCTTAAAAAGCGTCGGCACTTAGCGAGGTAGTTCACGAGCTTAGTGTCCGCTACGCTTTTTACGGAGCGCAAGCGTGGCGACGGAGAATTTTGTTTTTCTCCCGGCGTCCGTCACCCAAGCAAAGAAGTCATCCCTCTTCCGTCAACAGCGCCGAAATATCCTCATGCCTCACAAACACCCTGTAGTACAGATCCAGTGATTCCAGCAGTTCCTGTCTTGTATTGCGGATCTTGCTCACAAGCAGCCCGCTTGATATCTCATCATACATATAATCATCTTCTGCCGCCTCCGTTTCAATAGAAAGGCTACCATCCTCTTCAAACACAAAGGTAATTACGCCCCCCACTTCCTCCGTGAACAGCACACACATGATGTGCAGCTCATCCTGAACAGACTGCGGAATCTTTTCAAATAATTTATTGAAATAATATTTCTGCTCATAGCTGCTGGCGCCGCACAGCACAATGCGCCCTTCCTGCTGCTTAATCATTCCTCTCCCCCTGTCACAGCGCATACCCGTAAATCCCCCGCACGGAAACCTCCCCCGAGTATACTTTCTTTAATGTTCCATCCTCCGTCTCCACTAACAGATCGCCCGCGTCGTCGATCTCTCTGGCGATCCCCGTATACTCTCCCTGGGGATCCAGCACTTTTACCACCGCATTCCGGTTGACCAGATATCCATTATAGCTTTCCCTCAATAAAGACAAATCAAGCGACCGCAAAAACAGCCCGTAATTTTTCTCAAAGGCTTCCATCACATACTGCACAAGGGGGGCGCGGAGAATCTTTGTCTCTCTCTTTTCCATCTCCAGAAACAGACTGGTCGCCTTACCCTGCAGTTCCTCCGGAAACGCCGCCCTGCGCGCCTGTTTCCAGTCTCCTGTCTCCTGCATTCCGGTGAAACCATTGTTGACATTGATACCCACGCCGATCACCAGATACTGTATTTCCTTTGTTTCTAACCCCATCTCCATCTCTGTCAGTATCCCGCAGATCTTTCTGCCGTTCACCACGATATCGTTGGGCCATTTGATCTTCGCCGCAAGTCCGGTGTATCTCTCCACCGCCTCCGCCACGGAAATGCCCATCACAAGCGTCAGCATCGGCGCCTTCTTTGGTGAAAAATCAGGTCTGCACAGAAGAGACATATAGATGGACTCTCCCGCCGGCGACTCCCAGCCTCTGCCACGCCTGCCTCTTCCGCTCACCTGTCTCTCCGCTACCGCCAACGTCCCGTGAGGCTCTCCCTGCACAGCAAGCTGCTTGCAGTCTATGTTGGTGGAACCGGTCTCCTTTTTGTAGAAGACTTTCCGTCCCGCCCACTCTGTACCCATGCGGCTCATAAGCTCATAAGCTTCCATGGTATCAGGGCTCTCGAGAAGCCTGTAGCCTCTGTTCTGCTTCGCCTCAATGACATAGCCCTCTTCTTTGAGCTGATTGATGACCTTCCAAACAGCAGTACGGGATACCTGAAAGCGGTCGCACAGCTCCTGCCCCGACAGATATTCACTGCTCTCCCGCAGAAGTCTTATCATTTCTGATTTCATATTGTATTCATCCTCAATGTCGCTGCCATAACAGCCTTGATCGTATGCATCCGGTTTTCCGCCTCATCAAACACAATGGAAGCGGGAGACTCAAACACCTCATCCGTCACTTCCAGCTCCGTAAAACCAAACTTCTCTCCCTGTTCTTTTCCGACTTTTGTCTTCAGATCATGAAACGCGGGCAGGCAATGCATGAATACCGCTTTCTCCCCCGCATTCTCCATGACGGCGCGGTTTACCTGATAAGGAGAAAGCGCTTTTATCCTGATACTCCAGGCCTCGTCCGGTTCACCCATGGACACCCATACATCTGTATAGACCACGTCCGCTCCCTTTGTGCCTATCATCGCGTCCTCTTCCAGCACTACGCTGCCGCCAGTCTTCTCCGCGATCCTTCTGCACTCCTCCACCAGCTCCTTCGCCGGGAAAAATTCTGCCGTCGTGCAGGCCGTAAAATGCATCCCCATCTTCGCGCAGGCCACCATCAGAGAATTGCCCATATTAAACCGGGCATCTCCCATATAAGTCAGTCTGATTCCTTTGAGGTAACCAAAATGCTCCCTGATCGTCAGAAGATCCGCTAACATCTGGGTGGGATGAAACTCATTGGTCAGCCCGTTCCACACCGGCACGCCTGCATACTCCGCCAGTTCTTCCACGATCTCCTGTCCGAAGCCCCGGTACTCGATGCCATCATATATCCGGCCCAGCACCCGTGCCGTATCCGCAATACTCTCCTTTTTTCCGATCTGAGAGCCGGACGGATCAAGATAGGTCGTTCCCATGCCCAGATCATGGGCAGCTACCTCAAAAGAACATCTCGTCCGTGTGGAAGTCTTTTCAAAGATCAGCGCGATATTCTTTCCCCGAAAATACTCCGTCAGCTCCCCTTTTTTCTTTTTCTCCTTAAAATCCGCCGCCAGATCAAGCAGATATGTAATCTCCTCCGGCGTATAATCCAATAACTTTAAAAAATGTCTTCCCTTCAGATCCATTTTCCGTTTTCCATCCCTTTCTATGACACAAATTCCCCCGCAGGGTCATATGCTGTCCTGCGGGGGCCATTCAATATCAGTTTCTCTGTTTATTTTGCCATGATCTCTTTTACAGAACCTGCCAGACCTGCAATCCCCTGTATCTCGGAAGGGATAATGATCTTTGTCGCATGACCGTCCGCCGCTTTCGCAAAAGCTTCCAGACTCTTTAACCTTAACACGGCTTCGTCCGCACCCGCTTCTCTGAGCATCCTGATACCGTCTGCTGTTGCCTGCTGCACTTTCATGATGGCTTCCGCCTGACCTTCCGCCTCCCGGATCATCTTTTCCTTCTGTGCTTCCGCACGCAGGATCGCGGACTGTTTCTCAGCCTCCGCCTCCAGAATAGCCGCCGCTTTCTTACCTTCGGCAACTGTTACGCTCGCTTTCTTTTCACCTTCCGCCCTTGTAACAGCTTCACGGCGCTCACGCTCCGCTTTCATCTGACGTTCCATGGAGTTCTGGATCTCAGCAGGCGGGATAATATTCTTTAATTCCACACGGTTTACCTTGATGCCCCAGGGATCTGTGGCTTCATCCAGGGATGCGCGCATCTTTGTGTTGATCGTCTCTCTGGAAGTCAGCGTCTGGTCCAGTTCCAGCTCACCGATGATATTACGAAGCGTGGTAGCTGTCAGATTTTCAATCGCCATGATCGGATTTTCCACGCCGTAAGTAAACAGCTTCGGATCTGTGATCTGGAAAAATACCACCGTATCGATCCGCATCGTTACATTATCTTTTGTGATAACCGGCTGCGGCGCGAAGTCCACCACCTGTTCCTTCAGGACAACCCGTCTTGCCACCTTGTCAAAGATCGGCATCTTTATATGCATGCCCACAGACCACGTGCCCTGATAAGCCCCCAGTCGCTCCACAACATACGCATGCGCCTGAGGCACAATCTTCACACAGGAAGCGAATAAACATACCAACAAAACCACAAGTATTCCAAATATTATCAATCCTACCATTTTTTTCTCTCCTTTACCTTCTAATTCATATTATTTTCCAATAACTGTTCTTCCTTCTTTTCGAAATCCTTCCTGTCCTCAACCAACAGTTTCACACCATTGATCCCTCTGACGATCACAACTTCCCCGGGCTCAATGATATGATCGTCCATAATGCTTCTCGCCGTCCACTCCATGCCGTTAATCGTCACCTGGCCGATCCCCTGCAGGTTATTGATCTCACTGATCACAATAGCCTGTCTGCCGACCAGCGATTCCGCATTGGTCCTCTCCCTGTCCCGGTTGAAATACTTCATTGCGATCGGCCTCGTGAAAAACAGTAATACTGCCGAAACCACAGCGGCAATGATGATCTGCAGCCAGACCGGACCACCCAGAGCAGCCACAAGGATCGCCACCAGAGCGCCGCCCGCAAACCAGATCGTCGTAAGTCCCAGTGTGAAAATTTCAATCACAACCAGTATGATCAGAATAGCGAGCCACACGATAACAGGATTTGTTACCCACTCCATTCTATTTTCTCCTTTCTGCCAGTCAGACGCCAGGCATCAGCTGTCTGCGCCTATACACTTGTTATTTTACATCTTTTTCATAAAATATACAACAAAAAACTCAAAATCGAGCAGGGAAGATTTTCTTCCTCTGCTCGCTGCGCGGGGTGCGTGCAGCAAAGCTGTTGCTTTCCTTACGCGCCCCTGCGTATTAAAAAAAGATATCCCGGAAAATGTTCCGGGATATCCAAATTCCTTTTTTCTTAATAAAATACATGATCTCCGATCACAAGGCCCTCTCTAACGCCCACTCTCTGGAAATGCAGCGCGCCGCCTACGTTATCGGTTCCCGCAAAAGCCTGCCTTGCGGCTTCCCTGCAGCTTTCCTTTATCGTATCGCTTGCCAGCAGGTTTGCAAACATCTGGCTGTCGGCAGGACCGAACTGACTGGGCTGATACAGCACTTCCACGATCGTATTCGGATAATTGCCCGCCTTAACACGGTTCATAATCACCGCTCCCACTGCGAGCTGCCCTTCCATCGGCTGATTGCCGGCTTCACACTGAATCATGGCCGCCATCATGCGGACTTCCTCACTCTTTGCCGCAAGTTCCGCCTCGTAGGCCGCGATCGCTTCTTCATTGTAACCCACAAAATTTGAATCCAAGTATCCCTCTATTCCATTATAATTTGCTTTTGTATAGAATCCTTCCACCCCTATCATTACCATTACACTGTCCTTCGGCAATGAAGCGGCTATTTCTCCGGTCCAGTCTGGGGTCACATACAGCTTCGTATCTTCTGTACAGGTAATGTAAGCGGCACCTGCATTTTCTCCCTCGGCCTTTACATCCTGTTTTACTACAACCGTCAGGGCCAGACACATCACTGCGCCTAAAAAGCCTGCCAGCCATTTTTTACTGTTACGCATCTCAATAACCTTCCTTTTGAATTTAGTCTTTTTTTATCAACTTGTTACAAATATGTTACATTTGTTACAGCCTTATATTAACAAATTATAAACATATTGTCAAACATTTTAAATAAATTTTTCAAAAACCCTTAAGGAATCCCGCATAACAGCTGTTTTATTCCTGCAATCTACAGCTTTCCCGACTTCTCCACACAGGCAATGACCGCCTCCATCACCGCGCTGCGCATACCGCCTTTCTCTAACGTCCTGACGCCCTGTATCGTGGTCCCTCCCGGAGAACAGACCATATCTTTTAATGTCCCCGGATGCAGGCCGCTCTCCAGCACTAATTTCGCGCTGCCGTAAACTGCCTGGGCCGCAAATTCCAGCGCCTGCGCCCTCGGCATCCCCTCCGCC
This sequence comes from uncultured Lachnospiraceae bacterium, assembly GCA_910578085.1. Lineage (GTDB taxonomy): Bacteria > Bacillota > Clostridia > Lachnospirales > Lachnospiraceae > 1XD8-76. Next base: position 13,214 of record CAJTPM010000018.1, on the reverse strand, counting down.
ACCGCGCCGTCCGCTAACGCCTCGATAAACAGAAAAACAAAAGCAGGGGATGCACCGCTGACGCTGCCCACCGTATCCATCAGGCGCTCCGGCACCTCTATCGCTTTCCCGAAACTGGAGAACAGTTTTTCCGCCAGTTCCCTTTCTTCTCCGCTCACATATTCATTGACACAAAAACCGGTACAGCCCGCCGATACAAGCGCCGGCGTATTCGGCATACAGCGCACCAGCTTTATCTTCTTTTCCTTTTTTGAACCGCCAAACTGTTCTTCGATAAACGATATGGTCTTTCCGGCCGCCACACTGATCACCAGCGTATTTTCTGTTACCGTATCCCGGATCTGCGCAATCACCTCCGGGAAAAACTGGGGCTTCACCGCAAGCACCAGCACATCCGCCCATTCCGCCACCTTTCTGTTGTCCGTACAGGTCTTTATCCCGAACTGTGCCGCTTTTTCCTTCGCCGTCTTTTCTGTCTTCGCAGAGCCGGTGATCTCCGACGTTTTCGCGATACCTTCCTTTACAATGCCGCCGATCATGGCCGACGCCATGTTGCCCAGGCCGATAAACCCAAGTTTCATAATCCTTTCCTCCTGTTCCTGTCTCCCATTTTCTCTGCTGCTTCCCGCTCATCTCCCACAGATATAAACCTTCTCTTCCGGCAGCAGCGGGGTGATATCCATCCCCGCCTCTTTCTTCTGTCGCAATCCCTTTACATACTCTGTAATATCTGTAATATTTACGATCCACTCTGTAACATATTTTCTCACAGCCTCTCCGCGCAGCCCAAGCTGTATGGAACGATATTCCAGAGGATTTCCGAATACATCTCTTTCCGGATCCCACTGGCATCTGATGTCCGACCTTTTCACCTGTTCTTTCCACTGCTCATGATCAATGCCCGTTTCAGCATTCCAGGAAGATGCTACGGCATTTTGCACAATATCATCAAAAGCCTCCCGTCTGATATCGATGCCAAGGATATACTCCTGATTCTCTTTCATCCCCCATCCGCAGCGATACATCATCCACAAAAACGAAGGCTTGATCCAGGTCATTCGCTCCAGGCAGAAGCGGCTGCCAAACGTGCCGTTCTGTACAGCCTCCTGCGCGATTGCCTGGTTGTATGCCTGATAGACTCTGATCGTATCTCCCGTATATAACGCCCTGATCTCCTTTCTCATAACTCTCCTCTATAATCTTCATTATAATTATGTTGTGACTTTAAAATGAAATTACGTATCTGCATAATCAATATTCCTTTAGTCGGACTCATTAAGCCAATTCCCGCAGACTAACCCAATCTTCTGGCTTTTTTCCATTTTTTCTTCTATTACCACAGTTTTCTTCCCTTGCAATTTTACAAAATTTATATATACAGTAGTATATCATACTCTCTTTTCATTTCAAGCAAAAAATGCCCTGCCGAAGCCGGGCGCACAAACTCTCTTTATTCAGATCCCCCGGAACATCTTCTGTGAAACGGGCTTTTCTTCTTTGTTCTTTTCCAGTTCCTTTCGCATTCTTCCCATACTCTTTTTATATCCATTTGTTCCTCCTGCTCCCCCGATTCCCCTATCTGCCGGAACACCGGGGATGCCTGCTCTCGTTCTTTTTCTTATTTGGGATATCAGTTTCCTCTTTCCATATAGCTTTTTTCTTTTCTATCAATGCATCAATCTTTTCCTTTGCGTAAGCCTCTGCGCCCTTCTCTATATCCTCATCTTTACGAGAAGCCGCCGGGTCTGCCAGCTGTTTCAGGCGGAACTCTGCTTTAGCCAGGTTTGTAATCGTATTGTATGGGTCAACCATTGCCTTCCAGCTAACGGGCAGTTTTTCATTCATAGAGCATACGGCGTTTCTGAATTCATCTAAATCAGAACCGATATGTATCAAATCCATATCCGTATCTGTTTCCATTCTTTCAGCGTAAAACTGCTGTCCTGCTGCAGAAATTGATCCGTTATCCCTGTTTACGCCAGACTTCGCGTCGCTCTCAGTCCTGCCACCAACATGAGACTTTGACGATCTTTCGCCTGCTGTTGCCGCATATGATGCCTGCCCTGTTCTGCTGTAGCTTATTGGGTATGCCTTCTTATAACTGTTCCAGCTTCTCCAAAAACGCTCTGAAAAATTCCCCTTCTTTGATACGAGCCTGCTGAACCTCTATGCTCCTGGGCGTATATACTACGGGATGCTCCAAATCGTACAGTGCTTCTTTCGTTGCCTGGATCGCAGATTCCACTGTATTTCCAAAGATGTCAAAATTCTCCGTTTCACCCTTAAGCTGTTTATTAAGCCGCTGCACCATCATCTGCGATATGTGGCTCATCATTCCGTTGCCCCGGATTCCCATGCCATTCGCATTTACTTCTTTTGCCGCCTCCATCCACGCATCTTTCACTTCCTGCGGAGCGTTCGGGCCAACCATCTCAAAGGCTTTCTCATCCTGATCGGCTGCCTTTTTCTGCGCCGCCTTTTCTTCCACCGTTTTCATGAATCCCACAGTTCCGGGCTCCGCGCTTCTTTCCATCTTCCTTGCCGTGTATCCTGTCAGCGGATATCCCGCTGTTCCTATTCCGTTAATACCCATTTCCTTCAATCCTCCGATATTTTATTATTGCAGCCCCTCTGTCGTTCAGAACCGCCCATGCCCCCTTGTGGTAAGTCCGGGCATGGCTTTCCTCACACCCGGCATTAGCTTCCCCACGGGCAGTTCTTTTTACTAATAATTACATCCTTACTCTTCATGCAATTAAATCTCCGTTCCGGCTATTTCTTTTCTAAAGTTATCCTCAATGCCAGCTGTGGTAACCAAATCAACCAAGCGTTTCCGCACTCGTAGTAACCCACGTTCCGAAATACTGCAATTTGCCCCGCTTCCCCCAAAAGTGCTGCTAGTTTCCTGCTACTCGCTGTGCCTGCACGACCTCTGAATCAGATTATACACAACATACGTTCCATATTCGATATGATATTTTCCGCCTCTTTTCTTTATTTTATATGCTATAATGTCGGCAGATATCGCGCCAGCATCCGGCGAAGTCTGCCATGTCCGCTCGCAGACATGATAAAATAAAAATCTGATTCAAACAATAAAGATCGTTACATTCTCTCAAAACCTCCATATAGATACGGAGGGAAAGACCGGCGTCAAAGCGCTAGATCATTTTGCACCGCGTCCAGACAGGAAAATCATGGAATTTGAAGAGATCTGCCGGGAAAATTACGCCCGGATCTACAACTACATACTGGCAAAAACCGGAAAAAAAGAAGCAGCGGAGGATATCGCGCAGGACGTATTTCTGATCGCCCTCCGGAAAGGTGACGCTTTTCTTCACCATGAAAAGCCTGTGGCCTTTTTGTATGTGACAGCCAGAAATCTGATTCTGGAATATTACAAAAAAACAAAAGAAACGCCAATGAAAGCAGAACTTCTGGTGGAAGCAGGCAGGCTTTCATATGAAAAAAGCGCTTTTGGAAAAGATGCCTTTGAAGAACTCTGCCGGCTGCACTCCGCCGCTGTAAACGAAGAGGACTACCGGATACAGATCCTTCGGAAACTGAAGCCGAAAGAGCGGGATCTCTATCAGAAATATTATCTTGATAAAAAACTGATGAAAACCATTGCCCAGGAATTTCATATGAGCGAGACAGCGATGCGCATGAAATACGTGCGCCTCCGCAGAAAAGTGCAAAGAATTGCTGCCGGGCTGAAGCTGGACGAATTCTGAACCCACTACCGAATAAAAACTGTTACATACGCCGAATGCAGCAATATATAAGTAAGAGGTAAGCGCAGCCTCTTAACAGCAGCTTCAGACGCGCATGCAGATCTGCCAGACTATTGAGCTGAACTCCCGCTCATATAAAAAGGAGACTCCTATGGAGAACAACAATGCATTGATCAAAAAACTGAATCAAAAAATAGAGTACTATCTGGAACGCGAGGAATACAACAGGGCAGATCAGGCCTGCAGAGAGCTTGTCCGTATGCAGGGGCTGATGCCCGCAGACCATATGCCCGAAGATTTCCCCGAAAAGTTGAGACGAAAGGAGCATGAAACTATGCATATCACTAAAACATCTAAACGTTTTTCCGGCATCGCCGCTGCTGCGGCAGCCGCAGTTTTACTGGTCGGCGGAACCGTCAGTGCCGCCGCGGTCTATAACGGCAGCATCCATTTTACCACCAAAGGTTTTGTGGCCGGTGAAGATATCCAAATGTCTTACATTCCAGAAGACGGAGAAGCCATCAACGCCCGTCTGCCGGAAATGACAGGAGAAAATATCGTCACCCCCATCTCGGAGGAAGAAGGCTCCACCGCCACTCCCTGGATTTCCAGAAAAGTCTGGGATGAGACCGATGAAATCTGGGATTCCGATGACGCCGTAAGCTGGACAAAGGGATATCAGACCACCCGAGTGACGGAATACAAATACGCAGATTATTTTACTGCAGCCGAACAGGCCGGCTTTGAAAAATTGTTCCAGAAAAATTATACCGGAGATGTTTTCTATTATGAAAATGAGCATCTCCCCGATGAGACCGACAAAGCAGCCGGCATCGGTTCTGAGACAGATTACAGCATCACAGGTGAATTTCTCTGCGGCAGCGGAAGCTTTACGATAGACCAGCAGAAATACCGGAAGACCGAAACCGGAGAGAGCGCCGAGACCGCTTCCATGGTCATCACCACTACCGGTGAGGCAGGCAATGAGCGCGAATATCTGAATGCTGCGGGTATTTCCTTTAAACTGAGCGATGACACGGAAACCGGGAGAATGCGGACTACTACGATGTTCACGGCAGACAGTTATGATGTGGTCCTGCAGTTTACGGGGATGGCGGAAGAGGAGATCCAAGAGGTACTGGATGCGATAGCACCTTAAATTTGCTACGCAAGACAGATTTTCTGGCCTTTTCATTGGGAAAGTTCCCAAAGAATACAGCATCTGCCGCAGAAATTCCAATAGAATATATGCTTTTAAAAATAGTATAGCAGGAACTGTGCGGTTTTACAGAAAAAATTTCCGCACAGTTCTTTACTGTACAATTCCCCGCGAAATCTTACACCTTAAAATACGCAAAACCGACTCGTCGATCCTCTCCTCGGAGATCTCACCGCTTTGCACCGCCTCCAGTACCGCCTGCATCTGTACCTCAAAATCCGTACAGCACAGAATATCGTTTCCCGCCTGCACCGCAAACACAGCCGCCTGTCCGGCGGGGACAAAATCTCCCACGGCTCCCATAGCCAGATCATCGGTCATGATGACGTCAGAAAAACCAAGTTCCGTGCGCAGAATTTCATGGACTTTCGGTGACAATGACGCCGGGTACTGCTCATCCATACATTTCACAATATTGTGGGAGACAAGCACCATGTCCGCGCCGCTGTCGATCCCACTCTGAAAAGGAAGAAAGTCGGCGGTCTGAAAAGTCTCGTAAGAGCGCCCGTCATAAGCCATGCCGGTGTGAGTATCCGCATTGTTTCCATACCCCGGAAAATGTTTGAGAACGCTCCCCATATTTTCCTGATCCATGACCTCCACCACAGTCTGCACATAGCGGGCCGTCTGTTCGGCGTCCTGACCAAAACTCCTTTTATAAATAAAATCCTTCGGATTCTGAGAGACGTCGCAAACCGGCGCCATATTGAGATTGATCCCCAGACTGCGCAGCAGATCGCACTTTTCTTTGGTATCGCTTCGTACAAGCTCAAAACCGCCCTTTTTGTAAAGCTTCTGCGGAGACCAGAAAGGCGCCGCCCGAAGATTGGGGTTTGTGCTGACGCGGTTTACCGTGCCGCCCTCCTCATCCACGCCGATAAACAGCGGGATCTTCGCCGCCTCCTGATAACTTCTGATATTCTGAACCACTTCCTCCTGTGTTTTGCCTGAGAGATCCCGTCCAAACAGGATGTAACCGCCCAGATGATAGGCCGCCGCTTTCTCTGCCGCGTTTTCCTCCGGGCAACGGGCCACAAACATCTGTCCCACCTTTTCCTCTAACGTCATGCCGTCCAGGATCTCCTGCGCCAGCCTGACAGCAGTGTCATTTTCGGCCGCCGCATCGAGATTTTCTGCATTTCCCGGATTTTCCACATTTTCCTGAGCTTTTACCACATTCGTCGTCAGACAGCCGGACCTTTCCTGTGCCCTCACCATCCCCGACATCAGCCCATCCTGACTCTCTCTGAACAGACTCCCCTGACTCAAAAAACTTCCCGCCAGAAAACCTGCCAAAAGGATCAGACACGCTTTTATAAGCATACTTCTTTTCAACTTCCGTTTCCTCATGATACCGGACACCTCCGCTCTCCTCTTCTCTGTCTCGCCGCCTCATACACGAGAAGCGCCGCCGATACCCCTGCATTCAGGCTTTCCAGTTTCCCTGCCATCGGAATGCGAACGCGGGTGTCTGCTGCCATCGCTGTCTCCTTCGTCAGGCCATTCCCCTCGTTTCCGATCAGAAAGGCGCTGCCGCCCAGGTAGGATACCGCATCGTAACACTCCGATCCTTCCAGCCAGGCTGCACAGACCTTTACCCCTCTATTCTGTAAAAACGCAATCTCCCGCTGCAGATCCTCACTCCGGTAAAAAGGCACGCGGAAAAGACTTCCCATAGTGGAGCGCACCACTTTGGGCTGCCAGATATCGGCACAGCCCGGGCTTAGGATGACGCCGGTTACACCCGCCCCCTCCGCCGTGCGAAAGATCGTTCCGAGATTGCCGGGATCCTGAATGTTTTCTAAAAGCAACAGCAGAGGAATACCAGCTAACAGTTCTTCCCGGCTGTAGCTTTGCTGTGAGGCTACCGCCAGGATTCCCTGGGGCGATTTCGTATCTGACATCTTTGCAAAGACCGGTTCTGATACTTCCTCGTATCCGGTCTCGGATAAGCGCTGTTTCAGCAAAGTATCTGCGTTCTTCAGGAAACGTTCCGTCACATAAACTTCTCTGACCAGGGAAACCGGTGCTTCCAGAAAGAGCCTGCTCCCCTCTGCGACGAACAGGCTCTCTTCCCTGCGCAGTCCCGCCTTCTGCTGCAGGGCTGCCACATGTTTGATTTTTTCGTTTGAATTGCTTGTAATCATAATCTGCCACTTATGTCATATATATACTGCGGTATTTCCTTTTGCATCTGCAATGCTTCCTCGATATCGAAATCCACATACTCTCCGTTCCGGTAAGCCACTACCCTGTTGGACTTCCCGGTACAGAGAAGGTCCGCCGCATAAGCGCCCATCACGGAAGCGTACACTCTGTCTTTACAGGTGGGAGAACCGCCTCTTTGCATGTAGCCTAAGATCGTAGCCCTCGTCTCCATCCCTGTGGCGGCCTCGATACGCCTTGCCATAGATGTGGAATGACCGATACCTTCCGCGTTGATAATGATATGATGCCTCTTGCCGTGCTTCCTGTTGTTGATAATATTGTTGATAATGCGCTGCTCGTTATAATCGTATTTCTCAGGGATCAGGATATCCTCGGCGCCGTTGGCGATACCGCACCAGAGCGCGATATAACCGGCATTTCTGCCCATTACTTCGATGATGCTGCAGCGTTCATGGGAGGAAGAGGTATCTCTCACCTTATCAATGGCCTGCATCGCCGTATTGATAGCCGTATCAAAACCGATCGTATAATCTGTGCAGGCGATATCCAGATCGATCGTTCCCGGAACTCCGATTGTATTGATTCCATGGCGCGCCAGTGCCTGCGCCCCGCGGTAGGAACCGTCACCGCCGATCACCACCACGCCGTCGATCCCGTGCTTTTTGCACATCTCCGCCCCCTGTGCCTGCCCTTCCTCATACTTGAATTCCGAGCAGCGGGCCGTTCCCAGGATCGTACCGCCGCGCTGGATCGTATCCGATACGCTGGTCCTGTCCAGATCTATGATCTCCTCGTTTAAAAGTCCCTGATATCCTTTCTTGATTCCCTTTACTTTGACACCGTTACTGATCGCTTTTCTCACAACCGCCCGGATCGCCGCGTTCATCCCCGGCGCATCCCCACCGCTTGTGAGCACACCTATTGTTTTTATTTCCTTTGACATACGGGTATCCTCCTGTCTTTTAAGCGTCCTTTCATCCATCAGCCCGCCTTGCTGACGCATTTTTATGATAATCCATTTTGGCGGATTTTTCAAGTATAAAGCGCTGTCCCAGACAGGATTTTACCTTTATGTCATGACTTCTTATAAAAAGTAAACTCCTTTTCAAATAACCTGCTGTAAAAGCTACCGCACCTTCACCGCCTCCTTCGAGAGCAGCCCTTCAAGCGCCGCCAGCAGTTCCGCGTTCGCCCGCACATTTCTATTCGGCGGAAGCTTCTTTATCTGCTTTGTTTCTTCTATATAATAGATGACCTGATCCGCCCCTTCCGAAGCATTTAAAATCTCCTCCACCTGAGGTGCAAACTTCCGGTAGGCCTCCATATCCGCAAACTTTAACCACAGCTTTTTCGGTATCGCGTCAAAGGCTTCTATCTTCTCGCAGATCAGCTTGGCGTCCTTATCCTCCTCCACGGAAACCCTGCCCTGGACGAAGATCCTGTTGTCCTCTGTGAGGAGCGAGGAATACTTTTCGTAACTCTTCGGAAAGACAATAACTTCCACAGAACCCACCAGATCCTCCAGGCGCAGAAAAGCCATCACCTTGTTATCCTTCGTGTACTTGATCGTTTTATCGGCAATCATGCCGCCGATGGTGGCTCTGCTGTTATCCTCCACGGCTGCTTCCTCACCCTCGTCCTGGAGCATAAATTCCGCGGTTTTTGCCGTGATATGTTTCTCCCAGATCTCCTGGTATTCCTCCAACGGATGACCGCTGATATAGACGCCCAGCACTTCCTTCTCAAAAGATAAAAACAACTCCTTCGGATACTCTCCCACATCCGGCAGCTTCACATCAAAGGCCTCCTTCTGGACCCCTTCCAGCAGATCGAACAGGGACATCTGCCCCGCCATATTGTTCTTTTTATCCTGCTGGATATGGTCCATGATCTGCACATAGACGCACATAAACTGCTTTCTTGTTCCGCCTAGGGAGTCAAAGGCGCCGGCCTTGATAAAGTTTTCCATGGCTTTTTTATTGACCTCCCCAGCCATTCTTGTAACAAAATCCTTGATGTTCGTAAAGGGACCTCTTGCCTCCCGCTCCGACACGATGGCGTCGATCACCGGCCTGCCAACCGCACGGATCGCCGTCAGAGCATAGCGGATACCGCCCTCCGACACGGAAAACCCGGCCTCCCCCTCATTGATATCCGGAGACAGGATCTTTATCCCCATATTTCTGCACACCAGAATATACTCCGCCACCTTCCCCGCGTTGTTGATCACCGAAGTGAGAAGTGCTGCCATAAACTCCACCGGATAATAATATTTTAACCACGCCGTCTGATAGGCCACCACCGCATAGCAGGCCGCATGAGATTTATTGAAAGCATATTTGGCGAAATCCGTCATATCCTCATAGATCTGCTTTGCCACCTGCTCGGAAATTCCTCTGGACACGCAGCCCGGCACATGTTCCTCCTCGTTGCCGTAGATAAAATTCTTCCGCTCCTGCTCCATCACATACTGCTTTTTCTTGCTCATGGCACGGCGCACCAGATCGCTCCTGCCAAGGGTATAGCCGCCCAGATCCCGCACGATCTGCATGACCTGCTCCTGATAGACGATACAGCCGTAGGTGGGAGCTAAAATCGGCTCCAGTTCCGGGCAGGCGTAGGTGACTGCCGCCCCGCTGTTTTTCCCGCGCACATATTTGGGAATAAAGTCCATAGGCCCCGGACGGTACAGGGAGATACCCGCTATGATATCCTCAAAACTCTGGGGCTTCAACTCCTTCATGAAGTTTTTCATGCCGCCGCTCTCCAACTGGAATACACCTTCCGTCTTTCCTGTTCCGATAGCGTTAAATACCTTTTCGTCATCATAGGTCATATGATCCATATCCGGCTCACTGCCCGTCTTTTTAGCAATCATCCGGCAGGCGTTCTGGATCACGCCCAGGTTCCTGAGCCCCAGAAAGTCCATCTTGAGCAGTCCCAGTTCCTCGATGGTGGTCATCGTGAACTCGGTGACAATAGAACCGTCTTGGGCCCTCGCCAGAGGGATAAAATCCTCCGCCGGTTCCCTGCAGATTACCACCCCGGCCGCGTGCATGGATGTATTTCTGGGCAGTCCTTCCAATCTCTTGCACATCTCGATCAGAATCTTCACCTGTTCGTCATTCTCGTACAGCTGCCGCAGTTCGCTGTTGATTTTTAGCGCCTCGTCTATGGTGATATTCTTTCCGTTCTGTCCCCTGGGTATCATCTTGGCGATGGAATCCACAAAGGCGTAAGGCAGTTCCGTCACCCTGCCCACATCCCGGATCACGCCTCTGGCCGCCATGGTACCGAAGGTCACGATCTGAACCACCCTGTCTTCCCCGTACTTTTCCCGCACATAGTCGATGACTTCCTGTCTTCCCTCATCCTCAAAGTCCACGTCGATATCCGGCATGGAGACGCGCTCCGGATTTAAAAAACGCTCAAACAGCAGATTATATTTGAGCGGATCAATATCCGTAATCCTCAGACAATAGGAAACAATACTGCCCGCCGCGGAACCTCTTCCCGGCCCCACCGCGATACCATGCTCTCTGGCGTAGTTGATATAGTCCCACACGATCAGGAAATAGTCCACATACCCCATTTCCCGGATCACACCCAGCTCATAGGAAAGCCGCTCCTTCACTTCCTTCCCGCCCTCCGGATACCGTTTCTTTTTCCCTTCCTCGCACAGATACTGTAAATAAGTCCAGGAGTCAAATCCCTCCGGCACCTCGTATTTCGGCAGTTTCGTCACGCCGAACTCGATCTCCACATGACATCTGTCCGCGATCCGCTGCGTGTTCTCCACCGCCTCCCAGGCGTAGGGGAACAGCCCCTTCATCTCCTCCTCGCTCTTCACGTAATACTGTCCGCCCTCGTAGCGCATCCTGTTTTCATCGGACAGCTTCTTGCCGGTCTGAATACACAGCAGGATATCATGGGGCTCCACATCATCCGCATAGGTGTAATGCACGTCGTTGGTACAGACAAGCGGAATATTAAGCTTTCTGGACATGTTAATAAGCGCCGCGTTGACCGTGGACTGGGCCGGAATACCGTGGTCCTGCAGTTCCAAAAAATAGTTGCCCTTCCCGAAACATTCCTCGTATTTTAACGCCGCCTTCTCCGCTTCCTCTGTCAGGCCCTTTATAATATTGCGGGGCACCTCCCCGGCCAGGCAGGCTGAGAGCGCAATGATCCCCTCATGGAATTCCCGCAGCACTTCCATATCCACACGGGGCCTGTAATAATACCCCTCCGTATGTCCCCTGCTCACGATCTTCATCAGGTTCTCATAGCCTTTATTATTTTCCGCCAGCAGCACCAGGTGATAATATCTGTCCTCGCCACCGGTTATTTCCCTGTCAAACCGGGAATTCGGCGCCACATAAACCTCGCAGCCCAGGATCGGATTGATCCCCTCCTCCCTGCAGGCGCGGTAAAAATCAATGACACCGTACATCACGCCGTGGTCCGTGATAGCCGCAGAATCCATCCCCAGCTCTTTCACCCGTTTTACATATTCTTTTATCTTATTGGAACCGTCCAGCAGGCTGTACTCCGTGTGGACATGCAGATGGGTAAATGCCATGATTTTTTCCTCCGTATATGAAATGTGTGCAGTCAGGCAAGGAAGATTTTCTTCCCCGGCGCATAATATAAGAGAGCGTTTCCGCTCCCTTATATTATACCAGAAATTATTTCAATGTAAATTTATTTCACCCCACGCTGAACAATCTCTGCGTCAAATCAGCCCTGCGTCAGTTCACCGGGCGTCCCCTTACAGATACTTCTTCAGCGCATCCACCTTATCCAGTTTCTCCCAGGGCAGATCCAGATCATTTCTGCCGAAATGTCCGTAAGCCGCCGTCTGTTTGTAGATCGGACGCCGCAGGTCCAACATCCTGATAATGCCCGCCGGACGCAGGTCAAAGTTTTCTCTGATGATACTCACTAACTTCTCATCGGAAACTTTTCCGGTCCCGTCCGTATCCACCATGACCGATGTGGGCTGTGCCACGCCGATGGCATAGGAGAGCTGGATCTCACACCTGTCGGCCAGGCCTGCCGCCACAATATTCTTTGCCACATATCTTGCCGCGTAAGCCGCGCTGCGGTCCACCTTCGTGCAGTCCTTGCCGGAGAACGCGCCGCCGCCATGACGGGCATAGCCGCCGTAAGTATCCACAATAATCTTGCGGCCTGTCAGTCCTGCGTCCCCGTGCGGTCCGCCGATTACGAAACGACCTGTGGGATTGATAAAGAACTTTGTCTCCCCATCGATCATCTCTTCAGGCAGCACCGGATCAAATACATATTTTTTAATATCCTCGTGAATCTGTTCCTGTGTCACATCCTCATCATGCTGGGTAGAGAGCACCACCGCTTCCAACCTCACTGGTTTCCCGGCCTCGTCGTACTCCACCGAAACCTGGCTCTTGCCGTCCGGCCGCAGATACTTTAACGTACCGTCCTTGCGGACCTTTGTCAACTGTTTTACCAGTTTATGGGCAAGATCGACAGGGTAGGGCATATAGTCTTCCGTCTCGTTGGTAGCATAGCCAAACATCATACCCTGATCGCCTGCGCCGATAGCTTCCAACTCCTCGTCGCTCATCCTGTTCTCCGCTTCCGCCTTCTTTGCTTCAAAAGCCTTATCCACACCCATGGCGATATCGGAAGACTGCTCGTCGATAGCGACCAAAACCGCACAGGTGTTGGCATCGAAACCATAGTCAGACTTGTCGTAACCGATCTCCTTTACCGTATCGCGGACTACTTTCTGCATATCCACGTAAGCTTTTGTGGTGATTTCACCGGTCACCAGCACAAAGCCGGTGCAGGCCGCCGTCTCGCAGGCCACACGGCTCATCGGATCCTGCTCCATGCAGGCGTCCAGAATCGCATCGGAGATCGCGTCGCATACTTTGTCGGGATGCCCTTCCGTTACAGATTCCGATGTAAATAATCTTTTTTCCATTTTCTTTTTCCTCCTGTTGAAATATATAATCTCTCGGAATCTTTAAGCCAATAAACACAAGGCTTTCAGATGCCTTTTTTATTAAAATCCCCCACTTTTTTTGCCAAAAGCACTTGACAAA
>CAJTPM010000017.1 GCA_910578085.1 uncultured Lachnospiraceae bacterium | reverse complement strand
AGGGGAGAACCTGGCTTTGGGCTTTTTGCCTGCCGGGCAGGCGTCTGCAGTTTGTTTTTCAGTCTCAATTTGTGGACCTCCTTTAAATAAGATTTGGTTGTGGAAAGAAAAGACCATGCTGCAGAGACGGGCACGGTCTTCTTTCTTTTGGTCTGGCAGGCAGGGAAAAAACGGATCATGCGTTCAGAGGCGCAAAAAAAGCACCTCTTTGGAAAGGTGCCATGCCAGCCCGGATTGCTTCTGGATACAGTTTTAAGCATATTTAGTGTAACATATCCCTATTTACGGGGAAAGAGCAGAACCGTGCCAATTTTGTGCGGAATTGTGCCAATTTCATGCCAGACCTTTTGCTAAATAAAACATCCTGTTTTCATTGCATTTTGATGTATAATCAGGTAGAATAAAAGAAATGATAAAATTATGATAGAATTAAGATAAGGAGGCGTGATATATGATACAGATCAGAACTGTTTCAGACCTTAGAAATAAATTCCCGGACATTGAAAGGCTTGTGAATGAAGGAGAACCAGTATATCTTACAAAAAACGGATATGGTGCTATGGTGGTCCTCAGCCTGGACATGTATTCCCAGCTTACAGATGGCGTAGAGGCGGCACTGGACGAGGCAGACCGGGCAGCCGCAGAGGACAGCAGAAGAATGACCCATGAGGAAGTGTTTGGGAGCCTTCGGAGGAAAATAAATGTATGATAAGAAATACAGGTTACGTTACCTGCCGCTTTTTTATGAGGATCTTGACGAAAAGATAACGTATATCGCTGAAAAGCTGAAAAACCCCAAAGCTGCCAGTGACCTGTTGGATAAAGTTGAGAAAGCCATACTGGACCGGCTTCCGGTGGCAGAATCCTTTGAACCATATCATTCCATTCGGGAACGGAAATATGCCTATTACCGCATCTATGTTGATAATTTTACAATTTATTATGTAGTGATTGATGATAAAGAGAATGCCCCGACTATGGAGGTGAGGCGGTTTCTTTATAATAGACAGGATCGGCATTTGTTAATTTAACTAAAGTTAGTTTGTCTTAGAAATATCTGTTATATTTTTCGATAAAATTTATTGAACAAAGTTTAAAAGGTGATGATATGCAAAATACAGTAAAATTGTATGGGGTAGTTGAAGGATATGAAAAAATTTCATTTGTTTTAGACAAGTTTAAATGTGTGTTCTTTAATGCAGATCCTATACCAAGAAGCTCTGTTATTCTCCCTCAGCACCAGGGGTTTATTTTAGGGCGTACATCTCAAAACAAATATGTATATATTTTTTCCAATCAGGACTTAAAAATATGGAATGAACTGACTCTTAATACTTGGGGATACTTTGTCAGTAGTTCTCCGAATATCAAAACATATAAGATCATATGTTTTGAAGGTGGTATTCTTAATAAGCTTTTTTCTCCATCTTCTGTCTGCTTTGAATATACTGATGGTTTAGAAATAAAGGGGAAATATCAGGATGATTGCCAAACATATCCATTACTTAACAAAAAAATCAAAGGGAATATTTCTATTCACTCAAATCCTCATGAACGAAGAACAGCTGAGAATGGCGATTTAATTTCAACTGGTGGGATAAATTTAGAAATTACCTTTGATGAAGAAAAGGAAATCCAGACTTTTCCAGAGATATATGGATATATATTAAGTATGTGTCAGTTTATGACATTTCGGTGTAATATAAGATTTGAAGCAATAGCTTTTAAAGACCATGTTGAAAATTTTCCACAAATGATTGATTCCGTTGCGGAATGTTATGTTTGTTATGAACATGCTTATGATACGGATAAAAGAATGCATAGCTGTTTGACTTTCAATACTTTGGGTGAATCTGTAACCAATTTATTAGACTCCATAGTAAATAATAAACCTAAAAGACCACATTTTAATATTGGATTTATTCCTGAAGATGATGAGACAGTTAATTATATTACCAGTATGAAAATAAGGGAAATCTGTTCTGCCCTTGAATCAGAAATGGAATTATCAAAAATTCAAGTACAACAAGAGGAAACATTTGACCAACTGGTCAGTAAATTAAAATCAATTGTAATAGAAGACCGCGATGGGGAGCATTCTCTGACTGACTCTAAGGCTTATGATTATATTCTTGGTACTCTTAATCATTTATCAGGAGCTCTTTCTGACAAAATTGAAAAATGTTTTTTCGAACACCAGCCGCTGATGGGAGAATGGATCTCTCGAAAACAGATTGATGAGTTTGTAAAATATCGTAATACAATTACTCACGGCAGTTTTATGCCTTTGGACAACTCATTGGCCGAAACTGCCTTCGTACTTATTGAACTGGTATATTGTTGTATTCTAAAAAGAATCGGAATGGCTGACAATGTGATCAAAGAACTTTTCAAATGGCATATTACATCGTAAATATTTTCTTTCGTCTATACATCCGAGGCATAGACCGGCTGTGTGTGGACATCAGGAACATTATAAAGCCAGAAAGGCATAGTAAGCTAAGCTGACTTTATTAAATAAAAGCAGTATACCTTGTGAATAAGATATACTGCCTTTATTTTTGGGCGATATTGGTTTAAATTTAAACTAACTGTAAATCAGCCAGTTCCTCCACTTCTTCTAAAGACAGACCAGAACCAATCGCAATTTCTTCAAAGGACAATTTTCCCAGTGACAAATATCGTTTGGCTGTTTCAACTTTTGTATCATGTTCCTTGCTTTTGACATAAGAACGCATAACTTCTTCCTGATCATATAACTCCATCATCATATTGACAACCTCCTTTTCTTTGCTTTCGAGATATTCCTTCAGCACATTCCTGTCTTTGCAGATGCGGATCGCTTCCTGTATAGCTTTTCTGGTCCTTCCATGGATTGACACCTGTTCCTGGCATACTTTGGAAAATGTCACATACTGATGGATAATATCGCCTTCTTTTCCATCATAGATAATTTTAGCTCTCGCATCTATGCAAATATCTTCTCCACCAAAAAACTCTTCTGAAAAAGATATTTCCTCTGGCCGTTCCTTTCTGTTTCCCGTATATATGATATATAATTCAGGCTTTGGCATTTTCAATTTTGTACTGTTATAAATATCCTGCTCTGTTACTCTAAAATATTCCCGATATGTCTGTACAAGATACATAAGAATACGGAACAAAATATTTACTGTCCATGTGGCTTGAGCCTCAATCAGTATCAAAAGCCGGTTACCTACTGAAAATCCCAGATCATTATAGATATCATCGACAAGAACATTATTGATAGTGATATCTTTTATATCATTTTCGGTAGTTTGTTTATCATCCGGGTGAAGTGCCTGATATAACTGTATCAAATACTTTTTATCTTTAAAAAGATTTGTAAAAACGCTGTCTTTAATAGTACGTTTCATTACAGGAACGGATTCCTGTTGTGTATTTTCTGAAATTTCTGCATTATGTTCCATCAATGATATCACCTGCCTTACACATATATCTCTCCATATTCATAATACCACAAAATCCCGTATGGTTCAATGGATTTCCTTTATCTGTATTCTTTCCGGTCATATAGATTTTCACATCATAGATCCCTGTCTGTCCGGTCATACCGTAAATGTCCCTGTATTACTCCCGCATGGTTCAGAATTTGGATGAAAGCTTTGTTTTGGTTCTCCAACGCCTTTTGGTATCCGGATTCTGTCAGAAACAGCCGCATTCTATCGCCTATATCCCCTACGGACGCTCTATCTGAAAGCACGTCAAACACAATCATATGCCTTACTTCCGGGTCAAAGCGTTCCAGCGCCATAATATCATGCCCTTCTAGTTTCATGGCACCGGATTCCTGTCTTGCTACAGCAATCATCTCCCCAACAGTCCTTGCTTTCCAGGGCAGGCGGATAGTTTCTCTGAATATCACAGATCAGCTCCTTGCAGTCATCCTCCGAAAGCTCTTGGAGTTTCTTTAACAGGTTTTCTGCAGTGGCCCTTTTATCGTGGTCATGGGTATACCGACAGAGCATAGCAATCTCCTGTATCGCATCATACCTGCGGCAGCCTTCCAGCTGGAACACCATCCTTTTTTCATCCTCGGTCAATGTTATCATATATTTCCTCCAATCCGGCGTGATTGCCTGTAAATATCATATAGCTGTCTATTTTTATTCCCCAGTATCCTTATCATTTGGAAAGAACTTCTCCAGAACGTCAATGCTGTCCTTGGATGTATATCCCCACAGAATAGAACTGAGTGCGTCAATCGCCTCCCGCCTCCTGCGGTAATAGGTGCGGAAACTGATATCCCGGATATGGGGGCGCAGTTTCTCTATAATTTCTTCCACATTTCTCAGCTGCTGCGGGGAGAGGAAGGAGTAATACAGCAGCCAGTAATAGTTTTCGCCATTCTTGTGCTTGGTTCGGAGCAGGTCAATGGATGTGTCCAGAAGTTTCAGCATCCGGTGGCTCCGCTCGATACATTTGGCATGGTGCTCAATGCTGCGGTCTGACAGGTCTATTCCGGCCACATAGACGGATTCCAGAAAATCCTCAATGGAACTCCCATATTCGATCTCAAACCGGCTCCGCACCTGCTGGACGGACAACTCCAGACTCCACACCACATCCCTGTATTTTTTCAGCAGCTTCCAGGTATCATGGTACAGCGGGTTATCGGCAATGTTCATTTCTTCCTGATTCTTTTTCATGCCCTGGCACCTCCTTCTCTGTCCTTTTCGGTGGGAGAGAGCGTCAGTTCAAAGGTGCAGACCGGCTTATCCTCCCCGCAGGATACAGTCATTCCAAACCGTACAGTCCCCTTCAGTATGTGGGATATATACTCTTCCCTGCAGGCGTCTGATAAAGGATATAACTTATATATGGATTTCGGACACCGGAAACAGGAAATGCCCTGTGCATCAAGGACTTGCGCCATTTTTGTGATGACAGTTTCCATGTTCGATTTTGAAACGCTGGATAATTCCTCTGAAACGCATATCTCGTGTTCTGTAACAACAGAATCTGCCTGTGAATCCGTTTCGTCCGGCAATGCAAGATTGATCTTCAGAACCATGGCAACCTCCTCCTTGTCAACAAGGACATCTGATACTTGGAACATAGTGGAAAGGTAGCTATGCAGATAGATTACGCTGCCTGTTCTTCCAGGGAATGATATTAAGGAGATATAGTCCATATCAGCGAGTTTTTTCAGCACACGTCCCGTTGTGGCTTTGGAGATGCCCCAACGGACAGCCATTTCACTGTAGGCGGCCAGCGGGGGGCCAGTGCCATTACGGAAATAGACAACCGGACCAATTTCTGAACCCTGCACCTGGCTGTCATTGTAGACAGCAGACATCCACAGATCCAGCAGGATATCCATTTCAGAGCAGCGTCCGGCGCTGACCAGTTCTGTTGCAACCACAGTGGGCATAAAGAAAAATCCTGTATCCTTTTGACAGGGGCAGTTATAGTCCAGCACAGTATTATGCTTTTTCCAGTCACGGATCTTATATTTGACCACTTTCCCACGGTCAAGAAAAAGATAGGAGATAAGGTGGCGTTTCTGCAGTTCATCCAGGATAGAGACTGCCTGGCACTGAAAGCGGGTACGGAACCATGCAGTCAGTTCCTTCACGGTACAGATCCACTCACCGGGGTATACCGTATAGCCGATACCGTCTATGCGAAGATAAGAAGTACGGAAATTTGCATAGTTGCAAAGTACCGTATAATAAAAAAGACCGGAGCCCCCGCTTGTGCGAATGCTTCGGTCTGCCATTAAGTTCTGGATAAACTGCCGGTAGATCCGGCAGCGTGGATAGTCCACTATCTGTTTGATTTCTAACTGGTATGATTGCATAATTTTTTCTCCTTAAAAGGGCAAAATAAGCAGGTAGGTTCGAAAATGCAAAGTGAACGTAAAAGTTTCACTTGTACCTTCATTGAAAAACTGCTAATATTTTGCTAATACGACTACGAAAATCATACCGCTTCGAGGTGGACGTAGGTACTCTCAGGTGGAAATGAAAGGTTCAAAAGTATTGATTTTATTGGACTTGGAGATACCACAAGGATTAGGCTGAACCTGCGTGGAAATAGCCCTTTTAACTCCTAAGCGGAAGGCCAGCGGTTCGAATCCGCTCAGGAACGCTCGGGAAAATAGTCAAACCCTTCGATTGAAAGGTGTTTGGCTATTTTTTATAATTCTTGAGATTTCTTTGAGATTTATATGTTATGATGGTAAAATTCCGGGGAAAGGAAGTCAGAACATGAAGCCCACTTTCCATGCCAGAGATATCGGCAGACAAACTGGGACAGGTATTTCCTAATACAATAATTGCCACAGAAATTTTGTGTCTGTGTATGGCGGGAATTCCCGCAGGTATGCTGCTTGGCGCTTTGTCCGCAAAGGGGACTCCGGCAGCGGCCTTAAACCAGCTCTCGCCGGAAATGTTCCTGGCGGGAGACAGCGAACAGCTCCGGATATTGATTGATGCAAACAATACGGGAAAATGGGGGTATCTTCTGATCAGCGTTTTCATAACACTTCTGTTTTCCTTTCTGGCTGCAGCCCCGGTGGCCCGGTTTGCGGCCAGGGTTTCTCCTGTCAGGGCCATGTCGGAAACCGGCTCGCAGGTGAAGCACAGAAAGCGGAGTACCGGAAAGATCCGCAGATTTGAACGGTATTACGCCAGACAGAATCTGAGCCGGAGCAAGGGGCGGACAGCGGAGACAGTACTGTCTCTGGTCATGAGCATTACGGTTTTTATCACCCTGCAGAGCTTTTTATCTCTGCTTGACGTATCCGGTTTCCTGTCAGAACACCCTGGCTACTATTCCATTGTCAATCAGTATGAAGGTATTTCCCCAAAGGAACTTCAGGAAATGGAAGCAGCTGAAAAGGTAGCCCAGGTGGCTTTTCTCTGCTTGGAATAATTGGTGCAACCATGCTTCTGTCAAGCGACTACGCCTTTTTTATCCTGACTCCCCACAGAAATCTTCCTTCCCCTTCCAATCGCCACAGAGCCGATCACAAAAGCCGCCGTATACAGACCGATAGCCATAATAAACGCCCCTTTATAGCTTCCGCCCTTATCGTAAAACAGGCCGATGGAAGAAAAACTGAACGCCCCGATCAGGCTGTTTCCCATCATCATCAGCGACCAGATGGAAGAATAGTCTCTGCTTCCCAGAACCGTCCTTGCGATGAGCGGACACTGCACGGTATACATGCTGCCTCCAAATCCGATAATCAGGGCCGCCGGAATGCAAAGTATGGGCCTTTGTATGCTCAAAATCATACATCCATATCCAAGCAGGATACAGAGCGCCCCATAGGCAAGTCCCGCTTTCGCCCCAAATTTATCGTTGATAACGCCGAGCACCATGCTGCTTACGATACAGCCGACGCTCATGCACATGGCCGCCCGGGCGCCGAAGGCTATGCTCTGACCGATCTCCATTGTCGCAAACGTCGCTATGTACTGCTGTACGCCGCATCCCACGCTGTAGCACATGCAGGTAAGCCACACGATATAAAACACCGGCCTGCGCACCGCCTCCTTTTTGGTCAGTCCCCATTCTGAAACCGCGACCGCCGCTTCCGTCTTCTCCCCCGCGCCGTAAGGCTCACACCCCACCTGCGCCGGACTTTTTACAAAGATAAACATGGCCGGTACTGACAGGATTAACGCCATGACAGCTATGATGATATAGGTCATTCGCCAGCCGCAGCGAACGATCAGCTCCGCTGTCAGCAGACTGTAGAGGATCGTCGCGATGTTCTCCGCCGCAATAATGATCCCCAGCACGGTGCCTGCTTTTTTTTCAAACCACATATTGACCACCATTGGCACCGCGACAAAGCCCGTAAAAGCGGAGCCGATCCCAATGATCGCGCCGGATATGTAAAACATCGGCACCGTTCGATAAACCCCCATCAGCGCAACGCCGATCACCTGCGCCAGGGATGCCACCCCCATCACGATACCGATCTTTTTCCGATTCAGAATCTTTGACGCCGGGGAATACATAAATGCCATCGCTGCCGCCTCAATACTGACTACCATCGTAAACTGGCTGACGCTGCACCCTAAATCCTGTACCACCGGCGTGACAAAATTACCGGCAATACAGTACACAACGCCGCCCACGCCGATCTTCAGAAAAATACAGCTGATAAAAACGATCCACGCATAATGCAATTTTCCCTGTCTTTTCATAATCTCCTCCATTCCGCCGTCTTTCACGCTCTCTCAACAACCGGCCAAATCCTCTTTTGTCTGCCGATACATTTTAACTTTCCGTCTCTCCCTTGATCGCATCCGACATAAACGGACTGCTTCTGGGTTTGATATTCGGCGCTCTCCTGCCGATGGCCGCCCGGGCGTACTCAATATCTTCCTCCGCTTCCCCGGCGTCAAAACACCCGATGCACACCATATCCTGTTCTCTGATCGTATTATAAGAGAAGTTCAGCCCCACAAAAGGCGTTGTCCTTCCCGCAGCACAGGGTTTGATCGTGATCACCGGTTTCTTCGCATTGTGGATCGTCTTCACCACGCTTTCGATCTCCACCTGCATCAAAAAGCCCATACAGTTATAGATCTGAATATAGGTTTCCACATCATACCCGTTTAAATCAGCGTACTGTATCACTTCCGGCATATGGGCCGAAAGTCCCGGTATCATACCCGCCGCCCGGATCATATACAGATAATCGGGCAGCCTGTCCATGGTCTTTTTGTTTTTGTTGATCAACTGTTCCACACAGGAATGCAACGGAAGGCAGAACGTGGCTCCCCTTTTTGCACATTCTTTAATGATCTGTTCCGATTCCCGGCGCGCCATCGCCGTATCATCCACATTCAAAACCGGCTCATCCATCATGATCATGGTCTTTCCCGTGCGTTCTTCCGCCAGCCTCACAGCCTTTAGCAAATGTTTATCCACATCAAACAATCCCAGACAGGCATTGACATCCTCTTTCAAAAAAGTTTCAAAAACAGCCGCCGTGCTTTCCGGCGCGTGGTGTTTTCTCAGGATCTGTTCATCTTTCGACGGTGTTGTATGGCTGAAACCGGAGATCCAGTTACAGCCTATGATAAGGCGCGGAAGCGATATCCCTGCCACTTCCGTGCGCGGAAAATTGTTATGTTTATTCATCTGCACTCCCTATTCTGCTATTTACAGAAAAGCCGTTTCCCTTCAGACGCTGTTATTCTTCGTGAACCGGCTTTTATAAATTATATGCTCTGCTTCAGTCACTCAATATGTATACTGATATTCCGTCCTGCTGCCATAAATGTTCCTTTCATACCTGTATAACCGGACCAACAGCCAACTGGCCGCAGGCCCGGATCAGATATCACTCACATATGATAAAAGTCTTCTCCCTAAATTTTCAGCGATAAAACAGGATCGCACCCTTCATATAGTTATCCTCTTTATCGCAGGCTCTCTGGAACATATGCTCCATGGCTTCCATATCCTCAAAATATGCCGTGTGTGTCACTAACTTCCCGGGTTCAAATACGCCAGCTTTGATCATGCTGTAAGTACGCGGGCACATCTCCTTAAAATGAGGATTGCTCATCGGTGCCAAATTATAGACATACAGGCCGCCAAGATGCCACTTTGTACCGTTAAAGGTCACGTCGCTTCTGTGGAAGCTTCCGATAATCAGTTTTCCGGCCTGTTTTGTCATGGAATCCGCCAGATGGAAGCCGGAATCGGAAGCGCCAAAATCGATACACACGTCGGCGCCGCCTGCTGCCTTTATCTCAGCGATCACTTTTTTCCCTTCCTCGCTCTCCGGATCATAGACTTCTGCACCGTACCCTTCGATCATCTTCCGTCTGTCTTCCCGGATCTCAAAAACGGTCACTCTTCCCGCCTGGGAAGCTCTGGTCAGTGCCTGCAGTGTCAGTGTTCCCATGTAGCCTGCCCCTACTAACACCACATGATCGCCCATATGGATATCAGCAATATTCAACAGGTTTGCCACACAGCAGGTGGGCTCATACACAACCTTCTCCCACTCCGTCACATCGTCCGGCAGTTTTACAAGTCCTGCTTCCTCCACGGTCGCATACTCGCACATCATCTCGTTGTTGCCGCTGAGGCAGGCAACTTTGTCGCCGGGCTTTAAGGAAGTAACCAGATTCCCGACTTTCTCCACGACCCCAACACCCTCATGTCCTATGATATAGGGCATCGGTCCCGGCGCATTAACGCCTCTGTACAGCCAGGAATCCCAGCAGCACAGACCGCAGGCCATGGTTTTGATCATCACCTGTGTCGCCGTAGGTTCCGGCACATCATACTCACGGATAGAGAGCTTCATATAATCTTCTACAAATACGCCTTTTGCCAACATAACAGATACCTCCGTTTCTTTCATTTTACTTGTTATTTTTCATATCGCTCCAAATTAACGGGACGCCCATCTAAATCCTCTTCTCATAAAGGTTTCCACCTGCGGGATCTCCAGAATATAATCCTTATGTCCCAGGGAAGAGTAGAAAATACGGCCCTTTCCCCACAGCTTTGTATAAATTACAGGCATATTTACAACGCCGTTCGCCCTGTGCGCCCCCTGAGAATCCACCGCCGTAGTCGCCAGTACATTGACGCAGGGGTCCAGATGCAGATAATACTGTTCCGTGTGTACCATAAAATCTTCCAGTCCCTCGGTGATCGGTGAGGAAGAATTGCGCACGAATTCTATCTTTTGATCCCTCTGGAAAGCGTCGGGATCATTATTGCGCGGATAGTTCTTTGCCACATAGGCCAGATTTTCCTCCGTCAGATAGGAAATGTGGTGTAACAGCTGATCCCCCGGATGGGAAACCCACTGGCTGCCCGTCATAAACTGCCATTCCACATTCCAGCGGAAAGAGTCGCACATACCGCCGTGACAGCCCGCCAGGCCTGTTCCTGCCTCCACCGCCTCTGAAATAGTAAAAGCCGCCGGATCCGGAATATCGCCCTGTGTCCAGCAGGGCACAATCAGATCCATGGATTTCATGTAATCCAGATCAAAGGTCTTGTCAAAGCAGTCCACACGGTCTACCTCGTACCCGTCCTCCTCCAGCCACCGTTTGAAACGTGCGCTTTCCAGTTCCGGCTCATGGCCTTCCCAGCCGCCGTAAAAAATAAATGCTTTCTTTTTCATTGTTTTTCCATCCTTTCCTGTAACTTCCGTTTGTCAGTGCCTGCCGGCACGCAAACATCACTCGCTTTCCGCTCACGGATTCAACTGCTCTGCTTCGTAGCCAATTTCGCCCGGAACGTATCGAACAGCACCGCCGCGATAATCACAATACCTAACGCCACCTTCTGCCAGTAGGCATTCACATTCATCAGATTTAACGCGTTATTCATAAATCCCCAGACAAGAGTACCTGCCAACGTATTGATCACGCTGCCTTTAAACGTACCGCCTATGTAAACCGCCGCAATGGCCTGCAACGCCAAATCCGCACCGGATGTCGGCTGCCCGGAAGACAGACGCGCCGTGAGCACGATCCCTGCACAGGATACGCAGAATCCCGAAAAAGTGTACATCATCACTTTCACAAGATTTACATTTAAGCCTGACAGCTTTGACGCCGTCTCATTCTCTCCGATCGCAATGATGGATCGCCCGAAAACCGTATACCGAAGCAGAATATGTCCCACCAGAATAAATGCAAGCATAATTACAACCGGTACCGGCAGCCAGTTCCCGATATAGCCTCTGCCGAGATACAGATAAGCATCCGGAAGTCCCGTGATCGGTACGCTTTTTGTCATAACAAGAATCAGACCGTTGACAACATACTGCATCCCCAGCGTACAGATAAAGGGTGGAATTTTCAGGAATGTGATCAGAAGTCCGTTGATCGTACCAATGACCATTCCAACTAAAACGGCGACCAGAATCGCCAGCCACAGATTCCATCCGTAATTTACTGCCAGATTTGCCGAGATGCAGCCTGCGAAGGTTGCGATCATACCGGTACTTAAGTCAAATCCTCCGCCCAGAATAACAAAGGAAACTCCTACCGCACCGATAGAAACCACACAGATCTGTCTCAGCACATTGACAATATTGGAACCGGTCATAAATTTGTCATTGGCAAATGTCATAATCAGAGCGATGACAATAATCAAAAGCCACGCGCCCAGTTTATCCGCAATTTTTGCAATAATATCGGTATAATTTTTACCATTTTTTTCTGTCATATTATCCTGTTTCATCACCCAGTCACTTCCTCTCCTACCGCATGCTTTGTAATTCGGCTCTGGGAGAATTCTTCTTTGAATACCTCTCCCGTGATCCTTCCTTCGTGCATAACCAGTATCCTATCGCTGATGCCTAATATTTCTTCCATATCGGAAGACACAACGATAACCGTCTTCCCTTCCGCCACCAGAGAATTGATAATTTCATAGATCTCCCGTCTTGCGCCCACATCGATTCCCCGGGTTGGTTCGTCAAAGATCATGAACTCGCAGTCGGAGTACAGCCATTTTGCCAACACCACCTTCTGCTGATTTCCGCCGCTCAAAAACATGGTTCGCTGATCGATCGTCGGGGTTACCGTTCTTAATCTGTCCACATAATATTCGGCCGCTTCACGCTCCGCCTTATAACTGATAAATCCCCTGCGCAGGATCTTCTTTAAGGCTACCATCACGGTATTCACTCTGACGGATGAGAGCAGGAAAAGTCCCTCGTCACGTCGGTTTTCCGTGATGAATCCGATCCCTTGACGAATCGCATCCCGCGGATGGAGTATCTTCACTTCCCGGCCATTCATATAAATATGACCGCCTGCGATCTTATCAGCTCCGAAGATCATGCGCATTGTCTCCGTACGCCCTGCGCCCACCAGACCGTAAAAGCCCAGAACCTCTCCCTTTTTTACGGCAAAGGAAACGTCCTTCACATGCCTGCCACCGTCCGTCAGGTTCTTTACCTCAAAGATCACATCCCCGATCCTGCTGTCCCGCTCAGGATACTGTTGCGTCAGCTCCCTGCCGATCATCATCGTGATCATTTCATTCTTTGTGATATCCTTAATATCCCGGCAGCCGATATAACAGCCGTCCCGCAGAACCGTCATCCTGTCACAGACCGCAAATATTTCATCCAGCCTGTGGGTGATAAAGACAACCGCAACATTCCTCTCCTTCAGTTTACGGATAATCTTAAACAGAGACTCTGTCTCCTTCCCCGACAGGGAAGAGGTCGGTTCATCCATGATAATGATCTTCGCATTGATGCTCACCGCCTTTATGATCTCCACCATCTGCTTCTGAGCCATCGTCAGCGACTGCACTAATACCCGGGCATTGATGGGCAGTTCATATTCATCAAACAGTGCCTGTGCATCCGCCTGCATTTTCTTCCACTGCACCATACCGCATTTCATCGGATATCTGCCGATAAAGACATTTTCCGCCACCGAAATTCTCTCAATCAGATTTAATTCCTGATAGATAATGGAAATACCCATCGTCTCCGACTGCTTCGGCGATGTTACTTCAACCTCTTTCCCATCAAACCAGATCGTACCGCTGTCCCTGTGATACGCGCCGGAAATAATCTTCATCAGGGTAGACTTGCCTGCACCATTCTCACCGACTAACGCATGGACTTCCCCTTTCCGGATTTCCAGATCCACATCTGTCAACGCCTTCACGCCGGGAAAACTCTTATTGATCTTAGTCAGTTTTAATATATTTTCCATAGTAACAACCATACCTTTTCCACATTGGTTTTCCTGTTTTTAATCAGGCCAGATGCATCTATAGTTACTCCCTTTTACGATAGATGCATCTGGCCGGTAACAGTCTCCTGCAAATAGATGACTATTTGAGAAGTTCATCGGAAGTAACGTAACCTGTGCCTGTACCATAAACCTTTGCCGGCGTTTCATGTCCGCCTTCCACGGTGCCGCCGCCTAAAACAGTTTTGATGGCCTCCACCGTAACCTCGGACTCGCCTACCGGATCCTGGCAGATCGTGCAGACATAGTTTCCGCCTTCGTCAATGTGCTGTATCTCCTCATCTTCTCCGTCAAAACCAATTACCATAACTTCCGTGCGGTTCATATTCTGTGTTGCATCATAAGCGCCCAGAGCGGAAGTTCCGGCTGTGCCGTAGAAAATATCGATATCATCATGAGCCGTCAGCATATCCTCGCTGTCCGCCATGGATTTCTCACGTGTCAGATCCCCAACGGTATTGATCAGATTCACCGTATAGCCTTTATCCTTCAGGCCCTGCTCAAAACCTGTATAGCGCTGAATCAGAGGATCGGACATCAGACTCACACACACAACATTCAGATCTTTCTTATATTCGATGCTGTCCAGATAATTTCCCATCCATAAGCCACCCAGATATCCTGCGGAATCGTTGCGGGTACCTTCCCAGAAGGTCATGCTCTCCTGTACTTCCGGTACCAGGCTTAAGTTACCAATATAGAAAATGGGAATCCCCTCTTCCTTACAGGTTGCAAACGTATCTGCCAGGGCTTCCGAGTAGTTTGTGGAAACCGCCAGTGCATCAATATCATTGCTGAGCAGATCTTCCACTGCCTTCACTGTGGACTCCGCGTCTGCGCCGCCGTCAGCGAAAACCACTTCGTAACCCTCTTTCTCAGCTGCCGCAAGAAAACCCTCATACATGCGCACAAAGTAAGGCATTGTCAATCCCGCAATGCTCAGACCGATCTTCGGCTTTCCTTCTTCACCGTCCGCGCTCTCCGAAGCCGCTTCTTCCGTCTCCTCCGGCGTCCCCTCTTCTGCTGTCTCCACAGCTTCCGAAGATGTCTCTGTTTCTTCCGTATCTGCGCTGTTTCCGCAGCCCACCAGAGAAATGACCATTACCAGTGCCAATAAAATACTTGTTAACCTTTTCATGTTTTTACCTCGCTTTTGTATTTTTGCTATGACTCTCTACGTTACCCGAGTTTAAAAATTTACGCCGCCGACTAAAATGACGTTGGCATAAGAGCTGTTTTCTCCTGTCCGTATAACGCATTTTGCCTTTTCGGTCAGTTTCTTAAACTCCTCGTGAGCCACCTTCTCTACAGGCATCTCACCAAATCTTTCCTGAAGCTCTTTAAGGAGCTTTGGATTTTTATCATCAATCTCCGTTGCAAGAATAAGAGATTCGATGACAAGTTCTTCCCGGACCACATCTAACACATCAAGAAATTTCGGATTCCCCGCCGTAATGGAAATATCGATCACCTTTACGCCTTTCGGAATCGGCAGACCGCAGTCTGCAATACAAAAGTATTCCGTATGTCCCAGTGCCGCCACCTCCGAAATAATTTCCTGATTCAACAATCGATCACGTTTCATGCTGCACCTCCTTTCCCGTTTGATTGTTTCCATTTATTTACCGCTCATTTTGAAGGTGAAATACCCTGCAGCAAACTGCGGGGTATTTCACCCCTGCGGCAGTCGCCAGATATCCGTGCAAGCACGGCTACCTGGCTCGTTGCCCGCAGAAATAAGCTCGTCCGCTTCCTCTTTCGTCGGAATAGAGGTCTGCGCACCCTTCCTTGTCACAGAGATGGCCGCTGCAGCATTGGCAAACAGTATTGCTTCCGTTAACGGTCTTCCCTCTGCTAACCCCACGGCAAGTCCTGCGTTAAAGGTATCTCCCGCCGCCGTGGTATCCACCGCTTTTATCCCTGTAAAAGCCGGACAGATCCTGTTGCCTGCCTCATTGCTTAACAGCGCTCCTCTTTTACCGATCGTTACTATGACATTTTTGACACCTTTTTTCAGTAAGGTTTCTGAGGCTTTCTCCAGTTCTTCCAATGTTTCCACCGGCATTCCCGTCAGCTTATTCAGTTCCGTCTCATTAGGCGTCAGATAGTCCAATCCCTGTAAGATCTCTTCCGGAATCCCTTCCGGAGCCGGGGCCGGATTTAAGATCACGGTCTTCCCCGCCGCTTTCGCCGCTTCAATAAATTGATAAACTCCTTCTTCCGGTGTCTCAAGCTGTGTCAGTACCACATCCGCCTCTTTTATCACTTCTGTGTTGTCCTCCACATAACTTTTCCCGCAGGCTTTATTTGCTCCCGGCACGATCACAATACTGTTGTCTCCTTTTGCGTTGACCATGATCGCCGCCATACCTGTCGTATCCTTTTCTGCTCTCAATACCTTCTCCGTACATACTCCGGCTCTTTTCAGGCTGTCTAACAGGATCTCTCCGGAGTCGTCTTTTCCCACTGCACTCAGGAATATACAGTCCCCGCCCAGTTTTCCGCAGGCGCAGGCCTGATTCGCCCCTTTGCCCCCCGGAACTTTGTGGAATTCAAGGCTTTTAATCGTCTCCCCGGTCCTTGGCATCTCCTCCACCGTAAACACAAAATCCATGTTGGAACTTCCCAATACTGCTATTTTTTTCATAGAATCCCCTCACTTTGTCGTCTCTCTGAGTATCAGTTTTGACTGCAGTCTGATATCCTTGCGAATCTGTTCCCCGCCAATCATTTTGATCAGCATTTCCACCGCTTTTCTTCCCATCTCCACCGTGGGCTGCAGTATGGTGGAAAGCGGCGGACTGCAGAACTGAGAAAACGTCACATTATCAAATCCGATGATCTGCACATCTTCCGGTATCCGATAGGAAAACTCTTTTAAGGCCTTTATGATCCCCAAAGCCATCAGATCATTTCCTGCCAGAATGGCATCGTACTTGACGCCCGCCTTTTCAAAATCAATGATGGCATTGTAGCCCCCTTCCACGGTATACTGTCCGTATTTCACAAACCTTTCGCGAAAGGCAAGCCCATACTGCGTCAGCGCTTTTTTATATCCTTCCAGCCGTTCATCTGTGGTGGATATCCCCTCATCGCCGGCACAGAATACAATCGACTGCGCCCCTTTGCGGATTAACGCCTCACAGGCTTTGTAAGAAGCATATACGTTGTCGGAACATACGCTCACATAATCGTCTAACCCGGAAAGCCTTCTGTCCAACAGCACCATGGGAATACCATACTTCTGCGGTTTAAAATGCTCTTTGTAACTGTGAAGCCCCGAAGAGACCAGAATAAATCCGTCCACCCGCTTAGCCACCAGTTTGGAAATATACTCTGTCTCCATCTCAGGCACAAAATCCGTATTCGTCAGAATGACCATATAATCATCTTCTTTGGCCCGCATTTCCACAGCCTTGACAATATCTGCAAAATACGGATTTGTCACATCCGGAATCAGCAGAGCGATACTCTTTGATCGGATATACTTATAGTCAGTCGAGTGATTGTTCGCATAGCCCATTTTTTCAATGATCTGCTGAACACGCTTTCTCGTTTCTGCCCCTACGCCGGACGGAGAGTCGTTCAGGACGCGTGACACCGTTGTTTTTGAAACACCCGCAGTGCGCGCAATTTCTTCTACCGTTACTTTCATCTGCAACCTTTGTTCTTTCTTTGTCTTCTCCTGTAGTTACTGTTTAGTCTATTTGAGAAACATTGTTTCTTCAATGAGTAATAATTTCCAATCTTTTTCCCTTTGTTTTGTATAACAACACGAAATGTTTCTTAAAGTTTCCTGATAATGATAACCATCCAGCCGCAAATGTCCTTTAGTTAATGGTACCGGACGCCCCATTCTCATTGTCAAACTGCTCAAACTGTGGTACGATAACCAAAGACAAAACAGATCGTTCTTTACCTGTCTGTCAGAGAGGGGCTATATGAATTATATTGTACTTGACCTGGAGTGGAATCAGGGAAATCCGCAGCGGGAACCGGAAGTATACGGCGTCCCTTTTGAGATCGTGGAGATCGGCGCCATAAAATTAAATGAAGAGAAAAAAATGATCGGCGAATTTAACAGACTTGTGAAGCCGCAGCTCTACCATGAGTTAAACCATATCACAAGAAAACTGATCCATCTGCAGATGGCCCAGCTCGAGCACGGCAAACCTTTTCCGAAAGTCTTTGAAGAGTTCCGGGACTGGTGTGGAGATGACTTCCTGTTCTGTACCTGGGGACCTTTAGATCTGGAAGAGCTCCAGAAGAATATGAAGTACTACGATCTAGATCCGCTCTCCGACAGGCCCTTAAAATTTTATGATGTGCAGAAGTTATTCAGCATCGCTTTTGAGGACAGAAAGACAAGACGGTCTCTGGAATATGCGGTGGATTTTCTGCAGATCGAAAAAGATATTCCTTTTCACAGAGCCTTCAGCGATGCCTATTACACGGCCAAAGTACTGGCGGCAATCGCTGACGAGAGCGCTTTGAAGTGCTACTCCTTTGATACCTTTATCAAACCGAAAACAAGAAAAGAAGAAATCAAAATTATTTTTGACAATTATGCGAAATATATTTCCAGGGAATTTCCCGCAAAGACCGATGCATTAAATGACAGAGAGGTAACCAGCTGCCGCTGCTATCTCTGCCATAAAAATATCCGCCGGAAGATTAAATGGTTTTCTCCCAACGGAAAGCATTACTACGCTGTGTCCTATTGTGATAAACACGGCTATATGAAAGGCAAAATCCGCGTCCGTAAGACGGAAGAGGGCACGGTCTATGTCGTAAAAACGGAAAAATTTATCTCCCCGGAAGAGATGGAGTCCATCAAAAACCGCCTGCAGCACGCGAAGGAAATGCACAGACGCCACAGGCGGAAGATAGTCAGGAAACCCCGTAAGTCTCCGGAAAGTTGATGATGCCCTGCATCCAGATCGTACCTCTGAAGCGTCTTCCTGCCAGAGGTTCGCCGTACAGATCCTTTTTGTTGATGCACACGTCAAATACAAGATCGTTGCAGGAGAGCGCCATCATATAGATCTCCTCTCCTGTCATTTGGTTCTTTTCACTGCTGCACTCCAAAATCTCGCCCAGCACGGCATACTGGTCGCATTCCACGCCATAGGGCATAAAATACGTATCTACCAGGCTTAGCACATCTTCGGTCCGGATCTTTTTTGAGATCGCATTATAAGTATCCATATCCTCAAGCGTCAGCGTCTCGATCGCTTCCTCATCCCCCTGTCTTGCCTGAGCGATCAGTTTATTGCGGTTTGTCGTCTCTTTCTCGATCTTTGCCATATCCCTCTTGTTCTTGCGGATCGGCAGAATGATCTTTCCATGTGTGGACAGCGCACTGAGCGTCAAACTGGTGCCCCGGATCGGGAGACGGTTTCCATATTTTATTTTGGCGTAATCCATCATATTCTGCAGGTAAAAGATCAGAGATACCCCCACCCGCATATCATTGCAGACGCCCGCATAAGACTCTTTATCTGAATGGCGCTCCACAGAGATATCCTCCTCCGTGGAAATTCCGCCTCCGCGAAAGAAGGGGAAGCTGTATTCAAAACTGAACTCATCCTTTTCGTCGAATTCACCACAGACAGTCACACCGACACGGCTCCCGAAATCTTTGCAAAACTCCGCCAGCATGGTTGTCTCTGAATTCGATGTATAACTTCTTTTATCCGCACTCTGGATCACTTCCATCACAAGATCGTGCATCTGCTTTGGGGTTTCTATTTTGCTGAACCCCACAGCGCGCAGGTATTTATGCAAAGATTTCACCTCCCTTTTTTGTATTGGTTAAGAGTCCGTCCGGTGGGAAAAATTATCCCCATCGGACTACGATTTCGAAATTAATTCACAGGCAAAAAAGCTCCCATATTATTTATTCTAGGAGATCCTCTCTATCCCGCCCATGTATGGACGCAGGACTTCGGGGATGCGGATGCTGCCGTCTGCTTCCAGGTTGTTTTCCAGGAATGCGATCAGCATTCTTGGCGGCGCTACCACGGTATTATTTAATGTATGTGCAAAATACTTGTTTCCGTCACTGCCCTTTACGCGGATCTTCAACCTTCTGGCCTGGGCATCGCCGAGGTTGGAGCAGCTTCCCACCTCAAAATATTTTTTCTGTCTCGGAGACCATGCTTCCACGTCGAAGGATTTCACCTTGAGATCAGCCAGATCACCGGAACAGCACTCGATGGTCCGCACAGGAATATCCAAAGAACGGAACAAGTCTACCGTATTCTGCCAGAGTTTTTCAAACCACATCGGAGATTCCTCCGGTTTGCAGACGACGATCATCTCCTGTTTTTCAAACTGATGTATTCTGTAGACGCCGCGCTCTTCAAGACCGTGAGCGCCCTTTTCCTTCCGGAAACAGGGGGAGTAGCTGGTTAACGTCTGGGGAAGTTTTTCCTCCGGTATCATTGTATCGATAAATTTTCCGATCATGGAATGCTCGGAAGTACCAATTAAGTATAAATCCTCGCCCTCTATTTTATACATCATGGCATCCATCTCCGGGAAACTCATCACGCCGGAAACCACGTTGCCGTGAATCATATAAGGCGGGATGCAATAGGTAAACCCTCTGCCGATCATAAAATCTCTGGCGTAGGAAAGCACCGCAGAGTGAAGTCTTGCAATATCTCCCATCAGATAATAGAAACCGTTGCCGGCCACCTTCCTTGCCGCGTCCAGATCAATACCGTTTACATGCTCCATGATCTCCGTATGATAAGGGATCTCAAAGTCCGGAACAACGGGCTCACCGTATTTCTGAACCTCCACATTCTCCGAATCATCCCTGCCCACAGGGACTGAAGTGTCGATAATATTCGGGATGACCATCATGATATTTATCACTTTTTCTTCCAGTTCGGCCTGTTTTTTCTCAAGCTCCCCAAGACGCTCTGCATCCCTGGCAACTTCCTTCTTCTTTTCTTCTGCCTCTTCCTTCTTTCCCTGCCCCATCAACCTGCCGATCTCTTTGGCGATCTTATTTTTTGCCGCCTTTAATTCATCCGCCTCCTGCTGTGCTTTTCTTCTGTCGGCGTCCAGAGCGATCACTTCGTCCACCATGGGCAGCTTGCTGTCCTGAAATTTTTTGCGGATATTTTCCTTTACGATCTCCGGATTTTCTCTCAAAAATTTAATATCTATCATAATAACTCCTCTTTCTGTCCTGAACCTACATTTTTATTTTGTCTGTCTTCCCATCGCAATATTCAGCGCCTGTTCTTCCTCCGCCCCGAGAGAGATCGGACTTGTACCGTTCTTTATCTCTTTTGTATAGGAATAGCAGCCCTCGCTGCTATGAACGGAGTTTATGATAAAACCGTCGTTATTCTCATCTAACAGGGCAAGAGAAAAGGAGAGCTGCCCGCCCATCTGATTAAAAGCGTCATACTTCACAATTCCCAGTTTCTGGAACGTCTTTTCCATATTTTTATATAAAATACGGATATCTTTCTTATTCCTGTCCGTGTTCGTTTTTAATAGCTTCATGTCCTCAAAGACGCCATGCATATCGTCTTCAAGGCTGGAGGCATTTTTCCCTTTCATAAACTTGTCATAGCGCTTTTTGATATTAGAGTATTTTACAAGCAGTACGATCAGCAAAATCAGAACGATCAAAAGCACCGTCACGATGCCGACCAGAATATACCCGATATCTATGCCGCCCAAACCGATCATTGTCAAAAAATCACTGTTCATCCGCTTCTCCTTTGTTTTTTATTCGCCAGTTTTTTTCTTCGTAAAAAATTCCGTGATCCGTTCCAGTTCCTCGTGGCTGAAAAACTCAATCTCCATCTTACCTGCGCCGTTTTCCTTCGGCTGAATGGAAACTTTCGTTCCCAAGGATTGTTTTAATTTTTCCTCAATATCCCTGTACACAAGCTCTAAACTTTCGCTTACCTTTTTCGGCTCCTTTTTCGGCTTCGGACTCTGGATGTTTTTCACCAGTTTTTCCACTTCACGCACGTTCAGCTTTTCGTCGAAAATCTTCTGCGCCAGCTCATACTGCATATTTTTATCTTCAATGCCGATCAGCGCTCTGGCATGCCCCGTGGTGATCATATCATCTATGATCATCTGCTGTACTCTGTCATCCAGCTTTAACAGCCGCATGGAATTCGTCACTGTGGTTCTGCTCTTGGAAACCCGCTCTGCCACCACATCCTGTGTCAGGTTAAATTCTGTCAGAAGGCGCTTATAGGCAAGCGCTTCTTCAATGGGGTTCAAATCCTCTCTCTGGATATTTTCAATCAGAGAGATCTCCACGATCTCCTGTTCCGTGAAGCTTTTAATAATCACCGGCACTTCTTTTAATCCCGCAAGCTTTGCTGCCCGCCATCTTCTCTCTCCTGCTATGATCTCATAGTAGGTTTTCCGATCCTGCACAAGAATCGGCTGCAGCAGGCCGAACTGTTTGATGGAATCTGCAAGCTCCTGCAGCGCATCCTCGTCAAAGTTCTTTCTGGGCTGTTCCCTGTTGGGTTCCACTTTTGTGATCTTGACAAGCTGCTCCTTCCCTTTTTCCTCAGAGACTTCCGCTGCTCCTTCCTTTGCCTTTTTTGGTGTCTGCGCGCTCGGTATGAGTGCATCCAGTCCTTTTCCTAATCCTCTTCCTTTAGGTGCCATATGTCCCCCGTTCCTTACCTTCTGTATTTTTATACTGCATATTTTTCTATTATATCCGTATCCTGCCCGCACTTCTTTCCTGAGATGGCTTCCTGATATTCCGTACAGTTTATCCGCCCACACCGGGGGCCTGATCTCGGCTTTTACAAATCGAGATTCTCCCAAAATTCTCAGTTCTGCTTCCCGTTATTTTTGATAATTTCCTCCGCCAGCTTCGCATAGGCTTCCGCTCCCGCAGACTTTCCATCATACTGGTTGATCGGAATACCGTGGCTGGGCGCTTCCGCCAGTCTGATATTTCTTGGGATCGCCGTCTCAAAGATATGCTGTGTCAGGTTGCTCTTCACATTTTCCACCACCTGCATGGACAGGTTTGTCCTGGAATCATACATCGTAAATACAACCCCCTCGATGTCCAGCACAGGATTTAATCTCTCTCTGACCAGATTTACCGTATAGATGAGCTGGCTCAACCCCTCAAGCGCATAGTACTCGCACTGGATCGGTACAAGCACCGTATCCGCCGTTACCATCGCATTAACAGTGAGAATACTTAGCGAAGGCGGACAGTCTATCATGATGTAATCATACTGATCCCTGATATAATCGATCTCATTTCTTAAAATAAATTCTTTCTTCTCCGCATCGATCAGTTCAATTTCCACCGCCGCCAGATTCACATTTGCCGGAATCAGTGATACGCCCGGAATCACATCCTTCAAAAGACACTCTCCAATGGAACATTCTCCCAGCATCAGCTCATAGATCGTATTTTCCAGTTCGTTTTTATTAACACCGTAACCGCTGGTAGCATTCCCCTGAGGATCCGCATCGATCAGTAAAACTCTTTTTCCTTTTTCAGCAAGGGCTGCCGTTAAATTGATGGAAGTGGTTGTCTTCCCCACGCCGCCTTTCTGATTCGCAACTGCTATTACTTTTGCCATTCTCCCTCACATTCCGCCGCGGATGCGGCAATTTATCTTTTGTTTCACACAGAATTGTCTTACACTTTACGGCCTGATTTCAGCCTGCGTTGTTCCAAAAATTTCCTGTCGTCCAGAGTTTTTTCAATTACATTTCTCTAAAACGTCTATTTTACAGTATATCATTCTTTTTTGCCATATTCCATAACAAAAAATTCTATTTTTGCGCAATTTTTCCCATTTTTCTATGTAGTTTTCACAAAGAAACCGCCCTTCTCATCACAATGCAGCCCCACGACTGTCCACCGAAGGTGAATAAATGATCAAAGCGCCCTCAACCGGCAGCGGTTTCTGTTATTCCGCTTCTGACACAATTCTTTCAAAGCAGCTGTCTTAACAGTTTCCCGTGTACACATATTTCAGATATTTCCCCGCTGTTTCCGCCAGTGTATATACTTTTTTTACCGCCGTCGCTTCGATCTCCCGCATCTGATAACGCGGAAAAAAGCGGCTCACATGAAGCGGGATCTCTCTGTCCACTGA
The DNA here is from genome assembly GCA_910578085.1 of uncultured Lachnospiraceae bacterium. Taxonomy (GTDB): domain Bacteria; phylum Bacillota; class Clostridia; order Lachnospirales; family Lachnospiraceae; genus 1XD8-76. Next base: position 64,943 of record CAJTPM010000017.1, on the reverse strand, counting down.
AGCGATCCATGCCGCTTCTTCCTCCATCTCCCGAACGCTGTCGTTTTCTCCCGGCACGATCAGTGTGGTCAGCTCCACATGACAGTTCGCTGCCGCCTGCACAATAAATTCCTTTACGGCTGTGAAACTACCCCCAAGTTTTCGGTAATATTCCTCACTGAACCCCTTCAGATCAATATTCATGGCATCGATATACGGCAGAAGTTTTTCCAGAATTTCCGGCGACGCCGTCCCGTTGGTTACAAGGACATTTTTCATGCCCGCGTCTTTCACCAGTTTTGCCGTATCGAGCACATACTCCCAGCCCACAAGCGGCTCGTTGTAGGTAAATGCCATGCCGATATTGCCTTTTTCCCTGCAGTTCGCGGCAATCTCCGCAAGCGTATCCGGAGAGAGGTAACAATCCTCCGACATGTCCGGCCGCACCATGGAGATCTCATGATTCTGGCAGAAGGGACAGCGCAGGTTACAGCCGAAGCTTCCCACCGATAAAATGTTACTGCCCGGATAAAACCGGTTAAGGGGTTTCTTTTCGATAGGATCAAGGGCAAGGGATGAGACCTGCCCGTAGCTTTCGCAGACGATCTCTCCCCCCTCATTTTTTCTTGCTCTGCAAAGCCCCCACTGGCCGGGGCTTAATTTGCAGTGATGCATGCACACCTGACAGATTTTTTCCATAAAGCACCTCAATAATGCCGCACGACCTCAAATCGCTCCAACTCCACTTCCTCCCGCGCTCCGATGCCGGCCTTCTGTTTCGCTATCGCGATCTGTTCCTCCACGGTATCGATCCCCTCCAGATTCGGCAAAAGCAGCCCGCGCCTTCGCCCCTTTGTCACGATCACACCGTACCTTTCCGTATCAAGCTCCTCCGGCGAAGAGATCTTTTCCGTTTCCCCCAGCACGTCCACACTGATCACCAGAGATTCCAGTTCCTCCGGTTCTATCGGTGAAAACCGCGGATCCCGCACCGAAGCGCTGACCGCATTTTCAATGATCTCTTCGCCCAGACAGGACTGTACTGCCTGGATCGTTCCGATGCAGCCCCGCAGCTGCCCATCCTTCCTGATGGACACAAAGGCGCCGGCCCTGCGCTCAAACATCTCCTCCGGCATCTCTTTTCGCAGCTCCTTTGGCAGATCTCCCTGCATCTGCAGTTTTCTCCCGGAAATAATATATTTTTCGATCGTCCTGCGGGCAAGTCTTACATAGACATCTTCTTTCTCCCGCAACCCGGCAAGCCTCAGTCTCTCCTTCTCCTCAAACTGCTGCCTGAAATTCCGCGCGCTGTTTTCTCCCACAGCCTCGAAAGTGCAGACGCCATAACCCACACCGAAAGGTCCCTCGTAGGAGAGCTGCTTTACTTTTACTTCCGTCTGATCAAAAGCCCCTGCCATGATCGTAAAGGAACGGTGCCCGCACTCGCCGGCCTTATCACAGAATTTTTCCGAAAACGAAAACAGCTCTGAAAAATCTCCGGTTCCCATGACTTTCATAATGCTCCTATCGTACTCCGGTCCTTCCTCTCTGAAACCGTAAGGCCCGTCCTCTTTTAATCTGTGGGACAAGTCCCCGCTGGCGATGATCACGGTTTTTTTGTTCAGGCGCGCCGCCGCTTCTTTGATACACTCTCCCAGCTCGTAGTGCCTTACAAGGGGCAGGCCGGATAAACCGATCCGTACAGTTTTATAATCATGATAAAACTGCTCCAAGAAATAAAGCGGCACCATGGTTCCATGATCCAGTTTTTTCTCCCGCTCGCCCAATGTTCCGGCAGGAAGACCGCGCCTGTTCGCAAGCAGACACAGCTCCTCCACAAAGTCCATATCATAGGAGACTTCAAATTTCACATTTCCTGCCCGGAAGTTTCCCAGATCTCCCTTCGCGCCTTTCCCCGGCGAGATATGAAAATAATCCGCATACATGGTCTGGTGCGGCGACAGGATCACGATGGCCTCCGGCTGGTACGCCGTGATCCACTCCGCTGCCTCTCTGTAAGCCTCGATCGTTTTCTGTATCTTTTTCTCTTCCCCTCTTCCCACTTCCGCTACGATAAGCGGCGGGTGAGGAACCATCACTGCTGCCAGAATGCCGTTCATACTGTGACCTCCTTAACCCCGTTTTATAAAATCATGCAACCCAATTATAACCTGTCATGGCCTGATCGACGATATGATCAAACACAAGCGTACTCTTTCTCAGGAAAATCTCTCTGTCATAACTTTCCGGCAGAAACTGATTCAAAACGTGTACGATTTCACCTTTCACCCGTTCTTTTGGCTGCGGATCATTCTGCCAGCCAACGATAAACAATTCATTGCGTTTCTCTGTCAGAGTATGATACAGTTCTCTGGCTGCCAGTTTTACACGCTTTTCTTCATCCGTAGTAAGATGTTCCTTTCTCAACAGATCAAATAATTCCAGCTCTGCTTCCGACAGTTCTTCCTTGATATGGCGTTCTTCCTCTGCTCGAAGATCCTCCATCAGCTTCAAAAGTTTTTCATAGAAATCATCATTCTGAGAGCCTCCGGCATTGTACTCGTCTATAATATTTCTGAATCGCTCCGCAAAGTTTGTCCGTGTTGTATTGCGGCGAAGCATCTGTCTGAGTTTTTCTTCCATATGCCTGCGCAGGTTTGCAATTTCAAGATTTTTATTCCTGAGTTTTTTAAACTGCGCTCTCAGCTCATCAATATCCAGTTTTGACAAATCCAGTTCTTTGCCTGCTTCTGTAATCGTATATTTTCTCGCGTCAGCGGTTGTCATGACACTCTGATCCAATAATTCGTTAATTCTGGCCTGCGCCGCTTCGACCTTCTCCGGATGAATTTTTCCGTCAATAATACCCTTCAGGTAAAGAACCGCATCCTTATATGCAGGATCAAAATCCATCTTGAAAATATCCGGTCTGAGAGATTCATACAGACCGTCAATCGTATTAGCCATAACGGCAAACTCATTTTTTATATCGTCGTTGCCGACAATAATATTGGCATAATCCTCAAAGAGTGACAGGTTCTTAAAAGTATCCCCATCTTCAACGACCTTGCTTAAATCCACATTAATATTCAGGCACAATGCATTCGTAAGATCGATCGCCTCATTCAACTGTCCCAACAGCTTCTCAATATCTTTCACGGGCATCACGCCGCCATCATCGGATGCATAATCTGCCAGAGCTCGTTTCAGATATTTGAAAACATCCAGATAATCTATGATCAGACCACACTCTTTACTGCCATACACACGGTTCGCACGGGCGATGGTCTGCATCAGCGTGTGCCCCTTCATCGGCTTATCCAGATACAGTGTAGAAACAGACGGTGCATCAAACCCGGTAAGCCACATGGCGCATACAAAAACCAACTGCAGCGGATGGTTCGGATCTTTAAAATTATCCTCAATGTCAAAACCGTTTTCATCCACTCTGTTCATTCTGTCACGGTGCGGTTTGATGGACAGTCCTTTTGCTGCAAATTTGGCCTCCTCATCATCTTCTTCACTGACGACAACCGCCATTTCCACTTTTCGCATATAACTCACCATGTCTTTCAGGCGCAATTTCTCTGTCAGGTCTGCGGTCTGACTAATCTGCTTATTTAATTTTTTAATTTCTTCCTTCCAGTAGTGATTGACCTTGTCATACATTTTCACCGCAGTAAATTTATCTACAGAAATAACCATCCCCTTTCCACGAAAGCCACGGCGTGGGAAATGATAGACAATATGCTGTGCGATAGCATCCAGACGGTCGTCGCGCCTGATCACTTCGAGCTCCTTTGCATAATAATTTTCCAGGCGCCGCTGCTCGGCGTCGCTTAAGTTTTCTTCTTCCAGGATTTCCGCAAAATCAGACTCCAAAAACTCATTCTGTAACTCCATCTCCGGAACACGCTTCACATAATAGAGCGGTACGGTTGCATTATCTTTGATGGAATCCGCAAAATTATATTCACTGACATAATCGCCGAACCATGCGTTTGTCAATCGCTTTGATCCCAACAGCGGCGTACCTGTAAACGCCAGAAACTGTGCATTGGGCAAGCCTGTGCGCATATTTTCCGCCAGATCTTTGTACTGTGTACGGTGTGCCTCATCGACAATAACAATAATATCGTCACGCTCGGACTGAACCGGATATTTCTTTCCCTTTTCATATTTGAACTTATGAATCAGGGTAAACAGAATCGGTTTATTAGTCTGTAACTCCTCTCGCAGTCTTTTACTGTTGGCAGGCTGCACCTTGTCCTTATCGTTAATCACTTCCGTACGCAGAAAATTTTTATAAATCTGCGTATCCAGATCTTTACGGTCCGTTACGATAAGGAACGTAAAATTGCCTGTACACTTATGTTTGATTTTCCGGGCTAACATAACCATGGCGTAACTTTTACCGCTTCCCTGCGTATGCCAGAACACCCCCAGTTTCCCTTTCAGCTCTTCACGCCGTAAAAATGCGTTATATGCATTATTCACACCAAAGAACTGGTGATTTTTTGCAATGATTTTAGTTCTGCGGCGGTCATAGAGAATAAAGTTTTCTATGTAGTCCAGAAGGTTTTCCGGATCGCACAGTCCATTGATAAAATATTCCAGGCTTGTACAGCTTTCCCGGATCGCCTTTCTGTCGGGATTTTCCTTTTCGCTCTCTACTTTCAGCCATTCAAAGAAAAATTCATACCCTGCGGCAAAGCTTCCCAGGCGGGTTTCCATCCCGTTGGACAGTACGCAGATCTGGTTATAATGGAACAGGTACGGAATATCTTTCAGGTAACTTTTCAGGTTGATGTCATAGGCATTCTTCACCGGAATATTGCTGTTTTTCAGTTCAATAAATACCATCGGAAAACCGTTGATAAAAAGAATCAGATCAGGTCTGCGCCAATGTGTTTCGCCTTTTATCCACATCTGAGAGGCAACCGTAAAGGTGTTATTTAAAGCGTTCTGATAAGCCAGCAAATGAAGAATATTGGAAGTTTTTTTGCCGTTTTGACTATACTCGACGGTAACGCCGTTGCGAAATTTCTGATAGTTCTGGTAATTGGTCAGCATCAGGTCGCCGGAAACAGGTGTGCGGCACAGCTCATCCGCGACAGTATGCACCGTTTCTGTCGGAATATCCGGATTGATTCTGCACAGGCTTTCAAACATCACATTTGGCAGCACTACCTGCCTCTTATCCCTGCGTCCGGTTCCGTCGGAAAGTGTATCCGGTTTTTCTGTCATGCAGTTAAGGACAGTATATTTATGGCGCTCATGCAACGCTTTTATAGCGGCCTGTTCGATCATGTCTTCTGTTATGATTTTTGGCATAGAGTTACCTCCACAGGCAATATTTTGTCTGATTTACAGTATTAGCACAATGGTAAAACAATCTGTCTTTTATAATTTGTTTCGCTGGACTCGGAATCTTTTTAGAATCTTCAATCGCTTCTGAAATAGTATCTTTAATACTAATATTGCTCTTACAAAGATCAGAGACCGCTTCCTTTGCTGTCACTTTACTTCTGGCGCTTCTTATAAGTGATTCCATAAATCTTTGAAACGAATCCATGTATCCCTCCCGTAATCCCTTATTAACGTTAATGGCTACGTAGTTTGAAAAATTTAAAGGATCTTTTCCGCCAGGATTATTCTGCAGAATAAGGACTTCCATTTCTCCAGAATATTCCCACTTTATACGCCGTTCCAGACTATTTTTAAATTCTACAAATGCTTTATTGCTAAAATACCAATCACGATCTATTATTTCTCTTACTCTTCTATAATGGTTGTCCTCTTGTTTTTGAGAATCATTACTGTATCCTATCGCATAGATAGAACAATATTCCGCAGAATTGTAATAAATATACTCAAATTCCTGAATAACATCAATAGCATCCTGATTTGTCGGTCTTACAAACAAAAATACTACGATTTCTTTATTTTCAATGCATTGCTCGCATTTGATGATCTCATCATATGTACTTGTTGCAAACATTTTTATCCCTTTCCTCGTAAATTCAGCATTCAAAAAAATCTCTGTCTATCATATCTACAGTTTTAGCCGTGCTCTTTTTTTCAAATTAATTTTTAATTCCGTTTTCGAAGTTTTATACTTCTAGTTTCCCACTTATCAAGCGGGGCAATAATAAATCACGTTGAACAGCAAGATTTCTGTTATGATCCATCAAATTCATTATTTCTTGATCAATTGGTTCAACCATCATTGTAAATTTATTAATCACGTCAATCTGTGGTTTTAGTAATTTTATTCTTTTTATGTTATAAATCGGCAATTTGGGCTGAGTAGCTCCTACAATTCCTGCCTGAATTGTACCTTTACCAGCATCTGAATTTAAAAAATGATAAAGAAAGTCACTTGTAAAATAATTAATATTTATAAGCTTAATACAGTTTTCCGTAAGATTTGCACCTTTAAGGCTCTTACCTACACAAGCTATAGCCCCAATTGTTCCCACAATAGAAATCAGGATATCTTTTGGCTTAACAGTAAAACGTTTTATAATATCAAAAGTTTCATTGTCAATATATTCCAAATTTTCGTTAAGACAAATAAATTTTGATGATGTAATATCACGAATTCTAATATATGGATGTTCTGTTTCTTCACTGCAAAGGCTTTTTCCTTCTGGCAATCTTTTTCCCCCTTTAATTTCTACATAATCGCCTAATTTAACAACATCCCACCCCTCCGGCAGACCATTTTCAAATTTTACCTTTTCATGTTCGGGAAAACGAAAACGGACAAACCATTCTTGATATAATTCCTGCGCTGTCTGTTCCAACAACTCAATTCTACGGTTGTTTGCCTCAATTAAGTCATCGTAAGCGGAAAGAATCTTTGCTATTTTCTTTTGTATATACAACTCTGGCACATACAACTTCATTTTGTCAAAAGTATTCAAAACTATCGTATCAAACACCGCTCCGTTCGCTACCGCTTTCAGATATTTTACCTGATATTTAAGAACATAGTACAAAAAATCTGAGGAGTAGCTATCTTTTGCCCGCAGTCCATAACAAGATTGATTAAAGGCCATTGCTCTACCTATTTGCGCAACTTCACCTACAGTTCCTCGAGCAGATATAATTATATCGCCCGGATATAATAGCTGTGTTGCACTATTATTAAGACCCTTTTCCGTAATACTTTTTTCAGATGAATATACTCGCTTGGCATCTCCAGAAAAATCTTTTACGGATAGCCATGGAATATCACCATTCCAATATTCAGATATTTCCGTTTTAGGTGTCCCACCACTGATAATATCTGCCATTTCCGATACTCGAGTTAGCATCCACTTGCTCATATTATATTCCCGCCTAATCCATCAACCAGCCATTTGCACAGCAGAACACATCATTCATTGAAATAGCTCTTTCATGTTCTCTGCAATTTTATCTTCCAACCCATGCGCTTCTTCATTCAGCTCAGTAAGTTTTGTATAATAAGCCATCATTCTCCGTTTAAACTCATCCTGTGTCAACCCGTCATCCTCAATGACAACGCCGACATAACGTCCGGGGTTGAGAGAATAGTCCTGATCTTTGATGCCGTCTTCCCCTTCAACTTTTGCAGCCTTGCACAGACCGACAACATCCCTGTATTTCCCCTCCGGAAAGCGTTCTGTCAGCCAGTCAATATTGGATTGCCAATAGCTTTTCGGCATAATATCTTCATCATCGGACACTTCCGGCGCTTCGGCCAGTTTCGCCCGGTAATCAGCAAGTAATGCCTCAAATTCTTCTGTCTTTCCCTCATACAGCCTTGTGATAATACCGAGGTTGCGAATTTGTTCATCCGAAAATTTACGGTGTGCGCGGTCAATTTGCGTAAAAATATTTCTGGCATCAATAAAAAGAATTTCCTCTCTGTCTGCTTTTGCTTTATCAAAAAACCACAAGGTAGCAGGCAATGTTACCGATGTAAACATATTAGACGGCAATGTCACCATCTGACTGATCACACCGCTTTCAACCAATTTTATACGAATATCTTTTTCACTGTTGCCTGCATCGGATGCAGAATTTGCCATAACCAGCGCAGCCCGTCCGTTTTCATTTAGTGCTGTAGCGAATTGATTGATCCAAAGATAGTTTGCGTTTGGCACGGTTTCTTTGGCATCTTTCTTTTTGTTTTTCGTTTTATTTTGCGGAACGCCGTATGTATTAAAACGAGCCTGGTCTTTCACCCCGTCCAATTCAACTTCATCCACATTAAACGGCGGATTTGCCATGACATAATCGAAATTCGCGAAACTGTCATAGGGATCGCGATAATAGGAATTGGCTTCTGTAATCGTTCCTCGAACATTATTCAAAACAAGATTCATTTTGGCTAACTTTACCGTAGCGCCGGTTTTCTCCACACCATAAGCACGCAGGTTAATCTGTTTTCCTTTGGCTTTATGACGCTCAATATAATGAGCTGTCTGAACAAACATACCGCCGCTTCCGCACGCAGGATCAAGGATTTTACCTTCCGTAGGAGCAAGGACCTCCACCATGTAGCGGACAACTGTAGACGGCGTAAAAAACTCTCCGCCGCCCTGGCCTTCTGCCAATGCAAATTTACCCAGAAAATATTCGTAAATTTCACCGAAGATATCTAATTCTACATCCGCCGGAATATCTTTGAAAGCTTTTAAAAGTTTTGCCAGTACGAGAGGATCATCCTGACTGTTCACACGGTAATAAACATCTTTCGGCAAAGTATCTGTAAGTTCAGACGTATACTTTTCAATATCCTCCATTGCCGCTTTGATCTTTTGAGCAAGATTTTCACTTTCAGGAAGATTTAAAAGCCAATCATATCGCGCTTCTTCCGGAAGATAAAATCCGCACTTCTCAATTGCAATTTCATGTATGGAGCGTTCCATACGCATCCCTTTGTTTTTCTCAAACTCTGCTTTAATTTCACATTCATATTTGCTGTACTTTACATCCGCAAACCGCAGAAAAATAAGGCCCAGAATCGGTTCGGCATATTCCGTGGACTTCAGGCCGGAATTAGCGCGCAGCTGATCGGCAGTTGCCCACAATGTATCTTTTAAGTTCTTTAGCTGCTTATTCGTCATCTGTTTTCTCCTCCGGTACATATTGCATAAGGTCGCCGTAATCACAACGCAGCACACTGCAAATCCTTCCAAGAATTGCAAGATTCACCGGCTCGTCCCGACGAAGTTTTGTCATTGTATTTGGAGCGATGTTCGCTGCTTTTCGCAGGTCTGCTTTGCTCATCTTCTTATCCACAAGCAATTTCCACATCCGGTTATATGAAACAGCCATGTTTTTATCTCCTGTATTTTTCATTCATGGTTATTGTATATAATATTAACAAATGTTTTCTCTTTTTTCAAGATACCCTCGCAACTATGTGCGATTTATGTTGGTTTTCAATGATATTTTATATGATATTGGTTGGCCTTGTCGGTATAAGCACAATAGCAAACAACAATTTTCAAGAAAATACTTTATAATTTGAAACATTGTTTATATGTGTTTATTCCTATTTATGCAAGTAAATATCCATAAACACCCGAAAACAAAGAATCTAAATTTAATCTATCATGTCTGACAAACGGACTGTGTCATACAGTTGTATTTTTGTCGGGCATTTATTATGCCTTTTAGTACAAATTACTGGGAGGTATTTTTTATGGAACAAAAAGATTTAACATTTATTCAGGATCAAATCGGCTACAACTTTCGAAATCTCGATTTGTTGCAGCAGGCATTTGTCAGACGCTCTTATGCAAAAGAACAAGGCGGAGAAGACAAGGAAATACTGGAAATTATCGGTGACAAAGTTCTGGATTTGGTTGTAGTAAAGCTGCTTACCGAAAAATATGGTCACTTTATCAGCGACTACGAAAATTTTGATCCGAATAAAAAATTTGACGAAATTACATGTACTAAAAACGAAGCCCGAAAGGCAGTCTGCTCATTAGCTTATGAATACCTGGAACGGAACAACATGCTATTTTATATTCAGGATGAAATTCCAAACCCAAATATAAACGATGCCATCAATCAACTGGAAATACTCGCAAGAAGAGGATATTTTTCAATTCCTTTTTATAAATTTGAGCAGCAATATAATACCAATGGAAACCCTGTCTGGAAATGTACCTGCCATATAACAGAAGCTGCAATATTCTTCAGTGCAAAATCATCTTCCAAAAAACAGGCCAAGAAACAGGCGGTATACCAAATGCTTAAATATATTTTATCCGAATAAAATCAATACTATATTTATACTTCTCTTCTAAAAACCGGCAGTCCGCCTTCATACGGCTGCCGGATATTTTAGCAATACTTTTACTACATCTGCCATCGCACCATTTTTCTATGCCGCTCTATGATCAATCTGCAATATTCTGTTTTTCATACTTCTTCCCAACCCCATAGATCGTCCCAAAAAGCGTGCCTAGAAATACAAACAATAACACAATCCCTCCGACAAAACGTACTGCTCCCCACACCGGATTCCCCAGAATATAATGCAACATCGGAAAAAGTGCCATGGACAGGCACGCCCACAGACGCAGTGCCTCCACAATATGAGGCCAGTTTTTATTGTTAAACTCCATCCCCGGCATACTCATCTCGAATACGCCGTCATGAAATATACTCAGGCGATTTTCATCATAAAACCGGGGAAGACGCATCTTTACAAAGAAGCAGAAATAAGCGCCAAACACAGCGCACAGGCCCATAATCGTGCCCAATGTCTCAAAACTGCGCCCGCCCCTGTAGTTTAACAGCATACCTGCGACACCTGCCAGAAATGACATTCCATAATAAAAGGGCCATCTGCTTTTTACCTGATATGCCCTTTTGACTGTATCCTCCCCATAGGTGATCGCCGTCTTTACAATAGTCTCCACCTGCCCGGGCTCGAGAGTGTTTTCTTTTTCTATTTTCTCACTCATTAAAAGCTCCGTCACGGAAACTCCCAGGAGTTCTGAGAGCGGCACAAGCAGTGCCGTATCCGGTATGCTGGCGCCTGTTTCCCTTACTTAAAGATACCACACCAGATGCCCACGCTGATATACTTGCTATTGTAATATGAAAAGACCAAAAAAGAAAGATGGAAAAAGGATGGAAAAAAAGAGGTGCAGAAACTGGCAGGGTAGCCGCAGAGCAGTTTGTCAAGGGGTCGTGGAATAAATTGGCGCTTCTTTTTAGCGCCGCCCTTTTTATGCCGCGAAAGCCCCTTTACAAACGGTAGCTTGCCAGAACATAATGGAGCAGGGGGAATTGATAAATGCACTTCTTATCAATTCCCCTTAACTGTGCCCTTTTAAAACTGGAATCTTGCGTATATCTGACGGATAGCTGATATCTCCATGATGCAACAAGCAAGCTATCCTTAAAATTTCGCTATGAAATAATCCACGTTATAGGTAAAAAAAGAAAGTGCCGAAACACTTTCCCAGCTTGCGAAAACAGGAGGAATTATTTGTATCGCATCTTTTCCGTGATACAAACAATTTCTCCGTGACTTGCCAGAATGTGGAGACGTTCCAAAATTGAGCGAGCGATAGCGAGTATGTTTCAATTTTGGCGACAGGAACCTAAAGCCGCCACACACAAGCTATTCATCAGTTGGAAATCTCACAATATCGTTAGGGGTACAGCCCAAAGCATGACAAAGTTTTTCAAGCGTCAACATGGTGATATTCTTATTTTTCCGCAGAGTATCTAACGCCTTGTTGTCTATCACCTTATCTTTTAACAGCTTATATTGTGTGATTTCTTTCTTTTTCATAGTCTCCCATAATGGGCTGTAATCAATCATAAATAGCGACTGCCTTTCTTTGCATCCTGTTACTATTATGAATGAACAGCCAGAAAATAAATATTGTGCATATATGCGCTATATGCTACAATAAATATTGTAGTAAAATAGATTCATATAACCAAAGAAAGGAAACGTGCATATGAAAAACAAAATAATTACTATCATTTTGTCGTCATTGTTGGTCGTGAGCATTGGTATCAATATCTGGCAGTACAGTAAAGCCAATTCATCTGTAGCCACTTTGCAAGATGATATTGCCAATCTGAAAGCTGAAATGGATTCACAAAATAATGAGATTTCAGAAAAAGATACAGAAATTGAAAAATTGTCTGCTTCTGTAGAGGAAATGAAAACAGAAAACGAAAATCTGAAAACTGCCATTGATGATGCAACAGCCAAAGATGCACAGATTGTAGAATTAAATGCAACTATAGAAAGTTTGAATGCTACGATAGATGAATTGAATGCAGAAATAGAAGCCTTGAAAAAAACTTCTAAAGCTAAAACTACCCAGCAGTCAAGCGGAAATGGTGGTAGTGGAAATAATCAACCCCAAACCCCTCCTCCTGCTGAATCTCAACCAAGTGGCGATGATTCAACTGGTAGTACTGATAATCCTTGGGGAGTAGTTCCTCAGGATGCTAGTGAATTAGACTGGAGTGGTGGAGGCCGTGAGTGGCACTAAGATTACTAAAAAGTAGTTAGATAAAGAGCCAAGACTTTCAAAAGTCTTGGCTCTTTATAAAAATTTTACACATATATGTGTATCCCAAAGACTTCATATTTTTATATGGTATTTTTTATTATTTTCAAATAAAGGTGAATGTATAAACATACAGTCAAAAGAAAAAATTAGCATCATAAACATGAAGCATTAGTCACATGTGGCTGGTGCTTCTTTTTATACCTGTTAATACAATAATTATATTTTTATAAATATAAAAACTATTTTTAAAACAAAATACATGTAACATGGGCAATTATATATTAGAATCATAACCTTATATTTAATTTTTTAGAGCTGGTTTTGATACATTTGAAACAGAAGAAAGTTGAATTTTGGTTGAAATTTTAGGAACACTGTGTATCCCAAAGACTTCATATTTTTATATGGTCTTTTTTTATTATTTTCAAATAAAGGTGAATGTATAAACATACAGCCATCAGAAAAAATTAGCATCTGCAACACATAACTTAAAAGGGAGTATTTCAATGGTGGAGAATTTGACTCTTCAGGTTTCAACTAAACAAATTTCATACAGGGTCAGCATCTAACATTGATCGCCCAGTGGTGCCAAAGGCGTAGGCGTTCGCCAATGTAGGGGGCAGAGTGAAGCGGAGCGGGAACGGAGCCACCGGAATGCGGGCGGCGTTAAGCGCCTAGCACAATTCGGCGATCTCCCCCGAAGGGGGGGCCGAGTTAGTATTACCTCGGACTTCTGTGTTCAGTGTTGCACGCCCCTTCCCCCTCTGTTTATCATCTTTCCCCCAACACAATCTATTCTAAATTCCCTGTGTCCGTGTCCAGATCAAAGTGTCCAATCTCAAAAATCCCTTATCTTCCCAAAATCTCCCCCATTTTATGATTGTAGTGTCAATTAGTTGTGCTATCATAAGAGAAAAAACTTAAAAAGGAGAAAAAAGATGAATAAAAACAATATTTCTACAAATCAAACTAAAGATGATAGAAAAACAAGAAAGGCAAGGACAATAGAAATGAATGAAAATAGCAAAAAAAATGCAAAAAATTTAGAAACTAAAAGGTTTAATGTTTTTCTCATCAGGGAAATGTATGTTTATATGGCGAAAATTGATAGAATTGCCAATGCCACAAACCGTCTCTATAAATATCTGGGAGTGGATGAAGATTATTATAATCATCTTGTTCAGAATGGAGCCGGGGATATAAATAGAATAAAAAATAAACTGGTGGAGTGTGGATTTTCAGATACTCTATTCAGATCGGATAGTCCTACACAGATAAAAACCAGTAAAGCTTTAAAAAGAATGGTTAAGGAGTATCTTCGAGATAAAACTGATTTTTCTCTGAAAGAATTTCGTATTTATTTCGATGCAGAAGTAGGTTCTATCAGGAATCCCGATAATGCGCTATTGGTAGTGGCAACGAGGAACCTATTAAATAAAGTAGTTCAAGCTTCCAATCCAGATGATACACTTCTACATTTTCTGGATATTCTGGAAGATATGGATTATGAAGGACATGCCACACAAAAAGAGATGGTTGAAAAGATTCAGGATATATACGATGAATATATAGGACTTGTAGAGGATCACAAAAACATAACTGAAAACTGATTTTTATTAACCCCTGTTTCTGTAATAGTGGAGACAGGGATTTTCTATTTCATATCTGTAAAATCTAATCCCAAAAACACCCCCAAAAACCGAAAGACACAGCTTTAGTGATCCCTCATAATAAAATATAGATAAGCAATACTAGAGAAAAAAATAATCCCAAAAACATCGGGATAATCTGAATTACGTAAACGAACAAGCCCTTTAAAATAAAGGGAAAGATAAGCAAAAAAAATGTTGATTTGAAAGGAGATTAAAAGATGGCATTTCCATTGAACAAACTTCACTTGAGTTTAGCAAGTGTAGCAAAGACTACAAATGCAAAGGGGATGGAAGTATCTGACACTTCCACCATTTACGAAAGAGACAGCGAGGGTAGGAAACTGGATAAAATTATCGGTTATTCGATCACATGTTCGGGATATAGGGGTGGCTTGCTAGTAGTGAAATTCCCACCCTCTGTAGAGAAAAAATTTAAGGAGTTGCAGAAGGAATTAGAAAATGATGTGGAAATTCTCATCAGTTTTTCTAAATTATCCCTTACTGCTTATGCGCTCAAGGGTAGAGATAATAATATAATTTCCGGAGTAGTCGGGAAGGCTGAGGATTTTACAATTATATCAAGTATAGATTCCATATCCTCTGATTTAGCTGATATGGGGGAAATAGAACTGTAGTAGTTGATATAGAGAGGGTTCTGCTTATCTACCCTCTCATTCTAAAAAAGGAGATCAAGTTATGAAAGAATTATACCAAAGTATTATTGAAGCAATTGATTACATGCTTTTTTATTACAGCAATTTATTTGGCTTTGCTGTAGAAAAAGAAAAAATCACATGTGAAAAAAGAGACATGGGCAAACACGGTATAACATACTTTACAGCTACAGTCCCTAAAACAAATTCCTGTGCCTACACGGTGCAGGAAATGAGGCTGATTATGCAGGAGTACATGGAAATATGTGTGCTTCCTGCAAGCAAGATTCCCCCATATTTAGCGGGGGAAGAATTACTGGAATCATTATATGTTGATTCCATTAGAGAGAAAGAGGGGAACTACATCATAGAAGTAATTTACATAGACAACGCTACGGCGTTTCGCTATGTAAAAAATAGCAAAAATTATGAAAGGAGAAACTGACATGAGCACAAGCAACAATCAATTTATGCAGGGGGCAAAAACCGCCCTCTGCGACTGGTGGCAACAATCTCACCAGAAATGGTTGGATGAGCAAAAGCAAAAAAACGAAGCCCAGAGACAGACTTTGAAATATCAGTCTGCATTACAGTTGCAGACAGAATTGGCTGAAATATTTAGCAATATGTCTGCACCTGCAAATTTACAACAGATCAGATTTACTTCTGATCTTGTAATAAAAGAGAATAGTAGTGATAAGAATAATATCTATCGCTACAGGTGGAAAAAGAAAGGAGAGGAAAAGATAGCACAAGTTATCCTTAATGGAATCAAAAATAACTTGAATGCAACAATAATGGAACACAATAGTAGATTATGGAATACGGCATCTACTTTGCCATATCCTGACAATCAAGCACTGATCGAACGCTATCCATTCACTGCAAATGGGTTCAGGATCACGGGGCTGTTTGATTCACCCCTAGATGTTGAATTAGTGATTCAAACTTAAAAAACGGGCATCTGTCAAACGGCAGGTGCCTTTCCCATTTTCAGGCTGAAAACCTGATAGCTTATAAAGTGCCATTCCATTATATTAGAATTGTCAGAAAGGGGGAACGGCATGAAAAAAGAAAGGAATCGTAAGTATTTGCTTACGATCAATAACCCCGAAAAAAAGGGGCTCACAAAAGAGAAAATTATAAAGAATATAAAAAAGTTTTCTTGTAAATATTTTTGTCTCTGTGCCGAGACAGGATCACAGGGAGTTTATCATTGGCACGTATTTATTAACTATAAAAATGCGATTGCCTTCGATACCATCAAACAAAATTTCCCTACGGCACATATAGATGCTGTTCTGGGAACCTCAAAGCAGAACAGGGCGTATATCTTAAAATCTGCGCCCGAACATAATAAAAAAGAAGATGGATCGTACAAGTATAAAGATTCCTCTGGAAAAGAACATAAGGGAATCAATCACGAAGCTACATTTTATGAGTTTGGTGAATGCCCTGACGAGCAACAGGGCAACCGTTCAGATTTAGAGCGGATGTATTCCCTTGTGAAAGAAGGATACACAGATTCAGAGATACTAGAAGCTTGCGGAGAGACAGCGATCAAGTATATTGATAAAATTCAAAAGTTACGACATGTTTATTTAATAGACAAGTTTTCAGGGGAGAGGAGGCTTGACTTAAAGGTGAATTATATTACAGGAAAGACAGGGGCAGGAAAAAGCCGAGACATATTGGATGAACATGGTGGCAGAAATGTTTATCGGGTGACTGATTATCAGCACCCCTTCGATTCCTACCAGTTACAACCTGTTATAGTCTTTGAGGAATTTCGCTCAAGCCTGCGTTTACAGGATATGTTGAATTACTTAGACATTTATCCTGTAACACTGCCCGCAAGATACTCTCCCCGTGTTGCCTGTTACGATACAGTTTTTGTTGTTTCAAACTGGACGTTTGAACAGCAGTATGCAGAGATTCAGAAAGACAGTGAACAGCGTTCCACTTATGAAGCATGGATACGCCGCTTTAACGGCTTCGTAAAAGAATACTACGATGTCGGGAAATATCGCCTGTATAACTCGATGCAGGAATATTTACATAGACATGAACAATTTCATGTAATACCAGAGGGAACAAAAACCCCTTTTGATGAAGAGGGAGAGTACAATCAGCAGGAACTTCCCTTTGAGTAGGGGATTCACAATGAAAATTTAAAGGAGAGAATAGGATGGATTTGAAAATACCAGAAACATTATTACACCAGATGAAATATACAAAGATAGAAAGGTTTCACCGAATCAACGGCAGACACATTGATATATATACCGAGGGGGAATACCAGATAATAGACCGAAATGAAACAGTTTTTATTGAAGATGAAACCGATTCCGACTTGTGGTATGAAGTTACTTTTTTTGATGCCGCAATCTTCTTTACCATGTACGGGATGACTCCGTTTGAACAGGATGGGCTACCCTGTGCAGATTTCTTAGGGGAAATAAGTCTCGATTTGCTGGTAGACTGGGACATTATGCTTCTTGATACAGAAGCGGAAATATTCATAACGAGGGATTGGGATGTATACCGCATTCCATTCCGTTATCTTCTAAAGGATGACACAGAAGATAGAACCTGTCACAAACTGGAATTTCTGGGGAATTATGCCCCCAGCGTGGAAGACCGCATTATCGGCATAGTGGGGATAAGGGGCAGGGAATACGAAATAGACAGATTGTGTTTACGATAGGAATGGGATTCCGCTACAAAAGATATCCGTAAGCATACAGTAACCCACTTTGGAATCCCCCTAAACAGGGAGGATTTTATGGAACAAAAAGCCACTTCCCATGACCAGTATTTTGTCATGGGGAACAACAAAATTATAATCAAAGAGCACTTCAAAGAGAATGGAAAACCATTAAAATCCATTCTTGAAAAAGTGATTTTTGATGCTGGAAAACAGCAAGAAAACCGCATAAATACAGCATAAATCATTGAAAAAAAGCCCATTCTGTGGTATACTTTTAAATAGCAAGAAGTATATCATAAGCGTGGGCTTTCTTAAAAAGGAGGATAAAAAAATGAAGCCCACACGTAATTTAACCGCACTTTACTACCGCCTTTCAAGGGATGATGAATTACAGGGGGAATCCAATTCCATAGCCACCCAGCGCATGATGCTTCGCAGATATGCAGAACAGAACCACTTCAATATTGTAGATGAATATGCAGATGATGGTTATTCTGGAACAAACTTTGAAAGACCCAGTTTCAAGCGCATGATATCGGACATTGAAAACGGAAAAATAAATTGTGTGATTACAAAAGACCTTTCCAGATTAGGCAGAAACTATCTTTTGACAGGGCAGTATATCGAACTGTTTTTCCCTGCACATAATGTCCGCTACATAGCAGTTGACAATGGTGTAGACAGTGAGAACCAGCAAAGCAGTGAATTTACTCCTTTCTTGAACATTATCAACGAGTGGTACGCAAGAGATATCAGCAAGAAAGTCAAACGTGCCCTCTATACAAGGAATGAGAACGGCGCACACTATGGCGCATATGCCCCATTAGGGTATATCAAAGACCCCGACAAAAAAGGGCATCTTCTGATTGATGCAGAAACAAGGTGGATTGTTGAAAAGATTTTCGGCCTTGCTGTTCAAGGACGTGGAGCCGCCAGTATCACCCGGATTCTGACAGAGGAAAAAGTACCTACTCCCGGATGGCTCAACTATCAACGCTATGGCACGTTTGCGAACCACTTTGCAGATGCGCCGCCGGAAAAAGCCCATGCGTGGACGATTGCCATAGTCAAGGAAATCTTGAAATCAGAGACCTACATAGGCAACAGCGTACACAACAGGCAGACCAATATTTCGTTTAAAGATAAACGGAAAGTGAGAAAATCCGAAAGCGACTGGTGGAGGGTAGAGAACACCCATGAAGCAATCATTTCAAAAGAGGACTTCCAGACAGTACAGGGGATGATAGCAAGCCGCCGCCGGAAACAAAAGGACGGAACGACACAGATTTTCTCTGGTCTGGTAAAATGCGCCGATTGTGGATGGTCTCTCGCTTATGGAGTGAACAGGCAGAACAAGAACCCCTATGGCTATTATCGTTGCAGCAAATACGGACAGGGATTGCGCCAATGCTCCATGCACTATATCCGCTATGATGTCCTGTATGCCTATGTCCTGTCAAGGCTTCAATATTGGTTCAATGAAGCACAGCAGAATGAAAGCCAGCTTCTGCAAAGGCTCTTGAAAAGTAGTGACAGTGAGCGCAGTTCAGCAAGAAAGAAAGCTGCATCCGAACTGAAAAAGGCACAGAAAAGACAGGCAGAAATAGATGCCCTGTTTGCCAGAATGTACGAGGACAGGATGGCAGGGAAAATCACGGAACACAATTTCTCCATGTTGTCTGATAAGTACCAGACAGAACAGGAAACGCTTGCACAGACTATTGATTCTCTGCAACAACAGCTTGCACAAGGTACACAGGAATCAGCGGATGCAGAAAAATGGATAGCACTTATAAAGCAGTATACAGCCCCCACTGAACTGACCGCTGAACTACTGAATGCACTGATTGAAAAAATATTAGTCCATGAAGCATCCAAAGATGAAAACGGAAACAGGGTACAGAAAGTAGAAATTTTTTACCGCTTCATTGGCAAGATTGATTGAAACAAATATCTTCCCTGTGACAGAAGCCACAGGGAGACACTTCTAAAACAATATCTTTAACTATGGGATACACCGGTCTCCCACTTGCTGACCGCCTTATCCGAGATAAACAGGCGGTCAGCAAGTTCTTTTTGCGTATATCCTTTCTCCCGCCGCAGTCCTGCCACAAAGGCACCGAATTTCTGTTTGTCTATCTCAAACATTCTGCACACCTCCACGCTGATTATATCCCGATTCTATCGTATAATCTGCTCTGTGGCAATCGAACAGCAGTAGAATATAAACTTTTTAATCTAATTCTGCCCCGTTTGACCGGATCACTTAGAAAAGCATTTTGCTGTCCTATTCCCTCTTCCGAAATTCCTTTGACAAAATAAACACCCCAAACAAAATCCCGTTGAGCAGGATCGCCGCCGGGATCATTCCCCAGGTCACCGCCTGATTCTGCAGCACACCTGTGGAATACTCATTGGCAACCACCACGATCAGATTATTATTCAAATAGTGCAGGATCACCGGCACCCATATATTTTCTGTCTTTAAGTACGCCCAGCCGAAAAAGATGCCAAGCCCCAGACAGGTAATGATCTGCGACACGGTCATGATCACCCCCCTGTCCGGCGTCGTGTAGAAGAAAAAGTCCAGGAAAATATGCCACAGGCCCCACACCACGCCAAGGATCAGGACTCCCTGCCTCATACCAAACTTCTTCTGAAGCAGAGGCTGTAAGTAATATCTCCAGCCGTACTCTTCCCCGAGAAAGGGCATACAGGAGAGCAGGAAATTGATTGGCATGACGAGCAGATAACCCAATGCCGTCGGGTTTCCCAGAATCTCCGCTATCATATCCGCCTGTCCGTCCAGCACATAACTGAGCATCCCTCTGCCGAAATAAAGTACCAGAAAAACAAAAATGCACAAAAGAGACGCCTTCCAGTTTTTCCATCTGAGCCCGTATGCTTCCCGTCTTTCTCTTCCGCATATCAACAGCATGATCCAGCACAGGATCGTTCCCACTATCATCACATACTGGGCGATCAAAGACCATCTGGAAAGTTCCTGCCCGGCCACAAAAACCGGTTCTCCTGGCGCGGCAATAGCCATCACACATCCGGCGATCATCACAAATGTCACCGCCAGAAAGCATAAGTAAAACGCTTTGGGCAGCCTTTCGTCCTTCCACTGCGTAAGCAGGTACGCCAGCATGACGCCTGCCGCCGGATAAAACATCTGGGCGCTGGGAAAGATGCTGAGTTCTGTCGGTATCGTGCTTCCATACCAGGTCATGATTCCTGTTATACAGGTCACACCATATGCTATGAGCAGAAAAATAATAAACTGTTTTTTTGCCTTACTCTGTTCTGTCATGTTTTTTGTTTCCTTTCATCAAATATCAAACTCCGGCGGCACATCCAGTTCATGGGGCACCGGTCTGCCGTTTTTCTTCCGCTGGCGGACACACTCTGTCAGCAAATATTCTATCTGGCCATTCACAGATCGAAAATCATCCTCTGCCCAGGCTGCAATGGCGTCATACAATTTTGCTGACAGGCGGAGCGGAACCTGTTTTTTGCTGTTATCCGCCATCCGTTAATACAGACTGCCGGAATTTACGATAGGCTGGGCATCCTTATTTCCGCACAGTACCACCAGCAGGTTGGATACCATGGCCGCTTTTCTCTCATCGTCCAGTTCCACCACTTCATTTTCAGACAGGCGCTTTAACGCCATCTCCACCATGCCCACAGCGCCATCCACGATCAGCTTCCTCGCATCGATAATCGCCGACGCCTGCTGGCGCTGCAGCATCACCGCCGCGATCTCCGGCGCATAGGCCAGATAGGTAATTCTGGCTTCGATAATTTCCAGTCCCGCTTCTGCGACTTTATCCTGAATTTCCTGCCTGATCCGTTCCGCAACGATCTCACTGGAACCCCGCAGACTGCCGTCATCCGCCTGCCCGTCTCCTGTGGTATCCACATTTTCCGTGGCGTCGTAAGGATAGATCCTGACCACATTGCGCAGCGCGCTGTCGCACTGCAGGGACAGATATTCTTTATAATTGTCCACATTAAATACCGCTTTCGCCGTATCCACCACGCGCCACATCACCGCAATACCGATCTCCACCGGATTGCCCAGACAGTCGTTGATCTTCTGCCTGTTATTATTTAATGTCATGATCTTCAGGGATATCTTCTTATCGACACTTCCCGCATTCACATTTAAATTTGCGCTTCCAACCCCCCCGATCTGAAATAATTTCGCGGCATTCGGTTTTACATCACCGCTCTGATTTAGCTTCGTCTCCGCCGCCGGATTTACCATGGAGCAGAAGGGATTTACACAATAAAATCCATCTCCTTTCAGGCTGCCGATATATTTGCCAAACAGCGTCAGTACCGCCGCCTCCTGAGGCTTTAACACATGCAGCCCGCAGAACGGGATCCAGCCGAACACTGCATACACAATACCGATGACGATCAGTGAGGTACCCGATATCAGCGCCCTGTCCCCCTTCACATTTATGACGATCCCGCCGATAATCGCTACAATTGCGGCGACATAAAGTATTATAAATAATAACAGCATCGCCATACCGTTCTTCTTTTTCTGTAAAATTTTTTCTTCCATCATTTTTCCTCCTGTGATTTTTGATAATTTCCTGTCACTTCTTTGCCGTTTCCACATTTTTTTACTTTTTATATGAAGAAACATGCTTGATATTTGTATGATATCATTTTGATATCACTTTGTCAATCCCTCAAATTGAGCGGGTAAAATTTTCTCCCCACTTGTACGCGCCCCTGCGCATAAACCAACAGGCCATCCCTCTACAGGGCAGCCTGTTTTACTTTTTAGTACCGCACTTAAATTCCGGTTTGCCAGTTACGTTTCATCAGCTGTCCCAATCACCCGATTAACGGTAGAATCAGAGACGTCCAGATATAGCTTACCGGCATTACAAGTATCATAGCCGGAATCATATCCGCCGTAGGGAACATTTTTACCTTTAACATCCGAAACCCTGTAGCAAGCATCAAAAACCCACCGCAGGCCTTAAAATCGTTGATCATTGCCTCTGTAGTAAGTGGAAAAATAAGTCCTGCACAGAAGCCCATCGCCATGGAACAGCACCCGAAAATCATATTGAGTTTATCTTTAAAGTCTTCGGATAATTTTCCCCCTATACAGGCTCCCGCAATGCCTCCTGCCACAATGGAAATAGAATTTACGATAATACCGACCGGCATCTTTGTTCCCCCCGCAAATAATTTTCTGATTTCTTTGTCACCTATATTAGTATAAGCCTCCCCGTACAGACCGGTCAAGCGCCAAAGCATACACATTACTTCGGGTTCAATGGAATAAGGCGTAAAAGAAAAAGAGAAATATTTCCTTATTTTGGAAAATCAACGAAACCTTTTTCCATATTTCAAATCAGGAAAAAATATGTTACTATGATATTCATCACAGAAAACGCAGATACTTATATTGAAAATACTATCTGTCAGCTTTCTGTTATTAAAAAAGGGAGTAATACCCGAAGCAGGGTTATCACGAATCATGTATGATGTAATCATTATCGGCGCCGGCGTCATCGGCAGTGCCGTGGCCAGAGAACTGTCCCGCTATCAGCTGCATATTTTAGTTGTCGAGAAAGAAGAGGATGTCTGTTGCGGGACTTCCAAAGCCAACAGCGGCATTGTCCATTCCGGCATTGACTGTAAACCGGGAACCTTAAAAGCCCACATGAATCTTCTTGGCAATGAAAAAATGGAAGCTCTGTCAAAGGAACTGGATTTTCCGTTCAGACGAAACGGTTCTCTTATCCTGTGCTTCTCCGAGGAAGACCGTCCCCGGTTAATAAAACTTTACAGGCAGGGCATCGAAAACGGTGTTCCCGATCTTCGCATTCTGGAAAAGGAAGACTTGCATAAACTGGAACCAGGCGTATCCGATCAGGCGATTGCCGCTGTCCATGCCCCTTCGGGCGGTATCGTATGCCCCTTCGGTATGAACATCGCCCTGGCGGAAAACGCCACCGAAAACGGTGTGGAATTCCGGTTTGATACGGAAGTACTGACCATCTCCAAAATTCCGGCAGGTTATCAGCTGCTGACAAATACCGGGGAACTGCGGGGCCGATGCGTCGTCAACGCGGCCGGCGTCCATGCGGATAAATTCCACAACATGGTCAGCGCCCGCAGGATCCATATCACACCGCGGCTGGGTGAATACTGTCTGCTTGACAAAACCGTCGGAGGGCTGGTGGATAAGACGATCTTTCAGCTGCCCACCAGTTCCGGCAAGGGAATTCTTGTCACGCCCACTGTCCACGGAAATATTCTGATTGGTCCCACCGCAAGAGATTCTGCGGATAAAGAGACCACCGACACCACGGCTGAGGGTCTGGCACAGGTCCTTTGGTCCGCGAAAAGATCCGTACCGGATCTGCCGGTACGGCAGATCATTACCTCCTTCTGCGGCAGCCGCGCCCATGAGGCGGGCGGCGAATTTATTATCGGGGAACCGGAGGATGCGCCTTTCTTTATTGATGCGGCAGGAATCGAATCGCCGGGGCTTACTGCGGCTCCCGCCATTGGCTGCCATATCGCCGAAATAGTCTGCGATCTGCTCTCCCCCGTTCAAAATCCCGGTTTCAACGGACACAGAAAAGGCATTCTCGATCCGAAGACGCTCTCGAAAGAGGCTTATGCACAGCTGATCAGAAATCATCCTGCCTACGGCAATATCGTCTGCCGCTGTGAAACCGTCACGGAAGGAGAGATTCTGGATGCCATTCACCGTCCTCTGGGCGCAAAGTCCCTGGACGGCATCAAACGCAGAGTCCGCGCCGGGATGGGGCGCTGCCAGTCAGGCTTCTGTTCCCCAAAGGTGATGGAGATCCTGGCGAGAGAATATCAGATCTCCCAGCTTGAGATCACCAAGAGCGGGAAAGATGCGCATATGATTGTCGGCTGTACTAAAAGTGATGATATTCCGTTGTGACTTCCGGACGCCGTGGCGAAAATATCTCTTCTGCAATGCGCCAGTAGCTCATTCTCCTGAAAAGCAGAGCTTGCTACAGAGATATTTTCATCCTGACCTGGCATAATCAACCTTAACCGGATGATATTACATATACATAAATACGAAAAACAGGAGGTTTCTCCATGAATTCTTATAATGCAGATACAATGCATATTAACACAGCGCAGGATGCGGCCGCTGATGGTATACAGTTTTACGATATCGTCATTATCGGCGGAGGTCCCGCAGGGCTTGCCGCCGCTGTTTCTGCCAGAAAAAACGGCATTGAAAATATACTCATTTTAGAGCGTGACAATAAACTCGGCGGTATATTAAACCAGTGTATTCACAACGGTTTCGGCCTCCACACTTTCAGGGAAGAACTCACCGGCCCGGAGTATGCAGACCGCTTTATCCGGCAGGCTGCCGCATTAAAGATCCCGCATAAATTAAATACCATGGTTTTGGATATCTCAAAAGAAAAACTGATCACCGCCGTCAACAGCACTGACGGCCTGCTGCAGATCAAAGCAAACGCCGTGATCCTCGCCATGGGCTGCAGGGAACGGGCCCGCGGCGCTTTAAATATCCCCGGCAGCCGCCCGGCGGGCATCTACTCCGCCGGCACCGCACAGTATCTTGTCAATATGGAGGGATACATGCCGGGCAGAGAAGTGGTGATTTTGGGTTCCGGTGATATCGGCCTGATCATGGCAAGACGCATGACCTTAGAAGGGGCAAACGTAAAAGTCGTGGCCGAACTGATGCCTTACTCCGGCGGATTAAAAAGAAATATTGTGCAGTGTCTGGACGATTACGGCATTCCGCTGAAGCTTTCCCATACCGTCATTGCCATCAGGGGGAAAAAACGGCTGGAGGGCGTCACTCTGGCACAGGTGGATGAAAACGGCAAACCCATCCCGGGCACGGAGGAAGACTACAGCTGTGATACCCTGTTGCTCTCCTGCGGTCTGATTCCGGAAAATGAACTTTCCCGGGGCATCGGCACCGAGATGGATCCCGTCACAGGCGGCCCCTGTGTCAACGAGTCTCTGGAAACCAGCATTCCCGGCGTTTTTGCCTGCGGAAACGTCCTCCATGTCCACGATCTGGTGGATTACGTGTCGGAGGAGGCCGCTGCAGCAGGCAAAAATGCGGCCAGCTATGTACGGCAGGCAGACGGCGGAGCAGACACTGCCCCCGCCGAAAAATTTGAATCAGGTGACGGTGCAACGCCCTCCTGCAAAGACCAGAGCGAGATTCCTCTTATTTCCACAGGCGGCGTGCGCTACACTGTCCCGAAAACAGTCTGCATCGACCGCATGGAAGATCTTCTGACCGTCCGTTTCCGGGTGGGTGCCGTCTACAAAAATTCCTTTATTTCGGTATATCTGAACGATGAGCAGATTCTGCACAGAAAAAAACCGATCATGGCCCCCGGCGAAATGGAACAGATCATCCTGCAAAAAACGCAATTGGAAGCCGTCAAAAACCTGAAAACCATCACCATCAGGATAACTGACTGCTGAAAAATCAGACCAGTCTCTATGACAACCGGAGGTATCAACATGGAAAAACGCTCTCTCACCTGCATCGGCTGCCCTTTGGGATGCACCGTTACCGTAGAGTTGAATAACAGGGAAATTTTAAACGTCACCGGAAATACCTGTAAGCGCGGCGACGATTACGCCAGAAAGGAGGTCACCCGCCCCATGCGCACCGTGACCAGCACCGTCCGCGTCATGAACGGCGTCCTCCCTGTGGTCTCGGTGAAAACAGAAGCGGATATCCCGAAAGAAAAGATTATGGATATCATGCAGAGTCTCAGGGACCTGAACGTGCCTGCCCCTGTGCATATCGGGGATATGATTCTGGAAAACGCCGCGGACACAGGGGTGAATATTGTCGCCACAAAATCGGTAGCAGTAAAAATAGGTTAACGGTTCAGCCCGGGCTTTTCTTTTTCCGGTACTCTGTCGGTGTTATATGATAGTGCTTTTTGAATACTCTGCAGAAATAATCCACATTGTGAAATCCTGCTTCCCCGGAAACCGTGTGGATTTTTTTCTCTGTGTTTGTGAGCAGCAGCGCCGCTTCATTTAAGCGATAGTTTATCAGGTAATTTATCGGCGTAATATGCAAATGATCGCGAAAGAGATTTAATACCGTACTTTTACTGATTCCCACATGGTCTGCAATGTCTTCCAGGGAAATATCCTGTGTATAATTCAGTTGGATGTACTGCATCATCATCTGCAGCCTGGCCTGGGCGGAAGCAGAATTTTTCCTGTGACTTTCCTCACAGGAGACAGGTACATTTTCATATATTTCCAACCAGAGTCTCTGCATGAGAGAAGCTGTCAGAAGTTCACCGGATGAAGCGCATCCCTGCGCTCCAATGATCTGTTTCATAATCGATAACGCTTCCGCCTGCCAGGGGATATCCGCCCGAAAAATCTGATAAGCCAATGTGGAAGAAATAACCGGCAAAATATATTTCTGATACAGAAAACTGTCCTGCGGGGCAAGAAAAGAGGGCAGGCACAAAAAATTGGGAATAGCGGCTTCCCCAGGAGAATAAAAGCGATGCAGGATCCTGGTATTTATAAATATTCCGTTACCCGCCGACAAATCAAACTTCTTTTCTCCGATCCAGAAAGTCACAGTCCCCGATTCGATATATACAAACTCCAGTTCCGTATGCCAGTGCCATTCGATACAGTGAAAATCAAACTGCGCTAAATTTTCATTATAAAAATGGAACGGGTAGCTGTTGCTGCCGCGCGGAACCGTCTCCATCAGATCTTCATCTGTCAAAATTTTACTGTAGGATATGGCGTCCCTCATAGACTGATCCTCTCAAAAGATTCTTTTTACGATATTATACAATAAATATCGGATATAAATCAATGAAAATCCATCTGTTATATTATATAATCCAATAGGAACAGGCGGATCGAAGGGAACGTTCAAACAATGAAATCAAAACAGAATGGGAGGGTTCCTGCGTATATGAATGCGATAATAAAAATGGAGAAATACAGGTCCGGAGAATGTCTTTCCATATATGTCGATACTAAAAACGATGTAAATGAGTTGATGATCACTCTGACAGACGCAGGATTTATCGTGAATTATGAACCGCGTTACATATCTGAGAACTATGAAGGATGTTTTCTGTGTGGCGGGCAAAATGTGATCAAAGTCTGCTGCAGGGAATACGAAAAAAAGAAAGGAATATAAGACGATGACACCAAACTATCAAAAGACAAAAACAGCCTGTTACCTGGGCTTTATTACACAGGCCATAGCCGCCAATTTCGCTCCGCTGCTGTTTTTAAAATTTCATAACGATTATCACATTTCTCTAGGCAATATCGCTCTCATTTCCACCTGTTTTTTCTTTACCCAGCTTTTGGTGGACCTCTTCTGTGCAAAATTTGTGGACCGGATCGGATACCGTGTATCCATCGTGGCTTCCGAAGTCTGCGCCGCGGCCGGGTTGATCGGTCTTGCGTTTCTGCCGGATCTTCTGCCGGATCCGTTTACCGGAATCCTGTGCAGTGTGGTCGTATACGCCGTGGGAAGCGGATTGATCGAAGTGCTCTGCAGCCCCATTGTGGAGGCATGTCCCTTTGACAATAAGGAGGCGACCATGAGCCTGCTCCACTCTTTCTACTGTTGGGGCGCGGTGGGAACTATACTGATTTCCACCATATTTTTCGCGGTATTCGGCATGAACAGCTGGAAATGGCTGACTATACTGTGGGCGCTTATTCCGGCGGTAAACATCTACAACTTTGCGACATGCCCCATCGAACATTTAGTGGATGAGGGAAAGGGGATGGGTATCCGGCAATTATCCCGGAAACCTCTGTTCTGGCTGGCCGTCTGCCTGATGATCTGTTCCGGCGCCTCCGAACTTGCCATGGCGCAGTGGGCATCGGCTTATGCGGAAGCCGCACTGGGGCTGTCCAAAACCATCGGCGATTTAGCCGGTCCCTGCCTGTTTGCAGTCACCATGGGCATCAGCCGCGTCATCTTCGGGAAATACGGCGACAGAATGGATCTGATGAAATTTATGACAGGATCCGGCCTCCTGTGCGTGGTATGTTATCTGCTCACCTCGCTGTCTTCCAATCCGTTGATCGGCCTGATCGGCTGTATTGTATGCGGGTTTTCCGTGGGGATCATGTGGCCCGGAACGATCAGCATTTCCTCCGAAAAATTTCCCGTCGGCGGAACAGCCATGTTCGCCCTGCTTGCCATGGCGGGAGATCTGGGCGGCAGCATCGGTCCGGGTATCGTCGGCCGCGTCACCCAGTATGCAGATGATAATATTCGTGTCGGCATGGGCATCGGTCTCATCTTCCCGGTTATTTTGTTGGCAATGCTTTTTCTTCTCGGAAAACAGAAGAAGCAGCGTTAAATTGTCAAAAGAGTCAAATACTCTGCACCAGGCCTGATAGGCCGCCGGGCTGCAGGACATTTGACTCTTTTTTGCAGCAGTAGCCAATTCATTCAGGCCAGTCAAAGGTTGGCTTAAAGCACAGCTCCTCAGCCCGTTGCCTGCAGGAATAAAAATAAAGTATATTTTATGGTGTCTCTACTAACTCCCTCACCAACGACTTCACCGTCCCATAATACACCGCATACAGCAGCGCCGCGATTCCCAGAATCACCAGCCCGCATATGCCAAGCCCTTTGACTTCCGTCATGCTGAGTTTCCCGTCATTGGCGTACAGTATCATCGTGTACAGTCCACTCATCCCGATTATGCCGATCACCGACGGCGTACGGATCACCGTACAGCACTGTCTCCTGATCTCCTTTTTTAAAAAGACCGGCGGCGCTCCAAGTTTCTTCAGATCATCAAACACATAACGGTTGTTTAACGCGATCGTCTGACATCTCGTGTAGCCGATCACGCAGGCCGCCGTGATGCAGATCAGAAAGATAAACAGAAACATCATCAGGAATACCGAAAAGGTCCTCATAAAATCCGTCTTCTCAAGCATGACGGATTTTGGCATATACTCCCACCACAGCCTGAAATCCGAATCATTGATACGGCTTAAGTCTATTTTCGCCGCCAGTGAAGCAGCCGTATCATCCCCCCAATACTCTTTTCCTCTCTCATTGAGCGCAATCTTATACACCCTGTCATAAAAGCTGGCTAAATTACAGCTTTCATCTACGGAAGCCACAAAAGAGCGCAGCAGACGATCCGCAAACTGATAATCATCCTCGCCGTCTACATTGAAAACATGCATCACACCGCGCCATTCTCCGGCGGCCCCTTCCGCGATTTCAGCGTAATCTGCGTCATTTAACACATAATACCCTTTGCCCGAGTCCACCAGCATATTATAGTGTGCCCACCCGGCAAAAGACGTCTGTATCGTTTTCCTCGTACTCATGTTGGTAAAAATTTTACAATCCGTCCGCATGGCAAACGTATTTTCCTCCCCGTCATCGACGATTCCCAGATAAGTCCCCGGTTCCACCGTCACCTCTGTCCCGGTCAGTTCTTTCAAACTGCTCTCCGAAAAAAACTTCCCCTCAGCCACGATCTCCCAATATTCCTCTATGATCTTATCTCCTTCCTGACCTCCGCCCACGTCCGTGAAGCCGTCCATACCAAGACTGACGTATTCTGCCTCATGCCAATCCTTTAGAGACAGCCCGTACTCCGACGCCAATCCTTCCACCTCTTTTTTCGAAAGTCCGCTCTGATCCGCCCGGTAGTGGTACAGATAGTCATAGGGGCGATCCTTCAGCCCGTCTGTCATACTCGTCGTAAGCATAGGCAGATAAAAAATGGCAAAACACGCCCCTGCTATCAGCACCGTGCTGACAAGCATGTTGTTCACGGTCTGCTTTCCCTGGAACTTCATCATACTGTAGGAGATCAGATTACTCTTTAAAGAGGAGCTGCTTTTCCTGCCGGATCCCCCTTTCCGCTTTTCGTACCCGGAACGGCCCGGACGAAACCGCCAGCCGTATACCACCGTATGGAGTAAGATCATATACAGACCGATAAATACCGGGGCATATAATATGTTAAGCCATCCCGAGGCATAAATCCGGAAAAGTCTCATAGAAACAAACGGCGCTGCATATCCTCCCACCGCCCCGGCAAGCAGTACGATAATGCCCGCCGGGCCGCACCATCTCCCCAGTTCCTTCACCGGCTCGTTTTTGTGCTCTTCCTTGATCGTGTCCAGAATATCCGTCCTCGCCAGATAGCGATTTGCCGTCACACAGGCAAGTCCCACCACCATCGCCAGGAAAGCAAGCGGGATACCCAGATTGGCTATGCGCATATTCAACTGCATCTGCTCACTGTCCGCCAGAAACAGCCTAAAACTGTTCCACAAAAGCACCACAAGCGGAATTCCCGCCAGAATTCCAAAGCCGGAAGATAAAAAACTTAAGAACAGTATCTCCCGATAGAGAATCGGCGCAAGTTTTCCTTTCGAAATCCCCAGGGCCATCAGGATTCCCACCTGTCTCGATTTTTTTCGGAAAAACAACGCCGTGGCATATATTGTGAATGCCGTACAGCCCACCACAGCCAGCACAAAGATCGCCTGCATCTGCTTCCTCGAATCCCCGCCCTCCGGGAACACCTCCTGCACCGTGGGCGACAGCATCATAATGGAATATGCCGTGATCAGCATCAGGGAAATAAAATTGCAGAACAGATACAACCTCGCCTGATGGTAATCTAACTTCCTCAGTTTTTTCTCCAGATCTCTCATTGTTGTCATAAATAACCTCCTCACTGCGGCATTTCCGGGTTTTTCCCCATCTCCTCTTATCATCACAAACAACATTTCTGCCGCAGCCAATTTATCAAAACTATGCTCATAAGCGCAAATTTTCACTCCGCGTTGCTCATCTCTTTCAGTGTATCCAACAGATACCCCTGGAAACTGCTCTGTCCACCGGTTCGTTTCAGCTCCTTATAGATCACACCATCCTTTAACAGAATCACCCTGTCGCAGAAAGAAGCCGAAAAACTGTCGTGGGTTACCATCAGAATCGTGGAATTCATCTCGCTTTTTGCCTTCTCAAAAGCCTCTATCACGATCCGACTCGATTTGCTGTCCAGATTTCCGGTGGGCTCATCCGCCAGAATAATGAGCGGATCGTTGATCAGGCTCCTTGCGACGGCTGCTCGCTGTCTCTCCCCGCCGGAGATATCCGCCGGATATTTATCTTTTATATGGGAAATACCGAACAGTTCCATCAGTCTCTCCGCGTACTCTTCCGCTTCTTTGTCGGCCTTCTCTCTGATGATTCTGGGAATCAGAATATTCTCTTTTACGCTTAGCCCGTCGAGCAGCATAAAATCCTGAAAGACAAAGCCCAGCTTCCCGTTTCGAACCGCTGCCAGCCCTTCCTGATCCAAACCGCTCAGGTTCTGCTCTCCCAACAGAATCTCCCCCTTATCGTAGGGAATATAGCAGGAAATACAGTTGAGTAACGTACTCTTGCCGGAGCCCGACGCGCCCATCACTGCTGTAAATTCCCCCTTCTTCACATGAAAACTGATCCCTTTCAGCACCGGATAACGGGTTTTTGCCGTCTCATAGGATTTGTATAAATTTTTTACTGTAAGCATGTGTATGTCCTCCTTTTTTCCAACATACCACAATCTCCTCCTGCCGGATTTTGTCCTGTCAAATACCGCCCCGTTTTTGTAAAGATCTGTACCCCGCTGCAAAATATGTAAAGTTTGGCGCTTCTCATGTAAAATCCGGCAAAACGTATCTTGAGAGAATGATCCGGAAATGCTACAGTAAGAAGGAATATATTTATGACTGTCCAACGGAATATTTACAACAGACACGCAATGATTCATAACAGGAAGGAAATTTCTTATGCTTCGAATAGCTCTCTGTGACGATGAGGAAAACGCGCGCGACGCGCTTAGAATACAACTGGAAAAACTGATGGATGAATTGGAAGATGAGATCGTCTACGAATTCTCCAACGGCCGCACCTGTATAAACTGGCTCACTGCCCATCCGGGCGAAGTGGACCTGCTTTTTCTGGATGTGGAAATGGGAAAAGAAAACGGTATGGACGCGGCCAAAAAAATCAGGACTGTAAACCGCGATCTTCTGATCGTTTTTGCGACGGGATACACAGACTATGTTTTTGACGGCTATCAGGTAAATGCGCTGGATTTTCTGGTCAAACCCGTTTCCCCGGAAAAGCTGAAAGAAGTGCTGCTTCGGGCCAAAGAGCTGCTTACTCCCCCTACAGACCGGTTCTTTGTTTTAAAAAATGCGGACGGCGCCTATCGCCTGCCCTGGGACGATATCCTGTACTTTTACAGCGACAGAAGATATATTCATCTCGTCACCGTCATAAAAACTTATACATTCTACGGAAAGTTAAACGATATCGAAAAGCAGGTGCGCAACAATTTTGTCCGCATCCACCAGCGTTATCTGGTAAACAGCGATAACGTTACCTTTGTGGGCGGCGATTTTGTCACAGTCGATAATCCCGCCTGCGAAAAGCTTCCGGTCAGCAGGGCTTACAAAAAAGAAGCCTCCGAAAAACTGGCCAGAGTGCTTTTGTCCGGCTTCTCCGGATCCTGATTTGCAGGTCTCAGAACGGATCCCCGCATTTTGAGACGAATTCCAAAAATCTGAACAGACCGTAATACCGTTTTTATACTATTTGATATCAGGAGACAATCCATGCTTATTCTTTTTCTTGAATTACCCGGCTTCCTTTTTCATTACCTCACCATCCGACGACTGTTTCACATAAAGAAATCCTGTTTTGCCCATGCTGCCCTGTTATTTATCAGTGCCCTGATCGTCTGCATGATCATTTTTATCGGAGACTGGTACAATCTTCCCCCGACTTTCTTTTTCTACCTGGCGGGGATCCAGTTTTGCTGCACGGATTCTCCGTCCAAAAAGCTGTCGTTAGCTCTGATGCTATCCAGCACAGTATTTGCGTGTAACATATTTTTCGACAATATTCTGGAGCTCTATCACAGCCTTGGAATTATGGCGTTGTCCCGTAACTTCTTTTCTTTCATTTTGTATCTTCTGATACGGTTTCCCGGACCTGACAGAGAGACGGAGCTGGGAGCTTCCCTGTGGCACCTGATGGCTTTTCTGACACTTCCGCCGATGGGCATCGTCCTCAGCATTGTGCTGATCGCCGATGAAGGACAGAATTCCTACCGTTCCCTGTTTTTATATACGATTCTGCTTTTTCTCACAGTCCTCTCCTTCATCGGACTCTTATGGACTATTGCCGTTTTATCAAAACAGAAAGAGCTGGAACGACAAAGTCTTTATGCCGAGATGAACCAGTCTTACTATGAATCCATGAGCAGGCAGCACTTTGAGATCAGACGTTTAAAGCACGATCTGTCCAATCATCTGCACACTCTCGCCTTCCTTCCGGAAGATGAAAAGGCGGGCTATATCACCCACCTTCTGGAAAGTCCCGGTTTTACCAAACGGACGGATTACTGCGGCGATATGACCGTAAACGCCGTGCTTTCCGTGAAAGACGCTGTTATGCGGGAAAATAGTATCCCCCTGACAGTAAAGCTGGATATCCGTGAGGATATGCCCTATGAGAAAGCCGACATCTGCGTCCTGTTCGCCAACGCTCTGGACAACGCCATTGAGAGCTGTCTGGCGCTGCCGGAAGAGAAACGATTTATTGAACTGACCGCCCGCCACCAGAAAGGTATTCTGGCTCTCTCCATAAAGAACCCCACAAAAAAGGACAGTCCTTTAAAAGGTCTGCCTCCCACCACAAAGCCCGATAAAAACCGGCACGGCTATGGGCTTCACAGCATAGAGATCATTGTGCAGCACTACCGGGGAAACCTGAAAGTAAGCGTCGAAGACGGTATTTTTGAGTTGTTTTTGTATCTGCCGGAACTGTAAAATGACGCTTGTAAAAAATCCGGGGAAATGTTAAGATAAATTGTTAAAATTTTTACTTTATGGAGTATGCTATGAAAAAAAAGAGTTCTAAATGGCTTCCGGTTCTTCTACTGGCGCTGTTGCTGACCGGATGCCGGCGCAATACGCCGGATCCTGCAAAAGAGCAGCAGCTTCCCGATACGATCGCCCTGACTGTCTGGGCCGCCGAGGAAGATGAGGAATTGCTTCGGCAGATTATCGACGGATTTAAGGCCGAATATCATGGCCAGGCAGATTTTGAGATTACATACGAACCACAAAGCGAGAGTCACTGCATGGATGCGCTGATGGAAAATCTGGAAGGCGGAGCCGATGTATTTGCTTTTGCAGATGATCAATTAAACACACTGGTTGCCGCTGGCGCTTTGGAACCCATAGAAAACGCCGACGCCGTCAAACAGGCAAATCTGCCTGAAGCTGTCCTTGCGGCATCTGTGAACGATACCCTGTATGCTTTGCCGCTGACTGCGGACAATGGCTACTTCCTCTATTATAACAAAAAATATTTTACCGAACAGGACATCGCATCTTTTGACCGGATGCTGGCGATCGCCGCTGAAAACGGGAAAAAAGTTTCCATGGAGTGGTCTTCCGGATGGTATGTATATTCCTTTTTTGGCAATACCGGGCTTACAGTAGGATTAAATGATGACGGCATTACCAATTACTGTACCTGGAACAGTACGGAAGGCGATATCAAAGGTGCAGATGTTGGCCGGGCAATGCAGAATATGGCTTCCCACCCCGGCTTTACCAGCACAGACGATGCCGGATTTCTGGAAGGCGTTAAAAACGATACGATCATTGCTGGAATCAACGGTGTGTGGAATGCTGTTGCTGTGGAACAGGCCTGGGGGAAAAATTTCGGCGCCGCAAAGCTGCCCTCTTACACATGCGCCGGAAAACAGGTTCAAATGGCTTCCTTTTCCGGTTATAAACTGATCGGCGTAAACGCTTACTCCCAAAACAGGGAATGGGCGGCAAAGCTGGCCGAATGGATTGCAAACGAAGAAAACCAGAAACTTCGTTTTCGCATCCGTGGCCAGGGACCGTCCAATATAAACGCAGCTTCCTCCGGGGAAGTTCAGAGCGCACCCGCCATCGCAGCACTATTAGAGCAGTCGGAATATTCATGTCTGCAGCGCATCGGCGGAAATTTCTGGGAACCGGTCAGTACGTTTACTGCTGATATCCTTTCCGAAAATCCCTCCGGCAAAAGCCTTCAGGAACGACTTGATACCATGGTGGAAGGAATTACGGCGCCATAACGCCCGACATTCAGATCAGCTGTGAAAGGAGCATAAGATAATGAAAGATATCAGTTTAAAGCAGCGTTTGATCATACCGATCGCTCTTTTGGGTATGGTAGCTCTGCTGTCAAATATTCTTTCCCTTATCAATATCCACAATGTAAATGCAAACGCCGCCAATATTGCCGATAATTATATGGATGGCAAAAGCCGGCTGGCGAAAATCTCCCAGTCTTCCATGAATATTCATAAAATGGCTCTCAGCCACATCGTGGCAACAGACTATAATACCATGATCCTCCTTGTTCAGCAGATCAAAGAGGAAGAGGCTCTTCTGGACGATATGCTGGCAGAATATGAAAACTATGTCATACCGGAAGATCAGACACAGTACGAATCACTGTTGTCCGATTATGCCTCTTTCAAACACGCACTGGTCTATCTGGTCTGTGCCAGTGCAGGGCATAAAACGCAGGATGCCTATATTCTTGCCAACGGGGATGTGGCCGCTTATGCCGGAGCAATGGGAAAAGATATCGACGCCCTGAATACTTCCATCAGCGATCAGACGGCCAGAGCGAGAACACGCCTTTCTATTGTATATATTATCTCTCTGGTGGTGGCTGTCGCTGCAGTTATCGCCTGTATTTCGTTAGTATTTGCGGATATGAAACTTATTACCAGCAACGTTGTGATTCCTGTCAAGAATATTCTGAATACTATCCGGGAAAGTTCGGGACACATCAACAATATGACCGAAGATGTGTTAAACAGTACCCAGACTTCCAGAGAAAACGCGGAAGGTCTCTCCTCTCTCGCCCACCGGATATCCGCAACCATTCAGGATGTGGCCGGCAATATATCGGACATCAACGACAATGCACGGTCTGTATCATTGGATGTTCAGAGTATGGCGGAAGAATGCGGCGCGATCACTGACTATACCATCCATATGAATACCCGCGCAGACAACATGCAGCAGTCCGCTCAAAGCAGCGCGGAGACTACCAGCGCCAAAGCCGAGGAGATCCTGCGCTCCCTCAATGATGCGATTGAAAGGAGCAAAAGCGTAGATCAGATTGAGACGCTTACCAGCGAAATACTTTCCATAGCCAATCAAACAAGACTGATCTCCCTCAATGCTTCCATAGAAGCCGCCAACGCCGGAGCCGCCGGAAGAGGTTTTTCCATTGTTGCAGAAGAAGTGAGCGCTCTTGCCGCCTCCAGCAGGGAAACCGCCAGCCGGATACAGGCAATCAACAGCGGCGTGACTGCCGCCGTATATAATCTTGCGGAAAATGCACAGCATCTGATCGACTACATGAAGCAGTCTGTCCTGACGGAATTCCAGGCTTTCATCCAGTCCGGCAGTCAGTACAAAGAAGATGCCGCCTATATCCGCCATGCCATGGACAAATTTCAGGTACAGACGGAAAGCCTGAAAAGCTCCATGTCCGAAATCGCGGATTCCATTGAAACCATCACAAAGGCCATCGATGAGGGCGCCGACGGGATCGCCGGCGTTGCCGATAATACCAGAAGCCTTGTTGACGAAATGGAAGATATCACCCAGCGCATGGATACCAATCAGGAAGTTGTCAAAGAACTCGAAAAAGAGACAGCAGTGTTCGACAATCTGTAATATTTGTCAGAACATATTCCTGGCAAATATTGCGGGATCGCCGACTCCTGCTGTCAAACGGAAAACTTTTTTCAATTTATGCAATACAGACCGGACTGAAAAATCACTTATGCCAGCTCCAACGCTACTTCAATCATATTCTTAAATTCGACCTGTCGCTCTTTGGCCGTCAGTTCCTCACCCGTGAAAACGTGATCGGATATGCTCAGGAGACTCAACGCTTTTTTCTTCGCCTGCGCGGCATTGATGTAGAGAGCCGCCGACTCCATCTCCACGGCCAGTACGCCTGTATCCGCCCATCTTCTTGTCCGGCTTGTATCAAAGTTATAGAAAGCATCCGCCGAGAGCACATTTCCCACTTTTACGCTGATATTTTTCTCCCTAGCTGCAAAAACCGCCTTCTCCAGCAGACCAAAGTCCGCGATCGGTGCAAAGCTGCCCGGCACGTTAAGCTGTCCTGCATAAGAGGAATCCGTGCATGCCCCCATGGCGATCACCAGATCTTTTAATTTCATACCTTCCTGCAAGCCACCCGCGCTGCCCACTCTGATTATGCTCTCCACGCCGTAAAAGTGATACAGCTCATAGGAATAGAGCGCGATAGAGGGTATTCCCATACCGCTCCCCATCACCGAAACTTCCTTTCCTTTGTAAGTCCCGGTGTAGCCTAACATATTTCGCACCTGATTAAAGCAGACCGGATTTTCCAGCCAAGTCTCCGCGATAAATTTCGCCCGAAGAGGATCTCCCGGCATCAGAACCGTCTTTGCGATCTCTCCGTATTTTGCCTCGTTATGCGGTGTCGGTGTGTTTGTCTGTCCCATAGTTTTTCTCCCTTCTCGTTCAAATAATTTCTCGTTTTTCACTGCTTTCCGCGCATAAGCTGTTCTTTTTTCAGTGTCCGGTTTTATTTTGCCGATTCTGCGTATGTACTCTCAGCTTCTCCGTCACTCTAAATCCAATATACCCCGCTGCCAGCCCGGTGACAATCCCACCCAAGATGTCTGTCGGATAATGCACATACAGATACATCCTCGAAAAAGCGATCACCGCCGTCAGGATCCACACCGGGATCCACAGCTTTCCCATCAGCCTGCGCACCCGGTCCTGCTGACTTTCTGCGGTAGGTCCTTTTTCCCTGACAAGAAAGAGTGCTGTTGATACCGCAACGGAACAGGCCGTATGCCCCGACGGAAAGGAAAAATCTTTCGGTCTGGGAATTATAAGCTGAACAGCGATATTGATATCACAGGGCCGGACTCTCCGAAACAGATGTTTCAATATTCCATCGCACAAAATGACATCCGCAAGTAACGCCGCCGTCACCAGTATCCCATAATTTCTTGTCTTAGGAATAATCAGCAAAACAAGGGCCAGTATGATCCAGATCATTCCGGTATTTCCCAGTTTTGAGATAAACGGCATCGCCACATCGCCAAAAGGCGTGCGAAGGCTTTGTATAAAATCCAGAATACGCAGTTCAACTTCCATGCAGGCTTCTCCTCCCATGATCCGATACTGCTTCCTGTCACAAAATTTCTCTTTCGCTCTATGGGAAATTTCTTTGAATCTTCCGATTGCGCAGGGAAGCTTATAGTTTTATAACTATAGCATATTACATCTATCCTTCGTCGTCAATGTGGTTTGAAAACCGATTTAGCTGAAATTTTTTAATTTACTGTCTGTTAAGGTTTTTCCCTGTTCAATTTTTCTGCAATTTTGTGTATACTTATCTTAGTCAGTAGTCATACTGATTCATTCCCATTCTACATAGGTAGAGAAAGCATTGTAAAATAGTAAGCTTTACTCATATTCACTGACAGGAGGATCGAAACCTTGAAAGAAAGCATTAAACCCCCCGTAGAGGTACGCTATCAGAAAGAACTGGCGGCGCTTAAGGCCGCCGATACGGCGAGAAGACCCGGGAACTGGCGGCTCTCCCCCCAGGCTGTCCGCACTTTTATTCTGGGAAGCCAGAAACCTCTTATCTATCAGGGAGAAACCATTACCATCCGTAAAAAATACTTCGGCAACGACGCCCTGGTGGAGCGCTGCATTATCACCCTGGCCGGAAACAGAGGACTGATGTTAGTGGGCGAACCAGGCACCGCAAAGACCATGCTCTCGGAACTGCTCTCTGCTGCCATCAGCGGCATCAGCACAAACACGATCCAGGGCACTGCCGGCACCACCGAGGATATGATCAAATATTCCTGGAACTACGCGCTGCTTCTGGCGAAAGGCCCGAGCAGAGAGGCCCTGGTTCCCGCTCCCCTTTATGTGGGAATGGAGCGCGGGATCCTCACGCGTTTTGAGGAGATCACAAGAACGCCGGCGGAAATTCAGGACAGCCTGATCAGCGTTTTAAGCGATAAAGTGCTCAATGTGCCTGAGCTGGGGGATGATGGGTTCCTGTTCGCAAAACCGGGATTCAATGTGATCGGCACCGCCAACACCAGAGACAAGGGCGTAAACGAGATGAGCAGCGCCTTAAAGCGACGTTTCAATTTTGAGACTGTTATGCCGGTACGGGAAGTTTCTCTCGAAAAACAGATCATTTTAAACGAGGTCAGCGAACTTGCCGCCGAAAACAGCATTGACATAACGCCGGACGAAAAAGCCGCCGAACTGCTCGCCTCCACCTATCATGAACTGCGGGAAGGCATTTCTTCTTACGGCCACAGGATCGACAAACCTTCCGCCGTTATGAGTACCGCCGAGGCAGTATCCGTCTACTACCAGACCATGATCTCCGGTTATTACTACGGTGACGGCACGCTTGATATGGACTGCCTGGTACAGAATCTGGTGGGGGCAGTCTCCAAGGAAAATAAGGACGACTTAAGTAAGGTAAAAGAATATTTTTCTACCGTTATAAAAGACAAGAGCAGCAAAGAAGGTGGGTTATGGAAAAAATATTACGAAGCGAGGAAATGGCTGAAATAATGCTGCTTCCGGTGAGACATCACAGTCCCGCCTGTTCTCTCCATGTGAAAAAAGTCATGGAAGAATACGCCCCTGCCGTTGTTCTGATCGAGGGGCCGGAAAACGCAAACGAGCTGATTCCCGTTATGACAGATCCGGACACGGAAGCGCCTTTCGCTATCTACTACTCCTACCACGATAAAACGGGACAGCTTTCGGAAGAAAAAGAACATTACAAATGCTACTATCCTTTTCTGGATTATTCCCCGGAACTGGTGGCCCTGCGGACAGCAAAAAGACTTGGGATTCCTGCCGCCTTTATGGATCTTTCCTACGCCGGTATACTTGCCGCATCGGAAAAAGGTCAGGGACTTCGGAAAAAAGAGGAAAAAAATACCTATAACGACGATTATCTGCTCTCCCGGAACGCCTATCTCCAAAAACTCTGCGAAAAAGCAAACCTTCGGAGTTTTGATGAATTCTGGGAAAAATATTTTGAGATAGACGGTCTCTCCGGAAAGAGTGGGGAGTGGTTTTCCGACCTGCTGCTCTACTGCACGCAGGCCAGAGAAAGCACACCGGAGGACATCATAAAGGGAGACGGCTCCCTGGCCAGAGAGATCCACATGGCAGAAAACATTTATCGGGTGATCTCCGGCTGCTCTTCCTTAAGCGATCTTTTTGCAAAGCAGAATATGTCTTTACAGAAAACCGGGGATCCTCTGCGCATTCTGGTTATTACCGGCGGTTTTCACACGCCTTCCCTGTCCGCTCTTTTGCAGGATGACACATTCCTCTCCGGTCTGCGGAAAAAGAAACCGGAAAAGGTCAGAAAGACAGAACAGAGCGTTTACCTGATGCCCTATTCCATGGAAGCCGCCGACGCCCTTAACGGCTATGCCAGCGGTATGCCATATCCTGCTTTTTATCAACAGATCTGGGAAAAATTTTCGGAATGTCCGGAAAACTGTTATCGGCAGACCGTACTGGATTTTCTGATCGCCTGCGGAAAGGAAACCCGCAGAAAAGAAGGAAACATATCCACTTACGATGAGATCTGCGCCACACAGATGGCGGACGGTCTTTCTTCCCTTCGCGGGAAAAATGAACCCGGCGCCTACGAGCTGTTTGACGCGGTTCTCTCTTCCTATGTAAAGGGAGAATACACCATCGCCACAGATACGCCGATGCAGATCCTCAGAAAGAACATGACCGGCAAAGCTGTGGGAAAACTGTGCGGTCAGGCCGCCGTTCCGCCCATCGTCCAGGATTTTGAGGCGCAGTGCAGATCCTTTTCCCTGAAAATCAGTTCCACACTGGAAACAGAACTTACCTTATCCCTGTTTTCTTCCGAGAGACACCGTAAAATCAGTTCTTTTTTGCACCGGATGCTTTTTTTAAACACAGAATATGCAAGGCGGGTGAAAGGGCCGAATCTACAGAAACAACGAGACAGAAATCTGATCCGGGAGATTTGGAAATACAAGTGGAGCATACAGGTAAACGCCGCGCTGATCGACGTTTCCGTCTATGGCGCCACGGTAGAAGAAGCGGCGGACTCTCTGGTGCGGGAAGAGTTAAAAAAAGATCTGGGCGCCGGCGCCTGTGCCATTCTGCTCACAAAAGTTTTCGAAATGGGCCTCAGGGATAAACTGCAGACCGTCTATGACAGGGTTCAGGAACTGATTCAGAAGGACACAGACTTTTACTCCCTTGCGGATGCCCTCTCCTACCTGAAAATGATGCGGGAACTTGGCCCTCTCTATCAGTCTGAGATGGATTTTGAACTGCTTTTGCAGCTGACGGTCAGAAAGCTGATCTCCCTGCTGCCTTCCATGGCGGCGGTCAAAGAGGAAGACCTGAATAAATGCATGAATGCTGTCAAACTGCTCTATCAACTGACAAAGGATGCCACGAGAGAAGAATTTTTTGAGATTCTTCTAAAGATGCAGCGGAATCCAAAACTGCAGGCCGGACTGGACGGCTGTATTCACGGTATCTTGTATGGCGGCGGCAAAGAGGATCCTGCTTTGATAGAAAAAGCCTGTCTCGGCTATTTCCGCGGCACGAAAGTACAGATGAAACATACCGCCCTCTTTTTTCGCGGACTGTTTTTTGCCGCCAGGGATCTGATTTTTATCGGGCCGCAGATCCTTGGCATGTTAGACGCCTTTTTAAAACAGGCCGAAAGTACTGAATTCATGGAACTTCTGCCGGAACTGCGGATGTCCTTTACTTACTTTACACCCAGAGAGATCGATAAGATCGCAGAAAGGGCTGCCGCTTTACATGGGCGGACGGCAAGGGATATTATGGATTTAAAGGAGATTCCGGCGGACTGGTTTGCCTATGGAAAAGAGTTGGATGATTTTGTTTCGCGGACGGTGCGGGTGTAATAACAGTAAAGTAAAAAAGATGTGATAATTGTTTTGTATATCTGGCTGTTGTTTGAGAAGTAACTACTAAAAAAGATTAAAATTTGTAATTTGGCTTTGATATTGCGGGGAGAAGGATAATTATGACCGACGAACAGGAACTTTTAAACAGGTGGAGGCTTGTGCTTGGGAAATATTCTGCCGATAAACTTCCTTTTTTAATGGGGGAAAACGGTTATGCCGATACGCTGCATTATATGGATATGGAGGAAGCGCTGGATTTTCTGTATTCCAGAGAGTACAGCGAGGAGCAGGACATCCGGGAGGAGGACCGGGCAGGAGGGAAGGATGCCAGCAGGCTCACGGTACCTTCCTGGCTGCAGAAGATAAAAAAACTGTTTCCGAAACAGACTGTAGAAGTTATGGAACGTCATGCCCTGGAAAAATATAATATGACCGAACTTTTGACGGATCCCGAAGTTTTACAGAAACTGGAACCCAACAGGGATCTGTTGAAGACCATTCTGACTTTGAAGCACATGATGAAGGGCAGAGTGTTGGAGATGGCAAAGGAGATCGTGCGCAAAGTGGCGGACGAACTGACGAAAAAAATGGAACAGGAACTGAAACGATCCTTTTTCGGAAAACTGGACCGCACTTCTTCCAGTCCCGTAAAATCTGCCAGAAACCTGGATATGAAAAAGACGATACGGCAGAACCTGAAAAATTATGACACGG
Source organism: uncultured Lachnospiraceae bacterium (assembly GCA_910578085.1). Taxonomy (GTDB): domain Bacteria; phylum Bacillota; class Clostridia; order Lachnospirales; family Lachnospiraceae; genus 1XD8-76. Next base: position 21,527 of record CAJTPM010000017.1, on the reverse strand, counting down.
AAGAACAAAGACTTGTCCTAAAGCAAGTTTATTTTCATTCCCGCATGAAACGCTATAACAGCTGGCGGGTAATTCTTTGTGTGGACGAGAGCGGTTCTATGCTGGATTCAGTGATCCACAGTGCGGTGATGGCCGGTATTTTTGCGAAACTTCCGATGCTGGACGTGAAACTTGTCATTTTTGACACAAATGTCGTCGATCTGAGCGGTTATGTGGAAGATCCCGTGGAAACTCTGATGAGCGTTCAGTTAGGCGGCGGCACAAATATCGCGGGTGCGCTGACCTACTGCGAAACACTGATCGATTTTCCTTATCGGACTATGGTCGTTCTGGTTTCCGACCTCTATGAGGGCGGCGGCTACCAAAATCTTTACCGTGCCAGCAAGGGAATCATTGAGAGCGGCGCAAAGCTGATCGCCCTGACTGCCCTGGATATGGCGGCAAACCCCTGCTACGACAGGCAGGCCGCCGCGAAACTGGCTTCACTGGGCGCCCATGTGGGAGCAATGACACCCGAAGAGCTGGCGGAGTGGATTGGGAAGATTATCTGAAATAGTCCAATTGAGCAGGGGAATGCTTTTCTCTCCTGCTCGCCGAGTAGATGGCATACCGCCAGGGCAGCAAACTTCCCTATGCGGGCCTGCGCACAAAAAAATCACCGCTGCACATAAGAGCACAACGGTGATTTTTTTATTTTGCGTTCTTTTTCCGCTCTCCAAAGCCTTCCGCAAAAATAATCTTATTCACAACAAAAAACACAACCATCGCCACGCCGCCGGTCAGAACCGTTGTTCCAATGTTATAAACCGCTGCCGGAAGCAATACCTTTGCCACACCAACCCACACACTGTTGATAGCGTTTACTACTAAAAAAATCACGAACCATCCTGTAAAATAAAGCGGTATCTGAAGCTTTAACGGGCCTTTGCTACGGAATGTAAAATTTCTTTGCAGGGGAAAATTAACGCATTCCCCCAACAGGCTGGACACCAGATTGGCAAACATATACGCCATACCGCCGTCTGCAACGGCATACCCGATCACATTAAATGTAAACGGTATTCCGAACAGGCTGCCTTCGATTCCCGGCCAGCCGAAACCGTTGCCTGCATAAGCAGAAAACAGCTTCGGTAAAAACAGCAGCATCAGATATTTTAAAAACGTGATCACATAGCTGAAAATAAGAAACAATCCGCCTTCCCTGATCCACCGGGCAGCCTTTGGATGTTTTTCAGCAAACCTCTCAAAAAACTTCATACTCAGCTCCTCTCTGTTTCGTCCCGCTCAGGTCTCTCCCAAACTTTCTTCATTTTATTGTATTCGCCTTTTTCAGGACTTTTCGCTGCTTAAAGAAACCGGAAATCACCTGGCCAGCTCCTGCAAAGAAACGGCCGTTTACCATTTTTACGATTCCATCCACCATGTACTGACTCACGATTCCGCCTGTCATTTTGCCGATCCCTCTGAACGGCATGTTATAAATAAAGGTAATATTTAAGTCCGGCTTTCCTTTTTTAATGCTCTTATTCAGCATACCAGTCAAAACTTTGTATACTAATCTCGCGAGAATGCTTTTCGCATAATACATCTGGCATATTGCATCATTTGCTTCCAGCGTGCCGCTCCATTTTCCATCGGGGATCTCGTGTCCCAGCAACTCTTTCCATTCCGGATCAGGAACAGATAAAATCTCTCCCTTCGCGTAATCCGGAAGTTTTTCCATCCCGCAGGAAACAGGCGCTTTTGTCCCGACTATAACGACAGTGCCCGAAAGGCGGATATCCGCCGCAGACGCCCCTGCCATGATCTCATATTTCCCGCCGTCTATCTCAAACCGGTTTGTCTTTACATGAAAATGGCGGAACGCTTTATCGTCCAGGGGAACTGCCACTTTCCGGCTCTCGCCGGCTTTCAGAAATACTTTTACAAATCCTTTCAGTTCCTTTGCCGGACGGTAAACGGAAGGTTCCTTTGCGCCCACATAAATCTGTGCAACTTCCGCTCCGTCCACTTTTCCGGTATTTGTTATCTGAAAGAAAACTGTGACCGGATTCTCCCTGTTCTCTTCATGAACTTCCATATGTAAATCGGAATATTCAAATGTCGTATAACTCAAACCATATCCGAACGGAAACAAAACCGGTTTTTTCACTGTCTCAAAATAGCGGTAACCCACATACAACCCCTCTCGGTATTCCGCACTTCTCTGTTTTGACGGAAAATACGGCGCAGAGGGCGTATCCTCATAGGCAATCGGATATGTTTCGGACAGTTTTCCTGACGGGTTTATCTCTCCCATGATGGCTTTCAACATAGCTGTAGCGCCCGCCTGTCCGCACAGATACCCATGAATCAAAGCTTTGCATTCATTTAACCACGGCATCTCCACCGGAGAACCCGCCGACATGACTACCACTATATTCCTGTTCACCTCAGCAATTTTGTGAAGCAGCTCTGTCTGGCTCTCCGGAATTCTCATATGCTTCCTGTCAAGCCCCTCCGACTCCGAAATCTCATCCAGCCCCAGGTAAAGCAGCACAACATCAACATGTTTCGCAAGCTCCACCGCCTGATCCCGCAGCATGATGTTTCTCGGTCCCACTCTCGGATATCCCCGTTCAAACCCTGCCACCTTTAAGTCAAACTGTCCGATAACAGCTTTTGCAGAGTCCAATTTCGTCGGGTTTACACCGGAAGATCCGGCCCCCTGATATCTTGGCGTATCGGCAAAATCTCCGATCAGCGCCACGGAAGTCCCCTTTTTTAAGGGCAGGATATTATCCTCATTTTTCAAAAGCACAATACTCCGTTCACTGGCCTTCTCTGCTGTCTGGTGGTGTGCCTCCACATCAAAGGCGCTGCCTGCCGCTTTCTTCACTGCCTCCCCGGCAGAGAAAATAACATCTAAAATTTCATCTAATCTCTTATCAATCAGTTCCTCGTTTATTCGTCCTTCCTTTACAGCGCGGATCAGTTCCTCATCGCTGTCGCCTCCGGTGGTAGGCATTTCCAGATGGGCGCCTGCCCTCACACCTTCCACATGATCGTTGCTGCCGCCCCAGTCAGAAACCACAAAGCCGTCAAATCCCCATTCCTCCCGCAGGATCTCCTGCAGCAAATGTTCATTTTCATTGGCGTACACGCCGTTCACCCGATTATAGGACGTCATGAGGCTTTTTGGTTTCGCTTCCTTTACCGCGATCTCAAATCCGGTCAGGTAAATTTCCCGCAGCGTCCGCTCATCCACCACGGAATCGCTTGCCATCCGTCTGAGTTCCTGGGAGTTTACCGCAAAATGTTTCGGACAGGCTGCCACGCCGTTTTCCTGAATCCCTCTGATATAGCCTGCCGCCATCTTTCCCGCCAGATACGGATCCTCGGAAAAATACTCAAAGTTTCGGCCGCACAACGGATTTCTTTTAATATTCATGCCCGGTCCAAGCAGGACGCTAATCCCCTGGCTTGCCGCTTCCTCGCCTATCACACGGCCGATCTCTTCGCCCAGCGAAGGATCCCAGCTGTTTGCAATGGTTGCCGCCGTGGGAAAACAGGTGGCAGGCAGAGAGGGATTTAAGCCCAGCTGATCCCCTGTTCCCTCCTGCTTCCTGACGCCGTGAGGCCCATCCGCCAGCATGATATTTTTTATTCCCAAATGCTCTATGCTTCTGGTCTGCCAGAAATCTTTGCCAGAGAACATATAACACTTTTCTTCCAGAGACATTTTTGAAATAATATTCTGATATTTCAATTTCATCGTTTCTCTTCCTGTTCCTCTTTCTTTTTTACAGAACGAATCGCAAGTATGCCCCAGAGAGCAAGCGCCGCAATCATGGCAATATCCACGCAGATCATAACGGTCTGCCATACCGGCCTTAAATATCCGTCTGTCGAAATGCTCATGGCGCTGCTGTTTGCAACCATATACAAAATATTTTTTGTGCTCTGTCTGAGCAGTGCAATCTGCGTCGCGTCGTCTTCCATACCGAAGGTCTTGGCATCCTGCGTCAAAAACAGGTCGCCGCCGGCACGGATCATTTCATCCACATGGGTGTAAGTGTTCAGGCTGTAATCGGTGATGACTGAGCCATGGAATCCCCATTCATCCCGCAGCACCTGTGTGAGCAGCGCATAACTTCCGCCGGCCCATTTCATGCCAAGACGGTTGAAGGAAGACATCATCCCTGTCGCCCCGCCCTCTTTTACCGCAATCTCAAAAGGCAGCAGATAAAGCTCGCGCATCGACTGCTCATTCGCCCATACAAGAATACCGTTATACTCCCTGTCTGTCTCCTGATCGTTCACCGCAAAATGCTTCACATAGCAGTAGACTCCCTTTTTGTCCGCCCCTTTAATGACGCCGGCGGCAAACTTGCCGGACAGCAGTCCGTCTTCACTGTAATACTCCCAGTTTCTCCCGGCAAAAGGAGAACGATGGATATTGACCGCCGGCGCATACCATCCGGAGTAAGGCAGTCCGTCGCCCTTCTCATTTCCGGCAAGGCCTTCCTCCCCTATCAGTTCGCCCATTCTCTCCGCCAGTTCAACATTCCAGGTGGATCCCATCACACATTCTGCCTGGTAAGCGCAGGTGCCGTAGATCACAGATTCCGACAAAAAGCTTGTGAACCCGTTTGGTCCGTCCGAATCCACCGTAAGCGGCTTTCCGACCACACCGTCCACACCCTTTATTTCGTTTGTCCGAAAAGCGCCGAATCCCACCAGATTTTTCATCTCATCAAGGGAGATCTCATCAAGCAGCGTCTCCCATCTGGGATCATCAAAAGAGGCTTCGCCCAGGTAATTTCCCGCTTCATCATAGAGCATATCCCGCAGAGATAATCCGCTGTTCACTGGTGTTGTGGAAGGCACACTGCCCGTCACTTCCCAGGGTTTTCCTGCATCGGATTCAGTATATTTACGCTTGATGCTCTCATCCAGTGTTTCTTTCAGTTCATCTGTCAGCGTTCTCTCGGCATCATCCAGATATGTTGTCCTAAGAGTGCCTGCAAAATCTTTGCGAGATACATAAGATGCGTACGTATTTGTCCCGAAAATACCGGCACTGACATCATCAAAAGCATTTACAACTTCCGTTTCTTCACCGTCTGCATTTATATCTGTCTTAAGCTGCAGATCCTCTGAGAGCGTATATACGGCGTCCGCTTTTGCCGTATGGGCATCGCTTCCAACGATAATACGGTACTCCCCTGCTTCCAGTTCATATCCGCTGAACCCGTTTTCGTTGGCATCTGCATAGTCGTAGGACTTCATATCCTTTACATCCAGGGTGAGCGTAAGAGTCTGCTCCTCCCCCGGCGCCAGAAGATCTGTTTTGGCAAAATCCCCCAGCACAACATGAGGCTTTTCAATCGCCGGCCCTTCATAATCGTAAGGTGCGCTGTAATATAACTCCACAACATCCTTCCCTGCATAATCGCCGGTATTTTTCACTGTGACTAATACTTCCAGCGTATCATCCGCTGTGATCTCCGTGCCGGAAGCCGCCCCAAAGGAGACATCCCAGTCAAATTCCGTGTAGGAAAGCCCGTATCCGAAAGGATATACAACATTGTTCTCGTACCATGCAGATTGGGGATCCGCCGCCGTCTCTTCATACCCACGGGTTTCATAATAGCGGTATCCTACATAGATTCCTTCCTCATAGTTTACAAAAGCATAATCCGTTGTCTCACCGTTATAGAGATAGCGATTGCCAAATTCAGAGCCATAGACACCCGTGTTATACCAGGTCGGATCCATCGTAAAATCTGCCGCCCAGGTGTCCACAGTATGGCCGGACGGACTGATCTGGTTTCCTTCCGTATCCAGTCCCGTCAGGATCTGTCCCAATGCCATAATGCCTGTGGAACCCGGAAATCCCATCCAGAGAATCGCGTCAATCCCTTCGTCCGCCTTCAACTCGGGTATTTCCATTGTGGTTCCCACGTTCAGGATAACAATGACCTTTGAAAAATTTTCCTTTACATGCGCTAAAAGCGCTTTCTCGTTCTCATCCAGCTCCAGATAATGGCTGTCCGCCGAAGCCCCCGCAACAGCTGCGCCGCCAAAGCTTTCCGCCATTGTCCTCGGGAGATCAAATCCCTCTCCGCCGATTCTGGAAAAAACCACGATCGCCGCATCCTGATATCCGGTATAACTGTCTACCACATCGGGAGTATAGGAATCCACCGGCGTTTCACCGGTTCCGAAACCGGAAAGTCTCTGTCCTGAAGTCATAGCAGGATTTTCCGGTCTTCCTTTGCCGGATTTTCCGGAATCCTCATAAAAACTCTTCAACGTTTCATTATAAGAGATTCCCGCCGCCTCAAGACTCTCATACAATGTCTTCTGCGCAGTGGAACTGTTGCTGCTGGCTGAACCGGAACCGGAATAAACAATATTCACCGAGTTCTTGCCGAATACGCTGACATGCGCACCGTCCCCAGACAGAGGGAGTGCGTCATTTTCATTTTTCAGAAGTACGATCCCTTCTTTTTCCACTTCGACTACAAAATCATTCGCCGCAGCCAGTACTTCTTCCTTACTGGTATACTGCCTGTCATACCACTCCGCTCTGTTATCCTCGGTGACATTCGCACGCTCTCCGCCAAAAACAAGGCTTAATGAATTTGTTACGATGGGTACACTCAGCAGAACAGCATTCACGGCAATCCCCAGAACAAGTAAGACAGCTGTCACAATCAGCCATATCTTTGTTTTCTTATTCTTCCAAATCAACCCCATGATCGTCTCCATTTCCGCCGCAATCCCTTATGAGCGGAATCGCGTGCACAAATATTTCACAGTATTATTTTATTCGCAGCAGTTTGGCCATCCCGGCTTTCCTGTTACGATTATTCGATGTTTTCCACAACCTCTTCCATGGAAAGCGCTGCTTCTGTCGTAATCTTCAGACAGTCGATGGAAGGCGCACTGGGAAGATTACCCCGGTAGGTATTATCCCCGGCCACAAAAATGATCTCGTTATCTCCCGCTTTCAGCTGGATCTCGCCAAGATTTTTTGTCTTGAAATTTTCCTGATCGTTTGCATCCGTACCATTATCCGTCTTAAATTCCTCATACTGGATCGCTTCGCCGTTTACAGTCACGATAAAACTCTCCGGATTCCAGGTGCAGTTTCCTAAAGTATTTGAGCCAAATACGCCTTTCAGGGTAGCTGTCGCATCGGTATCGGATGTGATCACAAAAGTAATGGGGCTGGATGTGCCCAGTTCTCCCACATAAAATCCGTTGCTTGCGCTGGCTTTCTCCTTTGCAAGGCCCACTCCCGTCGGCGAACCGGAAACACCAAGTCCCTCAAGCCCTTCCAGTACCGTATACTCCGCCTCAAAAATATACTCGGTTCCGGCCGCTTCCGCATCCGCGCTCTCTTCTCCGGCCTCCGCTGTCTCTTCGCTGTCCGCTGATTCTGCGCTGTTTTCTGCTTCACTTCCTGCGCCGCAGGCTGTCATACATGTCATTGCTGCTGCCATCAGTAATGCAGCCACCACTTTCTTTTTCATTTTTTCTTCCTCCATTTCACGTTGATCTTCATTTACCAAATCAGTCTAAATTAACATTTCATTGCATGGATATCTTGAAACAGATGCAATTGCAGCGGATGCCGCAACTGCATCTGTAATAATTATTTTTCAAAAATGTCTGCTCTATTATTCCACGGTAAGAGGCAGTTCTATGGAAGCGGATTCATAACCTGTCGCTTCCGCCGTAATCTTAACCGTATAGCTTCCCGCTGCCGCAGGCGTACCGCTTATCACACCGGTTCCCGCATCAAAGCTTAAGCCTTCCGGAAGTCCTTCCACCGTATAAGTAATATTGGAATACGGATAGTAGGTGTTCAGAGTTGCCGTGTTCAGCTCTATGGAAGTATAAGCCGTGCCTGCCTTTGCGTTTTCAAGCGTTATTGCAACGTCCTCGCCGTCCACGTCAACCGTATCCGTATAAACTACCTTAGTCTCTTTGGGCAGCTGCATGGCATTGCTGTTTGCCACCGTATACAGCACCTGCTTTGTTGCATTCTGCAGGCAGTAAATGGTAATGTTCTTTGCATCTTCATCCATGGCAAGAATTTCCGCCTCATCAAGATAGATGCCGCCCGGTATGTTATAAACCATGGCATCCAACATCAGGTTCGCACCCGATTTAATCAATTGATAAGCGTTACAGGTATTATACAGCACGATATCTGTTACAACCGCGCCATGGAATCCCCACTCGCCGCGGGTGATCTGGTTCAACACGGCATAACTGCCGCCGCACCATGTCTTACCGATTCTGGTAAAGGAGCCCATTGCAAAGGTTGCTTCGCCCTCTTCTACCGTTCTCTGGAATCCTTTTAAGTAAATTTCACGCGCTGTCTGTTCTGTCATCCATGCGGACAGTCCACCTGCCCCCGTACCATCTTCACCCATCACACCGTTACGGTAAGTGCTGGAACCGGCACCATCATTGTGGAATGCAAAGTGCTTCATCGTAATATAAGCGCCCTTGGATCTTGCACCCTGAGATACATTTGCCGCCAGTTTTCCTGTCAGGTACGGATCCTCAGAATAGTACTCAGATCCACGTCTGTCGAAAGGAGAACGATGAATGTTCATGCCCGGCGCATACCATCCCGTGTAGTTGTACATGATACCGCCATCCTGTGTGCTGTTGCCCCACAGGCCCTGCTCACCAATCATAACGCCCATCTGGTACAGAAGATCGTTATTGTAGGTTGCCGCGATCATCGGCTCCGCCGCAAAATAATTATATCTGTCGTTTGTATCCGTGTAGTTACCTGTCCAGCCCTTCGGACCGTCCGTATCACGGGAATAGGGTTTGCCGATATACGGAATTGCCTCGGAATCAAAACCGCCGGAATTCACCATGTTTATCATCTCATCCAATGTCAGCTGCTCCACCAGCTCCTGATAGCGCGGATCATCCGCATCTGCGCCAATCAGATCGGACAGTACCGTGGAATATCTGTCGGAAGTACGGTTTGCTGCATCCGTCTCATAGACAGGTGTGCCTATCTCAGCTGCATCATAATAAGCATTGAATGCCTCGTCATTATATTTCCATGTTGCCAGTTCTTCCTCGGAGATTTCCTTTACCGGCTCAAAACTATCCGGCATAGTTCCTGCAAAGTCGCTCCGGCTTAAAGCGGTATAACCCTCACTCTCAAAGCCTTCCGTCACATCGTCCAGAACATTTGTGATCTCCGCTCCAGTTACCGCCGTATTGCAGAGAGCCTTTTCCTCCACGGAATAATCAAAATCAACGTCATTATCGCCCATACCATAATGGGAATTTTCCGCAATCTTTACATTGTATGTACCGGCATCCAGCACATAAGTCTTATCTGTCACTTCATCATAGGACGCCATATCGGATACTTTTACGGAAAGTTTTACAGTCTCGCTTGCGCCCGGCTCGATGATGCCTGTCTTCGCGTAATCACCAAGGACAACATAAGCCTTTTCGATTACCGTCTCGTTCCCGGTCTCGTCTTTGCCATAGGGAGCTGTGTAGTATAACTGGACAACGTCTTTCCCTGCAACGTCGCCGTTGTTTGTCACTTTTACATCAAATGTCAATGTGTCATCTTTTGTAATAGCGGAATCCGCCGCCTTGCCGGGCGTAACTTCCCATGTGAAATCAGTGTAGGAGAGACCATAACCGAAAGGATAGGTTACATTATTTTCCCACCAGCTGCCGCCTTCTTCATGGGCTCTCGTCTCGTAATATCTGTATCCGACATAGATCCCCTCTTCGTAACCCACAGACCAGGTATCCGTCTCCTCGCCGTTCACATTGTAACGGGTGTATCCCAACAGTTTGCCGTTTCCGTCCGTGCTCTGTCCATTGTCATTCATCAGAATATTGAAATTCGGATAGGACGGGTTCTTCGTGAAATCTACCGCCCAGGCATCCACTGTTCTGCCGGAAGGATTCACCTCGCCGGAGAGGATCATGCCCAGTGCATCAAACCCGTTATCGCCTGGTTCGCCAATATTTAACACAGCGTCCACCTTGCTGTTTCTCTGGATGTCCGCCACTTCGATCGGTGTAGTCTTGTTTACCAGTACGATGACCTTATCAAAATTATCTGTCGCATAATCGATCAGATCATACTGTACATCATCCAACTGAAGCGGATGAACTCTTCCCTCTTTTGAAATTTCGCCGGTTCCGCCGGAAATAACCACGACAGCCGCATCGCTGTACTCTTCCACAGACGCCTTCCACTCGTCTGTCTCGGAAGCGGCTGCAAAATCCTCCGCAACCAGGATGTCGGAAGTTTTCTTCGGAACATTGCCCTGGTCGTCGGCTTCCGCGCCTTCCACCTCTTCGGACACCCATTTGTTATACAGGTCGAGCACCGTCTGATTCAGGCTGAAGCCCGCGTCTTCCATGCTGGTTATAACGGTTTTCTTTGCGATTGCCGCCCCTGCCGAAGCATCCACTACGTTTGCGCCGCTGCCCGCGTCCGGATTGATAGCCGCATAACCAAGCAGGGTTACCTTTGCGCCGCCTGCAAGCGGAAGCGCTTTCTCCTCATTCTTCAGAAGGATCATGCCTTCCTTGGAAATTTCCAAATTCAGTGCAAGACCTGCCTCTAAAGCTTCCGCCTTGCTTCCATAGGCTGACTCATACAGCACCGGCGTTTCCGGGGATGCCTCCTGCACTGTTTCCGGACTTTCAGACACGTCAGATGTCTCCTGTGTCGTTTCTTCCGGTGTCTCTGCCGGTTCTTCCGCGTTGTTGCCACATGCCACAAGACCGAGCGTAAGAATGCCGCACAACAACAAAGCCACTGTTTTGTTTAACTTTTTCCTAAACATTTCTACCTCCTTCTTTTCCTCTGTTTTAGTGACTTTGAGTATAGCATTTTTATTCAGTTATAAATGTGTTTTGCGTAAACTGCATTCTTTTTTCGTAAACTGTTCAAAGAAATGTGCATATTTCACAATTAAGAAATGTCTTTTTTATGCAAAATAGATAATTCAGATTTTTGGTGGAATAGGAATCAATACTTTCAGTTCAAACCAGTTTTCCTGTACATTGATATTCACGGCTCCGCCATACTTCTTCACCGCATGTCTAATGCTCTTGATCCCATAGCCGTGAAGTTCGCTTCTCTTTGTTTTTGTTGTCTTTAAATTTCCCTCCGAAATTTTTAATTCCCCGTCAAAATAATTTTCAAACCGCATGATCAGAAAATCTTTTTTTGAAAAAATTGCCGCATGAATCAGCCTTTTTTCCTTTTCCGGAATCTTTTTTTCGCACTCAATGGCATTGTCCAGAGCATTCCCTAAAATTGTGCAGAGATCCATGATATCCATAAAATCCAGAAGCTCCCCGTCTGCCACACAGTTCAGAGAAATTCCGTTTTGTACGCAAACCACATTTTTGCTGGTAAGCACAGCGTCCAATACCTTATTCCCTGTCTTATTCTGCACCTCGTACTCGTGAATTTCCTCTTCCATTCGATCTAAAAAGGCCATCCGCTTTTCTGCGCTTTCTTCCGCCCGCAGCACAGCAATCTGATGTTTTAAATCATGATATTTGTAATTGATCACGTCGATGCTTTCTTTCGACATCTGATATTGGAGATACTGATTCTGGACAATATTCTGCATCAGGGAAAGTTCTTCTTTCATACGAAACTGAAATCGCTGCAGATACCAGGCATACATGATCGCCGCCCCGCCCAGATCCACCATGGTTCGGATGATGGCGATTTCCCCCTGATAGGAACTGCTGAAGGGCGTATCCTTCGAAACAAAACTCAGATTACTCACGGAAAAGATCGACACTGCAATTAACATCGTCGCCATAAGTTCCGCCCCCGTTATATCCAGCCGTTCCTTTTTCAACTGCTGCCGTTTTAAGAGACTGCCATAGAAACTGTAAATAACTCCATAAATAACTGCTGTCAGCCAAAAACTGGCCGCATCCGTCGATTTTTCCTTAAAAAAATAACAGTGCAGCAGCCATTCAAAGGACGCTGCAAATTCCGCAAGAACAAAAGCATGAAGCCCCACATATACGGCATCCTTCCAGTTTCCTTTATGACAAAACCAGATAAAGCCGATCATTAACACGACGGCTGTAATCATACAGGGAATCCACCAGATGATATCCACATTTCCTGTTGCTACAAGAAAAGAACTCTGGATGAAAAGACCGGCCAATGCGATAAACGCGAATGTTTTTCCCACAAAGCGCTTTTTCATATTCAGAAGATACACCATGCAGGCCGCCCACTCCGCAATTGCCGTATACAGTCTCGGAATATCAAACAACACATTTTCCATTCCTATTTTACCTCCCCCCAGTAATTTGTCAGTTCTTCCATAAATGCATTTTTCCTGGCTCTGCTTAAAAGCAGCTTTTCTCCCCGCACAACGGCATAATCATTTTGTATGGAATCCACATGGGCCAGATTGATGAGATAGCCTTTATTCCCCCGGCAAAAATGAAATTCTACGAGCATATCCTCCGCATCTTTCATCGTACCGGATGCCTCTATATTTTTTTCAGCCGTATGGTAGATCATGGTATGGTTCCTGCTCTCCACATAATAGAGATCCTCCGCATCGATCCTGGCTATACCCCCCCGGATCTTGACTATGATGGTATGCTTTGTTCTTTTTTTCAGCCGTCTGACAGCTCTGTTCAACCGCTCAGAAAAAGCGAAATAGGATATCGGTTTTACCACATAGTCCAGGGCATCCACCGCATATCCGCGGATGGCATACTGCCGCAGATTTGTGATAAAAATAATGATCACTTCCGAATCCACCTCCCGTATTGCCTCCGCCGCGGTCATTCCGTCCATAAACTGCATTTGAATATCCATCAGGATAATATCAAACTGCGCCCTGTAATTCTCTACAATTTCATCCCCGTCTGTGAACAGCGTAATCTCAAATGTCTCTTTTCTCTCTTTCTCATATTGATGCAAAAAACCTTCCAGCTGTTTTTCATACAATTTTTCATCTTCCACAATTGCTATCCTGACCATAAAAATTTCCTCCCCTCAAATTATGGCAATTTTTCGTGTAATTGTATTTACAGGTTTTTCCCTTGATATTGCACAGTTACAACACAGACGCTCCTGTTTCTTTTATCAATTCGAAAAACAGCAATATAATTATCAATCAGCAACTGACGATAACCTCTCTCTGCATATCTGCCCTCAGTTTTTTTTCTCCAATTCCGTAAAAACTATATCTGCATCTACTGCCTTGGCTCCATTCGATATCTCCTGCTCGGATTCATAGATAGCCTGATCAATGCGGTTGGCTCTTGCAAATTTATCATAAAGTTCACTGCTCATAACAACTAAATCGCTGTATCCATTTTTGGTTATAAAAATAGGTTCCTGCTCCTTGTGCGCAATATTGGAAATTTCCATTGTGTTGCGCAAATCTTTAATTGGCATTATAATTGGCATATTTTTTACCCCTTTCCTTTTTTCGCAATTGTAGCATAATTATGTACAAAATAAAACTAAAATATATGTTATTATCATCCTGTCTTTTTATTTGCACTTTTTACAGATTTTTAATCCATTATCTGCACCAATGCCCATTTCAAACTTACCGTAAATAAGCATTGCAAACTATCCGCATCACATCTTATAATGTAGCTTATAAGAAGATGTGATGCAGATTCTCATAAAAGGCGCATAACGCTGTAAATCTAATGATTTCATAAGCTACATTCACAAATACACAACAAAATGGTAGACAAAATGATCGATTGGAACAAACATCTGGCAGAAATTGAAGAGGAATATTTAATCGGCCTGACTAATAAAGGCATTGTAAAGAGAGCCTGTAAAGATAAGGAAAAAGCCGACATTAAAATACTGAAGCTGGAAGAAGAGGCCGCGCTGCAGGTGGACGGAGAGACGGTCATCTTGAGCATTCCCCTGGGGGAGAGCAAATGCAGCTGTCCCTCCAGAAGTATCTGTAAGCATATTATTATGGGGATTCTGGCATTGCAGGAATCTGTGTACAGCAATACTTCCATGTCTGCTTCTGAAGAATCACTGACAGCAGATAGTTCTCCCATTTCCCAAAAAACGCTGACAGCAGATAATTCATCTTTTGAAAAGAGTACTGTTTCTGATACTTTTAATCAAGATTCATCCAATGAGAATCTTACTGCTACGGCCTGCGAACATATCGTCGTATCGAAAAATAAATCGCCGGAAACAGGCAGTTCTTCCTTGCAGGAACGTCTCTGGGAAGAGATCCGCACTTTTCCGGAAAAAAATCTCTTTAAAATCATGGGAAACCGCCGTCTTAACTCTTTTTACAATAAGGCAAATGAAAAAATTATGCCGGAGATAGAAGAATCCTCTGTATTTACGCTGCAGCTTCCCGGTGAAAATACAACGGTAAAACTGTTATCACCTTTAGAATACTCTTCCTGTACCTGTCATAAAAAGGATCTGTGCATCCACAAGGCAGAGGCCATTCTCTGGTGCAAGCTGAAAGCAGGCGCTCTCTCCCTGCAGGACCTGACAGCGCCTGGCGAAAAGGATTCCTCTGTAAATTTAGAGCAGGTCAAAAACGTTTCTCTGCAGATGAAAGTCTGTCTGGAGGAACTGATGGCCACCGGGCTTTCCAGAATTTCCCCAGATGTTACGGATACTCTGGAACGTTTTGCGATCATCAGCCACAATGCCGGCCTTCCGGATTTTGAGAAGGCTTTTCGCACGTTGAGCACACTTTACCAGTCCTATCTGAGCAGGAAAGCTTCTTTTCAGACAATGGAACTGATACGGGAAATCACAAAATTATACTTCAAAGTAACTATTTATTTGGAAACAGAAGATCTCTCTCTTCTCACAAAACAAGCCGGAGAATTTCGGGCGGAATATCTTCCTGTGGGCGATCTGTCTTTAGTGGGCATCACAATGGAGCACTTTGACGCCGCAGGCTATGAAGGCGAAACAGTCTATTTTCTGGAAACAGGCACAAGGAAATGGTATACCTACACGGTAGCCCGTCCTGTCTTCTATGATAACAGACGAAAGTGGGGAAAACCACAGAAGGCGGAGGCTCCCTGGGGACTTAACTGCTCTCTGGAAAATCTGATTAAACTGCGGATCGATCTGAAAGATGCAAGATGCGACGCACGCAGGCGTCTTTCTTCCACCAAAGAAACAAGGGGCGATATCATCGGCACTATACAGCCGGATTCCGAAATGCTCTCCGGCTGGTACTACGAAGATTTTGGGAAATTATTTGCAGAGCAGATTCCAGACGGGACGACTGTTTCAGCTGATTCCATGATGCCCTCGGAAGAAATGAAAAATACCCTCTCCGAAAAACATATCTGGGGAAGAGATCTGGTATTTATACAGCCTGCTTTCTGTGACAGGGCAGTCTTTTCCAAAACGGAACAGACCCTTTCCATGACTTTATACGACAGACAAAAACGACAGGTCATACTGGAACTTCCCTACTCCAAAGAAGAGGCAAAGAGTATCCGCTATCTGGAAAAAATCAGAGAAGACAAACCGCCCTGTTTTATCGGAAAAATATATCTGCGGGATGGACTCATTCGTCTGGTTCCGATAGATACCTGGAAACAAACTGCTGTTTCCTGACTCTGTTTACACACGAAATAATTTATGACAATATTTAAGGAAGATAAGACCTATGTATCCGCAAAACAAAGAAGATTACTTTGAAGAATTTTTTACAGATATCGATTCCCTTTTAGAGGACCTCGGGCAGAGCGGTTTTCATACCGTTCACGACTCTACTTTGCAGGAATTGAAAGTTAAGGGGGAAACCGCCGCACAGTGCGGCATGAGATATCTCTCTGAACTGCTCCTTTCCCTGCAGAAAGAATTATCTTTAAACAGGCACAAGGTCCATTCCACCGGTATCGGGGTACAAACTGCTTCTTCTGAAGAAAGTACAGATTCCCGCTGTGCAAAATATTATACAGAACTGATCAGATCTATTAAATTGGGTAAAGAAAAAACAGCCTACGACAGGGGGAAAAATTATTATCTAGATAAGATTTGAATCAATAACTGGAGTAATAACTGATTTCCAAAGGCACAAAACCTTTTATTTATTATCACTATAATTTCTTGATTAAGGAGGATCCATGATGCTATGAGAACACAAAGAGAAACCTATCTGGAAAAATGTATGAACCTGCTGGAACTTCTGAAACTGACGACGGAGCAGTTAGCCGATCTGGAAGAGTATCTCTCCGGCGGAGAAGGAGAGGAAATTCTGGAATCGCTGCCTTATCAGAATCTGGGCATATCGCCGAAGTCCTATCCGCCTTACCTCACCAACCTCATTTCCTACGGTTATGATAATGCCGAGCAGGCGGGCAGACTGTTCAACATCCTGTTTGCTATCGGCGGCACAAGCTGCCACCACCTCGTCCCAAACACCCACAGCCCGGAAGTTTTCGGACATTTGTTAAAACTTCCCCAAGTCAATCCGGCTAAAATCATCGCCGTAGCCGCCGAGCAGATGGCCGCCAACTCTTACTTTTTCAAAGGCGCCACCCTGCGCTGGTTTATCGATCAGTTAAACGGGGATCCTGAAAGGATCCGCAGCGCTTACCTTGTGTCAAGCTATCCTCTGACCGAGAAAAATGTGCTTTACTCCCTGATGCACTCCTACGGCGCAGGCCAGGTATTTCTGCTCACCACTTATTTTCTGACAAAATACCCGGATGGGAAAGGTCCTCTGTCAGAAGACGATCTTCCGATTATGAAATATTTTGAGGATACACTGACAGACAATCTCACAACCATTTACGATACCGGCACCATCCCCATATCTGTTATCCAGGAGTTAAATCAGGCCATCCGCAGAGATCAGGTGACTGACCGGATTTTGAAACTTGCCGGAAAAAATTACAGAACATCCATGTACTTTTTAAATCTTTTCGGTGGCGCCGCCCTCTTAAATTACGGTCTGTCCGATATTCTGAGAAATTTTGTGAAGATCTGCTTTGCAGCCAACCTGCAGGGTATGTTTACCAACGCGGTTCTTGTCAGCGAATCTTTCCCGATGGATACCAAAACAGCGGGCGGCGACTACGACACGATCTTTGACATCGACAGCAAAGCTCTGATATTGCAGGCCGCTTCGAGGGAACTCGAAGTTTTGATGAAAACCCAGTTCCATAAAAACAGGGATCTGTTTCTGGAGGTTCTGGAAAAGGCTAACGCCCACGATTCTTTCGCAATGATGGGCGTTTTAAAACAGGAGGATGAGATGCTTTTCTTCAAGAGACAAAAACAGGGCGGCGGCAGCGAACGGGAAAAACTGATCGATATCATTGCGGATAAAAATCCTGTGATCAAAGAAGTAAAAAATTATCTCCGGGGCGACACCGGTATTTCTTCTCTGTATCCGATCGAAAATCAGATCTTTGTACAGTACGGTTACAACGCGAAGCTCATGCAGGCGAGAACGCTGCTGCACTCCTATGTGGATACCTATCACGATCCCGATTTTTACAGTCGGGTTTTATCCTATCAGCTTTTGCGCGGCACCAGTTCCTTCTTCTATAATGAACTTCACTATTATCATAATCTTTCCATCAGGCAGATGTTTGCATCCTTTGATGCCGAGCATGTGGATATCGGACATCAGCTGAAATTTATACCTCTGATGTATCAGTATTTTTATTCCGAGAAGGATAAAAATCAGCTGATAGACACCGCAGCAGAGGTTTTCTCCAGGTATCTTTCAAAAAACAGAGAAGAGGTTCTGACTGCCTTCAAGGGATCTGACGCTACCGTCAGAATGCTGGCTGTAAAAGTTCTGTCCAAAAATCCGTACGAAAATAAAGCGGAGCTCTTAAACTACACGAAAGATTCCTCAAAACTTGTGAAGGAAGTTCTTTTAACTGCTCTTTATCAGCAAAAAGACTGGGAGCCTGATATACTGGAACTTTTGTCTTCCAAAAAGGCCGGAGAGCGGGATATCGCGATTCATGTTCTGGCAAAATGGGATCTGGAGAAATACAGACCGAAACTTACCGAAGCCCTTGAAAAAGAAAAAAATGCTAAAATCAAAACGCTATTACAGGAACTGTTGGACGAAGATTCCATATCGGCGGGCAATGTGCTGACTTTACAGGATCTTGTGAAAGACCTGCTCAAAGGTGGCAAAAAGCGAACACTTGCCTGGGCTTACGAGACTCCCTTCTCGCCGGTACACAAAAAAGCTTCCGGTAGTTCTTCCGTAACCGACAAGGCAGAGGACGGGCAGCCAGATGGCGATACCGACCAGAAACAGAAGGGCTCTGAGCCGATCCTTGCAGAGGAAGAATACCTGCAGGCAATTTTACTGTGCTATTCCACCATGCCGAAATGCGGCGTAAACAAAGATGCGCAGGCTCTGGCAGCCGAACTGAACGAAGAAGAACTGGCTGTCTATGTCAACGAACTGTTTGACAAATGGCTTACTCTGGGCGCAGAGGCAAAAAAGCGCTGGGTGCTTTTCGCCGCATCCATCCACGGCGGAACCGATATTATTAAAAAATTGCAACACCACATAAACGACTGGCCGCAGCATTCCAGAGGAGCTATCGCCGCGGATGCGGTTCAGGCATTAGCTTTAAATCCGAAACCGGAAGCCCTGCTTATTGTGGACAGTATTTCCCGGAAATTTAAATTTCGTCAGGTAAAAAATGCCGCAGGAGAAGCCTTAAAATTTGCTGCAGAACAGCTCGGCATCACCACAGAAGAACTGGCAGACCGCATTGTCCCGGATCTCGGTTTTGATGAAAATATGGAACGACAGTTCGATTACGGTGAGAGGAAGTTTACCGTAACGATCACCCCTGCTCTTGAGGTGGAAGTTTTCGACGAGAGCGGAAAGAAACTGAAAAATTTACCTGCTCCCGGAAAAAAGGACGATCCGGAAAAGTCCGCGGAAAGTTGTGCGGCCTTTAAGGAAATGAAAAAACAGATGAAAACCACGGTGAGCAGTCAGAAAATGCGCCTGGAGCTGGCTCTTTCCACGGAACGGAAATGGACCTGTGAGGCCTGGAAAAAGCTCTTTGTGGAAAATCCGATCATGCACCAGTTTGCCATCGGTCTGATCTGGGGTATCTATGAGAAAAACAAACTGACACAGACTTTCCGCTATATGGAAGACGGCAGTTTCAATACGGAAGATGAGGAAGAATTTATGCTTCCTGATGATGAGAAAGGTGCTGACTCCAAAACAAAAATTGGTCTGGTTCACCCTGTGGAATTATCCGGGGAATCCATCGAGGCATGGAAGACGCAGCTGGAAGATTATGAAATTACGCAGCCTATAGAGCAGCTTTCCCGCCCTGTTTACCATATGACGGATGAGGAAGCAGATGAACAGATTATGGAGCGGTTTGGCGGTTATATGCTCAACGATCTCTCCCTGCAGGGAAAGATGCAGAATATGGGATGGTACCGCGGGCAGGCTGAGGATGCCGGCATCTTCTACTATTATTACAGAGAAGATAAAGATCAGGGCCTTCGTGCTGAGCTTAACTTCTCCGGCAGCTATGTGGGCGGAGAAAATGAGGATGTCACCGTTTTCGATGTGAAATTCAATAAAAAGATCGGTGATCTTCCCGAACGGTATTTCAGTGAGATCGTGATGCAGACGGCAAAAGCTGTTGCTTCCAGTAAAGAAAGAGATCCCGCCTGGAGAGAAAAGAAGTAAATTTGCGGGCCTGCGCATAAAAAATAACAGGGAGCGTTCATTCGGATCTCCCTGTTATTTTTTATGTGTCATTATTTTTTCTATCTGTTTATGTAATAAGTTGTACTCTGTGTAGTTTCCGATATTCCGCCCGGTTTATCAGACATTCTTTGTCCGCCTTCCCTCATTCTGTCATACGCCAGTTCTTTTCTGTAATTGCGCACGATCATAAGAATAGAAATCAAAAGCATAAGGAATGCAATAGCCATCATAACATACATCACAGACACATCCGCTGGGCCTTCGAGAACAAGGCATTCCCCGTCTGAAAATGTAGCAAGCATTTCTTCCACTTCACCTTCTGCATAACCCATGTACTCTAGCTCTTCCCGAAAAGCGCTTTCCAGACCGGCCAGATTCTTTTCCATTTTTACTGCTACGCCGTTAAATGAAACTCCAGTCTGCGGTATATCTCCGCCCATCAGGTAGTTATAGGTTTCTTCCGTCAGTTTTTCCATGGCTGCCACATCATCCTTGCGGATAAAAACTGCTGCCAGTCCGTTCTCTCCCACCGGAATCATATAATAGTATCCTGTGGTTTTGGATGCCGTTCTGGAATTCTCATACTGGGTATAGCTTTCTTCGGAAGCAAAACTCCCCAGGCTGTAAAATATTTCTCCTTTGATGTGCTGCCCTTCCGTTAAGCCATTTTCCATCACATAATCGTAATCTTTTGAAGGCATTAAAATCTGCGGAAAATCTCCCACCTTTACCATCGCACCAATAAAAATGCATCCAAAAACAAACAATGTTAATGAAAATCCTGATAAACTTCTTAATAATCTACCAATCATTGTCTTTTCCACTTCTCCTGTTTATTTCCCTGCTGCTCCAGACGGCCGCGCAATTCCTCTAAAAAGTCAAGAAACTTTTCTCTTTCCTCTCTCTGTACCGTATTAGTGATTCCTGCCATTGTCTTACTGCCGGTATCGCCGACATCGAACTGTTCGCCATAGCTGTCGTAACCTTTACGGTAAATAAGCCATGCCTGATGATATTTCGGTTCATAAGTCGCTGTGACCACCGCACCCATATCCACATAAAAGGGTTCCGTATGCTGTGTCAGTTCGCGGTCGATCTGCATCATACCAATTTTAAAATCACTTTTCCTATATCCTACAATATAGTGATAAAATGTGGTAGTATTGGTATCAAATACAAAACCTCTCTCAAATTTTGATGAAGTCTGTGTTGCATGCAGGATCTCATAACTGTCTCCGTCTTCTACCGCTTCATTCCACATTTTACGCATAATCTCTTTTTTTCTCTGACACTCTGCGGCATCATATTCCAGTTCCTTTGGCTTCTTTGAAAACAATCCCATTTTTCTGTCCTCCTTATAATTAGTAACAGTTCACTCATCCCGTTTCCCTGTTATCATTATTTTTTGTTGGTTTTCAACCAATATTTTACCAAATACTGCGTATGGTGTAAAGATTATACGAATCTTGAGTTTCCGCAGTTCTCTGCACAGCAATCACTTTATTCTTACAGATTGCAAATAACATTAAAAAAATGTCCTAAAAATAAGGAATTCCTTTCCTTTTTGTTGTAAAATTAAGCTACCAAACAAAAATCTCACTAAACAAAAAGAGAAAGGGATTCCTTATGGCTCATTTTACATCAAATACTTATCAAATGAAACGGGAAATTTTAACTTTTTCCAAAAAAATTTCAAAAAAGCTTTCCAAGCCGGACAGGAAATTCACCGCTGACATGACTTACGGCATCCTTGCTTCCCGCAGTTGCTTGCTCACCGATATC
>CAJTPM010000016.1 GCA_910578085.1 uncultured Lachnospiraceae bacterium | reverse complement strand
ACCACCCTTCTTGGAATTCCCTATATTTGAATTATACAGGAAGCTCCTGATATACACATTTATCCTGCATCCAAACCATTACATTTTCAAACTCCGTTTTCCATACGCCCCTGTAGGTATCCTGTAATTCCCTATACTCAACCTGGCTCGAAGCGCTTTTAATACGGGGCAGAAAATAGGCATCTATTGGATTAGAATACTCTTCTTCCAATACTGTCGATTCCTCATAGTAATCTCCTTCTGTATATTCTTCCTGATCATTTTCAGGTAACGTAACCTCTGTTTCTGCATCAGCCTCTGACTGAGCATCGGCATCTTTATTATCCTCTGATCGATTCTCTGCCTGGGCATCAGCATCTGCATTATCCTCTGATCGATTCTCTGCCTGGGCATTGGTATCTGCGCCAATGCCGCATCCTGTCACTGACATTAATACACAAACGCACAAAATACAAATCAAATATTTATGTTTCATAACATTGCCCCCCAAATGCCAATCAGTTGCTTTGTTTCACTCTCTCATAAATCCCAATCTGCTAAACAGAACAGACTTGCAAACACTATGGTAATGTATGTTTTGACATAATGTTTCCTTTTCATTTCCAACAGTCAGTTAAAACCATAACTGACACCTTTTATTTCTTTTAAAAATCATAAACAATAACCGTGCCATGTGCAAGCGAAAACTCTGCCGCCTGCCATAAAATAGAAAAGGCAAATTTTGCTAATGATTCCGTCTCATATATCTCATGCAATTCCATTTCTTCATATCCGTTTTCCCTGCTGTACATCGCGTCCGCCGGATAGCCTTCGGTTGTACTCCACGAAATAATGGTATCCCTGTCCGCATTCCACTCAAAATCATTATATTGCTTTAATTCTGCCAAAAGCAGCGCACTTGTCGCCAGCGGGCTCTCCGCTGAATTTGGCAGCACATAATCAAACATAATATTCTGGTCAATGGGAAGCCACCAGCCGTTTCCGTCAAATAAGGATACTTTAAAATCCTTTGACTCAAGAAATTCCTTTACAACAGGGTGTTCATAAATATCCGAATTTTTTTTCTATTGTGGCAGGCACTTCCTTATTCATATATTTCGCTGAAATATACAGCAATAATGCATTTACTGCGTCCCAATCCGGTTTATCGGTATAATATGGCGTACTGTCATAATCTTCATTCCATAATGGTGCTGGATCCAGATTAAGTCCGCTGATAATATTATTCCGCCATCGTGTTACGATCTCTTTCACTTCTTCGATTGAAACTTCCTCCTGTTGACCGGCTCTGATCGTCTGAAAGTTCAGTCCGCTTGCCTCTGCAAACTGTTGCGCCGCTGTTTTCCAATTGTGCGTATAATACCGTGTCAACGTTCCCGCGTATATGTCAAGTCCCATATTTTTCCCTCCACCAACAAAAACAGGATAAAACACCAACTAACAGACCAGCACATTCCTGCACTCCTGCAATTTTTTACAAAGTTTTTTCTGCAACTCCTCCGATATTCGGTACTCTTTAGTAAACGCGGCATCCAACTCCTGCATACCCTCGTCTGTTTGGTCAAGAGCTGAGAGAAGAAATGCCTTAATATAGGTCGGCGTGGGCGAATGACAGTTATTTTGCCGACTTTGCCTCACTGCTTCCGCCAAAAGCGAATCGGAGCCTTGTGACACACGAAACCAGGTGTCTCCCAACGATTTCGACCTCTGAAAAACCTGTATCAGCCGCTGTTCCACATCAGCCAAATCGGCACCGAAAAGACTGAATTCATACGCCCGGCTGTTAATTTCCGACTTTGAAATCAAATCCCGACTCCATACAAACAATTGTAAATCAGCACTTTTGTCTGTCCGTTCATAGTGATATCCTTTTCCGTTACCATTGGGCACCGGAATAAAATCGAAGCACCATCCCCAGGCAAATTCCCCTCCGGCTCCTTTCAGCAGCCGAACCCGAATAACCCGACGGCTATGATTCTCCCATGGACCTATCCACTGGTATTCGCCGTTATACTGATAGCCTTCCGCCTCCAAGGCGGGAGAAATCCGGCGAACCAGCAACTCTTTTAATTGAGTATTGGTAGCCAAAAAATCATAAGAAAGCGGTCTTTTCATAAAGCTTTTGAACAAATTGATCATCCTATCCTCACTCCTGCCTCGCTGGAACAATGCTGAACAAACCGACAAATTCATAAATCCCACTCTGCTGAACAGAACAAACTTGCAAAAGCTCTTTTACACATCCAGCTCCGCATCCGTCGCATTCTGGTAGATAAACTTCTTTCTCGGCGGCACCTCCGTCCCCATCAGCATCTGCGTCACCTCGGAAGCCATGCGTCCATCCTCGATCTCCACCTTCTTTAACATCCTTGTCTCCGGATCAAGGGTTGTCTCCCACAGCTGTTCGGCATCCATCTCTCCAAGTCCTTTATAGCGCTGCAGCGTAAAAGGCCCTTTATGGCGCTTCCTGTACTTTTCCAGCGCCGCGTCGTCGTAGAGATATTCTTCCTTTCCTTTGGAAGGCATCGCCTTATAGAGCGGCGGCATGGCGATATACACATGCCCCTGATAGATCAGTTCCGGCATGAAACGGTAAAATAGCGTAAGCAACAGCGTGGAGATATGTGCTCCATCCACATCCGCATCCGCCATGATAATGATCTTGTCATACCGCAGCTTGTTAATATCAAAATCGTTGCCGTACCCTTCTGAAAAACCGCAGCCGAAAGCATAGATCATGGTCTTGATCTCCGCGTTGGCAAGCACCTTGTCAATACTGGCCTTCTCCACATTTAAGATCTTGCCCCGGATCGGCAGGATCGCCTGGTACATCCGGTTTCTTGCAGTTTTTGCGCTTCCTCCGGCGGAATCGCCCTCCACGATAAAAATCTCACATTTGGAAGGATCCTTACTCTCACAGTTTGCTAACTTCCCGTTGGAATCAAAGGAAAACTTCTGCTTTGTCAGCATGTTGGTCTTGGCCCGCTCCTCCGCCTTTCTGATCTTCGCGGCCTTCTCTGCACAGCCGATAATACTCTTTAACGTTTCCAAATTTCTGTCAAAGTACAGAACCGTTTTCTCACCGGTCACCTTGCTGACCACTTTTGCGGCATCCTGATTGTCAAGCTTTGTCTTGGTCTGGCCCTCAAACCGGGGATCCCTGTGTTTAATGGAAATGACCGCCGTCATGCCGTTCCTGACATCGGTTCCCGTAAAATTCACATCTTTCTCTTTTAAAATACCAAGCTCTCTGGCGTATGTATTGATCACGTTTGTGAACATGGTCTTAAAGCCCGTGATATGGGTGCCGCCCTCAGCATTGTAAATATTATTGCAAAAGCCTAAAATGTCCTCATGAAATTCGTTGACATACTGGAACGCCACCTGCACCTCGATGTCCTCAGCTTCCCCGTCAAAATAGATCACCTCGTGTACCGTCTCTTTGTTGGCGTTCATATCCTTCACGAAGCCGATAATGCCGTCCGGTTCATGAAACTCCAGATGTTCTGCCTCCTCTTTTCTTCTGTCTTCAAAAATGATGGTCAGTTCCGGGTTCAGATAAGCCGTCTCATGGAGCCTGCTTTTCACTTCCTCCTCCCGAAATCTGGTCTTTTCAAAGATCGTATCGTCGGGCAGGAAATTGATGGTCGTACCGGTCTCCTTCGTCTTCCCCACAACAGGCAGAAGACCATCTGTCAGTTCCGTCGTCGGAATTCCCTGCTCATAGGTGTCCTCATAGATCTTTCCGCCATTTTTAACTCTTACGGTCAGTTTTTTAGACAGCGCATTGACCACCGAAGAACCCACACCGTGCAGGCCGCCGCTGGTCTTATACGCATCGTTATCAAATTTTCCGCCTGCGTGCAGCGTCGTAAAGACAAGTCTTTCCGCACTGATTCCCTTTTCGTGCATCCCCACGGGAATACCGCGCCCGTTATCGGAGACCGTAGCGGAACCGTCCGCCTCCAGAATCACTTCTATTCTGTCGCAGAATCCGGCCAGATGCTCGTCCACGGAGTTGTCCATGATCTCATAGATCAGGTGGTTTAATCCCTTGGTGGAGACACTGCCGATATACATGCCGGGACGTCTCCTGACCGCCTCAAGCCCCTCTAAAACGGTAATGTTTGAGGCATCATAATTACTGCTGTTCGCCATATAAAAACTCTATCTCCTGTCTTTTTTATTTCTTCAACTTCCTGCAGCAGGTAAGCGCCAGAGAACCCGGTCCAATATGACAGCTCACCACCAGTGACAGCGGATCCACTTCCTTCACCTGAAACCCCGGAAATGCCGCTTCCACTTCCTCCTTAAACTGCATCGCCATCTCCTTATTATTCGTGTGGGCAATACAAAGCTCGCAGTTGTCAGGGGACACTCCGCCGAACCTGTTTTCCATATCGCTTCTGACCGCACCTATCATGATCGTCTTTGCCTGGTTTATTGTCCTCGCCTTGGCAAAAGCGTCAAGCAGCGCTCCCTGGATCTGCAGCACGGGCTTTAAGCGCAACACCGTTCCGATGGCAGCAGCCGCAGGCGTGATCCTGCCGCCCTTTTTCAGATAGTACAATGTATCAAGCATAATATAAATGCTGGAATGATCGCCGTCCTCCTCCAGAATATCTTTTATCTGCGCCGCGCTCTTTCCCTGTTCCACTAACCTGACCGCATCGTAGACCGCACTTTTCTGAGTGACGGAGATCCGGCGGTTGTCAGCCACCTGTACCCGTCCGCCGTAATCCTTTGCCAGCATGACCGCACTCTGACAGGATGCGGAGAGCCCGCTGCTCATCGGGATATAAACCAACTCCTCGTACTCTGCAAGCACGCTGTCCCAGAGCGCCATCACATCCCCGGGTGCCGGCTGGCTTGTGGAAATAGACTTGTTCTCCCCCATCATCTGATAGAACACTTCTTCCGTCAGATCCACATTCTCCAAATAATCCTTTCCGTCTATCATAAAAGGCATGGGAAGGATAAAAATCTGCTTTTCCTTCGCTTCCTCCGGCAGAAATCCTGCATTGGAATCCGTCACAACCGCTGTTTTCTTCATGGTATTCTTCCTCTTTCTTTTATTCTGTGGCAGGGGAGATTGCATTCCGGATGTTTCCCGTCTTCCCACTGGGATCCTCTGTCCCCCGCAGCCCCGTTCATAACAACTGATCCTTCCCTGTCATTTTCCGGTTAAGTCCATAACCAGTCGGGATGAAAACATACAAAAATATTTTACGTTCATATGCCGGGAAAGTCAATGTTATTTCTGACACTTCTCTGAAGAAGTGCGGAAAGTTCCCGGTACTCTTCCCTTTCTTCCCATGCCGCATCTGCAGTGATCTGTGCGCAGACTTTGTCCGCCTCCATCAGCATATCCGCATCCTGATAGATATCCGCGATCCGGAAATTCAGAATACCGCTCTGTCTGATGCCGAACATATCCCCAGGCCCCCGCAGTTTCAGATCCTGCTCCGCAATATAAAACCCGTCGTTTGAATGGTTTAACACTTCTAACCGCTCTTTCGCGGTGTCGGAATCGGAAGCGTTGATAAAAATGCAGTAGGACTGATGCTTTCCTCTGCCGACACGCCCTCGAAGCTGATGCAGCTGTGCCAGTCCGAACCGCTCCGCATTCTCGATCATCATCACTGTGGCGTTTGGAATGTTGACGCCCACCTCGATGACTGTGGTAGAAACCAGAATATCGATCATACCGGACGAGAAAGCGTCCATCAGTCTGTTTTTTTCCGCCTGTTTCATCTTTCCGTGAAGCATCTCGATCCGCAGCGCATCAGGCAGCGCCCCCCGAAGCTTCTCCGTGTACTCCTCCACATTTTCAAGCTCCGATTCCTCCGACGCTTCTATCATCGGACAGACCACAAAGGCCTGTCTGCCGGCTGAGATCTCCTTCCTGAGAAACTCCCAGGCTTTGTTTCTCCAGTCCGTATTCACCACACAGTTTTTGATGCTCTGCCTTCCCGCCGGAAGCTCTTTTATCACAGAGACATGCAGATCCCCGTAGAGGATCATCGCCAACGTCCTCGGAATGGGCGTGGCGCTCATCACCATCACATGCGGCATGCGGGCATTTTCCGTCTCTCCCTTTCCGCCCGCTTTCCGCGAAAATGCCTCCCGCTGTCTGACGCCGAACCGGTGCTGTTCGTCTGTAATCACCAACGCCAGTTTCGCGTAGGTCACTTTCTCCTGGATCAGCGCATGGGTACCGATGATCACATTGCAGGCGCCGCTTTCTATCTGCCCATAGACTTCTCTCTTTTCTTTCGCTGTCATGGAACCCGTTAAAAGCACCGGCCGAAGGGCCAGATCATACTTTTTCGTATACCCCTGCAATGTCTGAAAATGCTGCACGGCCAGCACTTCCGTAGGCGCCATCATTGCCCCCTGATAACCGTTGGAAGCGGCAAGAAGAAGGGCTGACGCCGCAAGGATCGTCTTTCCGCTTCCCACATCCCCCTGTACCAGACGGTTCATCGTAAAGTCCCCGGTGAGATCGCTGCAGATCTCCCGCCACACCTGTTCCTGATCTTTTGTCAGTCTAAAAGGCAGCCCCTCCAGAAACCGGACCGTATCGGCGGTCTCTAACATCGGAAAGGCATTGGGGATTGCCTGCACGGAATCTTTCATCTTTCTGACAAGCAGCAGAAACACAAGAAATTCTTCAAAAGCCAGTCGTTTCTTTGCCTGTAAAAGCTGATTCGTGTTTTCCGGAAAATGAATACCGGAAAGCGCTTCCGCAATACTGCAGAGATTCCCCTCTTTTCTGACAAAACCGGGCAGGACCTCAGGCAGCAGATCCCTCTCTTTTTCTGCGGCCTCAAGCACCTGTGCCACAGCCTTTCTGACCGTCTTCTGGTTTAGCCCGACTGTCAGCGGATATACCGGCAAAAGCTTTCCTCTCTGCTTCTCATACTCCGCCGGGGACAGCAGTATCGGCTGTTCCATTGTAAAGCCGTTTCCCCGCCTGTGGACTTTTCCCCGGAAATAGTAAACCGCGCCTTTTTTCAGCGTCTTTTTGATGTAGGGCATATTGAAAAAGGACAGCTGCATCTTCCCGCTCTCATCCGCCGCCTGAGAAAAACTGACGGTCAGCCGCCCTGTTTTTTTCTCCGAGACGCCACTGCATACCGTCCCTCTCACCACAGCCCTGCAATTATCTTTTAACTCTACGATCCTGCAGACTTCCTCGATCCTGTCGTAATCTCTCGGATAAAGGCGCACAAGCTCCTCCACTGTCTGAACGCCCATGCGCCGAAACAGTGCCGCCATTTTATCACCTATGCCTTTTAACACCGTAATTTGATCTGTCAGATATAAGCCCACCTGGTTCCCCTTTTCTTCCCTGTTCTTCTGTCTTATCCGAACAGTTTCGTCGCTGCCCGGGCATCTTAACTATCCGGATTCTCCCACACCTGATACGTT
Organism: uncultured Lachnospiraceae bacterium; assembly: GCA_910578085.1. Taxonomy (GTDB): domain Bacteria; phylum Bacillota; class Clostridia; order Lachnospirales; family Lachnospiraceae; genus 1XD8-76. The sequence continues at coordinate 87,942 of CAJTPM010000016.1, read as the reverse complement.
CTTCCTGCTTCCCTTCCATTGCCAAAACAGAAATAAATGGCAACGCAGGCAACAGCTACAAGAATAGTCGCAGGCAACGCGCTCTCCACACCAAATCCCACATTATACACCAGACTGTTCCTCGCCGTGGAAGCTTCCAGTCTGAACAGCGAATACAGTGCGACAATTCCACTGTTGGGCAGTCCAAAAATAATATTCTGTGTGAAATTCCATGCAGCATGAAGAGCCATAGCGCACCACAAACTATCCATATAACGAACGATAAAAGTGAGCATAATGCCAACCAGCACAATGTTTAACATGGACAGCACCGTAACACCGTCATTCGTCAAATGGAACACACCGAACAAAAGAGAATTTCCTATTATGGCAACACACGGCTTTCCATAGCTTTTCAATAGCCTCTGATAGATAAAACCTCTGCAGAGAAATTCTTCCGCCGCAGACTGAATAAACACCGCTGTATAAAGAAGCAGTAGATACCCCGGCTGAAAGGAATCATAAATAAGAACAATATTCCCATGCAGCCACGCTACAAGAACACAGGCTCCGTTTAACAAAAAGCCGGCAAGGGTTCCCAACAGAAGGTATTTCAACCTGTTTCCCGCCGGTTTCTTTCCCAAAACCTGCAGAATGGGCCTGTTTTTACGGGTAAAATACAGATACGGAACCGCCACCGCCCAAATACCGATAAATATCAGATATATGCCCAGTGTGAGACCGATATCCGTAGTCCTCATAAAAGGAATCAGATAAATTAACGAACCGGCCGTCTGTCCCACCAGAATCATCAGAAAAGCCAGCAGAAAAATCGTAATGGCATAATCCGCTATTTTCCGTTTTTCTCTTTTTGCCCTTTTCTCATTCGTACCCCGCGGCATTTCTACATAATCACCCATATTTCCCTTCCCCCTCCCTGACTCGTTCTCTACAGAAAACAACGGGCAGTTGCCCGTTGCTTACTTTACACTGTATACCCGGAAATAGTACCGTAACTCTTATCACTCTGCGGAAATCACATAGTAATAGATTGGCTGGCCGCCATACTGCAGTTCAATATCACAGTCAGGATAAAGACTGCCCACTTCCCTGCCAAACTTCTCCGCCTCCGCTTCCGGTACATCTTCCCCGTAATAGATGCTGATCAGTTCCGCCTCGTGATCCATCATTTCCTTTACCATCTGCAGAGCCACCACATCCTTGTCCTCGCCCACTGATAAAATACCGTGGTCGCCGATGCCCATGTAATCCCCCTGCTTAATTTCCTTATCATCAATGGAAGTATCACGGACCGCATAGGTGACCTGTCCGGTCTTCACCCGGCTGATCTCCTCCTCCATAACCGATACATTTTCCTCCACGGTCAGATCCGGCACATAGTTGATCACCGCCGTGATGCCCTGAGGCACAGTCTTTGTCGGAATGACAAAGATCTCCTTGTCCTCCACCAACGACTTCGCCTGATTGGCCGCCAGAATAATATTTTTATTATTCGGCAGAATAATCACATGATCCGCGTTGACTTTGTCGATGGCGTTTAACATATCCTCCGTGCTGGGATTCATAGTCTGGCCGCCCTCAATAATATAGTCCACACCCAGCCCTTTAAAGATCTCATTCAGACCGTCCCCGATGGATACCGCAATAAAGGCCGTATCCTTCTTCTCCATCACAGGCTCTTCCGTTTCCTTCCTTTCTTCCTTTTCCGCCATCTTAAACAGCTTCTCCTGATGCTCCAGGCGCATATTATCGATCTTTAAATTAGAAAGCGCGCCGTATTTCAAGGCTCTCTGGATCGCAAAACCGGGATCGTTGGTATGCACATGTACTTTTACGATATCGTCATCCGCCACCACCACGATGGAATCACCGATGGATTCCAGATATGCCTTAAAGTCCATTTCCATCTTGATGTTAAAGGTCTTATTCAACATGATAATAAATTCCGTACAATAACCGAACTTAATATCCGCTTCCGCCTGAGCTTTGTAACTGCCGTATTCCTTTGAAGCCGAACCGGCGCCGGTGGCCATTGTAGTTGCCTGAGTAAAATCGATCTCCTTCCCCTGAAATGCCTCGTAAGCTCCTCTTACCACTTCCACCAGCCCTTGGCCGCCGGAGTCCACAACGCCCGCCTGTTTTAAAACCGGCAAAAGTTCCGGCGTCTGCGCAAGCACTTCCTCCATATAGCGAAGCACTTCCCCGATAAAATCATCCAGTTCCGTCCGGCCTTCTTCTAACAGTTCTCCGGCCTTTTCCGCTGCTCCCCTGGCCACTGTCAGAATCGTGCCCTCTTTCGGTTTCATCACTGCCTTGTAGGCCGTCTCTACCGCCTTGTCAAGAGCCAGGCAGATGTCCGCCGCATTTAACTCCCTCTTATCTCTGGCAGACTTCGTAAAGCCTCTGAAAAGCTGGGATAAAATAACGCCGGAATTTCCTCTTGCTCCTCTGAGGGAACCGGAAGAAATCGCCTTGCACACAGCTGACATATCTTCCATATCCACTGCCGCCACTTCCTTCGCCGCGGACATGATCGTCATTGTCATATTGGTTCCCGTATCGCCGTCCGGCACCGGGAATACGTTCAGTTCGTTGATCCACTCTTTCTTATTATCAAGATTTTTCGCACCAGCTAAGAACATTCTGGAAAGCATCTTAGCATCGATCGTTTTTAAAGCCACCGATATTTCCTCCTTAATCAATCACTCTGACACCTTCGACATAGATGTTCACTTTTTCCACTTCAAATCCTGTAAATTCTTCCACTTTATATTTCACGCTGCCAATCAGGTTGTCCGCCACCGCCACAATACTCACACCGTAGGACACGATAATATGGAAGTCAAGCGTCAGCTTATTATTGTTCACTGACACCGAGATCCCCCTCATAATGTTGTCCTTTTTCAGCAAAGACACGATACCATCCTTTACATTAACACTGGCCATACCCACAACACCGAAACTCTCCGTTGCGACACTGCCGGCATACTGTGCGATCACTTCACTGTCAATATAAATATTCCCTAAATGGGTATTCATCGATGAATTGCTTTTCATGAAATTCCTCCTTCTTTTCTCACTCTGCTTTACAGTATAACCTGTTTTTCTAAAAAATGGAATATATAAAATAATCTTTCCTAAAAAATACCTTGCATTTTTACCCTTAATCTGCTATTATACTACTGTTGCGAATCTATTTCAGTTCGTTAGGAGGTGCGAAGATGGCTAAATGTGATATTTGTGGCAAAGGCGTTCATTTCGGTAACAACGTAAGCCATTCCCATAGAAGATCCAATAAAATTTGGAGATCTAATATCAAGAATGTGAAATGCAAAGTAAATGGAGCTTCCAAGACCATGCATGTCTGCACAAGATGCCTGCGTTCAGGTGCCGTAGAAAGAGCATAATTCTATGATAAAATTTATGGGATAACCCATCTGTCTGCAAAAACGACGGATGGGTTTTTTGTCTGCTCTCTTCTTTTCTACAGCATTCTCTTTAAATCTTCATATGCTCTGCTGATGTGCTGCATTATTTCCTTATCTCCTGCAAGATTATCGGGATGATAGATCTTTAAGAGATCCTTGTAGCGCTTTTTCAATGCCAGCTGATTTTTTACCCCCGCAAAAAATGCCCTGATTTCCAAAGACCTGCCCCGGGAGTTTTCCTCCGCCAACGTATCCATGTCTCGCATTTTTCTCCGAAAGGCTTCCTTTTCTCGGTCAAACGCCCTTCTGTCCGCCTCAAGATTGGAAAATCCGTCTTTCAGGATCTCCATCTTCTTCTCAAAAAACTGTTCTTCCTGTTTCAGACGCTGTCTCGCCGCCGTCACCTTCTGATTCAGGATTTTCATCTCCTCCTGGAACTGCATCCGCTCTTTCAGTAGACGGTTTTCTGTCTCCAGCAGTTTTTTCTGCTCGCCTTGTATCCGGATGTTTTCACTGAACAGCCATAATTTCAGCGCCTGCAGTTCCTTTTCCGTCGCCTCATTTAGATTTCTGCCGGAATTTTCCCCGTATTCTTCTCTGTTTTCTGCGCCTGTCCCTGCAGTCACAGATTCCTTCCCGATCCCCTGAACATCCATAGCCTTTGTATCCAAACACCGCCCTTTTATATTCTCTTTTCTTTCCTGTCTCCGAATAGCCGGGACAGTTTCTCACATGCAAAACAGATTATAGCCGGCAACAAGAAAACAGGCAGCCAGAAGGATTCCAACAATATTATTGCCGATTATCATCATAAGCAGCATACCGATTCCGATCCAGAACAGGACAAGCCCAAGCACACGTCTCACGCTATTTCTCCCGGCATTCTTTAGAAAAGTATATGCATTCTGCCCGTTTTATAGTATCATTTCTTTTATTCTTCCTTCTCCGGGAAGGCAATATCCACGATCTCTTCTTCCTTTATATCCACATTCTTTTTTGCCGTGAACTTATCTACAATATCCGGTACCATATCAAGGATCTTTGTCATCGTGTCCTGATTTTTCACATTCACAAGCTTTGTATAACCGTCTTTGATCACTAAAACCGCACTGGGCGTCATCTTTCCGCCCAGCCCGCCTCCGCCTGAATTTTTCTTCTCTCCGCTTCCTGCGCCCGCTCCTACACCGAAGGTCACATCCACAAGAGGCAGGATGATCGTATCACCGATCTGGGTTGCCTCACCGACCACGGTTTTTGTGGAGAGAACGGTGTCCATGCCCTTCAAAAGGGATTCCACCACACTGGGAAAATTGTTGTTCTGCATAGTTTTTCCTCATTTCCGCACATCGCTGCGCTTTTTTATTGTTTACACACTTTTACAGGGCGTTTCCGCTCTCTGTCAGAGTTTTTTCACTTCTTTTATCACACGTCGCACATCCCCGGAAAGAACCATCCGAAGCACCACCCGCATAAAATGCCACACTCTGATCTTTCCCTTTATTAAAATATGGCAGTCCAGTATCTGTCTCTCAAAATCCGGCTCCACAGAAAGCTTTGGGCTCCAGATCGGATAGAGAATACCATATAACGCCATGGCGTAGCCTGTAGTGGAAGGATCATCAAAGCCAAACCGAAGATATCCCGAAAGATTTTTCGGCTCTGTATGCCTGATCAGATAGAGAAGCTGTTTTCCTAGAAGGCTTCGGCTGCTTACCATATGATCGGATATCCAGAGGGCTTCTATCTTCTCCAACTTTTCCTTTATTCCTCTTAGTTTATCACAAAAATTGCGAATTGTCTGTAGAATCCTGGAAATTATACCGTCCGAATCCTCATCCTGCTTTTTTGACTTCCGGTCTGCCCCTCTCTCTCCGTTCTCCAATACTTTTTCGCCGCCTGCCCTCTCTTCTGCATCTGGCTTTTCTGCAGCCGCCGTTTCTTCCATGCCTGGCTTTCTGACCTCAGTCTCCTCTTCTCCCACCGTCTCTCCTGCAGCCATCGTTTCTTCCGCGCCAAACTCTCCCGCCGCTGTTATCTCTTTCCTGCCTGAGTTTCTGTCCGCAGCCTTTGCCTGCTCTGCTCCCGACGCTTTCCGGGAATCTTCTATCTCCGACGCTTCTTTCGCATCCCTTCCCCGTCTGTTTTTCCCTTTTTCTCTCCCCTTGTTCGATCCCTTATCCTCTTTCTCCTTCGCCGTATCCAAAAACGTAAAAAATAAAACCTTCACCCGCAGTCTGACCGTCTCCCCAAAGGTGACATACACACGCACAAGCCGCAGAAACCAGGTGGCGCGAAGGACCGCACACACCTTCTTTTTCTCACCGTTCTCCCCGTCAGACACTGAAAAATCCCCCCTGTATCTCACCGGAACAAACAGAGCGAAACAGATCACTACTATTAAAATGCCCAAAACCGAGACGAATATGATCCCGGCTATTCTCAAAATCAACAAAAGTATTTCCAGCATATCCCCTCTTTACATCAGGAAAATATTCCATCTTCTTTATTCTATCCGCTCTGCCAGATATTTTTTCAGATCTGCATCCCCATTTTCCGCGTAACACTCCGCTGCGATCTGCTGTACGATTTTTGCAGCTCCCGCATAATCCGCCGCGATCCCCACAATAAATCTTGGATTTTTGCGAAAATAAGACTGTAAAAGCACCAGACTGTTATAAATGTCAAGCTGATCGCTCCCCTCATTTAATGCCAGCACATAGCAGGGAAGATTCCGTCTGGAGACCTTCAGTCTCCACTTTATTCGATCTCTCTTCTTCTCCGGAATATTTTCATCCCAGTAAAGATATTTATAAAATCTGTGCATAACCGGCTCCTATGGTGAAAAGGAACCCCGCTGAAAGCAGGATTCCTCATCTGTGACGGATTATTTTCTTCTACCTTTTGAACCATCTGCTGGCCTTTTTCAATTCCAGATATTCCAGATACGCTTTTTCCAGAATCTGCTTCTCATTGGCAAATTTCAGCAGATGATATGCTTCATGGTATTTATAATACCCTGAATCGACAAAATACTCTTCCCGCTGCGGTTTGCTGTAATAACTGTCAGCCATCATCAAATACCAGTGAACATCCTTGTCCACCACGTCGTCGGGAATATTGAAGGTATATTCGCTCTTCCCAATATATTTCATGATTGTAGTTCTGGCGCCAGTTTCCTCTAACACCTCCCGAAGAGCCGTTTCCTTGTACTCTTCTCCCTCTTCCACAGTCCCCTTTGGCAGTACCCAGCCTTCATACTTATTTTTAAAATTCTTATACAGAAGAAGTATCTTGCCTCGAAATATAACCACACCGCCACAACTGGTTGCCTCAACCATTGCAAATCCTCCTGTTTTTGGTGTGCATCTAACTCTATCTGTAACACAGTATAAAACAAAGTCGGGAAAGATGCAAGATAATCTTTCCCGAGATCTCTGCTCTCACCTTCTCCGGTCTGTTTACAGTAAAGACTTTATCATTATGATCCCATGATAGTTTTCCCCGTAGCAGTCCGGTATAAATCCGGTCGGAGAAAAGCCGTACTGCACAAAGTAATCAAAATGTTCTCTTCCATTTGAGGTAAGATTCCTCAATTCCTCCGCATAATCCATGATCGGTCTGCCGTGGCAGGACATGTCTGTGGAGCCGATGATGTATTTGAGATTCCGGTATCCCTTCTCCCTCGCATAGTCTTCTGCCTGCTTCAAAAGCGGCTCCGTCTGCTGTTCCATAACATAGGCACCGTTCTCATCATAGCCCAGATTCTCAATGCTCAGATAAGAGTATCCCTCAAATTCCGCACACAGTATCCACCCCCGGACTTTTTTATCCTCCTCCATATACCAGCCCACGAGCTTTGCCAGCAGAGAAACGTCCTGCAGCTGCCCGTTCGCCCCCTCAAAATCCCACCAATCAGGCTTGATGGCAGCCATAAACTGCGCCACTTTTCCACTATTTTGTTGGTCCATTCTATAGATGTTCATTGTCCGTTCCCCCATGTCTTCTGCCTGATGCCACGTTATTCATCACAGGCTTTTCTCTCCTGCCTCTTTTATTCTTCAGGACCTTCCGCAGACGAATCACATCCTCCGGATCCTGTAAAATATGCATCCTCCTGTGACAGTTCGGGCACAGGGCCACCGCGTTGTCAATGCTGTCCTCCCCTCCCTCACAGAGCCATTTCACATGATGCTCTTCCAGATAAGGATTTCCCTCTCTATCTGAAAAGGGTGCCTTTTCCCCGCACAGATCACAGCGTCCGTCTGCAAGCCTCTTTACATAGACTGAAATACAGATATTTCTGTTTCGTTGTTTTGCCTTTCCTTCTCTGATTTGAGCCTCTCTTCTGGACGCCCTTTTCGCAGCTTTTTCCAGTTCTTCCATCGGTAACCTTCGACAGATTTTCAGAAGTTCTTCCTCAGAATTCTGTATGCTGTCGATCTTATGAATGTATTCCGCCAGTTCAGGTTTATAACTTTCCAGCCTGGATGAGCCCTGCATATTGGCGCTGTAACCGTGTTTTTTCAGATTATCAAGGGAGAACAGGCCGTCCACAAAGTATTCGTACTGCGCCTTCAGTTCGATAAACGGTCCCGGATATTCTCTCCCGGAACCAGAATATGCACGGTCATCGATGATTTTCTTCTGTCTCCCCACATCCGTCACCAGGCACTTCCACCGGATCGCCTTCACCGGAGCAGTCTCGTACAGATAAAAGATATCTCCCACCTTTACATTCCGCAGATTTATATTCTGCACCTCCTCGATCCTGCCGAGATCCCGAAGCGCGTCATTCATCCGAAAAGCATCCTCATCGTTTTCATTGTAGGGCATAAACCACTCTGTCACAGGATTTTCCTCCCCTCTCCCGTATCTTTTCTGCCGTTTCGCACCTGGGCCAATGTCATTCAGATAAACCTGTTACCACCCCGGATCACTTACGAAACGGCATTATGCCTGTGCAACCGCCGCTTCCAAATAAAATGCCGTCTGACAACATGCGCTCACCTTCCATCCCGCGAAGGTCTTATCCGAACCACCCCTGTAAAATCAACAGCACCAGCAGCATCGGCAGAATATAAGTCACATATACTCTGATCCCCTTCGGTATCTTCATCCCTTCGCCGGTGTTCGCCTCTCTCAGGTACTTCTCAAATCCCCAGCCGTACCTGGTCACGCAAAACAGCAGATAAATCAAAGAGCCGATGGGCAGAATGCAGTTGCTAACGATAAAATCCTCCAGATCGAGCACCGCACTCCCCGCCCCCATGGGCTGAAAAGCCGACCAGATATTGTAACCCAGCACACAGGGCATGGACAGCAGGATCAGAAGCACCAGATTGATCAGGCAGGATTTCTTTCTGCTTAAATGAAACAGATCCATGCCGCAGGAAATAATATTCTCAAATACCGCCAATATCGTAGAGAAGGCGGCAAAAGTCATAAACATGAAAAACAGCGTTCCCCAGATCCTGCCTGCCGCCATATGGTTAAATACATTGGGCAGCGTGATAAAGATCAGGCTGGGCCCGTTGTCGGGACTGATCCCGAAAGCAAAACAGGTGGGGAAGATAATAAGCCCCGACACGATCGCCACAAAAGTATCTAACACCGCAATATTGACAGATTCCCCCAGCAGCGTGCGCTTCTTGTCGATATAACTGCCGAATATGGCCATGGCGCCGATCCCCAGGCTCAGCGTGAAGAACGCCTGATTCATGGCCGCCACCACCGTCTCCAAAACGCCAGCCTCCCGCATTCTTTGCAGATCAGGGACAAGATAAAACTTTAAGCCTTCCATACCTCCTTCCAGTGTCATACCGCGCGCCGCAAGGATCACCATGATAAACAAAAGAAGTACCATCATGATCTTGGTGATCTTCTCAACACCCTTCTGTAACCCCATGGAGCAGATCAGGATGCCGGCCACCACGATGATCACCATACAGACCGTCAGAACAAGCGGATCCTCCAGCATACTTCCGAATACCCCTGCCACCTCCTCCGTATTCTTTCCGATAAAACGGCCGGAAAGCATCAGGTAAAAATAGTAAAGCATCCAGCCCGCCACAGTAGTGTAAAACATCATCAGTACATAATTCCCCAGCATACCGAGATAGCCGTTTAAGTGCCATTTCTGTCCCGGCTTTTCCAGTTCCGTAAAGCTCTTTACCACACTCTTTCTGCTGGCCCTGCCCACCGCAAATTCCATCGTCATTACAGGGATGCCCATGGCCACCAGAAAAAGCAGATAAAGCAGCACAAACATGCCGCCGCCATACATCCCCGTAATATAGGGAAATCTCCATACATTTCCAATGCCGATGGCACACCCCGCCGACAGCAGGATAAACCCCATTCTCGAACCCAGTTTTTCTCTTTCCATTTCCTTTTCTCCCTGTACTTTTTTAACACTCTCACCTGTCCCGCTTATCAAACACAGCCGCAGGTTTTCTGCTCTTTTCCCGTCCGCATTACAACGGCATATCTCCCGCTTTACTTTTCCATTCAGGAAACGTCTGACAAATCACACACACTTTCTCCTCAAATACAGTGCTTCTCACTCGCTTCTCCCCTCAAAGTAAGCGTCAAATACCCGTCGCGCCATAGGCACCGCGTAGTCGCCGCCGCTTCCTGCCCCTTCTATAATAACCGTGACACAGATCTCCGGATCTGCCACCGGCGCAAATCCCGTAAACCAGGCATGCGAGTCCCGCGCACTGTTGTACTCTGCGGATCCCGTCTTTCCCGCCGCTGTGTAAGGTTTATCTAAAAGCTTCGTACCGGTGCCGGTCTCCACCACTTCCCGCATCAGTCCCTGCAGGATACAGGCCTCCTGTTCCGACATCATTCTCGTACTGCCGGAAGAAGTAAACCGTTTGATCACAGCCCCGTTTACATTTTCCACATGGTCTACCACATAGGGATGCTGCAGAAGGCCGTCATTGGCCACGGCACAGGTGATCAGATTCATGTGAAGAGGCGACACCAACGTTTCCCCCTGTCCGATAGCAGTCTGCATCTGCTTATCCGTAGTCATATCCGCCCCCGTCTTCACCGTACTGACAGCGGATTCCAACTCATAAGGCAGAGGCTTCCCAAAAAACAGCCCATCAAGCGTCTCCCCGAATCTGTTCCAGTCCACCTTCGTCCCCATATTGGCAAAAGAAGTATTGCAGGATTTCGCAAAAGATTTCTCAAATCCTATTTTCCCATGGCTTATTCCATGATAACATTGTATTCTTGATCCGTCTATCTTAATCGAACCATTACATGTAAAACTATAATTTGTATAGGTGGACGGATTCTCGTGAATATATTGAAGGGCCGTTATGATCTTAAAGGTAGAACCCGGCGGATAAAGTCCCTGGGATGCCCTGTTTAACAAAACCCCCGTTTCCTCATCTGCCAGCACCTCCTCCCAGATATCCGAAATTTCATTGGGGTTAAAATCCGGTTTGGAAACCATGGCAAGCACCTCTCCGGTTTTTGGGTTTGTCACAACAATAGCGCCCTCATAGACTCCCAGCGCTCTGTTCGCCGCTTCCTGAAGCCCCACATCCAGCGTGGTATACACATTGTCGCCGGGATTCTTTATATCCTGCATCCCGTTGTCCATTTTCTCTGTGATTGGCGTGTTGGACTGGATCAGATAATAGTTCATCCTGTTTTCAATGCCGGTCTTCCCTTTTGTGGAATAACCCACTACATGGGAAAACAAACTGCCGTAAGGGTATTTTCTTGTCTCCGAACCATCCGGCCCGGTTATGGTCTCTGCCAGCACTTCACCGCCCCTGGCCATAATACTGCCCCGTCTGTTCTGGGCCACCAAAATCTGCTGCCCGGCGTTGTAGCTGTTGTTGATCATGACTTCTTTATTCTGCCAGGCATATACGCAGATATAGGACATCATTCCAAGAAACAGAAAGACGAAACCGTAAGATACCAGCAGAATTTCCCTGTTTTTAGTGTGTTTCTTTTTCCTTTTCGGATTTCTGTTCAGCCGCAGGAAGGAGTTGTCTGTTTTCCGCCTCCGTTTTTTCCCGGTCGTTTTCTCCTCCTGACTTTCCTCCCGCTGCACTGCTGCCGCCTGTAGTTCTCTCTCCCGCGGCTGTTCTTTCTTTTCGCCGCCCGCCGGCATATTTGTTCCTTTTTTCAACATTCGCCGCTCCTTTGCCCTGCCTGATGATATACAGCCCCTCAATAATCGCAAACATCATTAACGTAGTCATAACCGAACTGCCGCCGTAGCTGACAAGCGGCAAAGTCACTCCGGTCATCGGAATAAACTTTGTATCACCGCCGACCGTGAGAAATATCTGAAAAATATATAAAACACCGATGCCAAAAGCCACCAGCTGATAAAATCTGTCCCGCATCCGCATGGAAATATTCATAAACATAATAAAACAGCTCAGGCATACCATGATCAGACAGAGCGCCACAATCAAGCCCATCTCCTCCGCCACCGCAGAAAAAATGAAATCCCTCTCCACCTTCGGGATATCCTCCGGCGCTCCCTGAAAAAGTCCCAAGCCAAAAAGTCCCCCTCTCCCCAGAGAAAACAGGGACTGGGCAACCTGGTAACCCTCCCCGTCAATCACACTCCAGGGATCTTTCCAGGCCTGCACTCTCGCCTGCACATGTCTGAAAAGCTGATAGGCGATCACGGAAGCACCCCCTCCTCCGGCTATCCCAAGCAGAAGATACCATACATTTTTTGTAGCAAGAAAAACCATCAGCACATAGGCGGCGAAAAAAATCAACGCACTGCCCAAATCCCTGGAAGCCGCAAGGATCAGCACATGGATCCCTGCCACAACAGTGACATAGGCCACCTGCAGCAGATCGGTGCTTTTATAAAACGCACTGGCAACAAAAAACACAAAAATGATCTTGATAAATTCCGAAGGCTGGAAACTCAGCCCGAATATGGAATAAGAAAGCTTTGAACCATACGTAGTGTTTCCTAAAATCAATACCACTCCTAATGGTAAAATGCCAAGCAGCGCGTAAAGTATGCTCAGATTTTTGATGCTCTGAAACCGTTTGAGCAGCCAGGGAATACACATGGCAACCGCCACAGACAATAGCACGATCACAAACTGCCTGACTGCCAGTCCCATATTCAGTCTTGTCAGCATCACAAAACCGATCACAAGCAGCATGCACATATTGTGGATCACAAGCCTGTTAATGGTCGGGTAGATCAGTTCAAACAGCATAATGACCGCAAACACCGCAAGCTGCTGGAAGGCATAAAAAAACAGATACTGCAGATCCCCGGTCTCTATACAGATCGTCAGAAAACAGGTAAAATGCACAAAAAACAGTAAGAGCACCTGCCTTGTGTAAATGCCCTTCCGCTGCTTCTCCTCCCGAAACCGGAAGACCGAAAAGCTCTCATAAGTATAAACTGCCATGAAAATCGCTATAAAATATTTCGATAACGCAACTACATACTGTTCCATAAATTTTTATTCTACGCCAAGACGGAAACGCCCTTTTGTGGTCTCCATTATAGCGGTTCTTTCCTTTTTCTGTACTGTATTCGCCCCGTCCGTCTTTCCTTTTTTTCGCGATACTTTCCCTGCGGCGGCCTTCTTCTGCCTGTCTGCCGCGCTGTTATCCGCATTGTTCTTTTCCCCCCGCGCTGCCTTCCATCCGATGCTTCCTTCTGTTAATTCAGATGCCAATAACTTATCAAAGGTTTGCATGATATGCACAGCCTCCGCACCGCTCTCTGTCGTAAATTCCATGCGGAAGTTCCTGATCCCGTCCGCCAGGAGCATCCACAGGTCCTCATAACAGGATGTGGGCAGATAATTATAAATAATATTATAACAATGCGCACAATTTGTATAGACCGGAAATCGGTTTCCCATCCTGTCCGTCAGTTCCGCATACTTCTTTCTGTTCTTATCACAGTTATTTGCAGAAAGTTTGATACAATTCGCCGACACCATAAAAGGCGCCCTGCCGTAAACCGGCGCTTCCAGTCTCCCCGGTCTTTCCTTTTTATCTTCCACCGCAGCGCACAGTTCTCTGATCTCCCCGCTGCTCAGTTCCAGGGGAAGACTGACCAGGTCAAGCCTTTCCTCCCAGAAAGAAACTGCCTTTTCGTTCCAGGCATAAAGGGATGCCTCCCCCGCAATCTTTCCCCCACAGGAAATACCTTTTACCCAGGCAAACATATCGATCGTGGCACAGTAGATGATTTCCGGCCTTTTCTCCTCTATCAGCCGCTGCAGTTTCTGCAGAAATTTTTCGTCTTTCTTTCGCAGAATCACCGGACACTTTATCCCCCAGTGTACTTTCCCGGCAGAAAGTCTCTCCTGTATCTCCGCCTCTTCCATGAACAGATCCGCATCCACAATCAGATACATGGTTATCCTTTTCGCCGGATTTTTCTCCTTCTGAAACAGAGGAGCCTCTTTTGCGGCACGATAATTCATAACAGAAAATACTGTCTCAAACTGCTCCTTCGTCTGCACGGAAACAGTCAGGCCGATGCCGTCACATACCGCACTGCCCTTTTTCCCGGTAAGCTGCCTTTTTTCTCCGCAGGCCGCAGGTATGCTTCCCAGCTCTTTTTCCGGATACCGCGCGCCGTAATATTCATATATTTTCTGTAGAAGCTCCCGTCTGAGCGTTTTCACCCGGCTCATCGGCACAAAAACATGTTCACTGGTCTCTACAGTACACTCTTTCACCGCAAAAGGCGTCCCGCCGGTCCGCACAAGCTGTCCTTTGATCTCCTCTCCGCTCACAGCCCGTTTATCCGCACGCTCCGCCACATCCCCCAGAACAAAAAGACTGACCTCCCTGTCTGAGATCCTGTCAAAAAAGCGCACTTCCCCGCGAAGAGGCTCGTTTACGCTGCATCGCACAAAAACAGAGATCGGCATGACAGGCAGTTCACGAATATACCGTTCCCGCAATTTACGAATCAGCGCCTGATCTCCCTCTCTGTAGCCCGGCTTATGCAAGGTCAGCATATCCCTGCCGTTTCTTCTGTCATAGTAACCGTTCCCTGTCTCACTGCGGATGTAGAGATTTAAAAACAGCTGTCTGTCATCCGGTTCTATCCAAAAGGAAGCGCCTCCTTTTTCATAGTACCTGTCAATATATTTTCGATAGATGGACACAACACCCGCCACATATTCCGGCTTTTTCATGCGTCCTTCAATTTTAAAGGAATCAATGCCTGCCTCTATGAGCTCCGGAATATGTTCTAACGTATTCATATCCTTTAAACTCAGATAATACCCCTCTTTCCCCGCTACCCGATAAGGCAGCCTGCAGGGGCCCGCACATCTGCCTCTGTTGCCGCTTCTGCCGCCGATCATACTACTCATCAGACACTGCCCCGAATAGCAGTAGCACATGGCGCCGTGAATAAAAGTCTCTATCTCAACAGAAACCTGCTGTTTTACCACCTTTATTTCTTCTAAAGACAGCTCCCTGGCCGGTACGATCCGTTCACAACCCATCTTACGCAGATAAGCCGCTCCATAAGCCCCCGTGACCGTCATCTGTGTACTTGCATGAAGTTTCAGATCCGGAAAGCACTGTTTCAATAAACAAAATACGCCCATATCCTGCACGATCACACCGTCCAGCCCTGCCTCATACAAGGGACGTATATAATCGTAGATTCCGCCAAACTCCCGTTCTTTTACTAACGTATTGACTGTCAGATATACTTTTACGCCGAAAAGATGAGCCTTTTTTATCACGCCTGTCAGCTCATCCTCCGAAAAATTTTCTGCGTAGGCTCTCGCCCCAAACTGTCTGCCACCCAGATAAACCGCATCCGCCCCGGCGTGCACCGCTCCGAGAAAACTTTCATAGCTGCCGCAGGGTGCTAACAGTTCCACCCGATTTGCCATAGTTCCTCCTGATTGACTTCATATGAAAGAAACGAGCAGGAGAACTGTTCCCCTACTCGCCTTTGCCGTTTTTCCCTTTTAGTTCTGTCTCCAAACGCACGATTTTCTTCGCGTTTTCCTGTAATTCCGTGTTCAGGCTCCTGACATTCTTTTCGGAATTCTCCAGTTTGATCTGATAGGAGATCAACTCATGTTTCAGATCATACAATTCCTTCTCTTTCGCCTTTACCTCTTCTTCCAGAATACTGATCTGCTTTTTGGCTTTAAAATAGTCATCCGCAATGTTGATCTGCATCAAAACGCTCTGCATATCCATTGGCAGTTTCTTAAAACTGTCGACTTTCCCATACTCTGCCATTTTATTGTTGATATAACTGGCTACCTTCTGAAAGTACTCTTCACTCTCATAGCCGCTCAGCGTATACACTTTACCGCCGATCAAAACCTCAGCATCCACTCTGGAATCCATGCCGTTTCCCTCATCTTAAAGCACAAAATATGCTGCCTGTAAGTCAAAAAATATACCACATATATTATACATGATACTACGGTATAAATGCAAGCCCAAAATGGGAATATCCGAGCTCTGTCACAACACGCCCCCTGGGCGTCCGGTTGATCAGTCCGTTTTTGATCAGATAAGGTTCATAGACTTCCTCAATAGTGCCGGAATCCTCCCCGATGGCCGCCGCTAACGTTTCAAGTCCCACCGGGCCGCCGCCGAATTTTTCTATCATCGTAAGCAGCATATTTCTGTCAATATGGTCAAGCCCCATTTTGTCCACATCCATCAGATCCAGGGCGGTCTTTGCCACCTCCTCCGTAATCACGCCGTCATACTTCACCTGCGCAAAATCCCTGACTCTCTTTAAGATCCGGTTGGCAAGTCTCGGCGTTCCTCTGCTGCGTTTCGCAATCTCCACCGCCCCGGCCCTCTCCGTCTTCACATCCAGAATCCCTGCGGAATGCAGGATCACCTTTGTCAGTTCTTCCACCGAATAAAATTCCAGCCTGTGAATCACCCCGAACCGATCCCGCAGAGGTGCTGTCAGAAGCCCCGCCCGCGTGGTGGCGCCCACCAGCGTAAACTTCGGCAGATCCAGTCGAATGGACCGCGCTGTTGGCCCCTTGCCGATCATAATATCGATCACATAATCCTCCATCGCCGGATAGAGCACTTCCTCCACCTGTCTGTTCAGGCGATGGATCTCATCCACAAACAACAGATCCCCCTCCGCCAGATTATTTAAAATAGCTGCCATATCTCCCGGCTTTTCAATCGCCGGCCCGGAAGTCACCTTCATGTGTACTCCCATCTCATTGGCAATCACACCGGCAAGTGTGGTTTTACCGAGTCCCGGCGGTCCATACAACAGGACATGATCCAACGCATCATGCCTCTGTTTCGCCGCCTGAATATAGACTTTCAGATTTTCCTTGATCTTCTCCTGACCGATATAATCCTGCAGCGCCTGGGGACGCAGTGTTCCCTCTATTTTGCTGTCCTCTTCCGTAAAATTCGTCTCTATTGTTCTCGCCATTCTTCTCTCCGGTTTTGCGGTTAATCTACATTTTTATCAGTCTTTTGCGCTCACTTATTCTTCGCACTGCAAGCCTGCTCACGGGCTGACGCCCCACACTCTTTATAACAGATATTTCAGCGATGCTTTCAGAATATCCTCCACCGCCATCTGTTCCGCGCCCTTCACTTCCTTCACTGCGCGGGCCGCCTCCGTCACACCGTATCCGAGCGCCGTCAGCGCCTCCACAGCTTCTCTGGCGCTGTCGGATACGGCATCATCAAACCGCACCGCCCCGGTATCCGCATGCAGCGTATCCTCAAGCGAAACCTTGTCCCGCATATCCAGTATAATGCGCTGTGCCGTTTTTGCACCGATACCCGGAGCCTTCGCGATCATTTTCGCATCCCCCGACACAATGGCAAAGCGCAGATCATCCGGACTCATCACGGACAGGATACTCTGTCCGCCCTTCGGTCCGATGCCGTTTACGCCGATCAGAAGTTTAAAAATATCCAGATCATCCTTCGTCAGAAAGCCATACAATGCTATGGCGTCCTCCCGCACGGATGTGTAAGTATAAAGTTTTGTCTCCTCCCCGACGGACGGCAGAGCAGACGCGGTTCCTGCCGAGATCCGTATATTGTAACCAATGCCGTTCACCTCAACGATCACAAGATCCGCCTCCTTGGCAGCTATTTTTCCTTTAAAATATGCATACATCGGTCATACGCCTTTCTGATATGTTCCGCTTCACAGGCAGTCCCATACTGCCAGACCGTTGCGCCTCTCACAGGCAGCCTTTGGCAGTCAATGAGCCAAAGCCATGGATTCCACGGCTCTGGCTCGCGGCATTTCTGATCTTCCCTGATACATGCGGAGCGCAAAGTTCTCTCAGATCCTGAATTGATTCATCAGTTCCACCATTGCCTCGACCTGATGTTTCTGCGCTTCACTGACCGCGGCTGTCTCCTCGGATGTTGCAGAATTATTATCCACAACAGAAGACACCTGCTCAATGCTGTCGTTCACCTCATGCATTCTCTCCACATCCTTTTCCAGCATCTCCACGATCTGATTAATCTTCTCCGTTGCGACTGTGGTGCTCTTCATGACTTCCTTCATATCCTCGGAAGTTTCATCTGCGATTACGATTCCCCTATTCATCACCGTCACCGTCGTCTCAATCAGCTCCGTCGTTCTGCCGGCCGCTTTTGCGGACTCGTTGGCGAGATTCTTAACCTGCTCTGCCACCACTGCAAATCCTCTTCCGGCCTCCCCTGCTCTCGCCGCCTCAATGGCAGCATTCAGGGATAACAGATTCGTCTGAGAAGCGATATCTTCGATCGTTCCTATGATCGTACCGATCTGTTCGGAACATACGCTGATCTCCGCAATGGCATCCTTCAGTTCCTGCATCTTCCGGTTTCCCTTTTCCAGGGCATCGCTGGCATCCGCCGCAATCCTGGCGGATTCCTCCGCCTCTTTGGCGTTCTCCTCCATGCTCATGGTCATGGTCTCAATAACAGACATCAGATCCGAAACCTGCATTGCCTGATCGGTACAGCCCCTGGCAAGATCCTCCGCCGCACAGTTCAACTGTTCCGTACCGTTGCTGATCTCACCGGAAGCATTGCGGATCGTCAAAAGCGTACTGCGCATCTGTTCTCCGATTTTCAGGAAAGATTCCCTGATCGTCACAAATTCGCCCACATACTCCTGTTTTACCTGAATATCATAATTGCCCTCTCCCATCTGTCCCAGAATCCCTGTGATCTCTTCCATCATAGCTAACAGGTTCTTCTTCATAAAGGCGATGGACTTCACCATCCTGCCGACCTCACTCTCATTTTCCCGAAGATCCAGCTCTGTATGGAAATTTCCTTCCGCCAGCGCTCCCATCTGCGTGGAAACTTTCTGAATGGGCTGCAGCAGTTCTTTAAATGCAAACCGGATCGTCATAAACATCTGGAAGATCATGTAGGCAAAAGCCGCGCCGAAAACGATCTCCATAACTATCTGAAAAATTCTCAGTCTCCCCAGTTCCTTATCTTTCCGGGCCAGAATCCCCTGTATCGTTTCATCCGTCACACGGTTGATCTGTTCCACGGTCTCCCCGTATTCTGCGCTGAACACAGATTCCCTGGCCGTTTCCAGATCCCCGTTTTTCACACACTCCATGGCTGCCTCTTCCAACGGGACAAGATTATTGGACATGGAAGCAATCTTTTCCAACCCCGCCCACTCTTCATCTGTCAGGCCACACTCCTCCAGCACCGCGATAGCCTTATCCCGGTTCTTGTCCTCGTTAAGTTCTTTCATATAGTTATTGTAATATGTTTCGTCTCCGGTAACAGCATAGGACTGCACTTCGTATGTCAGCGTCTTTGAACCGATCCGATACTGATTTAGCGCCGCAGTCGTATTGATCTGTGTAACATTCATCGCAGACATGGCAGAATTGCATAAAAAAAAGCCGATCAGCAGCACTGCTCCCAGTATAACCGCAGCCAATGCCTGTATTGCCAGTATTCTCAGTCTTGCCGACTGACTCTGTCCTCCCGAATTACTCCCCATTTAACAATTACCTGCCTTTCTGTAAAAATATAATTCCATTCATCATATCAAACGTTGCCTCTACGGGCTATTATACTGAAAAAACGCCAAAAAATCAATAGTCCTTCACGCTTTCGGAAGCCGCCGCAACAGCTCCCCTGCAGATACACCGATCAAAAATCCCGTAACCAGCCCTATAACTAGAAGCATCGGCGCATAATACCCCACTGCCGCCGTCCGCACCAGAAAGGCTGCCATCACAAGCTGACCGGCATTATGAAACACCCCGCCTGCCATGCTGACGCCATAGAGGGAAAGCCCTGCCCTTTTTGCCGCCGCCATACTCCCGAAACTGACAAGCGCCCCGCCGAGACTGAATAACAGGGAAAACAGGTTCCCAAACAGCAATCCGGAAAGTGCAATCCGCAGAACATTCACCGTCAGCGCTTCCCGCCAGCCGTAATCATACAAAACGACCACTACCGCCAGATTGGCAAGCCCCAGCTTCATCCCCGGCACACCGAAAAAGAACGGGAAAAGAGATTCAATATAGGAAAGCATCAGCGCCGTCGTCACAAAAAGCGCCATCGCGACCAGTTTCTTATTTTTCATGTATTTTATTTCGCCCTCCGCCTTTTCCCGGAATGATTTACACAAAAATCTGAAACGATGCAGGCGGCACAACTGTACATCAGTTATGCCGCCGCAGATCGTCTCCGGTATCTTTTTTCACATATCTTTTATCCGTCTGTTGTGTCTATAGCTCTGCACTGTAAAAAGGCGTACCGTCCGGCGCAATATAGATATAGCGGATCCCATCCAATTTGATGCCGTAAGCAGTATCAAACTCCTGCTTTAATTCGTCCACTAATCCTTGTAATGACGCCGTAAGAGTCTCAAATTCAGAACCTTTGGCAGCTTCTGCCAGTTCCTGTGCAGAAACTGTACCCCAGATTTCTGAGTCAAAATTATAGGTATAGACAAGGGTATTTCCTTCTGCTCTCAGAGAAACTGTTAATCCGACCTCCTTCATCATCTCGTTTGTCAGATTTTCAATTTCTCTTCCTTCCTCCGACATAGCCCATTGCTCTAACGTCGTGATCGTACCAGCCGTTACCACCTGCTCAGGATTCTCTGTCGGTACTGCTTCCCCTGAATTCTCTGCAGGTATTACTTCTTCCGGGTTTTCTGCCGGTGCAGGATTGATATCAGGCAGAATAAGCACCTGCCCTTTATAAAGAATGTTGGGATTTTTGATAGAAGCCTTATTTGCCTCATAGATATCTTCCCAACGGGCAGAATCTCCGTATACTGACTGCGCGATCTTTTTCAGATAGTCGCCCCGCTCCACTGTGTAAGTCCCCTCGGCATTCGCTACAAGTCCCGTGGACAATACCATGAGCATCAAAACGAGTGCCGCACTTCTTTTGAATAGTTTTTTTCCCATGTCTTTCCTCCATTTTGAATTGTTTTTACACCAAGTTCCAATTTTATTGTATCATCCACCCAAAAATTGTCAAGCGAGAGGGTTCCTTTTACAGACCGCCAGATCGAGCAGGCATTCACTGCAAGGGATATGCCCGCTCGACCAACCACCATTTTCAGTGATGCATCTCTCCTACCCGTCTATTAGAAGTGAATTATAAAATGCCTGCTCTTCCTCCGACGTCCTGTAATAAAAAGTAAGCAAATCCTCCGACAAAAAGGCCATATGAAGGCTCTCGGCATCCCCTACTATTCTGGCGATATCGGTATCCTGATACAGTACGATCGTATAAGCTTTCTTTGGTTCCTTATCCCCGAATTTTGCCACCGGATACATGTAGAACTCAAAATAGTAAGACTCTTCTGCCCCCTCCGCAGCCTCTTCTCCCAGTCCCTCCTCCGGCTCCGCCTCGAACGCCTGGAGATACCGGTACAGCGTTTCTCCGTCTTCTATCGTCCTGAGTAACGTATCGCTCTCAGCCTCGTACACCTCGATCCTCGCCAAATTCTGCAATTCCTCTCTCGTATATGTTCTCTCCCCGGAGGCACTGCAGCCGACAAGCAACGCTCCCGCCGCAATACACAATACCGCACACATACATATGCCTGCCATTCTGATTCCGCTTTCCCATATGCGGGAAACCTTATCCCGCACAATGCCCCCCAGGCTTTCTGCTTTCTGTTTCATTTCGATTCCATCCCTTCTGTTGTTTCTTCATTTCTCCTGTCTTTCCATCAACAATTTACACACTGTCACAAGCAGCGCGCAAAGCAATACGATAACCGGCGCCATGGGGCTCCATATATTTGACACAAATCCAACTAAGACCGCAAGCGCTGTTACCGGCGCCGCCCAGTAGATCCATGCAAATCTTTTTGCGCCTTTTTTCGGTGCGTCCTCCGCATTTTTTATGATCCTTTTATCTGTCATAACGGACATGGCCGCCCACAGAATAAAAGAAAGTCCGGCGGCATCTGAGACCCACTGCAGCGCCCCCACCGAAAGGCCCAAAATCCTTGTGCCATAATAATGCACCAGAAAATCCAGGCACTCCGTTCCCAGCACTAAAATCAGCATCCCCATGATCGCCATCACGGCATATCGTTTCCGCTCTTTTTCCTGTCTTATTTTAAAATCCTCATACACTCTGCTGTCAAAGATCAGCTTTTCCCTTTTGATCTCCTGATACTTTTTTGTCTGGAAATACTGCCAGATCAGAAGGGAGATCCCTGCCATCGTGACGATCCAGTACAGCGCTTCCATCACGCTGTTTCCGCGGGGACCACCGATCTCGTCAAAAATATTGGCTGTCATGATAAGCACTAATGCCCCTATGATCCGCTTCCTGTTCTGTTTATGATAGGTCAGGTAACCTTCCAGCATCTCCCCGCTGACATAATACCCGCCTTCCGCCACGGCACTTACTTCACTGTCTTCCTTTAATAAGTAATCCAGCGATACGCCGAACATATTGCTGATCTGTATCAGCTTGCTCACCTCCGGAATGCCCTTATCATTCACCCATTTCCCAACCGCCTGTCTCGACACATCCAACTGTTCCGCCAGTTCTTCCTGCGTCATATTTTTTTCTTTCAATAGTATTTTTAATTTCTGTCCCAAGGTCATTTGCTCTCTCCTGTCTCTTTCAGTTTCGAAACGGCTGCCGGCGCCCTGTTTCTGATGCTATCTTAGCAAAATATTCCCTCTTTTGCTACCAATCTGCAGTTTCTTCCTGTCAACTTTCACATTCCATAGCATAAAAAACTTGCATAAAAGTAAAAAAATCCTCTCCGCCGCAGTGCGATCTGCGCGGAACGTTTTGTTTCACAGGACGCAATTTCCCATGAAACAAAAAACTTTGTGGAGGTACATTGCCTGCACAAAGCTTTTCATATCTCTCAGCACCTTATATCCAAAAACTGAAACTTGCCGTGAATCCGGATCTTCACTGAATCGGCCGGCACAAAAATACAGTCTCCCTTATAGATCTCCCGCACCGTATTTTCAAAAGTCAGAATGCCACACCCATCTATACAGAGCAGTACCCGAAAACTCAGTTCGTCTGTCCTGTAACATACCGCCTGTCGTTTCTCCGTATTCACCAACATCCGATACACCTCGAAATACCGGCATCTGCCCAGCAGCTCCTTCGCACAGCCAGGTGTATAGTTTAACACCCGGATAGGTTGTCTCGGTTCTCTCTCCCCCTCCAGATTAGCCACATCCAATCCCTTCTCTATCTGGAGAGGCCTTTTCTTTCCATCTTTATCAATTCTGTCATAATCATACAGACGATAGGTCAGATTGGAATTTTCCTGAATTTCCGCGATCAGGCAGCCCGCGCCGATCGCATGGATCGTCCCCGATTCTACGAAAAACACCTGGTCTTTTTTCACCGGCACTTTTTGCAGATATTTCTCCACTGTTCCATCCTGCAGTGCTTTCCTGAGCACCTCCCTCCGTATGCCATGTCGCAGCCCGTATATAATATGGGCGTCTTTCGCGGCGTCCAGAATATACCATAATTCACTTTTGCCCGCCTGTCCGTTTTCAAATTTTTCCGCGTAATCGTCCGTAGGATGAACCTGCACGGAGAGATCTTTCTTCGCATCTATAAATTTGACCAGAACAGGAAGCTGCCCCACGTCCCTGCTCCTTTCCCTTCTGACACGACTTCCCAGATATTCCGGGTGCATCCGCAAAAGCTCAGGCAGCGGGACACCGGCATATTCTCCATCGGCCACCAGCGAAAGCCCATCGGGATGGGTGGAACATTCCCAGCTCTCTGCCAGAGGAGAAAGTTCCCTGTCTTTTCCCATCTCATCCTGTAAGCGCCTGCCACCCCAGAGATAATCTTTTCCGCATGGTTTGCACAAGAATGGTCTGTTCATCATCATATGCCTTTCTTCTATCACAAAAACCGTATTTATTCCGCACTATTCCAGTTCATGTTTCTCCTTATCCTGCACAGAAATTTCTTCCCCGATCTGCACTTCGATCAGCTTTAACTTTGTCTCCGCGATCACAGTATGCCTGCAGCCTGCACTCATGGTGATCACATCCCCGGCCTTCACTTTCTGTTCCATGCCGTCCACGATGGTTCTGCCCTCCCCTTCTATCACAGTCCATATCTCATCCCTGTGCCTGTGGGAATGGTAATTCATGGAATTACCTGCATGCAGTGTGACTTTTATAGTCATACTGTCAGATTCCACATCGATCACCCTGTAGCTTCCCCAGCTCTTCTCCGCGAACTTCACCTGCCCATCCATCTGATCCACAAAAGGTTTCATATAGGAGCTTTGCTCCTTATCGGCCACAAGGATTCCCTCCGGGGAGGCGGAAATCACCACATCCTGCAGACCCATGGCCAGTATCGGCACGTCCAGTTCATTGACGATATGAACGTCTTTACACGTCTCATCCATGATCCCCTTGCCCACAACAGTTTCTTCCATCGCCTCCGTCATGGTATTCCAGGTTCCGATATCTTTCCACTGCCCTGCATAGCGCATCACCTGAATCTTTGGCTCTTTCTCCACCACTGCATAGTCAAAGGATATCTTTTCCATGGTATCATATTTATCATAAAGATCCTGATAGTCGGTAAAATCCATCAGTTCGTGAGCTTTTTCGAGAAGATACTTCAGTTTACAGCCAAAGACGCCTCCGTTCCATAAAGCACCCTGTTCTATATACTCCTTCGCTTTCTGAGCCGTGGGCTTTTCCCGGAAGGTTTTTACAAAACTAAGTTTCTCCTCCTTTTCCGGTATAATATAGCCGTATTTTTCACTGGGATAGGCCGGAGCAATACCCAGTAACACCAGATTTGCCTCCCCTTTCCCGGCCTGTACGGAAAGCGCCTTCAAAGCCTCAAAATATTCCTTCTCTACGAAAGGATCCACCGGACAGACTACCACACTCTCCTCCGGGTCTATCCCCTGTATATCAGTCAGATGAGCAGCCGAGAGAGCCATCGCCGGAAAGGTATCCCGCCTGCAGGGTTCCGGAGAGATGTGCACCCCCTCCCCCAGCTGATTGTGAATGGCGGAGATCTGTGCCCTGCTCGTGGCGATCGTCACTTTTGCCGTTTCATCCGTCTCCTTGATCTGCCTGTAGATGCGCTGCACCATGGATTCATAGGTGCCATCCTTCTTTTGAAATATCTTGATGAACTGTTTGGAACGAATATCGTTGGAAAGAGGCCACAGCCTTTTCCCCGAACCTCCCGACAGTAAAATAATATTCATGCAAGTACCATATCCTTTCTGCAGTCTGCAAATTTTCCTGTATACCAAAGCCTGTCTGTCTTCAGAAACAGGACTGTATTTATCGGGTATTCCCCATCAGCGCTCTGCCCGCATCGGACTATGCAGAAAATCCTCATAACTGAGCCTGATACCCTCTTCCAGTTCCGTCTTATACTTCCACCCCAGTTTCCCGGCCTTGCTGACATCCAGAAGTTTCCTGGGGGTGCCGTTTGGTCTGGACGTATCCCACAGGATCTCACCCTCATATCCAATCACTTTCGCCACCAGCTCCGTCAGCTCTTTGATCGTCAATTCCTTTCCGGTTCCTGCATTTACGGTCTCATCCCCGCTGTAATGATTCATCAGAAAAACGCACAGATTCGCCAGATCGTCCACATAAAGGAATTCCCGCAAAGGGGAGCCGTCGCCCCAGCAGGTGACGGACTTGTATCCGCTCTCCTTCGCCTCATGAAAACGCCTGATGAGAGCCGGCAGCACATGGCTGTTGGTTGGATGGTAATTGTCCCCCGGCCCGTACAGGTTTGTGGGCATCACGGAAATATAGTCCGTTCCGTACTGCCTGTTCAGATAGGAACAATATTTCAAACCGGAAATTTTTGCCAGCGCATAGGCTTCGTTGGTCTCCTCAAGCGCCGACGTCAGAAGACAGCTCTCCGGCATGGGTTGGGGTGCAAGCCTCGGATAGATGCAGGAAGACCCCAAAAATTCCAGCTTTTTACAACTATTTTGCCATGCTGAATGGATCACATTCATCTCAAGTGTCATATTCACCCACATAAAATCTGCCGGCGCCTCGCTGTTCGCCACGATCCCCCCCACTTTTGCCGCCGCGAGAAAAACATATTCCGGCTTTTCTTCAGCAAAAAATTTTTCCACTTCATTTTGCCTGCAGAGATCCAGCTCTTTGTGACTTTTTGTAATCAGATTGGTATACCCCTGCCTTTTCAGTTCCCTCATAATGGCGCTCCCTACCATGCCCTTATGGCCCGCCACATAGATCCTCGCATTCTTCTCCATATTATTTCACAACCCCTTTTTCCAGATATTCCGCCAGATTCGTCCGAATCTGTTCTTCTGCCCGCTCTACCGCCACTTTCTCCATATCGTAATTCACCATAATCTCCACCAGTTCTTCAAAACTGGTGGCAGTTGGATTCCAGCCCAGTTCAGTCTTTGCTTTCGTGGGATCTCCCCAGAGGTTCACCACATCGGTGGGGCGGTAAAAATCCGGGGATACTTCTACGAGCACCCGCCCGGTCTCTTTGTCGATTCCCTTCTCCTCCATACCTTCTCCCTGCCATATCAGCCCGATCCCCGCATAGTGGAAAGCTAATGTGGCAAACTCTCTGACGGAGTGCTGTACCCCGGTAGCGATCACAAAATCATCCGGTTTTTCCTGTTGTAAGATCAACCACATACATTCCACATAATCCTTTGCATAGCCCCAGTCCCGCAGAGATGAAAGATTGCCGAGATACAGTTTATCCTGTTTGCCCTGGGCAATGCGTGCCGCGGCCAGCGTGATCTTTCTCGTGACAAAAGTCTCTCCCCTGCGCTCCGATTCATGGTTGAACAGAATCCCTGAACAGCAGTACATCTGATAAGCCTCTCTGTACTCTTTCACGATCCAGAAACCGTATTGCTTCGCCACCGCATAGGGCGAATAGGGATGAAAGGGAGTCGTCTCTCTCTGGGGAACCTCCTCCACCTTCCCGAATAATTCTGATGTGGAAGCCTGATAGATACGGCATGTCTCTGTAAGCCCGCAGATCCGTACCGCTTCCAGTACTCTGAGTACTCCTACGGCCACCACATCCGCCGTATATTCCGGCACATCAAAGGACACCTGCACATGGCTCTGTGCCGCCAGATTATAGATCTCATCCGGCCGTATCTCCCCCACCAGCTTCACAAGACTCATGGAATCCCCCAGATCCCCATATTTCAGATGAAACTCCTCACATCCCTCCAAATGCGCAATCCGCTCTCTGTAATCCACGGAGCTGCGCCGTATCATGCCGTACACCTCATATCCTTTTTCCAATAAAAATTCTGCCAGATAGGAACCGTCCTGCCCCGTTACCCCCGTGATCAAAGCCCTCTTTTTCATCTTTTACACCTCACACCGATCCTGTATTTGCATTTATCAAACTATACTATACTTCTTTATTATCCGCATTGCTATAGAAATTATTGTCCCAAACTTGCATTATATTGACTTTTATATTATACTATCCATTAAATCGGCAGATTCCGGATCAATCCTGCCCTATTGCTGCAACCATACCTGAAAATGAGGTTTATTCATGAAAAATTATAATTATCAGGGTACATATGTCCACTCCAACCGCATTCTGCATACTCCCTCGGAATTTGCCAGAGAAAATCTGTTATATCTACAGGAAATCGGACAGGTGCATGCCAGACAGCCCCATATCAGCACCCACCCGGATCTGGCCTCCTATCTGTTTATCATAGTGCTTTCGGGCAGCGGCAGACTTTCCTATCTGGGAGAAGAATATAAGCTCTCCCGTGGGGACTGTGTCCTTATCAACTGCAAAAACGAATATTTTCATGAAAGTTCCGACGATCTCTGGACGATACGCTGGATCCACTTTTATGGTCCCACAGCCCCCGGTATCTATCGGAAATACATGGAAAGAGGCGGAGAAGTCCTGTTTCATCCTGAAACTATGGGAGATTTTGTAAATTGTTGGGAAAAACTATTTGAACTGGCCGCATCCGACGACCATATAAAAGATATGAGGATCAATGAGCACCTTTCTGCTCTCTGCTGCCTTCTGATGGCAGAAAGCTGGCATCCTGAATCCAGAATACCCGGAAAGGAACGCCAGTCTCTGCTTGAAATACAGAAATATCTGAAAGATCATCTCTCAGAAAAAATAACTCTCACTATGCTATCAGAAAAGTTTTATGTAAATAAATACTATCTGACCCGCCTTTTCAGAAACGAATACGGCCTTACGGTGGGGAGCTATCTGCTGCAGACTAGAATCTCTCACGCCAAAGAACTTCTGCGTTTCTCCGGCCTCTCCATAGAAGAGATCAGTGAACGCTGTGGTATCACGCCGCTCTACTACTTTTCCAGGATATTCAAACAGGTGGAAGGTATCAGCCCCAGGGATTACCGGAAAAAATGGCGCTGATATATTCCAGTGTTTTTATATTATTGAAACTCCACCACAACGCTGTATCTTCGATCGATCGCTTTAACGATGGGTTCATAGACTTCCCTGACCATGTTAAGCGCAAGATCATCCGCTTGCTGTCCGTTTTCCGCCGTATTGAATTTCGTCTCCAGCCGGCCTCTCAATTCCTTTTCGATGGCGTTTAAATCTTTCACAGTCAGCTCGATATCTCCTCTCGCAAGCAGCCCCTCTTTTACATCATCCACAATGATTTTGTCAGGATCTATCTCGATCGCCTGCAGATAGGCGTGTTCGATCTTAATGGTAAGAATTCTTTTCTCTTTGTCGTCGATGATATCTTCCTCTGTTAGACCATCAAGATCTACCACAAAATAACCTTTTCCCGTATAACTGACCTTCTGTGTCTTTTTCAGGAAATCGAAATCCAGTTTCTGAATCAGTCTGTCTGAGAGTTCGGTGGAGACCGTCGCCTCCTGGGTGCTCACAATAAGTTTCCTTGTCTCTTCCTGTTTTCCCAGTAAAACCTCCGAAAAATTTACTTCCACGCCGCTGCCTTCCAGATAAATGGTGTTTAAATCGATCTGTTCCACACCATCGTCATAGCTTTCTTTAAATACCGGAATTTTATTATGCCTGCCCCAGACCAAAACGCAGATAATCAGAATTACCAGCAGGGAACAGACACCATTTAAGAGTTTTCTCCTCATCGCTCTCCCTCCGCTTTCTCCCAATCCCTCTCGATCGCCTTTCTGCCACTCTTTCGTTCCTGCAAAACAAAGTCCATCCGGGGGCCCGACAGGTTCAGGCTGAATAATTCCTTAAGCAGCCACCGGAAAAACAGCAGCACAAATATCGGCAAAACACATGTCGTCACGATCATAATGGCAAGGGAATTCACGCATTTTTTCAGGACATTCTCAAAATATGCCAGCAGATCCGATGCGCCCTGTACGACAGTTTCGAACGCATCAGTCAGTTTGTCCAGGACAGTTGTCCCTTCGTCACCAGAAGCCGTCACCTCGTTCACCTTCTCAGCTCCGGCGTTTGCCTCCGCTATCGTTTCATCCACGTACACCAGATAATCTTCACACACTTTTTCTGTAAAATGTGTGCTGATCGGTATGACACACACGACCGCCAGTCCGAGAATCATCAGCTTTGCAGCCAGATTCCTGAAGAAGGCTTTTCCCCATACTACAGCAAAAATATACAATACGCAGGCAATCGGTATGATATATACAAACGAAAACTTCATTCCTTCTACAACGACCAGTCTTTCCAGGTGCAGAACTGCAAAAATAAACACAAAATATTTATTCATATCCGCAAGCGTGCCTGCTATCGGGCTGCCAATATCATCCGGGAGCACCGTAATAGCCACAGAAACCGCTATCGTTGCGCCGGAAAATTCCATCACCGTTGTTTTACTCTCCTCCAGACTTTCCAACGTCTCCTGAACATAGTTACTCTCCGGTACTTCAGACGCCAGTATCAATACAGAAAACACAGCTATCAGTATCGCCAGCAAAATTTTCGCTGCCTTTTCTCTATGTACATCCGTTACATTTTCCCTCAGCCATTTCCTGAAATACACCTGCTATCCCCCTGTTATCTATCAGCATTATTATTAAATTTTACACCTGCCTGCTGTGTGCAGGCAAGCATAAAATCACTTTTTGTTCTGACAGCATAACAGATTAACTCTGCGGCTGTGACCTTGCACCAGTCATAATCTTTCCCTACTCCACCAGCATCTCCTCAATAAATATCCCATACCCTTTCTCTGGCGCATTTACAAGCACATGGGTTACGGCCCCCACCACTTTTCCGTTCTGGATAATCGGACTGCCGCTCATCCCCTGCACGATACCTCCCGTCAGGTTTAACAACTCCTCATCCGTCACAAGCAGCTCAAGCCCCTTGTTTCCTCCATCATTTCCCATATGGATGGCCGTGATCTCGATACTGTACTCATGCATCTCCTCATTTACTGATGAGATCATTGTCGCCGGCCCCAGTTGGATATCCTGTTTGAAGCCGATCTCCTGGGTTTCCAGCGCAATGCCGTTTTCTCTCACCTTCTCCAGATCCAGTCGCCCGAAAATACCGTAGGGCGTATTTTTTGTGATCTCCCCGATCACATTGGCGTCATCATATTCTATCATACCGGTCAGTTCTCCGGGAACGCCGTCCGTTCCTTTGCGGACCGCCACGATCTTCGTGCCGTAGAGGGAACCTCTTCCCAGTTCCATCAGCTCCCCGGTATCGGAATCCGTAATGCCGTGCCCAAGAGCTCCAAAATTGCCATTTTCATCCACAAAGGTAAGAGTTCCCACTCCCTGGGCATTGTCTCTGATCCAGATGCCCATCTTGTATTCCCCGTTCTGATTCTGAGCAGGCGTCACCCGCTCCTCTAAGTACACGCCGTTCCGCTCGATGCCGAGCAGCACTTCCGTTCCCGCATTTTCCGCAAGCAGACTCATAAACTGTTTTTTTCCTGTAATTTCCTCTCCATTGTAGCTGAGAATATAATCCCCCTCGGTCAGATGTCCCCTGGATGGCTCGCGGACAGCTCCGTCCGGACTGTTAAAACTGCCCACGCCTACTACCATCACACCCTTTGTCTTCAAAAAAATCCCCACCGGAAATCCGGCTGCGGAAACGCTCCTCTCGCTCATCACCTGTATTTCCACATTTTTTAACGGAATGACACCCAGCAGTTTTACATTCATCTGATAAGTGGCTTCCGAAGCGCCGGTCACCATCGTCACGGGGCGATAAAGTCCAGTCTGCATTCTGCCCTGCGCCGTCTCAATACTGGCGCTTGCCGGCAGCCTGAAATTCATCTGCTGCTCTTTCTGCGTTGTAAGTCTCACCTGAGAAGGGACAGAGTTATAGCACATGTACCAGCCGCCTGCCACCATTCCTGCCAGAATGCTGACAAAAATTCCCTTATAAAAATTTCTGATCGCCTTCTTCATACTGCTTCGCTCCTCGTCTTCTTACATATGTCTGAATCAGGTGACTGCCAAATCTGTTGATTCTGCCGTTTCGCAACCGCCTGACATTCAAATGACAGCCGGCGCATCGCAAGCTGTCTTTCTATTTGCAAAAGTTACAAAAGGACACTGACGATTTTCATCGCGGTGTCCTTTTTAGTATGCGTCAGGAATCGAAATTCACTACACTCATTTTTTGTTTTATATGGAATTTTTTACCAGATTAAGTATACTTTCCCGGATGCCGAATTCAAAAAGCCTGTCGGCATATGATACCCTGCGGCATATCACTCCTGCCAGGTGTTGAACAGTTTTGCCACGACTGCGGCATCCTTCTCCGCACATACTTTTCCCATATTGTCCTCATCGCTCAAAATCCCTGCTATTACCTGCAGTTTGTCGATATGCGTATTGGAATCCTTTGCCGCCAGCGTGATCACCACCTGCACCGGCCCCAGTTCACTTCCGAAATCGATCGCCTCATCCAGTGTGATCAGACTGATCCCGGTTTTTAACACGCTTGCGTCCGGTCTGGAATGCGCTAACGCAAGCCCCGGGCCAATGACGATATAGGGTCCCATTTCCTTCACTGTGTCGATCGTCATTTCCACATATTTTTCTTCAATATAGCCGCTGTCTACCAGAAGACTCCCCGATATTTTAAGCGCCTCCTCCCAGTTTTCCGCATGGGCCTGCAGTTTTATATTTCTCTCTTCTATGACCATACTGATCCTCATTTCTTTTGCACATAATATATTGATATATATCATTTATACATTTTCCTTTACCGCCGCACAGGAATTATTCCGTAAACCCAGGCGCTCATACTGCTCGGACGGCGCATCGCTTTTTTCCATCTCCTGAATAAGCGCCTGAGTCATGCGTTCTTCCAGCTCCTTATCCACAAGGGGATTTAACTGCCCGGGATCCTTTTCCACATCATACAGTCTTGTCCCAAAGCGCCCCACCTTATACTTGTCTTTCCCTTTGATTTTAAGCACCCTGCAGTTTTTTGTGAAAGAAAAGGGCTCTGCCAGAACTGCCGTCTGCATCTCCTTTACTGTAAAACGCTTGTTCATATGTAACGGCATCAACGTATAATTATAAATTTCATCCGTCTTTTCCGGAAGCGGCGCCCGCATATAAGTCACCTTTCCGTCCGTAATATTCACATGACCGCTGAATACGCCATAGAGGCCGTAGCGCCGTACCGGTTTGTCATTTTTTATCGTCTCTTCCAGATCCTTCCCCTGCATATCCTTCGGAATTTCCAGACCGAAGTAGCCAAGAAGCGTAGGTGCCCAGTCGATCATCTGCACCAGGGAATTTCTCTTTTCCCCTGCAACCTTGCTTCTGGGATCCCAGATAAACAGCGGTGTATTGGCGTTTTCATTGTAATAGGGCATCTGATTTTTCCCCCAGTATTCATGCTCTCCGAGCATAAAGCCATGGTCCGTTCCCACAATCAGCATAGTGTCTTCCCACATGTCGTACCGGTCCATCAGATCCAAAATGCGCCCCAGACTGTCGTCGCACATGGAAACAAGAGCTTTATACTGTCTTCGACAGTGCGCCACTTCTTTTTCACTCTGTTCCAGCGGTCCTCTCGGCCAGTCAAAATGCTCTCCGTCATATTCTTCCGGATATCTGTCCAGATATTCCTGCGGAACATAAAACGGTTCATGGGGATCAAAAGTTTCCAGATGAAGCAGCCAATTGTCAGCGTCCTTATTTTTTTCAATAAATTCACAGCCCAGATCAAAGCATTTCGTCTGCGGAAAATCTTTCTTTTCCGCAATATATTTCCTGTTGATCCAGTCATAGCGCCAGAGTCCCGACTCGCCGACTCCGGTCTGTTTCTGGGGAACCATGACAACAGGCGGTATTTCCGGTCTTTCTACCTCTCCTTTCCAGTGATCGCCCTCCTGCCCGCGGACACATTCCCAGGATGAATATCTGTTATGGTAATCGGCGCCGCCGTCCTCCCAATAGTGCAGATGATCGCTGATCAGATGGGTATAAATACCGCTTTCTTTCAAAAGCTCCGGCATGGAATCATCAAAGGGCTCAAGCGGTCCCCACTCCCTGTGAAGAAAATTGTACCTTCCGGTATGCAGTTCTCTCCGCGCAGGCATACACGGCATACTTCCCACATAGCTGTTACAAAACATTGCGCTTTTCTCCGCCAGTCTGCAAAAGTTGGGCGCTATGGTATCGCACTGCGGATGATAAGGCGGTAAGTATCTTCGATTCAGGGAATCGTAAAATACAATAATCGCTTTCATATGTCCTCCTATTTCCTTGCGGCAGGATAATATTCATCTACGATTCCCGCAATCTGTTTTGCGATGCCTGCACCGTCCATGATATTGACCACTTCTACCAGATGCGTGTTTTCATCAAAGGTCAGACCTTCCGCCAGCTTTTTGGAAATTGCCACCACATCCGCCCAGTCTTTCAGGGAATTCAGTTCTCCTACGGCAGTATGTTTTACCTCCGCATTGACGCCTTCCGCCACCAGTCCTTTTTTCACAAGCATTTCCGCCACAGCGCTGCTGCCCAGGCCGTAGCCGCACACAAACAATACGTTAACCTGATCTTTCATTTTTCTCTCCTTTTCCTCCATTTTACGCGATAAACGCTTTTCCTATCCAGTTCATGATCTGCGTGATCACTGCCCATACGGTAGTAAAGTCAAACATGCCTGACCAGCCCACACCTTCCGGATACTGCATCAGATTCATTGTCCAGACGGAGCCGAAACTCTGGATCATACCAAGCATAATACAGCAGACGATCACAGCCTTGATACCGCCCTTTTTGTTTGCCACCACACCGACCGGACCGCCGGAGAAGAATAATGGCACAAACCCCGGGAGCACCATAATGGGACTTTTCACAAGCAGAAGGATCCCCATACTGATCACGGTACCTACCGTACAGAAAATAAAGCCCAGTGTCGCCGCATTCGGAGAAAACGGAAGAAGCGCCGCCACATCGATTGCAGGAATAGCGTTGGGCACGATCTTCTCCTGGATTCCTTTAAAGGATTCCGTCAGTTCCGCACACATCATTCTCACGCCTGTCAGCAGGATCACCATATCCATCGAAAAAGTGATGCCCAGTGTGATCAGATATACGATCCAGTTATCTCCCCCCGACAGTTCCTCGATACCTGTGATGCCTAAAGGGATCATAAAGCAGCCCACAAATACCCACATGATAATACAGGTTGCTACCACATTGTTATTAAAAATGGAAAGCCATCCCGGCAGTTTCAGGTTTTCCGCATCCTGTTCCTTCTTGCCGAAGAAATGCGCTATCTTTCCGAAAAACCATAAGCCCACCTGCTGATTGTGTCCGATCGTAAAACCGGCGCCGCCCGTCACCTCATCACAGATACCCGCCGCAAGCGTCGTGGAATACGCCCAGTAAATGCCGACCAAAACGCCCGTGATAACTACTGCCGCCGCGTTACCCACAAGCAAATTGGCAAGAACTAACCACAACACGGACTGTGCGTGGGCAGTACCCGCATTTCCTGTTAAGAATACACCCTTCGCCTTTGTATACTTTCCGAAAAATACCAACAGAATATTGACAGCGAAGGCAATCAGAAAAGCATATCCCATCAGGCCAAAGCGATCGCCCAGAGCCTCCTGGCTTGTCGCTTTCATGGCATAGGAATCCATGATGTACCCCTGAATGCCTGTTGCCGCACTGACCGCCGTCACGATCGGCTTAAAGGTATTGCTGAACTGATTGCCTCCAAAAATGACCATCTGGATCCCGACCATGGCGCTGATCGTTCCG
Source organism: uncultured Lachnospiraceae bacterium (assembly GCA_910578085.1). Classification (GTDB taxonomy): domain Bacteria; phylum Bacillota; class Clostridia; order Lachnospirales; family Lachnospiraceae; genus 1XD8-76. The sequence goes on along the minus strand of CAJTPM010000016.1, from coordinate 52,808 downwards.
GTAATCACTTTGGTCGCTTTCTCTCTCTTCAAAATATAACCGATACAGATCAACAGTCCGATCAAAATGACTGGTTTTGTCAAAAAATCATTCAATAAAAAATCAAATATCACTTTCATCCTTAAAATCCTCCTGTTTTGATTTGTTACACTTTCCGACCTTTCCCCGCCTCCTCTTTGTCTGATTGAATGTGTGTTTATGAATGAATTTTACTTTATATTAGTCATTCAGTCAATACTTATCGCATATTTTGAATCATTTCAGCAACTTTTATATAATTATGACTAATTATGACTATTTTTGTCCTTTGTACCAGACATAGCCGCGCATTTCCTGTAAAAAATCACAGTTTCCTTCCCAGGGAAAATCCGTTATATAGTTCAGACGGCTCGTCTGTTCCTCCTCCGTGACAAACATTGCCGTGCGGTTATACTTACTGTGATCTGCCAGCACATATGCTTCCTGTGCATTCTGTATACAGATCTTTTTAATATTGTGTTCATACCCGTCTCTTGAAAGCAGCTGATAATTTTTATCGATCCCCCGCACTCCGGTAAAAGCCTTGTCAAAATGATAGGTCTCCAACATTTTCACCGTCTGGTATCCCACCACAGAGCGGGAAAATTCCTTAAAATATCCGCATAACAGAAACACATTGATATTTCTCTTTGCAAGGGCCTCCAACTGCGGAATCCCATTGGTGATTACCGTGATATCTTCCGCCGTCAGATACTCTGCCATCGCAAGTGTCGTTTTTCCCGCTCCCATGAAGATCAGTTCTCCATCTTTTACTTTTGAAGCGGCAATCTCCCCGATCACTTTCAGCGGATTGGCAATCTTCTCCTGCAAAAGGCTTCTTTTATAGATGGAAACATTAGACACTCTCTTTGCACCGCCCCAGGTCCGCACAAGAAGACCTTCCCGCTCCATCTCAATCAGATCTCTCTGCACCGTCGAGGGCGAAATACCCAGTTCTTTCTCCAGATATGCCTTTTCCACCGTCTCATTTTCCGCCAGTAATTCCATGATTTTTTCTTTTCTCAATTCATTCATTACATACTTCCTCCCTTCCATCCCATTTTTCTGATCAAATTTTCAAATTTTAATTCAATAATTCATTCATATGACTAATTTTATCATATATTATTCCATTCTGTCCAATTATTCTTCAGAACTCCCGGCGCAGTGACTTTTCCACACTTTGATCGGCCGCCCATCCAGACTTTTCTCCGGCCGGCCGTTCAGGCGTCCTTGCGCATACAAAAACAGCCTGCTGTATCCAGCAGACTGCTCACCACTACCTTTCTCACAAAATTGCTTTCCCGGCCATCTTAATTAACTCCTCCGCATTCTGCAGCGCCGCCTCCGAAATCTCCTCTCCGCCCAGCATTCTGGCGATCTCCGATATCCTTCTTTCTTCCGTGAGCGGTACGATAGAGGTTTTTGTGATGCCGTCCTCCACATTTTTTTCAATGTAAAAATGGGTATCCGCCTGGGCTGCGATCTGAGGCAAATGGGTAATGCAGATGACCTGCCTCTTTTTCCCCAGCATCCCCAGCTTTTCAGAAACTTTCCACGCTGTCTTTCCGCTGATGCCGGCGTCGATCTCATCAAAGATCAGTGTCTCCACCGCATCCTTATCGGCCAGCACCGTTTTAAGCCCTAACATGATCCGGGACAGTTCTCCGCCGCTGGCCACCATGGAAAGCGGTCTTTTCTTCTCTCCCACATTTGTGGAAATCATAAATTCCACATCATCATACCCGGTCGGTCCCTGATGCTTTTGTCCGCTTTCCACGGACACGCTGAATTCCACATGCATAAAATTCAGATCAGATAACGCCTGTTCCAGTTCCTTTTCCAAAGCCTTAGCCGCCCGCCTGCGTACCTCGGAAGCTTTCCCGCAGAGTCTGTCAAACCTGTTCTCCGCCTCTGCCAGTCTTTTTTTCACGCCTTCCTTATAGGCGTCAAAATCCGACAGCTTCTGTCTCTCCTTCTCTCTCTTTTCCTGGTAGTCCAACACTTCGCTCAGTGTTTTCCCATATTTGCTCTTCAGATGATTTAATGTGTTAAGCCTTCCTTCCGTCTCCGCAAAATCGGCTTCCGAAAACGCAAGCTCTTCCTGATAGTCTGCCAGATCTCTGTTAAAATCATGCAGCAGCTGATCGATCTGTTCCAGTTCGGACACAATAACAGAAAGCTCCCTGTCAAGACCTGACACGGATGTCAATTCTCTGAGCGCATGTCCGATCAGATCTGCGGCGCCCCCGTCGCTCTCCACGCCCGTAAGGCAGCAGCTCGCAGAAATACTTTCCATGATCCGGCGGCTGTTTGTCATTTTCCGATAAACTTTTTCCAGCGCCTCATCTTCCCCATCCGTTATGTGGGCCTCCTCGATCTCCTGCACCTCAAACTCTGCAAGAGAGAGTTCTCTGCGTCTTTGATCTTCGTCCAGTTTTGCCGCTTCCAGCTCCTTTTTCAAACCGGAAAGTTCCCGCCAGGTATCCGCCAAAGCCGGAAGCAGTTTTTCAAGCCTCGCACCGGCATACTCATCCAGTATTTCCTGATGTTTCTTTTTATGCAGCAGAGACTGATGCTCATGCTGACCATGGATATCCAGCAAAAGCTCCGAAAGCTGCTTCACCTGTTTAGTTGCCACGGTCTCCCCATTGATGCGGAAAATGCTTCTGGTGGGCTGTATTTTCCTGGAAATCAGAATGGAGCCGTCCTCCCAGGGCAGTTCCAGTTCCTCCATCAGTTTTTTTACCGCATCCGAAGTTTCCTCAAACAGGAGCTCGATCATGGCGTACTCCGCCCCGTTTCGGATCACTTCCTTACCGGCGCGCTCCCCCAGCGCAAGGTTTACAGAACCGATCAGAACAGACTTCCCGGCGCCTGTTTCCCCGGAAAGAATATTGAGCCCCTCTCCAAATTCCAATTCTTCCTCATCAATGAGTACCAGATTTTTTACATGCAAGCTAATTAACATACTTTTCTCCTTATGTGATCATTCTCCCCGGACAAAAGTTTTATTATCTTAACACATCATCGATCTTTTCCTGCACAATCTTCGCCTCCTCCACGGAACGCACCGCCAGCATGATCGTATCATCCCCGGCGATGGTTCCCACGATCTCCTTCATATGCATCGCGTCCAGTGCCGCCGCCACAGCCATTGCCATTCCCGGAACGGTCTTTACTACCAGAAGGCTCTGAGCCATCCCCATGCTGCTCATCCCTTCCTTCAGTACCCTGACATACTTGTCCCCCATATCTCCATGCTGCCCTTTTAACAACACATATTTCTGCCTGCCGCCGCCCAGGGACACTTTGGAAAGTCTCAATTCCCGGATATCCCTGGAAACTGTCGCCTGGGTTACATCATACCCTTCCTGCCTCAATTTTTCCGCCAGTTCTTCCTGCGTCTCCACATCATAATTCTCAATCAGTTCCACAATTTTCGCATGACGGTTCTTTTTCATTTCATAATACCTCTTACTTCTTCTATTCCGCATCCATTTTTCTATGCAGTACTTCTACAAAACTATCCTGCCGAAGTTTCAGCATTTCCGTGACTTTTTCCGCTCTCCTGATCTCCATTTTATCACCGGTGCGCATAGTCATTTTCACGCTGCCGTCAAAGCAGGCCTCCATCTCCTGATCTGCTTTCTTTTTATTTTCCCCAATCTCTATCACCACTTCATCCTCCGCCGAGAGGACGATAGTGCGGGAATTCATGGAATGGGGACAGATCGGCGTAAGCAAAATCAGTTCTGCGTGAGGTTCTACAATAGGACCTCCCGCCGACAGATTGTAACCGGTGGAGCCGGTAGGCGTTGCCACTAAAATGCCATCTGCATGACAGGTATATAACAGCTGTCCGTTCACAAAAATATGGAAGACTATGATCTGCAGGGAACCTTTTCTTGTAATCGCAATATCATTCAGGGCACAGTCACTTTGTCCAACTTCTGCCTCTTTTGTCCGCTCTCCTTTCCCACACAGCATCTTTAAGCTGTCCATTTCCGCTTTTCCAGATCCCGCTGTCCGTATGATCCTGCCGGAGAGCATCATACGTTTTTCCCTTGTGAAATCGTTCCGGATCAGCTGTGCCAACGCCCCTTCCGGATCATCACTGTCCATCTCCGCCAGGTAACCAAGCGTCCCCAGATTTACACCGATCAGCGGAACCCTCGCATCTGCCGCGCATCGTGCCGCCCGAAGCAATGTCCCATCTCCGCCCAGCACAATGACACATTCCGTGCCCTCCGGTATTTTCAGTTCGTTTACATCCCCCGCCTCAACTATGCACAGCTTTCCATGTCTCTCCAGATATCCCCTGATCCGATTCGTACAGACGAATGCCGGATCCTTCTGTCTGTTTGTCACTACAAGAAATTTATCCATCCTGTTCCCTGTATTCCTTATCCCTGCGGTTCAAAATCCTGCAGTTTCTCTGTCTTCTTATGATCAAGTTCTCTGTGGGCCATTTCCACCGTACTCTCCACGAGGCGTTTCGTCTCTTCCGTTTCGGAGATCCCGCCCCCCGTTTCCTGCAGACGAAAAAGCCTTTCCTGCGCCTCTTTTTCCGTCAGTCCCTCCGACTCTCCGGCCTTCTTCACATCCTTTTGAAGATACAGCAGATATTCTATGTTGCCTTCCGGCCCTCTGATCGGAGAAAAGGATAAGCCTGCGATCCGAAAGCCGATATCCACAGCAAAATCCATCACCTTACAAATCACCTCCCGGTGTACCGCCCGGTCTTTTACCACGCCCTTCCTGCCGACCTTTTCCCGTCCGGCTTCAAACTGAGGCTTGATCAGGCAGACCATCTCGCCGTCATCCCCCAGAAGATTTCTGGCCGGGAGCAGTATCCTGGTCAAAGATATAAAAGAAACGTCGCAGGAGGCAAACCTGATCTCCTCTGCGATCTCCTCCGGTGTAATATAGCGAAAATTTGTCCGCTCCATACACACAACCCGTTCATCGTTCCTGATCTGCCAGGCCAGCTGACCATGCCCTACGTCCACAGCGTAGACTTTTTTCGCACCGTTTAACAGCATGCAATGGGTAAAACCTCCTGTGGAGGCACCGATATCCAGACAGATCTTACCCGAGACGGTGATCGGAAAATCATGCAGCGCCTTTTCCAGCTTCAATCCCCCTCTGCTTACATAAGGGAATGCATCCCCCTTCACCTCCAGGGTTTTTATCTTTTCCAGATTAAAACAGGTGCCTGCCTTATCCTCCCGCTCTCCATTGATAAAGACATTTCCCGCCATTATGATTGCCCTTGCCTTTTCTCTGGAAGGAGCATAGCCGCGCTCCACAAGCAACACATCCAGCCTTATTTTTTTTGTCGTTTCTTTCTTATTGTTTGTCTGGTTCATCTGTCTCCCGTTTATACCTGCTAACATGCCCCACACAGCTGATCCCGCAAAAGCATTCTGCATCTTTCACCGACAGCCCGTTACCTTCACTGTATCATCCACTGACGCACAGACCGCTGCTGTCTACTGTTGCGCATGCTCCATACCGGCCCACTCAGTCACGATCCTCTTTGCGATACAGCCGTCTGTCAGCCCCAGCTCTTCCTCCAGAACGCTCACGCTTCCATGCTCCACATACAGATCCGGCAGCGCCGCGCAGATCACTTTCGCTGCGCGGATATCCTTTTTACTGCATTTCGGCAGAGAATCCACAAAGCTTCTGACACTTTCCCCAAAACCGCCCTTTTCCACATTCTCCTCGATGGTCACAAGCAGTCTGTGGCTGCACACAAGCTCCTCGATCAGTTTCTCATCGATGGGTTTCACAAAGCGCACATTCACCAACGTACAGGCATAGCCAATATCTTTCAGGATTTTCCGGACGGAAAGAGCCGTCTTTACCATACTGCCCACAGCCAGAATGCAGATGTCCTCCTCCTCATACAAAACTTCGCTCTTCCCATAGACGATCGGCGCGCGGAATTCCTGTAAGCCATCGTAAGCCTCCCCTCTGGGATAGCGGATGGCGATCGGTCCCTCAAACTGCAGGGCAAACTTCATCATGTCCGACAGTTCCCATTTGTTTTTCGGCGCCATCACATGCATATTCGGAATACTCGACAGATAAGACAGGTCGAAGATTCCCTGATGCGTCTCTCCGTCGCTTCCCACAAGCCCTGCTCTGTCAATGGCAAAGATCACCGGCAGATTCTGAATACAGACATCGTGAATAATCTGATCATAGGCCCGCTGTAAAAAAGAGGAATAGATGGCAACCACAGGGCGAAGTCCCCCGGCCGCCAGCCCCGCCGCAAAGGTCACGGCATGTTCTTCCGCGATGCCCACATCAAAAAAACGCTGCGGGTAGATATTGCGGAACCGCTTTAAGCCTGTCCCATCCGCCATGGCCGCTGTGATCGCCACCACCCGTTCATCTCTGGCGGCCAGTTTGATCATGACCGTGGAGAAAATATCGGTATAGTTCGCCTTTGTCCTGGGATGCGTGGGAAGTCCCGTCTCGATCTCAAATGGTTCCGCCCCATGAAACCGCGCAGGATGCTTTTCCGCCGGCCCATAGCCTTTCCCCTTTGTCGTCAGCATATGTATTAAAACAGGTCCCTTCACTTTCTTCGCTTCTTTTATGAACCTTGTCATTTTCTGGATATCATGCCCGTCCACCGGACCCATATAGGTGACGCCCAGATCCTCAAAATACATGCCCGGCACCACCAACCGTTTCACATCATTTTTTACCCGGCGGATGCCCTTTACCATACTCTCGCCGTGCTGGAAGCCGATCAATGCATTGTAGACCGTATTTTTCAGATCCAGATAATTTTCCGTCGTGCGGATCGCGTTCAGATATTTGGAGACGCCCCCCACATTCTCAGAGATGGACATATTGTTATCGTTCAATATGATAATAAAATTCGTCTCCAGCTTGCTCGCGTTATTGATCGCTTCATAGGCCATACCGCCGGTCAGCGCACCGTCCCCGATCACAGAAACCACAGTAAAATCCTGTTTTAACAGATCCCTGGCCTGCACCATACCCAGCCCTGCCGAAATGGAAGTGGAACTGTGTCCGGTATCAAAACAGTCGCAGTCGCTCTCCTTACGCTTCGGAAAACCGCTCATCCCGCCGTATTTGCGCAGCGTATCAAATCCCTGTACCCGGCCTGTCAGAAGCTTGTGGGTATATGCCTGGTGCCCCACATCCCAGACAATTTTATCCTGGGGCAGTGTAAGCGCCAGATGCAGTGCCATGGTCAGCTCCACACACCCTAGATTGGAGCCCAGATGCCCGCCGGTAACGGAAATCTTCCGGATCAGAAAGTCCCTGATCTCCTGGGCCAGCTCGCCAAGGTGCTCCCTTTCTATCTTTTTGATATCATTCTGCTTTTTGATTTTCTCCAGATACATAACAGACTTCCTCACTCCTACTTTCTTCTCGTGATCAGACTGATGATCAACTCCTCCAGAAACTCATTTCTCTGCGACACGCTTTTCAGTATTTCCAGCGCCTCGTCTGACAGTCTCTCTACATCCTGTTTCGACCGCTCCAGCCCATACACCGACACATAAGTCAGTTTATCATTTTTTTCATCGCTTCCCACCGGTTTCCCCAGCTCCTCCAGCGTGCTGGTAATGTCCAGAATATCATCCTGTATCTGGAAGGCGACGCCGATGGCATAACCGGCCTTTTCCATGTCCTGTACGAATTTCTCATCCGCTCCCGCCAGATAGGCGCCGATCATCATGGACGACTGAATAAGAGCCGCCGTCTTATGCACATGGATAAACAACAGTTTTTCCCCGTCCAGCCTGAGCTTTCTCTTTTCCGCCTCCACATCCACAGCCTGTCCGCCGATCATGCCGTAAATACCGGCCTTTTCGGCAAGGATCTTTAAGGCGCCGCCGATCCTTGCCGCACTGCATTCCTGCTTCCCTGATGCAGCATCACTTCCTTCCTCCTCCCCGCCTTTCAGAGAAAACGCCCTGCAGGCCGTCTCAAAAGCATAATTCAGAAGCCCGTCCCCGGCAAGGATCGCCATGGCCTCGCCGTAGACCGCATGGGTGGTCTTTTTCCCCCTGCGGTAGAGATCGTTATCCATGGCCGGAAGATCATCATGCACAAGAGAGTAGGTATGGATCATCTCCTGGGCTGCCATAAAAGGTTCTATGACCTCCTCCGTGCCGCCCGCCATCCTGTAACATTCCGACATCAGAAGAGGTCTGAGTCTCTTTCCACCCGCCAGGAAACTGTAATTCATAGCCTCCAGAAGGCTTTTTTGAACTCCATCCTCCTTCGGCAGGTATTTTTTGATCGTCTCCTCCACCTGTGAAACCTTTTTCTTCAGTTCTCTGTCAAAATCCATAACCTCTCTGCTCCTCTTATCTGTTTTCCGCTCCGGTTGTACAGCCTTATTTCCGGCACATTTCTACGAAGACATATTTTGACTGCTTATATTAAAGTGTTTTGGCCATTACCACGCTGCCTTTTACAACTCCTCCAGCTCTCCGCTCCCATTCAGTTTCAACACCTTTTTTTCTACTCTGTCAATGATATCATTGCACTGTTTCAAGAGTTTCATTCCTTCCTGATAACGTTCAAAGCATTCTTCCAGCGAAATATCCCCGGATTCCAGTTCCGCCAGCATATCATCCAGTTTTTCAAAAGCTTCTTCCAGCTTCATCTCTCTTCTGTTTTCTTCCCCTGCCGCATCCATATCTGTTTACATCTCCTTTGCTTCTCACCACTCTCTGTACCAGGCTGCCCCCTGGCCCGGAAACAGTTCTCCATCCCTCATTCTGATTTCACATCTGAAGTTCCGGACAGCAACGACTCTCCTGCACCGGATGACAGCTTAACACACCTGCTTCCACAAAACCGTCCGTCACACAGATTTTGAGTCTGTCCCCTTCTTCCACCTGTTCTACAGACCGGAGTGCCTTTCCATCTGCTGTACTGGTATAAGTATAACCCTGATTTAATTTCTCCAAAGGTGAAAGTCCCTTCATCCGCTCAATATAGATCGATAACATCTGTTTTTTTTCTTTAATCACCTGACTCATGGCAGACTGCAGCTCTTCCTCCAGCTTTATCGACATATGCCGTTTGTCGCGAATACGAGATAACGGGCTCATATACTTAAGCCTCGTTTTTCTGCCTGAAAGTTTCAGAGAATATTCCCGCAATGACTGTTCCATGGACCTTGTGTATAATTGCCTCACTGTCTGCATACGCTCCAAAAGCTCCTTTACATCATAAACCGCCAGTTCCGCAGCAGCAGAGGGTGTAGGCGCTCTGAGATCAGCTACAAAATCTGTTATTGTAAAGTCTGTCTCATGTCCCACTGCAGAAATCACAGGTACCGTACACTCAAAAACAGCTCTCGCCACTTCTTCCTCATTAAAGGCCCACAGATCTTCTATGGAGCCGCCGCCCCGGCCTGCAATGATCACATCCACCCCGGCCCGTTCCAATGCCCGGATACCGTTTATAATGCTGCAAGCAGCCGCCTCCCCCTGCACAATAGCCGGATACAGAATAATCTGCACATAAGGGTTTCTTCTGCCTGCCACATTGATAATATCCCGCACTGCCGCCCCGGTTTCAGCAGTCACCACTCCCAGAGTTCTGATATATTTCGGGATCTTCCTCTTATACTCTGCCGCAAACATGCCCTGTTCTTCCAGCTCCTTTTTCAGCTGTTCAAATCTGACATACAGATCTCCGATCCCCTGTTTCGTAATTTTCTGCGCATAAAGCTGATACTTTCCATCCCTCTCATAGACATCGACTCTGCCGGTTACGATAACCTGTGCTCCTTCTGTCAGTTGAAACGCAAGACCGGAACGACTGCCGGCAAACATAACACAGGCAATCGTTCCGGATTGGTCCTTCAAAGTAAAATAAATATGTCCCGAAGTATGATATTTGCAATTACTGATCTCGCCTTTTACAGAAATGGACCGGAGCATATAATCCTGAGTAAACATATTTTTGATATAAGAATTTACCTGGGTAACCGTATAAACATTCCGCATATTATTCCTCATCTCTCCAGGTTTTCAGGTTTTATCTCACTCCGCAAATTTTGCCAGAACACCGTTTACAAACGCTGCCGAGCCTTCCTGTCCGTAACTCTTGGCAAGCTCCACCGCCTCATTGATCGCCACACCGGTAGGAATCCGCTCATCAAAACAGATCTCATAAACCGCAAGCCGAATGATCGTAAGTTCCACCTTTCCCATTCGCCTGCTGCTCCAGCCCGTCGCTTTCCCGTTTATCATTTCATCGATCTCAGAAAGCTTTTCCGCAATAGCGTCATATTTCAAAACGATCTCGTTTTTATCCTTTTCGGTCACATCTTCCGGGAAATATTCCGCATCCTCCAAAAAGAGTTCTTTCTGCTCTTCCATTTCCCCTTCTCTATAAAATTCCACACGGAACAGCAGCTTAAAAATGCGTTCCCTGATTTCCCGTCTGCTCATAATGCTCTCCGGCTGTTTCTTCCTTGTAAATTGCGTTGCAGTCAAGCTTTTCCCGCTGTCTGTTTTACAGTTTATCTTACAGTCTTTACGATTTTATTTTACTGTCTTTGTCATGTTTACACCGGCGATCCTGATATTCACATCCGTCACACACAGACCTGTCATACTCTCGATGGCTGTCTGTACTTTCGTCTGTATCTTCTGGCCGGTGGCAGGGATATTGTAGCCATATTCAATATTGACAGAAATGTCCACTTTCACTTTTTTATTGAACACCTCTACTTTTACGCCTCTGGCAATATTTTTATATCCCATTTTATTCATCAACTCATGAGTGATGTTGCCCACCATGGAGGAAACTCCCTCCACCTCTGTCGCTGCCAGAGCCGCAATCATCGCCACCACATCATCTGCAATTTTTACGGAACCCATACTGTCATCTTCCCTCAGTTCCAGACTTTGTCTCTCTAATTCTTTGCTCATTTTACTTTCTCCTGTTTTATTTTTACCATATACATTTGCCTTTGGACTTCACTAACCATCAGTATACCAAAAATCTTCCGATTTGCAAAGCATATCTTCACCGAAGTTATTCCCAGAAACTGATCGTACAAAGATCCTCATTCCCGGAGTAGGCAATTTTATACTCGCCGTTACTCTGGTAAGTGCCGAAATAATCAAAGATTTTCTGCTGATCGATCAGATTATCATACAGTTCCTGATACACTCCAATGCTGCTTGCCTTAACGCATACCGTATTTTCCCCGCGCTCTCTGGCCGCCGCAAAAATTTCACCTATCAGTCCGTCATCATACCCGTACAGGTAAAGACCCTCCCTGACAAAATAATTATTGTGCATGGCAGTGCACTCCGGGAATGCAAACTCTGCGTCAACGCTGTGGTTTTTACTGATCTCCGCCGTCGTCAGACAAAGATAACTGTAATCTATATCCGGCGCTCCCGCTTTCTCTTCCGTATCCTTTGAATAATAGGAAGGGTCTCCCCATGTGACATCCATATGATAATATGCCCCGTCTATCTCCACGATATTCCATGCATGAGGATTACCTAGGGCGGTGCCGTTTACAATAATGCAGGGGATTCCAAAATAGTTAAGCAGATACTGGGCTGCTTTGGCATAGCCATTGCAAACTGATTTTTTATCCAGAAATACGGAGCATATATTCTGATTATCCGGCGATTCCATACTGTAGTCCGTGGATAAGATCAGATCCTCATAAACCGCCTTCACCGTCTCGTAATCGTCATTTCCTATCAGTTCCACAGCCTTTGCATCCACGACCGCATCGATCAGCGCCTGCCTTTTTGCCACTTCTTCACTGTCATACAGATATCTCCCTGAAAAAGTGATATATTTTACCTCGTCCTGCCTCACAAACCGCGTATACGTATAACCGGACAGATAAAAAAATTCCGGGTGATCATTGATCACGGCCTGATATATTCCCGGCAATACCTCCACATCAATGGTAGATAACAAAATCTCCTCTGCCTGCAGTGTCAGGATCTGATACATTTCCACATAGACCCGTTTTCCCGCATCATCCAGCTGTTTAAAATAGTAATTGCCGGACTGAAGCTCCAAAAGCCCTGTGATACCTGCCTCCGTAAGCCCGATCTCTTCCCTTTTCTGTTCCAGATCACTTCTGGAAATGCTGCTCTCCTTTTCTTCCACCAGGTTTTCTTCTACTTCAGGATAATCCTGGGGTTCAGGCGGGAGTGTTTCCGCTGAGGCGGCCTCTTCAGAAACTTCCCGCGAGGAAGCGGCCTGAATTTCTTTTTCCTGTGCCTCCCTTTCCGTCTCCTCTCTTATTTCCTCCTCCGCAGCTTCCTGTGTTATCTCATCTATTTCCCGCGCAGATTCCCCTTCCAAAAAGTCAAAGACACCACACCCGGACAGACAAAACACGCAAACCAACACCAGCACCGCTGCCGCCATCCGCCTTCTTCTATTATAATATTCAGATTTTTTTACTTTCTTCGTCAAAAATCTAATCCCTCCCAAACTCCGAAAGCCTCAACCCTTCGTTTCTCTCACAGGTCATGCGAATACTCCACTCATTCACAAACAAAAGAAGCGGATTCCCCTTCAGATCCTGAATCTTTTTCATATCCGAAGTGCCCTGCAGTCTCTGCAGATCGATCTCCTCCTTATTTTCGATCCAGCGGATATACTCATAGGGAAGCTGTTCCAGTTTAATCTCCACCCGGTACTCGTTTTCCAGACGGTACTTTAACACCTCAAACTGCAAAACGCCCACCACGCCGACAATGATCTCCTCCATACCCCCGGCCAGTTCCTGGAAAACCTGGATAGCGCCCTCCTGGGCGATTTGGCTGATTCCCTTGATAAACTGTTTCCGTTTCATCGTATCCATCTGCCGCACCCTGGCAAAATGCTCCGGGGCAAAGGTAGGGATTCCCTCATACTGAAAAGTTTCCTTCGGCATACATAACGTATCGCCGATAGAAAAAATCCCAGGATCAAACACACCGATAATATCCCCGGCATAGGCTTCTGTCAGTATCTTTCTCTCGTCCGCCATGATCTGCTGGGGCTGGGAGAGCCGCATTACCCTGCCGCTCTGTACATGCCGCACTTCCATGGCCGCATCATATTTTCCGGAGCAGATCCGCATAAAGGCGATCCTGTCGCGATGGGCTTTGTTCATATTGGCCTGTATTTTAAAGACAAACGCCGAAAAATCGTGCGCTGCAGGATCCAGCAAACCGATATCCGCTTTTCTGGGAAGAGGCGCTGTGGCCATCTCCAGGAAATGCTTCAAAAAGATCTCCACTCCGAAATTTGTCAGCGCAGAACCGAAAAACACCGGCGTCAGGTCGCCGCTTCTGACGCTTTCCAGATCAAATTCCGCCCCGGCGCCGTCCAGAAGTTCCAGCTCGGAGAAGAGCCTGTCCGCCGCCTCCTGCCCGATATTTTCTATAAGCTCCTCCTTATTTTCCAGTGAGATCTCTCTGGATATTCCCTCTTTTGTCCCTTTTTCCGTGTCGGAATAAGTGATAACTTTTTCTCCCTCTCTGTCAAAAACTCCTTTGAAGCCCTTTCCGGAACCGATCGGCCAGTTGATCGGGCAGGTGGCAATACCAAGTTCCTTTTCCACCTCGTCCAACAGATCAAACGTATCATTGGCATCCCTGTCCAGCTTATTGATAAAAGTAAAGATCGGGATATGCCGCATGGCGCAGACTTTAAAGAGCTTTCTCGTCTGGGCCTCCACACCCTTTGACGCATCAATGACCATCACCGCGGAATCTGCGGCCATCAGCGTCCGATAAGTGTCCTCCGAAAAGTCCTGATGGCCCGGCGTATCGAGAATATTGATGCAGAACCCGTCGTATTCAAACTGCAAAACAGAAGAGGTAACGGAAATTCCCCTCTCCTTCTCGATCTCCATCCAGTCTGACACCGCATGCCTGGCCGTCGCCTTCCCCTTCACGCTGCCGGCCAGGTTGATGGCGCCGCCGTACAGCAGAAACTTCTCTGTCAGTGTAGTCTTCCCGGCATCCGGGTGAGATATAATAGCGAATGTTCTTCTTCGATTGATTTCCTTTGTATGATCTGCCACGTATGATTCCTCCGATTCCTAAGGTATTTCGCCCTATAACGCCATAAATCGAGCAGGGGAAAAGCCTTTCCCCTACTCGCCGCGCAATCCGCGCGTTTATCAGTATAGCACATATTCCATTTAATTCAAAGTGGTACTGATCACAATATTTTCGATGGAAGTCCCGGTTTTTCTCATCACAATGTCCTCGATCTGCGCCCGCTGGCTGTCAGAAAGATCCGCGCTGTTTACCACAACATCCACCGTATCTCCGGTAATGCTGACCACCGCATCCTCAAATCCTCTGGCATCTAAGAGAATCTCGGCGGACATTTCCTTCTCTGCGGTTTCCGTCAGCCCTACGATACTGTTCAGTGCAACCTGTTTCTGGTCGTCCGCTATATTGGTACTGTTGATGATCTCCATAAGAGCCGCCTTGTTTTCCGCTCTGGTCTGTTCCTTCATCAGTTTTGCACCCTGCAAACTGTTGACGCTCACCGTGGATGTAAACACCGCTTCCCCAGGCACTTCGCCCTCCTGCACATCGGAGCTCTCCGCCAGCATGCTTTCAATGGAAGAAAGCTCATCCTCATAGCCATCGTCCAGATCCGCCACATCACTGTCCAGACTCTCGATCTCTGTCAGCATATCCTCATCGGAAATATCCAGTGTCGCCACATCATCGTCGATCACGCTCACATCATCTCCCACTTCCATCTCTGCCAGCTCTTCCGCTGTATATGTATCCTCCACCGTATACTCAATCATTGTGGCCGCCTCAGATGCGGTATTCTCTGTCTGTTCCTCTTCGATGCCCTCCGATATGGTAATCTGATCCGACACATCGCCGGAAAAGTGCAGATAACCTGCAACTGCGATCATCAGGGCTAAAGCCGTTATCATAAGCTGGTTCTTTTTAAATATTTTTTTCAAACCTCTCTCCCCTTTAAGATTTCATTCTGATTACTTTTATTCTATGCTCGTTCAAATTAAATAATACACTGACTGCACCAATTATATTTTCTTTTACTTTTGTGTTTCCCGCTCCTTCAGCTATCACTACCACACCGGTCACTTCCGGCAGCTTTCTCTGCACCACATAAGGCGTCTCGTTTCCGTCCGCATCCTTTTTGTAGATCACCTCTTCCCGCTCTCCGCTTTCCGTATTCTTTCTGTTTCCCCCGGCATTGTCCGTCTCCTCCAGATCACTGGCCGTAATCTCCCTGTTTCGCTCCAGGATTTCCATACCGGTATCCGACAGGGTAATCATCACCTGCACTTTTCCCACTCCCTCCATACCGGAAATGATCTCCTCCATTCGTTTTTCCAGGCTGTCCACATAAGAATCCAAGGAATAACTATTGTTATTATTGAAATTTCCTGTTTCTATTACCAGCCCCTGCGTACCTCCCGAGGATGTTTTCTCTGTACTCTCCCCTGGTTCCACCGCATTTCCTCCTTCCTGCCCGTTTTTTTCCTGCAGCACACCCGCACTGTTCCCTCCTTTCTTCTCCTTATCCGCCGGCAGAGATATGATCAGAAGAAGAACGCCGATCAGCAGCAGCACAATATAGTCTTCCTTTTTCATGTTGCGGATCTTCTGCTTCCATTTTTCCATGACTTTATCAGTCAACCAAAATCACCTCCAACTTATCCTCTTCCATTGCAAAAACAAGCGCAAGCTGCCGCCTGAACGTTTCCAGCTCTGCTTTTTCCATTGCCGCTTTTTCGGAAGCGGCCTCCTTCATTTCCTCATTTCCCGCAGTGCTTTCTTCTTCTCTGATTGTGATCTCTTCAATCTCTATTTTTTCTACCGGATCAATATTTGCAGAGTTTACCGCCGCTTCTTCCTTCATTTCTTTCTGTTTCGCTTCTCCGCCCGTTTCCTGCTTTAAGCCCTTTAAAAACACCTGTAATTTTTTACCATCCTGTTTTACATCTGTTATTTCCAATCCATACTGCTTCACAAAACTATTATATCTTAATTTAATTTCTTCTGCCGTATGTTTTTCTATCAGATTTTCAAGCGTATCATCGGACAGAAAATCACTCTGAAATTCTTCCATGCCGAGCTGTTTTGACAGCGCCTCCTCCATCGTCCGCTGCATCCCCGCCACCGCCCCTCCGGCCGCCTCCATCTCCCCCTTCTGGAAGCCCAGCACCTGTAAAAAGTTTAAAATCATCCCTATGATTCCGGCCAGTACCAGAAGTTCCAGGATCATACGGCAGATCTTCTCATATTTTTTTCCACTCTGAAAATACAATAAGGTCTGTCCGCAGATCATAAAAAGGCAGAGGTCTTTTATCTGTTCAAGCATTCGACAATCTCCTTCCCTTCCCGGAAATCGCACATAAATAAGTTGAACAGCCTATTTATGCACGGCTCCGGTTAATTGCAGAGCAATGATCAGGAATTGTTCAAGTTATTTTCAAACAATTCCTTACATATTGCGGTTCACCGCCAGGACGGAAATCGCAATGCACAGTAAAAACAATCCCACTCCGGTTAAAAGCACTTTACACAACATAAAGGACGCTTCCCCCACTTTATCTGAGCAGGAGGTCAGTCTGGAATGGTTAACCACTGCCCCAAGCGCCGAAGAGCCCTTCAGGCAAAGCGCCACCACAAACAGTTTGCAGAGCGGTGCAAGGCACAAAAACAATAGTATCACCGTAAAAAAGATACCGATACCGTTTCTGATCAGAATGGCGGAACCCACAAATATTTCTGATACTCCCTCCGAAATATTTCCTACGCCGGGCACCATTCCTGCCACCTTTTTTGCCGTATTCCACTGCAGAGAATCAATAACTGGCGTTATCATTGCCTGCAGTATCCCCACGCTGCCCACAGTCCACAGTACCGCTTTTAAAAGAAACTCAATAACACGTTTCAGACTCTGTAAGATCCCGGTCAGTCTGTCCCCGGTCCAGACGCCGTCCATGATCGTAAGCAGCACATACAGCTGTATTCCCGGCAGCACCATGCGACAGAGCACTTCCTCCACACACCAGATCACCATCAGAACGCCTTCATAATACACGGCTGCCGTTGCCGTCCCATTCGACATCCCAAGAGCCGCCGCATAGGCCGGAATCAGCACTTTCACAAAATCTGTCATGGAAAGCAGCATACCCTCCGCCTCCGCATAGATCGCTTTGAATACCCTGCTGAGCATAATACAAAGCAGCAGATAAAGAAAGTAAAACCCCAGATGGGAAACCTGCTTATTTTCCACAATATCCATAACTACCGTAAACAGAGAGGACAATACGGCTAACAGCAAAATATTCATGAAGATCTCCCGCCCGGCCGAAAACTCAAAAAAGAAGCTTTTCACCGCCTGCATGGCAAATTCTTTCACACCCCCTGCCAGATTTCCTCCCATAATCTCCTGCCACAATTTCCCGGTATCCACACTGCCTTTTCCATAAACTTCATTCAGATAGTCTGTAATTTCCTGCATATAATTTTCATTCCACAGCTGGTTTAACTCCTCTGCAATACTGTCTATCCCTTCGTTCTCTTCTGTCAACTCTCCAAAACCTTCCTCTTCTGTGAAGGAAGCCCTGCATTTTGTGTCAAATATCGTAAAAAAAAGAATGATTCCCATGCAAATTATCAATAACACCCGTTTTTTCATACGAAACTCCCTATTGTCTGCATCAGAGAAATGACAATGGGCAGACCGAATAACAGAATACATACTTTTCCGAACACCTCGATCTGTCCGGCTATCGTCTGAAACCCGGCATCTTTACAAATACCGGCACTGAATTCACAGATATAGGTGATGCCGATCATCTTGAGCAGAATATTCAGGTATTCCCGGTTCGCCGTTACATACTGCTGCAGCTGCCCGAATTCTTTGAATACTCTGGCGAGATACTCCACAATAAACACGCAGATCAGGCCGCCGCAAGCCACTCCGATATAGGCCGCATACTCCGGCCGCAGTATTTTAAATTGAAGCGCTAACAGCACCGCAAGCACCCCGAGTAAAGAAATCTTGATCACGATCATATGCCGCACCTCTTTTCTCTTTCTTCGCTACAGTGAAAACAGATTCTGGATCGACATAAACAGATCATATATGTACGGCATGATCCAGGTCAGTACCAGGATCAGACCGGCCAGAGAAACTAAAAAAGCCTGCTCTTCCCTGCCGCTGTGCTTCAAAACCTGTCCCAATATTGTCACCAGTATACCCACTGCCGCTATTTTAAAAATTACACTGACTGTCATATTCGTCCCCTGTTCCCGTTCTGTTTTTAGTTCCGTTTCATTTCATAATTCAAATAATTAAATTATAATTTATTTTTGTAAATCAATACATTTTCTGAAAATGTATTGCTTCAGGAATTACAGTAAGAGAATCGTCAAAAGCAGGCCGCCCATCACTCCTGCGCAAAGTGTCAGCTTATTTCTCTCCCTGTACAGATTCTCCTGTGCTTCCTCATGCTTTTTTAAAGATTTCTCCACATCCTGCAGCACTTTTCTCTGCATTTCACTGTCCTCAAAACAGAGTTTTTTCCCGAGTTCTTCGACTTCTTTCTTCACTTCCTTTTTTAACGGTTCTTTCGAAAACACCATGCCCGTCTCCCGCCGCCATATCTCCCCCAGTGTACTGCCATCCCCCTCGTCAAAGGTCTTTCCGACGCGTTCCAAAAACACTTTTTTGTCTCCTGTCAGATGCATCCCCACCCTGCTGCAGATCTCCGGCAGGGAAGACTTCTGAAAAGCGATCTCATGCTCCATCAGCGTAATCACCTCCCGCCACTGTCTGCATCGCTCCAGATATTCTTTCCGCTCCCCCACAATACTGAAAGCCAGACCACTGCTTCCCGCTATGACTGCCAATATGCCGAACAGTCGAAACATCGGACACCTCCTTTTGTCATTCCTTTCATACAGATCTTTCCAAACTTATCTTCCCATGCCTGTTCCGTAACGCATCCTCTCCATGTTCCCTCCATATTTCCTGCATATTCGCTGTATATTCCCGACATATTCCGTATATATTTTTTATATACATCCATATATATTTTTTACCACACAGTTCCCGTTTTCTTTCCCCATCACAATAAATCTCCGGAATGCCCTCTCTCTCAAAAGCTTTTCCATAAAAGCCTTCTGCTTTAATTCTTCCATATCCTCCGCATGGATCGTTGCCAGTATATGACAGCCGCACCGCAGTACCTTTTCCACCGCCTCCACATCCTCAACGCTGCCCAGCTCATCCACGGCGATCACCTGGGGCGCCATGGAGCGGATTAACAGCATCATCCCCATGGCCTTCGGACAACCATCCAGCACATCCGTCCGAATACCCAGGTCATTTTGTGCAACCCCCAGATAACTTCCCGCAATCTCCGAACGCTCGTCTACCACACTGACGAACATTCCCCTTCCCCATGCATTTCCTTCTGATATCTCCCGCACAAGGTCCCGTAGCAGCGTAGTTTTCCCACAGCCCGGCGGCGACAGGATCAACGTATTACAAAATCTGCCGTTCTCATAAACTTCCGGAATCACTGTTTTAGCGGCTCCCTTTACTTCATGAGCGATCCGGATATTTAAATAACGGATGTTTTTTATGGTTCTGATCCTGTCTTCCCCCTCCATCACCACCTGTCCGGCAACTCCCACCCTGTGTCCTCCGGGCAGTGTCAGATATCCCTGCCTGATCTCATCCGTGTAGGCATAGACAGAATAATTACAGATATGCTGCAGAATCTCCTCTAACTCCTTTGCATCCACAACCTTTGCCCCACTCACCTCTCTGGTAAGCTGTCCAGCCTCCGTCAGAAAATACTCCTGCTGCATTTTGACCAGTATGACCGGCTTTTTTGCCCGCAGCCTTATCTCCTGTAGCTTTTCCGGTGCGGATGCCGCCCTGTCAAAAAGCTTTCTGCAGGACGCCGGAAACATATGCAGGATCTCCTCCTTTTCCATGGCGTCTCCTCCTCTTCCCCACTTTATCCTGACTGCCTGATATCCATGGGGCGCCACCGTCTTCCGTCCATACGGCATCTTCCTTTGCGCTGCCGTATCCTGACCGCAATTCCCAGCCATGCACTACCACATCTTGATCACACAGCTTTCTCTCTGTCTATATATATGTACCTGTCCTTTTTTTCAGCACTGAAATAAAAATTTTTTCAGGAATTTTACGCCGGTTTTTCAAAATAAGCGGCCGTTATGCAAATATCATATTGCATAACGGCCGCGCTGACTGTTTCCGGATAAATTTTCTTTAACTTTTTATTTCCTCACTCCCACCTCACAAAGCTTCCTTCTTCATTCCTGCTGACAATTAACTTCTCCTCAATCTCCTGTTTCAGTTCAGTCACATGGGAGATAATGCCGATCAGTCTCTTTCCCTCCGCCATCTCCTTCAGCACCTTCACGGCCTGATTTCTGGAATGCTCATCCAGAGAGCCAAACCCTTCGTCAATAAACATCATATCCAGGTGGACCGCCGATGTGCTGTCCTGGATCTGATCCGCCATACCCAGCGCTAAAGCCAGGGCCGCCATAAAGGACTCTCCCCCGGAGAGCGTCCGGATCTCCCGTTCTTTTCCGGTGACGGCAGAGTAAACCATCAGATCCAGGCCCCGGTTTTTTCCCTCCCCGGCCCGTTCCGGGGATACCATGCGCAGTTCAAACTGCCCGCCGGACATCTCCTGAAAACGTCTGTTGGCAGCATGCAGCACTCTTTCCAGATAATAGCGCTGCACAAAAGTTTCCAGATCCATACGTCCCCCGGTCACATTTCCGGAAACCAGCCTGTACAGTTGATCTACTCTGGTATGTTCCTCAATGACAAGCTTCCGTTCCTTCGCTCTGGGCGCCAGTTCTTCATAGACGCTTCTGTTATCCCGCTCTTTCTCCTGATGATGCGCAAGTTTTTCCTTGACCGCCGTCAGCCTTTCTTCCGCCTGCATTTTTTCCGCTTCCAGCTTTTCCAAAACAGGTTTTTCCTGCTCCCCGATGGCGTCAAACGCTGCTTCCTTCACAGCCGCAGCTTTCTGTTCCCTCAGCTGATGGTCCGCCACCTTCTTCCTTAAAAGATCAGTCTCCTCTTTTTCATATGTTGCGGTTAACGCCTGCCATGCAGCCTCGTCCAGCCCCCTTTCCCGCATGCGAAATTCATAGGCCGTCCTTTTATCTTCCGCCTCCCGCATCCGCTCCGGAAGCTCTTTTCTGTAGTTTTGCAGCAGCGTCTCCGCCTCCTGCCTCTCTCTTTCCGCCTGCTCGGCCTTCTCCTGTATCTCATGAAAATGTCCGGCCGCCTCATCTCTTCTGCTCTTCTCCTCCTGCAGCTTCCGGTCCGCCTCCTCCACAGTCGCATATTCCACTGTGCCGGACAGGCTTTCCAGTTTCCCTTTCTTCTGATGAACCGCATTTTCCGCCGCCTGCAGCTTTTCCACGCACTGCCTGACGGACTGCTGCAACATTTCCTTATGTCCCCCGGTCTTCTCAAGCTTTTTTCGTATCTCTTTTAAATCATCTACATTTTTTTGTAGGGAAACTCCCTCCCTCTGCACATTTCTCAGAAACTTCCCGATCATATCACGAAGAACAGCCTCCGGTATCTCCGCACTGCTCTCCCCCAAAGTCTCAGACATATCTTCCCCGGTGACCGCTTCCTTATATTTTTCCGTCAGTTTCCGCAGTCTCTTTTCAAATGCGTCACGCTTCTCCCGCAGGGAGATCTCCTCCTCCTTCGCCTTGCCAGCCGTATCCTCCTGTCTTTTCCGGTACTCTTCCACCATCTCGCCCAGGCGCCCGATCTCTTCCTTGGAAAGTTCCTCCTTCCCTTCCCCGCTCTTACAGGGAACAGGGTGTTCCAACGAACCACAGACCGGACAGGGTTTTCCAGGCTCCAGGCTGCCCGCCAGAATCCCCGCCTGGGCATCCAGAAAGCTCTGCCGTCTCTGCTCATAACTTCTGCTTTCCCGCAGATATACCTCTTTCGTCTCCTCATACACTTTCTTTGTCTGCGCAGCTCTCTTTGCCTGTACTTCGATCTGTTTCTTCAGCTCCGTTATCTCCCCGGAATCTTCCGACAGATCAAGCGCCAGCTTTTCCTTCCCCTTCCATCTCTCCAGAAGAGCCTCTGCGCTCCCCAGGATTTCCGCCTGCTCTTTCAGGCTCTTTTCCTGCGCTTCCAGGCCGGTCAGCTTCTCCCGTTCTTCCCGCTCCTTCCTTTGTGCTGTTTCCAGCTCCTCAAGGCTCTCGCCGTACCCTCTCTCCGCGCTCTCCATCTCCCGGAGTATCTTTTTTGCCGCCTCGACCCGCTCACTCAGTTTGCTGAACCTCTCCTGAGAGATGTCATACTGTTCTTTCGCCTTCTTTTTCTCCTCCGCCAGCCTTTCTTCCCTCTCCGTCAGGCCGGGCAGGATCTTCTCCTTCTCCCGCTTTGCCGTCTTTATGCTCTCTGCCACCCTATTGGTCGTCTCATAAACCTTATACTCGGTCAGAATATCATAGGCATCTCCCAGATCAGCCGCCAGCTTCGCCGCCTCCGCCATCTCCCCGCGATATCTTTCACACTCCGCAAGCTCAGCCTGTGCCTGTTCAAGCTGTCCGTAAGACTTCACCAGATTTTCCGCCCCAATGTACGCATCCCGGGTTTTATCCCGCACCACAGATGCAAGTTGAAGCTCTTTCTCCATCTCCTCCCTGGTCTTTGCGCAATAAACGCAAAGCGCCCCCAGCTCCTCCAGAAACTGCCCCATATTTGCCAGAACACCCTCCTCTATCTGCTCCTTCAACCCGGCGATCTGTTCCGCTCTCTCATACGCCTCCGGGATTCGGATCCTGTGCACAACAGCCCGGCAGCCTGTTTTGATAACGGCGATCTCTTTTTCCTTCTCCCGTTTGCGCCTCTCTAACTCCTGGGCGATCCTCTCATAAATATCTGTGTGGAACAGCTTCCGGAAGATCACTTTCTTCACGTCGGATTTCGCCCGAAGAAGTTCCATAAATTCACCCTGGGCGATCATCGCCACCTGCATAAACTGCTCCTTATTAAATCCCACGATCTCCTCGATTTTCTGCTCTGTCTCTTTTGCCGGATATTCGCTCCCATCCGGCATAATCAGGGAGACCGAAGCGTTCTTTTCCGTGGTGCGGACACCGCTTCCTTTCCCTCTTTTGAGCAGTTTCCGATGTCTCGGGGTGCGCGAGACAACATAGATCTCTCCATTCTCGCCGTCCGAAAAGGTAAGCCGCACAAAGGGCGTCACATCCAAAGCCGCATACTGGCTCTGCAGCACTATCCCTTCCTTTCTGTTGGCAACAGAAGACGCCTCCCCGTAGAGCGCAAATACGATGGCATCAAAAACCGTAGTTTTTCCCGCGCCGGTATCCCCTGTAACTAAAAACAGATTTTGAGAAAGTCTCGAAAAATCAACAGTCGTCTCTTTATTGTAGGAGCCAAAAGCCCTCATGGTCAGTATCAACGGTTTCATATTACAGCGCCCCTTTCACCACATTGATCACATCCTGCATCACTGCCTGATCCTGTTCATCCATGTCCTTTAAAAACAGACAGCATAACGCGAAGGGATCAGGCAGCGCCTCTGTGTCGATCTCCCTCTCATAATCTGCTGTCTTTTTCGTCTCCCGCCTGATCTCCAACAGATTCGGAAAAGCCAGCCGAAGCCTCTCCCGCATATCGATCACATCCAGATCTGCCCGATCTGTCAGGATCACCGTCACATAATCCTCACAGCGAAACTCCAGTACTTCCGCCAGCTCTCCTTTTATCACCCGCACTTCCCGAAGCGGCTTTAGCGGAAGTTTTGTGATATGCACAGTGCCCTTCTCCTGCAGATCCACCATCACGACCCCCTTCTCCTGCCCCGCCTCGCTGACGGATACGGCCAAAGGCGTCCCACAGTAGCGGATCCTCTCACTGCCCACTTTCATGGGTTTATGGATATGTCCCAGGGCCGCGTAATCAAATACGGACAAAAGACCTGCCCCCACCGCATCGACATTTCCCACGGTACGCACTTCCGTATCCATGCGCTCCACATCCTTCGCCTCCACGCCCTCCGGCACATAGAACTGATGGCTCACAAACACATTTCTCTCCCCTGTGTCGATCTTTTCCCGCCCGATCAGCTTCTCCATCGTCTCCTGATAAGAAAGAAAGCTGCCATCCTCCTTCGTGCCCACGACCGTCCGAACCATGGAAGGTCTCACGAAAGGCAGCAGATAAAAATTCACTTTTCCGTATGCATCCCGCAGTACGATCTTCTCCATAAATTCTCCATCCTGCACAGGCGGTTTCCCGATCGTATACAAACGCTCTCCCGCCAGCACACTCCGAAAACAGTCCAATCGGGAAGGACTGTCGTGGTTGCCGCTGATCATCATGACCGCCGCCTCCGGCGCAGCCTCCCGCAGCTTTACCACAAAACGGTCAAAAACCTCCACCGCTTCCGCGGAAGGCGCCGACTTATCATAGATATCTCCGGCGATCACGATAGCATCCGGTCTTTTCTCCGCCGCCAGCGCTGCGATCTGCCCAAATATATACTCCTGATCCTCCCGCATATCCCAATTCAATAATTTTAATCCGATATGCAGATCCGATAGATGAAACAGCCTCATACGAGTCTCCTCTTCCGTATTGTTTAAAAAAGCCGGATCACACCCAGATCCGGCCCCATTTCATTTCTTACAAAATAAATTTCTTCAACAGTAGTACCACCTCATCCAGATTGATCGGCTTCGCCGTATGGGCATTCATACCGCTGTCCAGACACCGCCTGATATCCTCCGAAAAGGCATCCGCCGTCATCGCTATGATCGGAATTTTCTTTGCATCCGGATGGTCAAGGGCTCTGATCGCCTCGGTGGCCTCATAACCGGTCATCACCGGCATCCTGACATCCATCAGGATCGCGTCAAAGTGTCCTTCTTTCGATTCTCTGAATTTCTCCAGACAGATCTTTCCGTTCTCTGCCCATTCCAGTTCCATGCCGATATCCGACAGCAGTTCTTTCAGGATCTCCCAGTTCAGATCATTGTCCTCCGCCACCAGAATGCGGCGTCCCACCAGTTCCTCACTGGCCTTCTCCTGTATCTCCTCCACATTCATATATTTTTTCAGGCTGTGATATAACGTTGATTTAAACAGAGGTTTACTGATAAAACCGTCGATTCCGGCTTCTCTTGCCTCCTCCTCAAACTCATTCCAGTCATAGGCCGATATCAGAATGATCGGCATATCCCTGTCCACGATCTGCCTGATCTGCCTGGCAACCATAATGCCATCCATTCCCGGAAGTTTCCAGTCTAACAAAACGATCTGATAGTCGTCCCGCATCCTGTGATGCTTTGTGACCATCTCCAGCGCTTTTTCTCCGCTCATACACCAATCCGACTGTATCCCTATGGAATCAAGCGCTTCCACTGCCGTTCTGCAAAGCGCCTCGTCATCATCCACCACCAGCATTTTCCAGGGCGGAAGAACCATCTCGATCTCCTCCGTATCCGCTCTCTCGAAATCCACAGTTACTTCAAAAGTTGTTCCTTTCTTCGGTTCACTCTCCACAGTGATCGTTCCATCCATGGCATTCACGATATGTTTTGTGATCGCCATGCCAAGTCCTGCGCCCTCCGTTTTATTGACGCGCTTGCTGTCCGCTCTGGAATAGGACTCAAAAATATGCTCCACAAATTCCGGCGTCATGCCGATTCCATTGTCCTTTACCGTAATATGATTGCGGATATACCCTTCTCCCATCTCCTCAGGAGCCTGCTCCTGATAGAGGGATAACTGAATGCTGCCGCCCTCCTGGGTATACTTTATGGCATTGGACAAAAGATTGATCAGTACCTGATTTAACCGGACGCTGTCACAGTACACATCTTCCGCTATGATATTGCTTATATGTACATTAAAGTTCTGACTCTTTCCCCGGATCTGGGACTGTACGATCCCTACAACCCCTTCCACAACTTCCCGGAGAGAGATTCTCTCCGCAGTCAGTGTCATCTTACCGCTCTCGATCTTTGACATATCAAGCACATCATTGATCAGCCCTAACAAATGCTTTCCGGACAGCGTAATCTTCCGAAGACAGTTCTGTACCTGCTCTCTGTCTTCAATATGCGTCATGGCAATTGCCGTCATCCCCACAATGGCATTCATCGGCGTACGGATATCATGGCTCATATTGGAAAGGAAGGTACTCTTTGCCTTATTGGCCT
This sequence comes from uncultured Lachnospiraceae bacterium, assembly GCA_910578085.1. Lineage (GTDB taxonomy): Bacteria > Bacillota > Clostridia > Lachnospirales > Lachnospiraceae > 1XD8-76. The sequence continues at coordinate 26,499 of CAJTPM010000016.1, read as the reverse complement.
CCAGAGCCTCCTCTCTGGCTTCCTCCAGCTCTTTCATCTGCTGACGCGTCATTTTAAAATATACAAAGAAAATAATCAGCAACACCGCCAGCACAATAGCGCCGATCAACAATGTAGCCGCCGTCCGGTCTCTGTTCATATTTTCCACGGTCTCATTCAGAACACCGAAGGGCAGTATCGTCAGAAGATGCCACTCCGAATAAGGCAGCATGGTACAGTAGACCTGCTGGCTGCTTCCCTCAAAATTCGTAATCGCCGAATAATCTTTTTTTTCAGCCATGGCCGTCGAAAGACCGTCGATATAGTTTTCTATCTTCGCCGGATCATCGTTTGCGTATTTCTCATACAGAGCGCTGAAATAATCGGCGTACTCATCACTCATATCACTGACGATAAAGCTCCCCTCCTTACGGATAATATGGGAATATATGATGGCGTTTTCCTCCTCATCCGTCCCTAACATTATACTGATATACTCGATCGGCACAGCCGCCGCAAGGGCCGTACAGGTCTTGCCGCTTTTCATCGGATAATGCGCATCGACGCCAAATATAACGATCTCATTTCCATTGGTATCTCTGCCCACCGCCACCTTTTTTTCGCCCTTCTTCAGGGATTCAAAAAAAGGATCCGGATCGGTCAGTTCAAACTGTTCTCCATCCAACATTTCAATTGTACCGTCCTCGGCACAGAGCGCCAGATAGTTAAAGTTTCTGATATTTGTTCTGTAGATCAGCTCCTCATACAGTTCATCCATATCATCCATTTCCACCGGAACGACCTGCACCACCGCCTCCACCTGCTCAAATTTCAAATCGATCAGCGTCCTGAAATGGGCAACGATATGCTCTTTGATGCCCGACATATAAACGTCGCCGACTTTATCAATAGATTTCTCACTTACCCTGCTCATATAATAGCTCAGATACATAAAAGCACTGACACCAAGGATCAGAAGTATGACAAAACTTCCAAGCAGGAAATGTGTCGTGCGGTTTTTCTTCTTGTTACTCTGCTGATTTTCCATGAACTTCCTCTTTCCCATTTATCTCTGCAGACCCATCCGCCCATTGCCATTCAACGGTTTTCTGACGGACAAAATGGCACCTGTCAACAGTGTATCACATTTTTTATTTTCTCACAACTATGAGTAGCATTACATTATAACGGACACCATGATCCGCACCAGAAAAGCGCAGATCCAGGCGATCACGCACTGACTGACTATCATAGCCGCAGCCCACTTTCCTCCCAGTTCCCTCTTTACCGAGGCAACCGCCGCCACACAGGGCGTGTACAGCAGACAGAACACTAAAAGGGCGGCGGCAGACGAACAGGTAAGCAGCTCCGTGATCCTTTCGCCGGATCCAAGCAGTACGGTCAGTGTGGAGACCACGCTTTCCTTCGCCATAAAACCGGTTATTAACGCCGTCGAGATACGCCAGTCGCCAAATCCCAGAGGCCCGAACACCGGCGCTATCTTTCCCGCCGCCATGGCCAGAATGCTCTCCCTCGAATCCTCCACGATGCCGAAATGCAGATTGAAGGTCTGTAAAAACCAGATCACGATAGCCGCCACAAAGATCACCGTAAATGCCCGCTGCAGAAAGTCCTTCGCCTTCTCCCACAGAAGTCTCGCCACATTTTTCACGCCGGGCAGACGGTAATTGGGCAGTTCCATCACAAAAGGCACCGCCTCTCCTTTAAATAAAGTGCTTTTAAAGAGCAACGCCGTCAGGATCCCCACAAAGATCCCGAAAAAATAGAGCCCCACCATAATGAGTCCGCCCTTGCCCGGGAAAAACGCCGCCGTAAAAAAGCCATAGATCGGCAGTTTCGCCGAACAGCTCATAAACGGCGTCAAAAGAATCGTCATCTTACGGTCTCTTTCCGACGGCAGCGTCCTGCTGGCCATCACTCCGGGCACCGTACAGCCGAATCCGATTAGCATCGGCACGATACTTCTGCCGGAAAGTCCGATCTTACGCAAAAGTTTATCCATCACAAAGGCCACTCTGGCCATATATCCCGTATCCTCCAACAGAGACAAAAAGAAAAACAGCGTCACGATAACCGGCAGGAAACTGAGCACGCTTCCCACTCCGGCAAAAACACCGTCAATGACCAGGGAATGCAGTACATTGTTCACATGCCAGGCCGTAAACGCCCGATCCACCGCCTGCATCAGCCCGTTTATTCCCGCCGCCAGAAGATCCTGCAAAAAGGCGCCGATCACATTAAAGGTCAGATAAAAAACAAGCCCCATGATACCGATGAAGGCCGGGATCGCCGTATATTTCCCTGTCAGGATGCCGTCGATTTTCCGGCTTCTCGCATGTTCCCTGCTTTCCCCCGGTTTTACCACCGTTTCCGCCACCAGATTCTGAATAAAAGTAAAGCGCATATCGGCGATGGCCGCCGCTCTGTCAAGCCCTCTCTCCTCTTCCATCTGTCTGATGATATGCTCTAACATCTCCTCCTCATTCTGAGACAGCGTAAGCGCCGCTTTGATCCGCTCATCTCCCTCCACCAGTTTGGTGGCCCCAAACCGGACAGGAATTCCCGCCGCCTCCGCGTGATCCTGAATCAGATGCATAATACCGTGGAGACATCTGTGTACCGCGCCGCCGTGATCTCTCTCATCGCAGAAATCCATCCGCCCGGGTTTCTCACGATAGTTCGCCACATGGACTGCATGACGCACCAGCTCGTCCACGCCCTCGTTTTTTGCCGCAGAGATGGGCACTACCGGAATGCCCAGATAAGCTTCCATCTCGTTGATATGTATGGAACCGCCGTTACTCCGCACCTCGTCCATCATATTGAGCGCCAGCACCATGGGAATCCCCAGTTCCATCAGCTGCATGGTCAGATAGAGATTCCGCTCGATATTGGTGGCGTCCACGATATTGATAATACCCGTCGGTTTTTCGCCTATGATAAACTGTCTTGTGACGATCTCCTCCGCACTGTAGGGGGACATGGAATAGATACCCGGCAGATCGGTGATCTCCGTCTTCGGGTAGCCCCTGATGGCGCCGCCTTTCCTGTCCACCGTCACCCCCGGAAAGTTCCCCACATGCTGGCTTGCGCCGGTGAGCTGATTAAAGAGCGTGGTCTTGCCGCAATTCTGGTTGCCCGCCAGAGCGAAGGTCAGCACGCTCCCCTCGGGCAGGGGATCGCCGTCCCCCCTGGCGTGATATCTGCCGCCCTCCCCCAGGCCCGGATGCTCCGTCCTGGTCTTCCCTCTGTCCGTTTTATCGGGGAAAGCAGAATTTCCTTCTGTCTTTTCCCAAACAGAGGTCACCTCTATTTTTGCCGCGTCGTCAAGCCGCAATGTCAGCTCGTAGCCGTGGATCAACAGCTCCATCGGATCCCCCATAGGGGCGAACTTGACAAGCTTCACCTCCGCGCCGGGGATCAGTCCCATATCCAGAAAATGCTGTCTGAGGGCGCCTTCCCCGCCCACCGCTTCGATCTTTGCCGATTGTCCGATCTCCAGATCATTCAACATCACTATCTCTTTTGTCATACCTTATTCCGTCATCTCCCTGCTATCGTCCGGGAAATCCTTTCATTTCACAGCGCGTCCTCTTTTTCCCACTTTGAACTACTTGGAATTTCCGAACAATTGCCTGCTCTATCTGTTCTCCATCATTCGCCCGCTCCGGTATCTTCCGCCGCATCCTGCCCGTCAATCATTTCTCCCTCTCCGGCCGGCTCTTCCGCTGCATCCTGTGTTTCCATAACAGGCGTAATTCCATCCAGTTTCGCCTTCACGATCTTCTCCGCGCCCTCTCCCGGCACATAAGAGAGCTCCACTTGATCTCCCTCGTTTAACAGTACTGCCTCCAGATTCTCATCCGCTCTGAGCATATAGTACCGCACCGAATTCAGCTCCAGGAGCTGCACGAAATAACATGTGTTATTATCTATAACAGCCGTCCGGATCTCACCCACCGTACCGCTTATCTGCACATAATCCTCCGCAGCCGGCTCTTTCTCCCCGTTCTCCTGCGTACCTCCCGCGGCGTTTTCAGCCCCTGGTACTTCCCCTTCACCAGCACCGCCGTCCGGCATGTTCAGGCTTCCGTCGTCCTCAATGACCTGATTGTCGATCAGCAGCTCGTGATAGTTCTGCTGACACTGCCTGACGGAATTTCCCGTGGATACGATCTGATACTGCTGCACATTGACCATGGCGTACATCTTCACAAGCCCCGCCGCATCCTTTAAGGCCATAAAATAGGTGGGCTGATCTGAGATATTTAAAAGTAACGGAAAGGTTGCATCATAACTGAACTGCTGTACCGCTCCCTCCGCCGAGGACATGGCCGAATACTCCTCTGCTCCGGCGCAGGAATAATAACAGGCATCCTTTGTCCGCTGATTGACCAGAATAAAACCGATATTGCCCCGGTCTCCACTGATGGAAGTGATGCCGGTGTAAAGATACACGTCGTCGTTCATGGCGATATAGTTGTACCCCGTGGTCGCCGTGGTACAGTCGCTCTGGGTAAACAGTGAGTTGAAAAAGCCGTTGTGGTATCTGCCGTAATAATTGTACTGCTCCACCACCAGCCCGGCGCTGTACACCCGATCCACCCAGGTGGGCACGTCCTCTACCTCATAATAAACGCTCTCCCCTGTTACAGCATTTAAAAGCACCACTCCCTGTATATCGTCGCCATTGAACAGGCCGATGCGCTTTTTCACCACGGAAGCCACCCAGTAAGGCGTGCCCTCCTCATCTATCTCAAAATTCACATTCTCAAAAATCGCCGTAGGGTAATGGAACCGCAGATAACGGCTCAAATCCCTGTTAAAATACTCCGAAGGAGAATATTTGATCCCTTCCTCCAGCCGCACCACATCCACATCCTGGGTTACCATATCCACCACCATATAGGCGGGAATCCCCTGTGCACGGTTGCTCCACCACTTAAAAAAGCTGTCATAGTGCAGATAGGTCACCCGCACCGGGCGCGCCCTGTAGTTGATCTGGGCCGAGGTGTCGCTGACCACAAACTGGGAGACCAGATCGGAGAGTTCCCCCAGTTTCCGATTTGCCAACGTATTAGCGGAAGCTTCGTCAAGCATCGGGATCTGGTCCATGGAGATCTCCGCCACATCCTCCGTAAAATCCCCTGTGGTGATCGGCATCAGGGAAGAATAGGCCGAAGCCCGAAAGATCACCAGTCCGAACAGGTAGCCTGCCGCCGTCACCACCACGATGGCCACAAATACGATAAACGGCAGTTTTACCTGCTTCCAGCTGAAGGTAATAAACTCTTTGACGGAACGGCTTTTAAAACCTCCCAGAAAAATCATGCAGCCAGTATAAACAATACAAAGCAGCATGATAAATCCGTAAAAATCCTCCGAGTGGATGTTGATGGCGGGCAGGTAGACGTAAAAATAGATAAATCCCACAAGCGCCGTCACGATCAGACTGTAAAAATTCCGTTTCAGTTTTCCTTTTTCTTTCATCTTCTCCCTCCTTCTTTCCATAACTTCTGCAATTCGCCCTCCTCATCCGGCTTTAAAACCCTCCTGATCCTGGCCAGCAGATCTTCGGAAGAAAAAGGTTTCAGAATGTAATCGCAGATTCCCAGTCTGGCGCTTTCCAGGACAGAACTTTTGTCTTCCACACCCGTGAGCATGATCACCGGTATATCCGCAAGCCCTCTCATGGCACGTATTTCCCGCAGTGTTTCAATGCCGTCCTTATTAGGCATCTGAATATCCAGCAGAATAAGATCCGGTTTTTCCTGCTGTAAGTACTTCAGTGCACGTATCCCTGAATTGATGGTGGTCACCTCATAATCATTTCGCAACGCGTCCATTATTCTCGTCAAAATAATCGCCGTATCGTCCACCGCCAGAATATGTTTCATCGGAGCACTGAAAACTCCCTCCTCCGTCTGACTCATTTCTATATTTCCTCCTTTTCAGTATGTTCAAAAAACCAAAAAACATGATTTACTATCAGGATATGGTAAAGCATTCCATTTTTCAGCACACCCCACTGTAAACTTTTATTTCCGGAGCGCCTGAAACTTTTCAACACATAGCCACATTATAGTATAAATGAATACAAAACTCAATAAAACTTATTCGTCTGTTACAGAAAAAACGGTGAAACCGCATCTTTTTAATGCGATTCCACCGTCGGCTTTTACCCTGATACTTTTTTACATTCCGAGCATCCCCGAAAACTCTTTCATCATTTCGGAAATTTTGATCTGCTGGGGACAGACCTTTTCACAACCTCTGCAGCCGATACAGTTTGCCGGACGTTTTTCGGAATCCATTCCTGCCACCGCCATCGGCGCGATAAATCCGCCGCCTGTGATCTTATGTTCATTGTACAGAGCGATCAGTTCTGGAATGGGCAATCCCTTCGGGCAATGGTTTGTGCAGTAATGACAGGCTGTACAGGGCAGGATTCCCATTTCCGTCTCCCGATCCATATGCCGTACCAGGGTGTCAAATTCCTCTTTACCAAGCGGCTCGTCTGTCCCACAGGTGGCGATATTTTCCTTCAGCTGCTCCAGACTGGACATCCCCGAAAGTATCATCGTCACGCCTGGAATGCTCTGCAAGAATCGGAACGCCCAGCCGGGAACGCTTTCCTTCGGGCGCAGGGATTTCATAACACCCGTCATTTCTTCTGAAGCCTTTACCAGCCTGCCGCCTCGCAGAGGTTCCATCACCCAGATCGGAATCCCTGCCTTCTGTATAAGGGCCGCCTTTTCCTGTGCGTTCTGAAAATGCCAGTCCATGTAATTGAGCTGCAGCTGGCAAAACTCCATATGCTCGCCGCAGGCATCCAGGAAACGACGGATCACCTCCACACTGCCGTGGGCGGAAAATCCAAGATGACGGATGCGTCCGTTTTCTTTCTGTTTTAACAGATATTCGAGGATCCCATATTTAGGATCCAGATAGGCATCGATATTCCCCTCAAAAACATTGTGGAACAGATAAAAGTCAAAATAAGGTGTCCGGCATTTTTTCAGCTGTTTTTCAAAAATCTCCTCCACCTTATCCATGTTGGAGAGATCATACCCGGGAAATTTGCTGGCAAGATAATAACTGTCCCGCGGATATTTTGTCAGATACTTTCCTGCCACCAGTTCCGAGTTGCCGTCATGGTAGCCCCAGGCCGTATCAAAATAATTGATGCCGTTATGAAGAGCATAGTCGATCATCTCCTCTGCAGCGGCCTCATCCACCACGCTGTCGTTGCCCTCCACCACCGGCAGCCGCATCATGCCAAGCCCCAGGCCGGACAATTTCATATTCTGAAAATCTCTGTAGATCATAAACTGGTTCCTCCTTTTTCTTTCTTTTCTCTTTCTTTTTTCCTTTTCGTTCTTTCCTGCGCTTTCTGTTTCTATGCTCTGATCAGGACCTCACCTTTTGCCTCCGCATCATCCATAATCAGTTCCCCAAGTTCCGGCACTTCGATCCGGCCGGAGCGCGGATTTTTAATGCTGTCAACCTTTGTCGTGATCTGCGCCTCCACATCCGACTTTTCAAAGGCCAGATCCGTATCAATCATCTCACAGTCGATCAGTTTCAGATTTTTGCAGTAACAGAAAGGCTGTGTGCCAATGATCTTACAGTTTACAAGTGTCAACCCATCCGAATACCAGGCCAGATATTCGCCCTTTACCACACTGTCTTTTACCGTTATGTTTTCCCCGTGCCAGAAGGAATCCTTCGTATCGAAGGTACAGTTTTCAAAGACTGCGTTTCTGATGTACTGAAAAGAATACTTTCCTGTAAGGTTCATGTTCCGGAATGTCAGATCCTCCGAACGCATCATAAAATACTCGCTGACCGCTGCCGAATCCTCCATGCGGATCCCGCGCACCGACCAGCCGAATTCCGGGGAGATGATATCGCAGTTTTTCATCACAATATTACTGCACTCCCTGAGAGCCTTGATCCCATGCAGTTTCGTATCCGTGATCTCCACCCGGTCGGAATACCACAGCGCAGCTCTGCATAATTCGGTCATCTCCGAATCTCTGATGATAAGCCCATGGTCATGCCAGAATGGATAACGCAGATTAAAAAAGCAGTGCTCTGCCTCGATATCCTTTCCTTCCTTAAAAGCACTCTCGCCGTCCGCCGGTCCGTCGAAAGAACAGTTTCGCACTGTGATGCCCTCTCTCCCGTACAGCACACGCTCCTCATCAAAAGTCTGGTTTTCTATTGTTATCATTGTCTGTCTCCTCCATTTCAAGTCTCCTTATCCCCTCTGCATCGATTGATCTGATACACCAGATAATCCAGGCAGTCGATCTGCTTCTCCTCTGGGCATACCTCTTTTTCCGACAGGAATTTTGCCTTGTGAACCTCCTGTAACAGGTCTTTTCTGTGATGTTCCAGCCGCTTTAACAGTTCCGCTTTCTTCCCGCAGTCCAGACAGTCAATACAACATGCGACCGTATCTTCACAGCATCCTGCGTCCTTCAGATTCTGAATGATAGCTTCCTTCGATCCATACTCGATCAGTTTCTCCAGCTCAATCCCTTCGCCCACTTTACTCCTCCCGTTAAGAGCCTTCGCTCTTTTTTTCGTTTCCCATTATACGTATCTTTTCAAATGATAGCAAATACTTATATCTGATACATTTGCATAGTTGAAACCTATTGTTGTATATGGTACACTGGATCTGCTGATGTTGGAATGAACTTTTCAGGCAGACTGCCTGACGCCGGATCAGAATGAGATCTGATTGTCACTGTAACTATTACCGGCAACATTCCGACGGGCTGCGCAGAATTAACTCCTGTCAGCCGCCAGGAATAGACATACGAAAGGACAAAGGTAACTCCATGGAACTGCGTGTACTGCAATACTTTCTCGCCGTGGCGAGGGAACAGAGCATCGTCAGGGCTGCAAAATCCCTGCATCTTTCACAGCCCACCCTCTCCACACAACTAAAAGCCATGGAAGAGGAGCTGGGAAAACAGCTTTTAATCCGCGGAACAAAGGGCTCCAGAAAAGTAACTCTCACAGAGGAAGGCATGATCCTGAAAAAGCGGGCGGAAGAAATACTGAATCTGGTTCAGAAAGCAAAACAGGAAATCTCCTTCTCTGATCAGGTCATCGTTGGGGACATTTCCATCGGAACCGGAGAAACTGACGCGGTCCGCTTTATTGCAAAAACGGCCAGAGAATTGTACAGAACATATCCCGGCATCCACTATCATCTTTCCAGCGGAAACGCACAGTTTGTGATGGAGCAGCTGGACAAGGGGTTAATCGACTTCGGCGTCGTATTCGGCCCTGTGGATCAGACAAAATACAACTCCCTTGAAATTCCTTTCCAGGACACCTGGGGCGTGCTCATGCGGCAGGATTCCCCGCTTGCCTCAAAGAAATTGATCTCCCCCCAAGATCTGTGGGATAAGCCTCTGATCATATCCGAACAGGAGAGCACACAGGAAGGACTTTCCGCCTGGCTACAGAAAAAAACCGGTGAACTGGAGATCGTTGCGACATACAACCTGCTTTTCAATGCTTCTCTGATGGTGGCGGAAGGGTTGGGATACGCCATCGGCTTCGACCATATCATCAACACCTCCTGCGGGAGCAGTCTGTGTTTTCGGCCCCTCAGCCCGAAAAGAGAGGCCGGCCTGAGCATTATCTGGAAAAAATATCAGATCTTCTCCAGGGCTTCTGAAAAGTTTATGCAAAAGATAAAGGAGCTGATGACGCAGGAGTAACTTTTCGTGGTAATTCATCCATGTCCATGTGGCAGTATTCACAGGGATAGCTGCTCTAACCTGGCAGACTGTCGTGCTGTACCGGCCTCACACGATCAGCATAACGATCAGCCCGAACTCTCCTTCCTTCTGCTCGATGGCGATATCACCGTGATATTTCCGGGCCACTTTTCGGATATTGATCAGGCCGAAGCCATGATCTTTACCCTGCTTTGTGGTAAGCGGCAGGCCGCTCTCCTCATCGATGTTTCTCTTTTCAGAGACGCTGTTTTTTATCTCTATCAGAAAGGCATTTTTCCTGCGGCAGGTGGAAACGGAAATACAGGGGTTCTCACACTCTCCGGCCGCCTCCATAGCATTGTTCAGGGCATTGTGCAGAATCACGCTGACATCAAAGGCGTTACACTTTGTATCCGCCGGAAAGTAAAACCGATTGGTAAAAGCAATGTTTTTCTCCTCCGCTTCCTTGTGCTTTTCCCGCAGAATCACGTCAATCACCGGATTACCGCTGGAAGTTTCCGGCGCCACTTCGCACACCTCCTTTTTTAACTGTGTGAGATACGCGTCGGCCTCCTCATCCCGTTCACAGAGTTTTTCCAGCGTCATGATATGATTCCTCATATCATGCTTTAAGCTGCGGATATCAAGATACAGTTTTTCCACCTCGTTTATATGCCGCTTCATCTCCCGGATCTGTCCCGACAGCACGACGTCTTCCCGCTCTTTTCTCTGGCTGCTCCTGATACGCTGATAGGAGACAATAACTGTGAGCATTGCTCCGAAGGCGACCAGCATAAAAAACGCCTGAATCAGCGTGTACGCGGAATAGTGATTCCATATATATTGTCCGGTAGTTTTTTCATAGGCATCCACCACAAAATAAAATGCTCCCTGTCCCACAGCAATGGAAAAAAGAGGCGCTGACATCAATGCCAGCTCTCTTCCGGTCATTTTTTCTGTCTTATCACGGTATTCTTTGTGGATCAGCCTGACACAAAACGCCATACACAGAAAGTGCAGTACAAAGTTAAACCCTTCCATAACCGCATACAGAATGCACTGTATCAGATAGTTTTTCGGCCTGCCGACAGCAAGGAGCAGCACATCATATACCCCCCGCCACGGCACCAATGTGATCCCCCAGGTGATCCACTGCAGCAGATAAAAGATCACCGCCAGAAATATCTTCTGTTCCCTGTTTCTTCTGTCAACAACATACATCACGGCAAAGGCCGCCGCCGCACTCGCCGCATACACCGGTATCACATGGATCTCCCGCGGATAAAGAGCAAAAAGCAGCATAACGACAGCATAGCCGATACCCGGCAGCGCCGCATAAAAAAAGCGTCCCGTCCTCTCCCGAAAAGATCTGCACTGTCCTTCCTCTCTCTTTCGTAAAAAAGGACTTACAAGACGGCACAGAAAATATGCTCTGACAAAAATCAGTCCGATCTGTGAAATGCGGTTAATCAGATTCCAGTAAAAGTCCCAGTCCGTCACAGGTTTCCATCACCCTCTGTTCTTCTGTTATAGTTCAGATAACTTTTCACAAACAGCGGATAGTTCTTTTTTGCCAGAGGAACTTTCACTTTGGAAACAGTCCCCCCAGGTACATTCCCGCTCTCCAACTCGATCATCTGGGCATCATATCTCACCACATACTGGAAATTCACCAGATAGGATCTGTGGGGCCTGAAGAAATCCTTCCCGGCCAATTTCTCAAGATCCGACATTTTTCCATAATACTCCATATCTTCGGTCATTTTATGGATCACCACCTTCCGGTTAAAGACTTCCGCATACACAATATCACACAGCCGTATTTTTATATGGCTTCCTCCCGACAAGATCAGGATATGCCTGTCCTCCTCTTTCGCCATCGACACTCCGGCATTTTCTGACGCCTCTCTGCACTGTTTTACCGCACGGGAAAGGACGCAGACAAACTTCTCCTCCTCAAAGGGTTTTACGAGATAGTGGAAGGCTCCCACATCAAAAGCCTGAAAAACGTACTCCTCCAGCGCCGTGACAAAGATGAGGATCAACTCTTTACTCCGGGCCCGAAGCCCCTGCGCCGTCTCCATCCCGGACACCCCGGGCATCTGAATATCCAGAAACAGGATATCCGGCATCCTGTCCGCTGTAAGCACTTCCTGCCCGGATGCATAGCAGAAAATCTCCGCCTCCGGACAGTATTTGTTCACTTTCTCCGCCAGTATCTCCCGTATGTCTTTTTCGTCATCGCATATCGCTATCCGCATGTGGTCACTCCTGTTTTGACGCGCTTTTTCTCTCCCATGCTCACATCCCACGCAAATCCCGCTTACGCGGTAAAAACCTTCCCGTCACGCTCTCCCCGCAGGCAGCAACCTCATCCGGCGTTCCCACCGCAACGATCTTTCCACCTCCGTCGCCGCCGCCCGGTCCCATATCGATCATATAATCGGCATTGCGGATCACATCCAAATCGTGTTCGATGACAAGAACCGTGGCGCCGTTTACAATCAATGTCTGAAATACCGCTAACAGTGTCTGCACATCCAACGGATGCAGCCCGATAGTCGGCTCGTCAAAAACAAACACCGTGTCCGACTGTCCTCTTCCCATCTCGCTGGCAAGCTTTAACCGCTGCGCCTCACCGCCGGACAGGCTCGGGGTAGCCTCCCCAAGAGTCAGGTAACCAAGGCCCAGACTTTTCAGTACCTGCAGGCGCTGATGCACAGGCTTCATATCCTTACAGACCTCCAGAGCTGCAGAAACTTCCAGCCCCATTAGCTCCGGCAGCGACCACGCCTTCCCGCTTTTGTCCGTGCGCCTGATCTGATAAGCCGCTTTGGCGTATCTGGAACCCCGGCATTCCGGACAGGGAATGTCCACGTCCGGCAGAAACTGCACATCCAGACTGATCTCCCCGGTTCCATCACACACAGGGCAGCGCAGTTTTCCCGTATTATAGGAAAAATCACCGGCTTTGTACCCCGCCTGTTTTGCCTGGGACGTTCTTCCATAGATCTTGCGCAGTTCGTCATGCACATTGGCATAGGTGGCCACAGTAGAGCGCACATTGATGCCAATGGGGGTTGCATCGATCAGTTTCACCCGTCCGACTCCCTCCGCGGTCACAGACACGATATGTTCCGGCAGTGTCTTCCCCTGAATGACAGCCTCCAGGGCGGGAACCAGGCTTTCCAATACTAACGTCGTCTTCCCGGAGCCGGACACACCGGTCACAACAGTCAGCCTTCCCTTCGGGATCGCCACATCCAGAGGCTTCACCGTATGGATCGCCTTCGTGGAGAGACGAATTACACCCAGCGCAAACATATCATCCTTTCCGGCACGCACTCTGTGGATACCGACATTTCCCGAGAGGAACGGCCCGATCATGGAACTGCCGTTCTTCACTATCTCCGGAATCGTCCCCTGGGCGATCACTCTGCCGCCGCCCGCTCCTGCTTCCGGCCCCATTTCGATCATCCAGTCCGCCGCCGCCAGAATATTTGTATCGTGATCCACAAGCAGTACCGAATTGCCGTCGGCCACCAGATCTTTCATCACGCCTGTCAGTCCCACAATATTGGCAGGATGCAACCCAATGGAAGGTTCGTCCAGCACATATAAAACGCCGGTGGTGCGATTGCGCACCGCACGGGCAAGCTGCATCCGCTGACGCTCCCCTGTGGAAAGCGTGGCGGCGGCGCGGTCAAGCGCCAGATAACCAAGGCCCAGATCCAACAGCCGCTTCGCCGCATCTATAAGAGATTCACAGATACTCTCCGCCATGGGGCGCATCTGCTCCGGCAGGGATGCCGGCACCCCTGCCACCCAGTTAACAAGTTCCGCCAGTGTCATCTGACAGGCTTCATCCAGCGATATGCCGCAAAGCTTCGGTGCCCTGGCTGCCTCCGACAGTCTCGTCCCGCCGCAGTCCGGACAGATATCCTGTTTCAGGAATTTTTCCACCCTCTTCATCCCTTTTTCGTCCTTCACCTTTGCCAGCGCATTTTCCACAGTGTAGGTTGCATTGAAATAGGTAAAGTCGATCTCCGCCGCATCGTTGGTGTTTTTCGCCTTGTAAAAAATATGTCTCTTTTCGGCAGGGCCGTTATACACGATATCCCGCTCCTTCTCAGTCAACTCCGAAAAGGGCACATCCGTCCGCACCCCCATGGCACGGCAGACATCGGTCATTAAAGACCACATCAGCGTCTTCCAGGGAAGTACCGCCCCCTCATCAATGGTGAGAGATTCATCCGGCACCAGGGTGGCACGATCAACGGTGCGCACAATTCCCGTTCCCCCACAGGTGTGACAGGCTCCCTGACTGTTAAAAGCCAGCCCTTCCGCCGAAGGGGCAAAAAATTCAGCGCCGCAGACAGGACAGATGAGTGCCTGATCTGCGGCCACTGACAATGTCGGCTCCAGATAATGCCCGTTTGGACAGCGGTGATTTGCCAGTCTGGAAAACATCAGACGCAGGCTGTTTAAAAGCTCCGTCCCCGTGCCAAAGGTACTGCGGATGCCCGGCACGCCAGGCCGCTGATGTAAGGCCAGAGATGCCGGGACAAAGAGTACCTCGTCCACCTGTGCTTTCGCCGTCTGTGTCATGCGCCGCCTTGTATAGGTGGAAAGAGAATCCAGATACCGTCTGGAGCCTTCCGCATACACAACCCCCAGCGCAAGGGAAGATTTGCCTGAGCCGGACACCCCGGCAACAGCCACGATCTTTCCCAAAGGAACATCCACATCAATATTTTTCAGATTGTGCACACGGGCGCCCCGAATTTTAATCCTGTCCGGCGCTGTCACTATTGTGTCCATTTCAAAACCTCCCGATTCTTTCGTGCTGAAAATACTCCATCCATTATAGCACTAAAAACGGGCTTTACAAATCCCTGATTTTGCATAGGGCAAATATTTATCAGCGCCCGGCAAAGCAAATGATTCTATTGTCACGACTTCAGGGATGGTGCAACTGTCCTTCCAACAATTGCCATCCCTGAAAGTTTCCTGCCTACAGCCGGACATCCACATATTTTCCCGGTTCCCCGGAAGTTTTATCCTCCCCGGTTCTGTCTTTCTCAATCTGTTCTGCTCTTTCTTCCTCCTTTTCGGTCTCCGGATCCGTCTCCCCCATTCCGGCTTCCTCCCTAACCTTCCGGTTTGCCTCTTTTAAGGACTTCATACCGGAAGCTTCCGCTTCCTTTGCTCTATTTTTCGTTTCGGCAAGTTCCGCTTCCTTTGCACTGGTATCCCCGCCGTTTCTGCTATCCTGTTTGATCTCCGCCTCAAGAACGCCTGCTTTTCCCTCCATCTTTGCCACAACGCCGTTTTGTACCTTTGCCTGTTTCATCGAAGTCTCGGAAGAGATCACCGCCTTTATGCCTGCCGTGGAAAGCCCGGCATTTTGTTCCCCTGCTTTTCCTTCCGAATCGGAGTTATTTTCAGCCGCCCGCTTCTCCTCCCGCTGCTGTTTCTTAAGTTCTGTCTGGTGCTGCCGCAGCTGCATTCTCAGATCACTGATCTGTTTCTGGATCTCCTGCCGCTTTTTCATCTTATCTTCGGAGCTCAACTCTCCGTTCGCCGAGACTTCCTGCAGCTTTTTCTGAGCCTCCTCGATCTGCTTTCTGATATTTCTGCTCTGAGCATCCTCCGCCTGTCCTGCGCCTGCCTGTAGCACAGGGGATCCGCTTCCGTTTACACCGCTGATGTTCATGTCCTTTCCTCCTGTCTGTTTCATATATATTTGTCTCATATTACTTTTCGGAAAGAGTGGTCTCAAAATAAACCGTGATGTAGCGAAGCGCCCTTTTTCGGTTGTGAATGTGCTCAAAAACGTAATATTCTATTTTACATCCTGCAGCTTTTTCCCATTGGATATCACAATATCCCGGTACCAGAAATAACTGTCCTTTTCGGTTCGTTTCAACGATCCGTTGCCGTAATCGTCCTGATCCACATAAATAAATCCATAGCGCTTGCTCATTTCACTGCTCGAACAGGAAATAATGTCAATAGGCCCCCAGGCATAATACCCTCTGACGTCCACTCCATCCCTCAAAGCTTCCTGTACCGCCAACAGATGCTCCCTGTAATAGTTAATTCTGTACGGATCGTGTATTTTCCCATCTTTTTCCACCTTATCAAAAAAACCAGAGCCGTTTTCCGTGATGTAGATCGGTACCTGATAGCGATCATACCACTCGTTCAGTGTAATTCTGAGCCCCACCGGATCATAGGACCAGCCCCACTCATTTGCCGGCAGATTCTCATTAAAAACAGTGCGGTTCCCGTTTTCATAGCTTTCGGCAGAAACTGTGCTGGAATAATAATAAGAAAAGCTCGCAAAATCACAGGTATTTTTCAGATCTTCCTCATCCTTTTCGCCAAATTCTACCACAATACCTTTCTCATCAAAATAGCGGAATGCATATCCGGGGTAAGTACCCCGAAGAAGAACATCTGAGAAGAAATATTCCATCTGATTATGCTTCAGCGCGGCCAGCTGATCTTCCGGTCTGGTCGTCAGCCCGTAAACCGGCTCGTTATAGACCATCATGCCGATTTCCAGATCAGGATACTTTTCATGCGCATAACCCGTCGCCCTTGCACAGGCTACCATCTCATTGTGTACGGCCTGATATTTTTTCCCCGGCAGATCTTCCACCCGATCGGAAGGAATCCCCAGATGATTAAATGATTCATGGCTGATCAGATTGATCTGATTTACCAGGATCCACTTTTTTACTTTTGTATGATATCTGTCAAACAACGTCTGGCAGTATTGCACAAAAAAATCAATCAATTTCCGATTATGCCATCCGTTATATTGTAACGCCAAATGAAGCGGCATCTCATAGTGTGAAACCGTAATCATCGGCTCCAGCCCATTTTTCAACATCTCATCTATGAGTCTGTCGTAAAACAGAAGGCCTGCTTCATTGGGTTTCCTGTCATCCCCGTTCGGATAGATTCTCGCCCAGTTAATACTTGTTCTCACTACTTGTCGTAGATGCTGTGGTGCGAAATACTACGAAATGTAGGATGGAATTTGCCAATGTTTTAGTTTTTCTTCATATCCAGCCTTTTTGCACTTTCTTCAGCCATGTCTGCTTCAACATCAAAGCCATTTTTACGAAGTTTCTCAGCAATTTCCTGATACAGCTTATATGCCTCCCTGTACTTCCCTGTTTTCTCATACAGCATCGCCTTACAATATAACTCATCATAAAAAGGTGTTCCTATTGCACCGGCTCTGTCAAAATATTGGATTGCCTCATCGTATTTTTCAAGCTTCCCGCAAACTTCTCCGCCATGGATATATAACTCCCAGGCATCCGGAAATTTTTCTACGGCCTTTAAAAAACATTCGTAAGCTTCCTCTATTTTACCCGCATAAATATATGACACAATCAGTAAATCCATTTCTTTGGGATTCTCCGGCTCTGCTTCTGCCCTTGCTTTTTGCTGGCGGACAGCTTCCTCCCCTTTCCCCACTGCAAAAAGGAAAGAAATACGGCAGGCGCAGGCTCTGTAGAATAAATTTTCATCAAAGTCGGAGCCTTCTTTCAAAATAGTATCATACCACTCCATCGCCGTATTTTTACAATATTCAAACATCCACTGATGAATGATTGCATAATTCCATTTATCTTCCACGGAAAGTACACCGCCATGCATAAGCTTTTTATACTCCAAAAGACAATGTATAAAATCTTCCGGTTTCCGTGTCTTTTCATAAACAGCGGCCAGACGTTGTGCATAGTTATTGTATGCAACTGCACTCTTTTTGTAAAAATCATCTACCGTTACCCCATAGAGCCTTGCTAAAACAGGAAGAGTCAAAACATCCGGCAAAGTTGTCCCGCATTCCCATCTCGAAACAGTCTGTACATTTACGTTCAGATGGTTGGCTACCTGTTCCTGTGTATAATTTTTTGACAAACGAAATTTTTTTAAGTTTTCACAAAAAATAGTTTGATCCATATCTCATCACCTCGAAATTTATTTTTTAGAAGCTTCTGGATTAGATTATAGTAAAAAATAAAAAAGAAGGTAATGTCTTATTTTGTGAATAGTATCGCAAAATTTGTATAGTCATAAACAAACTGACGTAGGTTGTGATACGATTCACAATTCTTTTACCAGACATAGAGTCAGCTCATCATCATTCCTGCAGACAGCATCTGTTTCATATATTTTTTCCTTGTAATACACACTGCCTGGCAATGTTTTCTGCTGCCTCCAATAACATAGTAGCTATTTTCTTCCGCCGGTATTCTTCGAATACGATTAAATC
This sequence comes from uncultured Lachnospiraceae bacterium, assembly GCA_910578085.1. Taxonomy (GTDB): domain Bacteria; phylum Bacillota; class Clostridia; order Lachnospirales; family Lachnospiraceae; genus 1XD8-76. Next base: position 8,454 of record CAJTPM010000016.1, on the reverse strand, counting down.
TATCACACTCGGAATATTCTGACCGGCCAGACCGCCCCATCTGCATTTGTGGTACAAAAAGACATATCCTGCCACGGCGCCGTTGTACAGTGCAAGCAACGCGGTACACTCTCTCTTTTTCTGATTATCCAACTGCCGTTTTAAATAGTCGATGTTCTTCTGGCTCTCGTCGCCATCCGCCCTGCAAATGAGCGGAATATCATCATAATCCATGATGCGGATATCTATGCATAAACGGTTGATCCTTTCCCATTCTTCTCTTAAAACAGAATAACACAGTGTATCGCTTTTATCGCGGGCGTGCTTTCTCAATCTGCCTTCATAGGTAAAGGAACATTTTTCCAAAACTTTTATACTTTCCTTATTATGTGACCGCACCCATGCGGCGATGGCTGATAAGTTCATCTCTTTGAATCCGTAATCAAGCATCCTTTGCACAGCCTGCATTGCGTAGCCGTTATTCCGATACCTGGCAGCGACAGCATACTCTATTTCCATATAGCCGTCATATCGGTTCATATCTCCTAGGCTTATAAACCCTATAAAGTTATCGTTTCTTTTATCGGCAATCACTTTAAATCCCTTGTCATTCTTCCAACATTGGATTGTATTCCGGCTGTCAGTAATCGAATTGTAGAAATCAATCCCACTCTTTCTCAAAGTCTCGTCAAGACACATTTCATATAAAGCCTTTGCATCGCTATCCTGCCAATTTCTTAATATCAAATCTTTTGTTTCCATGGATTATTCCCTCCGCAAATTGCATTCTGCAATATATCTTTCCCACACCCCTGGCAATTTTGATTTTATAAACGAAGCATAGGAACAATCCGGGGTTTCTATCATATGCTTTTCCTTTAAGTATTCGATGCAGCATGCGTACCACCAATCCAGCTGTTTTTCCGATTTATCTTCAAAACGCCCTACTTTCATTTTGCCCTGCTTCACATATTCCATAAACAGCGCATATGCATTCTCTACCCGGAGGAACTCTGACACTTCCCATTCTTTGTTCACTGTTTTGCTCTCCTTAATAAATTAAAATTTAGCATTCAGAATCATTTTTCAATGTATCCAAACCAATTCCTGCCTCATCAATGTCATTCAATATATCCTCTATCCTATTTTCCAAATCATCAACTCTACTTTTTGCATCTTCAATATCTGATATCACGCCTCCAACAGGGCAGTTCTTCAATGTGATATTGCAATTATCACCAAGTTTGATATCTCCCAAGGAACACTTAGTAAATGCTATCTCTTTACATTGATCAATACATAAATGTTCAAATAGTTTTTCGAGTTTTTCTATTCTTTCCTCCAGACTTTTAATATATTCCTCTCTATCAATATTCATAATATCTTTTCTCCTTTCAGAATTTATCAGCACTTAGGCGTTTGCGAAACGCCAGAACCCGCATAATCACGGGATTCTTTTTGTCACAAATTAAAATAACTCCTCACCGGATATGGTATAATAGAGTTGCCAAGAAACCATTAACCATCACCAAGAAAGGAGTTATTCTGATACCTATGATACCATACAAACAGCTTTCTTTGGCAGATATTTTTTCAGATTGCCAGCAAATATTCGATCATGACAAACCTGCGTTTCTTTCTCTCTTAGAAACCCATATCGACATGGATGAAATTATTCCAGTTTCCTTTAGAAATCATTTTTATGCTTCAACGGGAAGATCCCGTATATACCCTTTACAGGCTTTCCTGTGGGCTCTGATCATTCAGCGTGTTCTCTCTATCCCTACAGACCAGCTTCTCCTGACTTTTCTCGCTTACTCGAAACCTCTTCGTGAGTTCTGTGGTTTTACCAAAGTTCCGGACGCTTCCAAGATCACCCGTTTCAAACAGGACTTCTTAGATGATCTGCAGCTCGTATTTGATAACCTTGTTGACTTAACTGAGCCCATCTGTCAGGCCATTGATTCTGCCAAAGCAGATATGACTGTCTTTGACTCTTCCGGAATTGAGGCTTTCGTTACCGAAGACAATCCTAAATATGCCAACCGTATTATCAAACAGCTCAAAGCCTATGCAAAAGCTAACAACTTCGATAAGAATTATGATCCTTATAAAGCCGCTTATCCGATTCTCCTGACGAAGATAAATGTGTTCATGATTCAAATCTTCTGATCCCGACACTCAAAGACTTCTTTTCCAAACATCCTCTGATCAATCCTAAAACATTCCTTGGTGATGCTGCTTTCGATACTGTAGAACTCTATAAAAGCCTTCTTACCGGCAGCACTTTTGGTGATAACAGACATTTCTCGAAAGCTTATATTCCACTGAATGCAAGATCCGGACTTAAAGATCAGGATTATACCATCAATGAGGATGGTATTCCATGCTGTCCTCATGATCCTTTACTTCCCATGAAACCGGAAGGCAGCAAGTCAAACCTAAGAAGCGGCATACCTACTTTCAAGTTCGTCTGTCCAAAAATGAAATGGCTCTATGACAAAACAACTAAAAAAGCCCACCGCCATTGTTTTTGTGAAAACCCTTGCACTTCATCTAAATGTGGGCGCATGGTCTACATCTATCCGGAAAAGAATCTTCGTGCTTATCCCGGAACAATCCGCGGAACCGAAGAATGGGATAACACCTATAAAATCAGGACTGTTGTTGAAAGAGACATCAATCACATCAAGGATAGTCTCTGTCTTGCAGGACGTAGAACCAAAAATGAGATGACTTTACATGCTGACCTGATCCTTGCAGGCATCACACAGCTCATCACGGTTGTTCTTGCAGACAAAATCAACCATCACGAATATATTCGAAGTCTGAAGCCTCTCATAGCATAGGACTTACCAACTTCCTAAAGACTGAGGCTTATTAAAGTGCGCCTAAAATCAGAAGTTATCCACATTTCATTTTATAATTCGCACTCTGCACAAATTCTTCCGTGTTTTGCTTCAAGATTACGAACGAGTTTAGCGAGTTTCGCAATTACCTATTTTGCTATTTTTATGATCTGATTTGCCAGATTGATCTCACTGTATATAGTCATCAGTGTGTCCTGCGCATGGGTAAAAAGTACGGAATATTCCATTTTTTCCCCATTTGCTTCTCCCTGAATCGCATCAGTCTGGATTCTGTGCGCTTCCGCAATTTCTTTATCCGCTTTTTTCATTTTCTCTGCAGCTTTTCCAAAGTCAAAATCTGAGACCGCATCTAAGATTGCTTATATTGCCTTTCATCTGGGAAGCGCCATAGAACTTCAGGAAAAATTCTCCACCAAAATAAATGCTGTTCTTTACTGTCCCCGTTATTACGATTTTGGTGTAAAGCTTGCCGCAAAAGTTGAAAACCTTTTAAACAGCCAGATTCTCATCACCAATATTATTACAAATGAAGAAGAGCTTTTAAAAATAAATCAGGTTGACCTGATCCTGTCAACCATCAGCATTTTCGAAAATATGCATTCGGTAGCTAAAACGATTACCATCCATATGCCGTCTCTGACAAAACAGGATATCTCTGCATTAAAAAATTTTACGGAAGAATTTAACCGTCAGAAAGCGCAGAAGAATTTTTACAGTTTGCTGAGTGAGATCACCTGCGAAGAGCTTTTCGATTCTTCCGAAAAGTTCAGCACAAAAAATGGCTGTCTGAATTACATGTGTGATATCTTATTCCAAATGGGATATGTAAACAGCAATTACAGAACAGAAATCATGGAACGGGAAGCTTTATCCTCTACCGCTTTAGGAAACTTTGCCATACCCCATGCTCTGAAAATGAATGCTTATAAAACAGGCATCTTTATCCTGATTCCTGAAGCCCCCATTCCCTGGGATGGGCATGAAGTGTGTATTGTCCTCATGATGTGTTTTCATCCAAATGACAGAAAAGTCTTCAATGAAGTTTTTGACAATATTGCCTCAATATTTATCGATCCGGCAAAAGTCGAACAACTTATTCCGTGCAGAAATTATACGGATTTCATCTGTACATTGCTGAAACTGCTCTAATGCTGATTGCAGCATGTCTTTCAGACTTGCTACGCTTCGCGATGCACACTCGCCCTCTTCCGTTATTTACTCTTCCTCTAAGATCGTGCACTCCTCCATCGTCTTGAACCCGATCTCATCCAGCAAATAAGGAGTATTTTGATAAACATAATAATTCAACCAATTACTATATAATGTATTGCAGTGGGAACGCCACTCCATCATCGGCTTCCTGGTACAGTCATTCTCCGGATAATAGTTGAAAGGCATATGGATCTGCAGTCCTTTCTTCAGATCCCGCATATATTCATTGTGCAGCGTCACCCTGTCGTACTCGGGATGCCCCTGCACGAAGATCTGCCTGCCGTCCCTGGAAATAGCCAGAAATACCCCGGCCTCCTCGGATTCCGCCAGCACCTTTAATTTTTTGCAGGCTTTGATCTGATCCGCCGGCGTCTCCGTATGACGGCTGTGGGGCGCATAAAAAATATCGTCAAACCCGCGCACCAGAGGCACCTTCCGATTGGATACCCGATGGGCATAGACGCCGAACAGCTTCTCTGGCAGTTCATGTTTGGACAGGCCGTAGTGATGATACAGCGCCGCCTGGGAGCCCCAGCAGATGTGCAGCGTACTGGTCACATGGGTTTTCGTCCAGTCCATGATATCGCACAGTTCCTGCCAGTAATCTACTTCCTCAAAGGGAATCTCCTCAAGGGGCGCGCCGGTGATGATCATACCGTCAAAATTCCTGTCCCGGATCTCATCCATTGTCACATAAAAGGTGTTTAAATGGTTGGCGGATGTATTCTGTGACGTGTGGCTCTTCACCGTCAGAAAGGTCACGTCCACCTGCAGCGGCGTGTTGGAAAAGGCCCGCAGAATCTGCAGCTCCGTGTCCTGCTTCACCGGCATCAAATTCAGGATGCACACCTGCAGCGACCGTATGTCCTGGGACATGGCGCGTTCCTCCGCCATCACAAATATATTTTCGTTTTCCAGTATCTCCTTTGCCGGGAGATTGTTCTGCACTCTGATCGGCATAGTATATTCCTCATTTCCCTGTAAATATTATCTGGCAAACCAAATGATTGTAACTATTCATCCCTCCATGGCATTTAGTCAGCACCTTAACCCAGCCGTGAGGCACTGTTAACTAAATGGCATTGTTTCATCCCCTCCTACTCTGACAGATACTGACTGATGAAATCCTCCTCCGTCATAATCAGAATGCCCAACTCCCTGGCCTTCTTGTTTTTGGAAGAATTCGAGGCGATATCATTGTTGATCAGGCACACCGTCTTCTTTGTCACGCTGCCCGTCACCTTGCCGCCCCTGGCCTCGATAACTTCCTTCATAGCGTTCCTGTTCTCATACCGCGTCAGGCTGCCGGTGATCACAAAACTCTTTCCGGTCAGGCTGCCGCCCTCTCCGGTCTGCTCTCTCTTCTCGATCTCCAGCTCCGTATAGAGCGCCCTTGCTCTCCGCAGATTCTCTTCATCCTGAAAATAAGAGACAAAAGCACCTGCCAGCACTTCCCCGACGCCATCTATCTCGGAAAGTCTTTCCGCATCCGCAAGCAGCATCTTCTCAAAATCGTCCCCGAACTCTCTGCAGATCATCTTCGCATTGGCCAGTCCAATACCGGAAATGCCCAGTGCATACAGAAATCTTGGCAGCGTCGTATGCCTTGCGGTCTCGATACTGCTCACTTTTCCGTCCTCCGCAGGCTCTTTCTCGATCAGATTCCGGTAGGACTTTTCCCCAAAGCCCTCCATTTCCACAATCTCCTCTTTATATCGGTCCAGATGGAAGATATCCGCCGCCTCATGGATAAAGCCCTTTCCGATGAACTTCTCCAGCGTCGCCTCCGACAGCCCGTCGATATTCAACGCGTCTCTGCTCACCAGATGGGCGAAGGACTTGATCTTCTTCGCCGCGCAGTCCGGATTTGTACAGTACAGTGAGGCGGCGTCCGCCACCTGCCTGACTTCCGTTTCGCCGCCGCAGGCGGGACAGTGCTTTGGTATCTCCAGCATATCGCTGCCGGTCAGATTTTCCGCGATCTGTGGGATGATCATGTTTGCCTTATAGACTGTGATCCGATCTCCCAGCCCCAGCTTTAATCCCCGCAAAACGCTGATGTTATGAACGGAAGCCCTGCTCACCGTGGTCCCCTCCAGCTCCACCGGTTCAAAGATCGCCACCGGATTGATCAACCCCGTCCTGCTGGGACTCCACTCGATCTCCAGAAGTTCTGTCTCCCGTATCTCATCCTGCCACTTAAAAGCAATGGAATTTCTCGGAAACTTGGATGTCCGCCCAAGCGACTCGCCATAAGCAATGTCCTCGTAGGTCAGCACCAGACCATCTGAGGGAATATCATAGTCCTCTATCTTTTTCTCAAAATATTCTATGGTTTCTACGATCGTCTCAGACGTCACCTTATGATATTCCACCACGTCAAACCCCTGCTTCGCAAGAAACACAAACTCCTTTTCCATGCTGTTTTCAAAGTCCACGCCCTCCGCCTTTACAAGCCCGAAGGCGTAAAAACGAATATTCCGACCGGCCGCGATCCGGTTGTCCAGCTGTCTGACGGAACCGCTGCAAAGGTTCCTGGGGTTTTTATACCGGGCCGACACATCCTCGATCTCCTCGTTCATCCTCTCGAAATCAGAGTAGGTGATAACCGCCTCCCCGCGCAGGATCAGCTCTCCGGTATAGGATATCTGCAGCGGAATATTTTTGAACACTCTGGCATTGCCGGTGATCACTTCCCCGATCTCCCCGTTTCCCCTGGTAACCGCTTTTTCCAGCCGCCCGTCCCGGTAAGTCAGCACGATCGTCAGCCCGTCAAGCTTCCAGCTAAGCAGCCCTTCCTTTCCGTCAAGCCACTCCGCAAGGGCCTCCCTGTCCTTCGTCTTATCAAGGGACAGCATAGGCCTCTCATGCCGCTCCTTCGGCAGTTCCTCCACCGCCTCAAAGCCCACCCGCATCGTAGGACTTCCAGCCAGAACAACGCCTGTGTCCTTTTCCAGCTCCTGCAGCTCATCGTACAGCGCATCGTATTCAAAATTGCTGATGATCTCCCGATCCTGTGCATAATAGGCTTTGGAAGCCTCGTTCAGTTTATCGATCAGCTCTCTCATCCGTTCTTTTTTGTCCTGATAATTCATACAGTTTCCGCTTCTCCTCCCCCTGAATTTCCCGCCATGCGTTTTCCGGCAGGTCTCCCAGCTCTATATTCATAATACGCACCCGCTTAATCGAAGATACCGTATTTCCGCAGGCCTTACACATTCTTTTGATCTGTCTGTTGACTCCCTGAGTCAGAACCACGGAAAACATTTTACCCTCCAGCTTTCTGATCCGACATTTTCTGGTCTTGATGTGCAGATCCTTCAGATAGACGCCCTGGGCCATACTCTCCAGAAATTCCGGCGTGATCTCCTGTTTTACCGTCACAATATATTCCTTTTCATGTCTATGGGAGCCTTTCATCATGGCCTCGATCAAATCCCCGTCGTTGGTCATCAGAATCAATCCCGTGGAATCCTTATCCAGCCTTCCCGCATAGGTGAGCCGCACCGGATAGTCGATCATATCCGTGATCAGTTTCTCCGCGTGGGCATCTCTCTCCGAACAGGTCACCCCTGCCGGCTTATGATAGGCAAGCACCACGGTCTCCCGCTTCGCCGAAACCCGGTCCCCGTTCACCAGCACGATATCCCGATCCGAAACGCTCTGCCCCGTCTCCCCGGGCACCCCGTTCACCGTCACTTCCCCCCGCAGAATCAGTTTATCCGCCTCCCGCCTGGAACATACGCCGCAGGAAGCAAGAAACCTGTTGAGCCGCATCGTTTCCTTATCCGCTTTTTTACTGCCTGTCTCTTTTTCCATCTGTTTTTGTTCCTGACTCTTTCTTCTCGTATAGCCTTTTTCTAATTTCTCCATTCAACGATATCATCAAGTTTTTTTCGCGGTCTTTCATCAGGCAATTCATCAGGATAGCCAAGCGCAATCGCCGCAATAAGCTGTCCGTCACTGTTAAGCCATTCCGCATCCGCTTTTTCCCGTCTGTCTCTATTTCCATCTGTTTTTGTTCCTGACTTTTCTTCCTGACAAAATTTAATTTTCTTCTTACATCTTACTTCCCGATAAAGCGGCATGATTATTTACTCATAAAGCTCCAAAGAATAATCCCGTTCCATAAAAATATAAGTATCATCTACCAATTTCATGCTCACATCTCTGTATATCTCACCCTCTTTTTGATTCCATGCACTACGTGTTCCATTTCCCCATGACTTTCTGCCATCTGAACCGGGCGGCAGCTCGTAATCGGTTACCATCCAAACTGTGTAAGTCGTCTCAATCAGAGAATCAACGCTTTCTTCAAAAAGCAAAAGATTATCTTTATCCTCCCTATATTGTCAAGTGATTTTCCTTAAAAAATCAAGGAATTTATAGTTAC
>CAJTPM010000015.1 GCA_910578085.1 uncultured Lachnospiraceae bacterium | reverse complement strand
TAACTATAAATTCCTTGATTTTTTAAGGAAAATCACTTGACAATATAGGGAGGAAGTTCGCTTGCATTTATGCTAAGTGATTATCAAAACAAGCAATTAAATGTGGAATATCCCTTTGATATTATTTTAATCAGTGACAACACAGAAAACGATTTTGTCAAAGAAGAAACACTGATAAATGAAAATACCGTTCCACGGTCGACACTGAAATATTGTGTCTATCAAAACGGAACAAGTGAAATGGTTGATTATCTGTATCAGAATTTAAGGTTATTTTCCGATAAGGACAGCGATCCGGCTATGGCAGAGGGAAGAAAAGCTGCTGCTTATTACGATTATGATGTATATATGGGAATCACTGATTATAACAGTTTACGGAAAATGCTTGGGCTAACGCCAGTTGCTTTGCAGGATAACCAATATTTAATCCATATGCCAAACCGTGTATATCAAGAAATTAAAGACAGGAGTGAAAAGCCCCAGAACAGTTTACATATAGAGCTGGATTTTGTAGGATTTCAGACGGAGGGTTTTGCACAGAACGGACATAATGGAACGGATTTTTTACTGGTTGTGCCGGATAAAAAACTTGCAGGAATGAAAAAATATTTTTCACTTATGGCAGTTATGGCAAGCGGAAATGTGCCGGGAAATTTATCAGAAAGTCTGTATGAATCAGCCGGAAAAATAAGAGGGTATGACGAATTGGCTGATTATATAAAAATCGGAAGTGAGGAACTTTTTTTAATGCCCGCCACAATACAGGTTAAAAGCCGGGAAGTCCTGGAAATAAAGTTTTTAATGAGTACCCTGTCATTTCCGCTGTTTTATATAGGACTGGTATTTTTATGCGTAGCGTTTACTGTCCTTTCCGTCCAGCAGTTAAGCGATTCCAATAAATACAAATTCCGTTATCAGATTTTGAGCAAACTGGGAATGGGAAAGAAAAAAATCAGAAACGTAGTGGCAAAACAACTGTTTATATATTACTTATGCCCGGTTATCTTATCGGTTATTATCAGTGCGGTATTTATATTGTATGCAGGACGGCAATTTGTGATATACACAGGTATCCACACAGAATGGATATTATATTTTGGTATTTCATTCGTTAGTTTTCTTGGGATATATGTCTTGTATTTTGCAGTAACGTATTTTCAATTTAATAAAAACATCGAGCCATAATCTAAGAATATTGAAAACCAAAGAAATAAATTTTTAATGGTGCTTAGAGGGGCAATGGTATTTCAAAATACAATCGCCCCTTTTCAGCATAAATGCAGCCGTAAACCATGCACCGCCCCATGTGGGAAAAAGGGGGAAATTTCTATGGATTGCACAGAAGCATACAGGGAACATATCATGTATACTTTCAACGCCTTTTGCAAAGTTGTCATACGCTATGCCGCTATCAACGCATGGCGCGACAGGAGCAGACAGCGGCAAAGAGAAATATCCTTGTGAATACCTCACAGAAGAAAAGTTCTACCCCCCCTAAGCACATCAGACGAATATTTCAAAGCACCCTACGAAGAACACCCCGTTACGATATGCGGTCAGACAATCATACTCACCAATGGCGAGCTTGCCACCGCCCTGTTATCTTTGCCGGAGAAAAAGCGGGAAATCATCTACCTTTACTTTTTCGGGCATTATACACAGCAGGAAATCGGGGAAATGTACGGAAGCTACCGGAATACAGCGTGGCATCATATACTTCACCGAGGGGAAAAACCTTTTCGGACGTGACCGCCACCCCAAAGAATGTGACTGCCAGCGCAAGCACCGGGAAAAGCAGGAAGCCGCCGACAAGGAGCGAAAACATCGTGACACCGTGGAGGACTTGAAACGCCGGGGATTTTCCAATGCCGCCATGCGCCAGTGGACTTTTGACAATGACAACGGCAAATGCCCCCAAATGGATAAGGCGCACTTCTATGCGGCGCATTGGGAGGAAATGAAAGCGGAGAATATCGGCTATCTGCTATGGGGCAAGGTAGGCACGGCTTTTCCACTAGATATTTTACTTTGGCGGCAACGGTGGTGGTCTTTCCTGCTCCCGCCCCTGCAATCACCAGACTGTAATCCTCATCGGATTCTTTCTCCGCCATAATTTCTCATGATTCCCTAACTTTTCTCTAATCTCTTTTATTCTCCAGAGCGGGATTGTAACAACTTGATCTTAGTTTTTCGACTGCTCAAAAGACACACTGCCTCTGTATGCACCCCCTGACAGAACTGGTCGCACACTCTCCCCTTCTTCAATTCATATCCCCCATCACAAAGCACCCTCAGATCTCTTGCCAGCGTCGCGGAATCACAGCTCACATAGACGATCCTCTCCGGCCGCATCTTTAAAATCGTCTCCAGGCACCGTGCATCGCAGCCTTTTCTGGGGGGATCCACCACGATCACATCCGGGTGGCACATATCCTCTGCGCCTGCCTGAATCTTTTCCCTCTCTCTCTCATAAAACTCCGGCAGCACCTTCTCCGCCTCTCCCACAAAAAACACGGCATTGGTAATCCCGTTCTTCCTCGCATTTTCGCAGGCATCCGCCACTGCATCGGGAATCACTTCCACACCATAGACACGCCCCGCTGCCTGTGCGAGAAACAGTGAGATCGTACCGATGCCGCAGTACAGATCCCACACGGTCTCCTTCCCTGTCAGCCCCGCATAGGCGAGCGCTACGGAATACAGCTTCTCCGCCTGCCTAGAATTCACCTGATAAAAAGAGCGGGGCGAAATCTCATATGTGACACTCCTGTCAGTTCTTACAAATTCCCCGCCATCTACATATAACAGGTGCATCGTATCCCGTATCTTATCTCTGCCCCAGATCGTTTCCGTCTCTGCCCCCATGATCACATTCGTTTTCTCATGATTGAAGTTCACGGAGATGCTCGTCATCCCCTTCACCATCGCAAGCCTGTCCACCAGTATGTTCTGCTCGGGGATCCATGTTCTGCCTTCCGGCACCTCCCCTGTTTCCTCTTCCCATGAATCCTTATTGTTCCGGCAAACCGCTTTCCCGCTGTTTTCCGCGCGCACCGGCTTCTGACCGTCACAGATCAGTCTCCTTCCCGCAGATCCCCGCTCCTTATTCACCACAATACAGACCATCAGCTCCCCGCTGGAAAATCCCTTCCGTATCAGCACATGGCGCACCAGTCCTTCCCTTGTCTCCTCTCTGTAGGCAGGCACCTGATACCGCTTCATATGGTCTAACATAATCTCAAGGATCTCCCGATTCTCCGGCGCCCCCAGCAGACAGTCCGTATTGGCGATAATCGTATGCGTCCTTCCCGCATAAAATCCGGTGACGATCTCCCCGTCCTTTCCGTATCCGAAGGGATACTGGGCCTTATTCCGGTAATGCCAGGGCTCCTCCATCCCTATGACAGGCTCCATGATCCCCTTTATCATCTCCGCCGGAAAGCCCCCGATCCGTATCAGATTGTTTTCCACTTTGGACTGTTTAAACGCCAGCTGTTTCTCATAGGAAAGCGCCTGGATCTGGCAGCCCCCGCACTGTCTGTGAAAAGGACAGGGCGCATCCACTCTGTCCGGAGAGGGCGTCAGCACCTCTTCCAGCCTGGCATAGGCGTACGTCTTTTTTACTTTTGTCAGCCGCACCCTCGCCACATCCCCCGGCAGCGCGTCTTTCACAAAAAGGGAAAAGCCATCGACTTTGCCGATCCCTTCTCCCTCTGTTCCGATATCTTCTATCTTCACCGTATAGATCTGATTTTTCTGGAATGTCATCCCGCTCCTTAGATCCTTTCCCGCAAAATCTGCTCTGCCCCGCACAGGCAGAGTGTTGCGCTGCGTTATTTCTCAGGCTATTGAAAACAGAGCCAACGAGAGTGCACCTGAACAGGATATTAACGCCCCCGTCCGGCAGATTGCCCCAAGGCCCCCCTGCCCGAAGCGTCACTCCAGCCTCGTGGCCGTCACATTGGACTCCAGCAGCCTGTTAAATCCAAGCCACCCCTTTTCCGACGTGCCGTTCAACAGTTCGGTAAAAGTCTCCAGTTTTGCGTCCGTATTGTCCGCAAAATTGAGCGCCACCGCTTCAATAATAGCAGGTTTTTTCGGAGAACCGAACTCAAACTCCCCATGGTGGGACAAAATACAATGTTTCAGTTCCGAGGCAAGCCGCACCGGAAAGCCCTCGATCTCCCGGATCTTCTCTCCCACCATTTCGGTACCCATAACAATATGTCCCAGGAAATTCCCATCGTCCGTATAATCGTTCAGCGGAAACGCAGAGAGTTCTCTCACCTTTCCGATATCATGACAGAGCGCCGCCGTGACTAACAGATCCTTATTCAGCTTCTGATATCTTGTACAGTAAAAATCACAAAGTTTCACCACACTCAGCGTATGCTCTAAAAGGCCTCCCACAAAACCGTGGTGAACCGTTTTTGCCGCCGACGAATTTTTAAATTTCTGTATAAACTCTTTATCCTCCACAAAAAACTTTTTGCAGAGCTTCTGCAGCCAGGAATTGCTCATCCCCTCTATGTAGCGCAGCACTTCGCCATACATCTCTTCAATATTGTATGCGCTCACCGGCAGATAATTTTTCGGTTCATATTCTCCGGGATTTGCATACCGGGCCCGCTTTACATTGATCTGCAGCGCTCCCTGGAAGCTGTTCACATCCCCATAGATCTCCACATAATCCATGGCCTCAAAGTCGCCGATCCCGGCGTTGTTGGGATCCCATATCTTTGCATCGATGGTTCCGGTCTTATCCTGCAGCGTCACCGTCTCATAGGGCTTACCGTTTTTCGTCACCGCCGATGTTTTATGCTTGCAGAGATAAATGTCAAAAATTTTATCTCCCTCTTTCAGATCTTTAATAAATTTCATAGACGCCTCCTGTCTTATTCTTCATCATATTCCGTCTGTCAAATGTACAGACTCTTTTTGTTCTTCTATATTTTTACCGGTTTACTGCTGTTCCTGTAATGTCACCATGACGGTCATTTCCTGATATTCTCCCTTTCCCTGACTCTGCCTTGCCACGGTCAGTTTTAAATTCTGTTCCGGCTGCGCTCTCATCAGTATATTTACAAGTTCTGCATAAGATGAGATATCCGCATCATCCGCCTTCGTAATTATATCTCCGTTCTGCAGTCCCGCTTTCATGGCTGGGGAATCCATATCGATATTTGTCACAAAAGCACCTCGTGGCAGCTGATATTTCTGATAGACAGTAGTATTGATCTCCATACCATGTATCCCCAGATAAACCATTTTTTCCCCATTGGAAAGCTTCTCCACAGTCTTTTTCAGCTCTGATATACCAATACCGCATAGCCTGTTTGGCATATCGTCAGTCCCGGTATCATGATAAAGGATCCCTACGATCTCTCCCCGCATATTGGCAAGTACGCCGCTGGCATTCCGACTGCCGTAAATATCCGTTGTCAGCAGTTTATAGTTGGAATCCAAAAGCCCCAGTGCCGTCCCCTGAGAAGTCACAATACCATAACTCACAGATCCGCCGACGCCCACCGGCGAACCGATCGCCATCACCGGCTGTCCCACCAGCGTCTGCCCGATAGAACTGCCCAGCACAGCATAAGTTATCTCCTGCTTCTGCTTTGCGCTGAACGCCGTCAGCGGCACCGCAAGCACCGCAAGGCCTGTGGTCTGATCTATCCCCTTGACCTCCGCCTCTTTCTCTTCTCCCTCAAAGGAAACCGAAATACTGTCCGCGTCTTTGAGCCCTTCGTAGCCGGCGAGGATCAGCAGCTCCTTTCCGTTCTCCGCCACGATCAGGCCAGAGGCCACTCCCTTATTCTCCAGCGTATCGTTAATCCAGTTGACGTCAGAAGTCACCGCCGTCACAGAGACAATGCTCTTCTCCACTTCCCTGCGCAGTTCTCCCAGAACATCGTACATCTCCTGGTAATTTTCCACCAGAAGGGCTTTGGCCGCCTCCTCCGGAGGCATCTCGGAAACTGCTCCGTCTCCCGCATGATCTGTAACGTTATAGGTTGTATTTCCAGTATTCTGCCCTGCTGTCCCTGCCGTTCCATCGCGGTCCGTTTCGCCTGCCGGGCCGGTATTTTCATTGCTTTCTGACTCTCCGGTCGATGCTGCGGAATCATCTCGGTCTGTTTCGCCGTCTGCGCTGTCTTCCCTGTCCGGTCCGTTTCCCGCCTGCTCTGTATTTCCCTGTTCTGCCCCGCCAGTCTCCTGATTCCCCGCTTCCTCTTCCCTTATGATCTGCAGTTCCTCCTCATCCGCCGCCATATCCTCCGGCCTTACTTCCTCCTCCTCTTCCGGAAACCTGACAATCTCCGCCTTTTCCTCAGGATACAACATCCTGTTGATCACAGGTTCCAGCAGCAAAAACGTAACGCATGCCACCAGACCAAACACCATGGCCATCACCACTGTGATCGCTGTTCTGCGCGCTAACTTCTTCCGGTTGACAGGTCTCTCCTTTATTTTCTCCTGTAAAAAAGTGATTTCCGAAGTGATCTCCGAATCCAGATCGGACTGCTGCATTTTGGGATCTTTTTCCTGCATAATAAACTCCATCCTGCCTGATACTTATATCACTGCTTACTTCCGGGCAGCTACTCTCCGGTTTCTAAAAATTGCCCGCCTCTTACGTTAGTATACGCGATTCCCAAAAGTCTGTAAAGTTTTTCCCATAAACTGATTGGATATGGTATAATGTCCACGAAGGCAGTGAGCAGTGCGCAAAAAGTCAGATAAAAAGATGCGTTGTGCTCGCACATAAGCAGATTTTTATCTGGCTTTTTGCATAGGGCGTACGCCCGTGAGCTCGGAAAACCTTTGGTTTTTCGAGCTTGCACTGCGGACATGATATATATCGTAACGAGGTAACCCCATGAACGATAAAGCACTGAAAGTATTGGAATTTCACAAAATTATAGAACTGTTGGCGGAGAGGGCCACATCCGAACCGGGGCGCAAAATGTGTCTTGGCCTGCGTCCTTCCGTTGTCCGCTCCACGATCGAATCCTGTCAGCAGGAGACCGAAGACGCCACATCGAGACTTCTGCGCAGAGGCGCCACAAATTTCGGCAGCAATAAGGATCTGGGATTTTCCCTGAAAGGGCTGGAGGTGGGCAGCACCCTCTCCGTATCCGAATTATTAAAGATCGCCATGCTGCTTGAAAATGTGGCGCGCGTCAAAAACTACGGGAAAGAGGACGCCCGCACGGTATCTTTGGAGGACGGCGCGCAGGACGGCGATTCTCTCACTCCTTATTTCGATGCCCTGGAGCCCTTTCACGCCCTTTCCTCGGAGATCAGGCGCTGCATCCTTTCCGAGGAGGAGATTGCAGACGATGCAAGCAGCAATTTAAAGAGGATCCGAAGAGAAAAATCTTCCACCGGCGACAAAATCCACAGCCAGCTTCTGTCCATGATAAACGGTTCCTGCCGCACTTACCTGCAGGACGCTGTGATCACCCAGCGGGGCAACCGCTACTGTATTCCCGTAAAGGCCGAGTACAAAGCCCAGGTGCCCGGCATGGTGCACGACCAGTCTTCCACCGGCTCCACCTACTTTATCGAACCGGCGGCGGTTGTGGCATTAAATAACAGATTAAAGGAACTGGAGGCAGCGGAAAAGGATGAAATTGAAGTTATTCTCGCAGGCCTCAGCGCACAGACTGCTGAACACTGCGCTGAAATTCTGGAGAACTGCCGCCTCATGACACTGCTTGACTTTATTTTTGCCAAGGCCTCCCTGGCCCTTGACATGAGCGGCTCCCGTCCGGTCTTTAATGAGGATCATTATATCAATATCCGAAAAGGGCGGCATCCGCTGATTGACAAAAAGAGCGTCGTTCCCATCGATATTCAGCTGGGGAAAGATTTTGACCTGCTTGTGATCACCGGACCAAACACCGGCGGCAAGACGGTCTCTTTAAAGACCGTGGGCCTTTTTACGCTGATGGGACAGGCCGGCCTGCAGATCCCCGCCCTCGACCGCTCGGAGCTTTCCGTTTTTCGGGAAGTCTATGCGGACATTGGCGACGAACAGAGCATCGAGCAGAGCCTTTCGACCTTTTCCTCCCATATGACAAATATTGTGCAGATTTTAAAAAATGCACAGGAAAACTCCCTCTGCCTTTTTGACGAACTGGGGGCAGGCACGGATCCCACGGAAGGCGCGGCCCTGGCCATCGCCATCTTAAATTATCTGCATGATAGAGGCATACGCACCATGGCCACAACCCACTACAGCGAGCTGAAAGTATATGCATTGTCCACAAACTTTGTGGAAAACGCCTGTTGTGAATTTAATGTGGAAACATTGCGGCCCACTTACAGGCTGTTGATCGGCATTCCCGGCAAAAGCAACGCCTTTGCCATTTCCCGCAGACTGGGACTGCCAGAACATATTATTGACGCTGCCCGCTCACAGATCAGCGAGGAGAAGGAAAGCTTTGAGGACCTGATCGCCGATCTGGAAACCAGTAAAGTCACTATTGAAAAAGAAGAAGCGGAGATCCGTTCTTATAAACAGGAGATAGAGACTCTGAAAAAACAGCTGGAAACAAAGCGCGAAAAACTGGATGCTTCCAGAGATAAAATTTTGCAGGAGGCACATGCCCAGGCCCGTGACATTTTACAGGAAGCAAAAGATACAGCCGATGAGACGATCCGCGCATTCCAGAAGGCCGGTCCCGGCGCTTCCATGAAAGATCTGGAGGCTTCCCGTCAGAAACTCAGAAAACAGATCGATGAAAAAAACAGTAAGCTGTCTATAAAACATACGCCGAAGCCGGAAAACGCCAAACCCTTAAAGGCCTCCGATGTCAAACCGGGAGATGCGGTAAAGATCCTTTCCATGGGGCTCAAGGGTACCGTCAGTTCCCGGCCCGACCACAAGGGCAATCTGTTTGTACAGTGCGGTATTATCCGAACCCAGGCCAATATAAAAGATATCATTCCGATACAGGAAAACGATGTGACCGGTCCTTCCAATTTAAGAATGAGTAAAACCGGCACCGGCAGCATGAAGATGAGCAAATCCCTGTCCGTCTCCACAGAGATCAATCTCCTTGGCATGACCACAGACGAGGCCCTGTCTCAGCTCGACAAATATCTGGACGACGCCTACCTTGCCCACCTGCCAAGCGTCCGCATCGTCCACGGCAAAGGCACCGGCGCACTCCGAAACGCTGTCCAGAGGCATCTGAGAGGCGTCAGATATGTGGAAAGCTTCCGACTCGGGGAACACGGGGAAGGTGACGCAGGTGTCACAATTGCGGTCTTCAGGAAATAGAGGTGGGAGGGGGTTGTGAAAACCGGACTCCGGGATGAAAATAAACAACATGATAATGCAGGTAAAAATCACACCATATAAACTTTTTAATAAAACAGCAGGAGGGCGCCATGGCAGTAAAACAAAAAATATTAATTGTAGATGACGACAGCAACATTGCGGAGCTGATCTCTCTTTATCTAACAAAGGAATGCTTCGAGACCATGATCGTGGGCGACGGGGAATCGGCACTTCTGGCAGTGGACAGTTTCCGCCCGAATCTGATGCTGTTAGATCTGATGCTTCCGGGCATCGACGGTTATCAGGTCTGTCGGGAGATCCGCGCCAGATCTGCTCTGCCTATCATCATGCTCTCCGCAAAGGGTGAGATCTTTGACAAGGTACTGGGGCTGGAGATGGGCGCTGACGACTATATGGAAAAGCCTTTTGACTCCAAGGAACTGGTGGCAAGAGTCAAGGCTGTACTGCGCCGCTATAAACCTGCCGTACAGCTTCCGCCGGATCCGGATATCAAATGTGTGGAATATCCCGATCTTGTCGTCAACCAGACCAACTATTCCGTCCTCTACAAAGGACATCCGGTGGAAATGCCGCCCAAGGAGCTGGAACTTTTATATTTCCTGGCTTCCTCCCCGAATCATGTTTTCACAAGGGAACAGCTTCTCGACCAGATCTGGGGTTACGAATATATCGGCGACACAAGAACTGTGGACGTACATATCAAACGTCTGCGGGAAAAGATCAATGATCACGAGAGCTGGAAGCTTGCCACGATCTGGGGCATCGGCTATAAGTTTGAAGTGAAATAGCGGGCAGTCTGCCCGTACTGCGAGTTTGGCAGAGCCAAACCCCAAAGCAGTGAAGTTCCCGAGGCGCTGCGCAGGAGGCCTGATTATGCGAAAAACTCTCTACCTGAAATTCATACTGGCATACCTTATTTTCGGCTTCTTCGGCTTTGTCGTGGTGGCTACCTTTGCGTCCAGTCTGACACTGGATCACATCAAAAAGAACCATGCGGAATCCCTCTACAAAGAAGCAATTCAGATCGCCAACACTTACGCCTCCGATCTCTACAGCAACCGCACCTCGCTGGATACCGTAAAAAATCAGATCGATGCCCTGGCTGTCTATATGAACAGTACGATCTGGATCATCAATCCCTCCGGACGCATGGTGCTTGACTCCTCTGCACCCCTCGATTTAGAAAAGGAAACCGTGATCGAAAATTTTGATTCCACGGCGACCGCCGGTTCCTATTATACGGAAGGAACATTTTTCGGTTACTTTGAAAACGATATGCTCAGCGTATTTGCGCCGATCACCTACAATTACAGGGTGCAGGGCTATGTGATCATTCATATGTCCATGGCTGTTATGGAAGACGAGGCAAACAGCTTTTTAAACATTTCCTACATTATGCTGCTGATCCTCTTTGTTCTGTCGCTGATCATTCTGATCTTTTTTACGGAGATCGTCTATGTTCCGCTAAAAAAGATCATTTCCGCCACCGAACAGTATGCTTCCGGCAATATGCACTATGAATTTTCGGTGGAAAGCGCGGATGAAATGGGCTATCTTGCGGCCTCTCTGAATTATATGGCAAATGAGATCGCCCGAGCGGAGGACAACCAGAAAAAATTCGTTGCCAACGTATCCCATGACTTCCGCTCCCCGCTCACCTCTATCCGCGGCTATCTGGAAGCCATGTTAGACGGCACGGTTCCTCCGGAACTGTATGAAAAATATCTGAACATTGTGTTAAATGAGACCGAACGTCTGAAAAAGCTGACGGATTCCCTGCTCACCCTGAATAATTTGAATACCAAAGGCGTCTATCTGGAAAAATCAGTTTTTGATCTCAACACAACGATCAGAAATACGGCGGCAACCTTTGAGGTTGTCTGTAAAAACAAATCCATCGCCATCGAACTTGTACTCACCGGGGAGGCCATGCCCGTGGAGGCCGATATGGGCAAGATCCAGCAGGTCCTTTACAACCTTTTAGATAATGCCATCAAATTCAGTCCCCAGGACTCCATCATTAAAATAGAGACCACCGAAAAGAAAAACAAGGTTTTCGTATCGGTGAAAGACCGCGGGATCGGTATCCCCAAGGAAGACCTAAAACTGATCTGGGACCGTTTCTACAAGTCCGATCTCTCCCGCGGCAAGGATAAAAAAGGCACCGGCCTTGGTCTCTCCATCACAAAGGAGATCATCATGGCCCACGGAGAGCACATCAATGTGATCAGTACCGTGGGTGTGGGAACGGAATTCATCTTTTCCCTGCCGGTGGCGGAGGAAGAAGATTAGAATTGCCTTTTATGCGTATTGTCAATTGAAGCATGCCTTTTTCTTCCTGTTACAATGTGCATCACAGCCGTCGCCGCAAGCAATCCGCCCCCCAGCAGATAAAACGCCGCATTCACAGAATAGTGGTCCCCCAAAAATCCTGTCACGGGGCTCGCCGCCACCATCAGCACCGAATAACACATACTGCCTACGCTGACTAAAGTCGCCCTGTAATCGCTGGAAAATTCCCTGTTGACATTCTCGCTGACCGTGATCTCTGAAAATCCTTCGCACATCCGCACAACGCAAGCCCCGATTAGAACAACAATAAGTACATTGCTTCCCACAAGGCAGGTTCCGATGCCGCTGATTATCCCGCAAAGCAGCAGCGCTTTTGACAGCCTGCTCCTGTTTTTTGCCGCAATTCTCGTACCAAGTGCTCCTGCAAGAGGAATCACAACTAACGGTATCCCGATAAAGCTTTTCGGCCAGCCGCAGTTTACAAGATGCTCCTGCAAATACATCATAATCAGATAGCAGGGACATCCAAGAGCCGCATCGGCAAACAGTTTTGCCATGGTCTTTGGGTTTTTCCTGATAAAAGTAACGGTTTCGCCAATATGCTGTTTCCATCGCCTGCCAAGCTCATGCAGTCCCTCTCTATACCTTTTCCCTGTCTCCTTCTCTGTCCGCAGCTTCTGTCTCTCCGTCACCGCAGGCTCCCGCACAGGCAGCACAAAAATCACGGTACACAGATACAGAAACACGCTGATATAATAAGTATACCGGTACCCCATCATAATGGCGATGGGGCTGGCCAGACAGGAAAGAGCGCTTGCCGTCCTGGCAATTAAGCTGATGTTTGACCACACTTTTTTGTAGCCGCTCTCACGGCCCGCCTCCAGCAGGCTGTCATAAATCAGCGCCTCTTCCGTTCCGGAAGCCAGATTCAGGCTGAGCGCCGAGAAGATCATGCCGCAGTAAACAAATCCCCTAAAACCTTCCAACGTCATAAAAACTGCCGAGCACATACCCACGATTCCTGACAGGATAAGCGTACGTTTCCTGCCGAACAGATCCGCCGCCATGCCGCTGGGGACCTCAAAGAGCATGCTGGTAATATGGTAAACGCCCTCCGCAGTTCCCACCTCCGCCAGAGAAAATCCTCTCTCCAGCAGAAAGATTACCCAGACTGCGTCCACCATGCGGAAAGCTAACGCAGCCTCGTAAAGGTACATCAGTACCGTCTGCTTTTTTATATCCATAATCAATATTCTCCTATCCAAATCAAACCGGAACAACTGCATTTCATTGTCACAGTTTTAAAATCAAAAATTTTGGAATCATCGCCCCGAAAAGGGCATAAAGATAGCCGGAAAGAATCAAATGTTTCCTTTAAAAATTAAAATAGTACACATTTTCCAGCCCATAGTAAAACTCCTGCCATGTCAATATACACGAATAATATCATGCATCCGGCAATCCGTCAACTTCAAATTTTTTTATTTCCCGACATTTTTATAAACATTTTTGCAGGTTTTCCTGTCAAATGCAATCCTTCCACTGCAGTCTGTGCAGTTCCCCTTCTCTCTGCATTCCCTGAAACCCATTCTGCCTGAGCGCCTCGTACAGCACCACTGCCACGGAGTTGGAGAGATTTAGCGACCGGATACTGTCAAGCATCGGGATCCTGATACAGTCTTCTTCATGCTCCACCAATATCTCCTCGGGAATCCCGGCACTCTCCTTACCGAACATGAAATAATCCCCCATACCGAACTCCGCTTCCGTATAGACCTTTTTGGCCTTTGTGGTGGCAAACCAGATCTTTGCACCGGGATGTTTCTGACGAAACTCTTCAAAGTTAATATATCTTGTAACGTCAAGATTTTCCCAGTAGTCCATTCCTGCCCGCTTAATTGATTTTTCGTCCAATCTGAATCCCAAAGGCTCAATCAGATGCAGCCCCGTCCCAGTCGCAACGCAGGTCCTGCCGATATTGCCCGTATTTGCCGGTATCTCCGGCTGATGTAATATGATGTGCATTCTTATATCCTCACCTTTATCAGAATTAACTCCTATATAAATTCCCGGAAAATATATAAAATCTTTTGCAATTTCCTATATAAAATTAGAAATAGCGGTGCCAGACAGCGACGCATTCATTCTCCTGGAATGATCTAACACTATCGCAATTTCCTATGAAAGAACAATTGCAGGGAGTCCGATACAGACTCCCTGCGTTTTTACACAGCACATATATTATTATTGACCTACTTTATGCTACGCTCCTCTTTCTCTTTCCGCAGTCTCTCCACAAAATCCCGAAGCCGCCCGATCGCCACTTTCAGATTTTCTAACGAATAGGCATAGGATATTCGCAGAAACCCTTCACCGCAGGCGCCAAACGCTGTGCCTGGCACCACCGCCACCTTCTCCTCCATCAGAAACCTTGTGGCAAACTCGTCGCTTGTCATCCCAAACTCCTGAATGGACGGGAATATGTAGAACGCGCCGAAAGGTTCAAAACATTTCAGGCCCATCTCCTGAAACTCATGTACCAGATAACGGCGGCGCTGGTTATAGGCCTCCCGCATCTCCTGTACATCCTCGTCTCCGTTTTTCAGCGCCTCCACCGCCGCATACTGGCTTGTGGTGGGCGCGCACATGATCGCATACTGATGCACTTTCAACATCTGCTCGATAATATCCGCCGGTCCGCAGGCATAGCCCAGACGCCAGCCCGTCATCGCATAGGCTTTGGAGAAGCCGTTGATCAGGATCGTTCTCTCCTGCATGCCGGGCATCTGTGCGATGGAAATATGCTTTTCCTTGTAGGTCAGCTCCGCATAGATTTCGTCGGACATCACAAAAATGTCTTTTTCCACACAGATCTTTGCAATCTCCCGCAGATCCTTCTCCTCCAGGATCGCACCTGTCGGGTTATTCGGAAACGGTAGCACCAGAATCTTCGTCTTCTCTGTGATCGCATCTGACAGTTCTTTTGCCGTCAGCCGGAAGTCATTCTCTTCCTTCAGATCGATGATCACCGGAACGCCTCCCGCCAGTACCACACAGGGTTCATAGGAGACATAGCTGGGCTGAGGGATCAGCACTTCCTCCCCGGGATTCAACATCACGCGCATCCCGATATCGATGGCCTCCGAACCGCCCACCGTGATCAGCACCTCTTTCATCGCATCATATTCCAGATTCTGCCGTCTCTTTAAGTAATTGGCGATCTCCTGTCTCAGTTCCTTTAATCCCGAATTGGATGTATAGAAAGTACGCCCTTTTTCCAGCGAGTAAATGCCCTCATCCCTGATATGCCAGGGCGTATCAAAATCCGGTTCGCCCACACCAAGAGAAATGGCCTCCGGCATCTCACTGACAATATCAAAAAATTTTCGGATCCCCGAAAACGGAATATCTACTACTCTATCAGCTAACGGATTTCTCACGGTGTCACCTTCTCTCTCGTATCCTCATATTTCTTTTCCAGAATTGTTCCATGGTCTTTGTACTTTTTCAGGATAAAATGTGTCGCTGTGCTGATCACGGTCTCCAGCGTAGACAGCTTGTCGGAAACAAACGCAGACACTTCCCGCAGTGTCTTCCCCTCCAGAGATACCAACAGATCATATCCGCCGGAGATCAGATAAACTGCATGCACTTCCGGATATTTGTAGATCCGCTCTGCGATCTTGTCAAATCCCTGTCCCCGCTGGGGTGTTACGCGCACCTCAATCAGGGCGGACACCTTCTCCACGCCCACTTTGTCCCAGTCGATCATCGTATGATAGCCGCAGATCACCCCTTCGGCTTCGCATTTCTGCAGTTCCTCAACAATCGTGGCCTCATCCACACCCAGTATCACCGCCAGCTCCTTTAAATCAATACGGCTGTTCTTCTCAATAATTTTCAATAATTGCTCTCTCATGACTGTTCCTTTCTGCTTACCAACTCAAGCGCATCCTCATAATGTTTCTCCAGATAGCGCCTCTCTTCTCCATTTATGACAACTCTGTCATTATTCTCCGTTGTCACTCCTATGATCTCCGAAAAGATCCCTTTTTCCTGCAAACCGGCCTTTACCCTGCCGCCATTGTCCGCAAGCAGCAGACAGCTTCCTTCCGACTGCATCTGGTATGGGTTCACATCAAAAAAATTGCAGATCTCCACGGTCTCCTGTCTGATCGGGATACTTTTCAGATCTATTTTCAGTCCGACGCCCGCCGCTTTTGCGAGATTCCAAAGCCCCGCAAAAACACCGCCCTCCGAGAGGAGATACATCCCTGTAATTCCCTTTTCCGAAAAGCTGTATGCGCTGCAGTCGTCGGACTTTCCGGCCGGTGCGGCCTCCGGTATCTGCCCCAGAAACCTTTTCCGGTTTTTTGCCCCCTCCAAAAAGGAAGCCGGATATCTGCTCCGCAGCTGATCATATTTTTCACATGCCAAAATTGCGGAACCGGACAGTCCCGCAAAACCGGTCATTACAATATCCATATCGCCAAACTTCTTCCGCTTTTCCTTTTCGGACATCTCCTGAAGGCCGCAGAAGTTTACAAAGAAACCGTCAGCCATCCGTTGCACCTGTTCCCGGATCTTCCGTGACGCCAGTCGGGGGCTGTCCCTCCGCAGGCGGTTGTCCCTCTGCCGGCGGCTGCGCCCCTGCTGCTGCCGCTGCCTGCTGTGCAAGGATCGCTCCAGCCACCGCTTTTACCTGATCGATGCTGCCCGTTGCTATGGCCTCCTGGATCTGAGCCGCTGCAACAGGATCCGCCGTCGCTGTGCCCACGGTTGCCGTACGCGGAACCGCCGCATAGGAGCTGCTGTTCACCTGCTCTCTGCTGACTTCCACGCCGTTCTCCTTCACCACTTTCCACAGACGCGCCTTATAGCCGATATGCACGGACTGTACATTCACATAACCTATCGGATCCCCGGTGGGTATGATCTTTTCTGCGGGCGGCACATTTTTTTCCAGTACTTCACTGATATAGCTCACTTCCCTGTTTGCCGGTCTGTCCTCCACGCCGTAGATCGTAAACGTGATCGTCTTGTCAGAAGAGGTGGTTCCCTCTATATAGATCGGATATTCCTTATTATTCGTAAATTTAAAATCCTTCCCGCCGGATTCGGAGATCGCCGCATCCTCCGAGGGCTCCACGTAGCTCACGATCATGGAGTGGTTGCTGCGCTCGTCTACCTGCAGTTCCGCTTTCAGTATCGCATTGTAAAGCGTTGTCGATACCTGACAGATTCCCCCGCCCAGGCTCTCCACAACCTGTCCGTTCAGATAGGAACCGGCCAGCTCATACCCGTTCGCCGTGGAAAAGGGCGTGATACATTCCAGAACCGAGCACTGCTCCCCCGGATACAGCGTGATCCCGTTCAAATGACCGCAGCCGGTCTTAATATTCGTCACACGGGAAGGCCCCGACGACTTGTAGGCCGTCGTCGCTGTCCCCAGCACATCCTTTACCTTGCTTAAGGTTTCCGCATTTCCACGAGGCTCATCCAACGTCACCACCAGATTGATGGATGCATTGCCATAGTCCCAGCTGTCGGTCAGATAATTTACAATGGCTTCTTTGGATTTCTCCACATCCAGCACATGCCCTGTCTGTCCTTCCGTAATCTGGAACCCGCTCTCTGTCTTTGTCAGGGAAGCTTCCACTGCCTCCTGGTTATAAGTTTCACTGAGAGAATGCAGAATGCCCTCTATCACATTTTCATCAAAAGAAACATGGAGCGGGTAATTTTGCCCTTCTTTTTTCAGATCTGCAAGAGCTTTATAACGTTGCACAATATTGCCGCGCTTTCCGAGCATCGCCGCCTCTTCCAGCGCCCCGTCATTTTCCCATGCAATACCGAACTCGCCGGCTGTCCCTACCGTATCCTGACCGCCTTCTAATCTGAGGGTGATCGGTACGCTCTGCAGGGAATCCACATAGGCAGCCACAGCGCTTTCCGCCTCCGGGATGGTCATGCCCGAGACATCGATGTCTCCGACCGTCACACCCGCTTCGATTTTACAGTCCTTTCCTGCCGCCTTCACATCTGATCCAGCGTTTAACAGGCTGACTGAAACAATTGCTGCCATAAAAATTGTTTTCCACCATTTTTGCATATTGCCCACCACATTTCCTGAATTTGCTTTACTTTATAATATCCACAGACTGCCATACAATTCAATGGATAATATCCCTAAAGTTATTCCGTTATTTTCCGAATTCTTATTGATTTTTTCACCTGTTACCCGTTATACTGAATAAAACAACGCTCTGCGCCCGCTTTCCTGCTTTTCCTTAACGGAAAATCCGCAGAGTCCTCAGATAAGATACAGCAATACTGATGCCAGCATGGCCAGAACCAGTAAAATAATGATAATACCCGAAATAATGCGAACGGATTTTTTATTTTTATTGAACATGTTATTTACTCCCATCCGGGGAACGAATTACTCTCCGGCAACTTAGATCCGCCCCTGTTACCTGCGGAAATAATCAGAAAGGATCCCCTGTATATTTGGGATAATTATATATGAAATACCCTTTTTTTGCAAGTTTTATCGTCTTTGGCTTTCTGTTTTCCTTTTCTCTGAAAAAGAGAACGAAAAACGAAAAGAAATATGTGGAGAATTTCTGGGAGCGTGAACGTCTCGCAGACTCTACCAGGCGAAAGTCCCTGGAAGCTCTGGACTATATCGCCATCCCGTTCCATGATCTGCCGATGGATGTTATGGCAGATCTGCCGGAAGTGCAGGAATTTCATAAAAAGCTGCAGGAACTTTCCGGAAAAAAGATCGTCAATTTTGCAGGTTTTTCCAACACTGAGCTAAAGCTTACTTACGGTGCGCCGAATATTCAGCTGCTCTCTGAATATGATGGAAATTTTGAAGAACTGATCACTCTGCTGCAGGAATGGGCTTCCTTTTTGCTGCAAAACTGGGGAGAAGCCGCCCAGACCTGTCCGGAAGAAGAGCGGAAACAGGCCGCAAAGGTTATTCTTGCTTACGCAGTCTCTGTGGGAAGCGATATTGCCGCTACCTACGAAAAGCTGGTGAAGCTCTATCTGGATTGCGGGGAGACTGAAAAGCTGCCTGATCTGAAGGAGAGGGCGGAAAAAATCAGGTCGCTCTCGAAGGGGCGGATTATTGCGATGATTGAGGAGGCGGAAAAAGTATAGGGCGAGATAGATGGATGCGGACGCCGGGATGAAAATATCTCTCCCGGCTGGTTCTTCCATGCCATTTCGTTTAATTTTGCAGTTGAATCGTGGTGTAGTGTGCAGCGTGGTTCAGGGGATCTCTCATTTCGTAATCGAATAGTACAAAGGTCTCTGGTTCGGCATGTAACCGTTCCAATTGTATTTCATCTATCCATTTTTCATCCCACACCGGATAAGAAAACAACTCCATATGCGTCATGCGCATCATCTGTTTGCTGTCATAGCCTTTCTCCGCATAGGATGAGAGCAGATCGGGGGTATCTTTCTCCTTCCGGTAAAAGGCCGAAATTTCCTGATAATATGCACGAATGTCCTTCGCAAAAGATGGTCTGCTCTTTGCCTTTTCCCGCAGATAAAGATCAAAGGTCAGAAGTTCCCGGAACAGTGTTTCCATTTTCCGGCATAAATCCTCGTTCCATTTCTGTTTTTCACACTGCTTTTGTATGATACTTTCTGCAAATTCCAGTATCGCCTCATAGCGGTAACTTCTGGCTGGGTTGTTTATAAAAAAGCCTTTGTCCTCATGGAAATTCGCCAGGCTTAAGAACATGTCATAAGGATCCTCAAATAATTTCTGAAGCGCCGGGAGCGTATGGGTGAACTGGCCGCTGTTATAAAACAGCTCCAGCATTTTTTCCACTTTTTTCAGTTCCTGTACATCCTCATAGCTGAGCCACTTTGTGTAGAGCACTTCATAGGGCGGTTCGGACTGACAGACAATGCCGTATTCCTCCGCTCTGTCGTACATTTCAGATCCTTTTAACAGCTTCAGAAAGCCAAGCTGCAGCTGATCCGGCCGCATGGCATAGACATCGTTGAAGGACTTTCTGAAACTCTGCATATTTTCATAAGGCAGTCCGGCGATCAGGTCAAGATGCTGGTGGATCTTGTGAAGTTTATGAATTGACATGACTGTCATTTTCAATTTTTCCAGGTTTGCCGGGCGGTGGATCGCATCTAACGTCTCCTGATTAGTGGTCTGCACGCCGATCTCCAGCTGGATCAGCCCCGCCCTCATCTGGGAGAAAAGGGCCAGTTCTTCCTCCCCCAGAAGTTCGGCCGCTATCTCAAAATGAAAATTTGTGACACCGTTGTCATGTTCTAACAGGAAGCGCCAGATCTGCAGGGCGTGCTCTCTGTTGCAGTTAAAAGTCCTGTCGATAAATTTCACCTGTTTTACTTTTCTGTCCAGAAAATACTGCAGTTCCCGCTTTACCAGCTTAAGACTTCGCAGACGCACCTGTTTCTCTATGGAAGACAGGCAGTAACTGCACCGGAAAGGACAGCCGCGACTCGACTCATAATATAGGATCTTATACCCCGCCTGCTCCCGCTCCGCCTCATTCAATTCCTCATAGTAAAAGGGAAGTTCGTCCATCAAAAGGGGGGCCCGAATTCCGAAAGATCCGCATCTTGTGACAGTCCCGGGAATCGCTGGCTCCGTCTCTCCGAATTTTTTTCTCCAGGCTGCATTCCATTCGCCAGTTTCCTCTTTCCCTCGATCCGGCTCCCGGAATTCCTTCGCTGTTGTCACTCCTTCCTCACGGCCCAATTCCTTAAGCTCTTTCTCACGTTCCACATACCACTGCAGCAGCTCCCGAAAGGTCTCTTCCCCCTCCCCTGTCATGATCCCCGTCACTTCCGGAAGCTCCTCAAATAATCCCTGATATTCGTAGGAGACCTCGGGTCCGCCCAGCCAGATCGGTACCTCAGGCCGCAGCTTATGAAACTCTCTGATCAGCCTTTTCACCATGGAAATATTCCAGATATAGCAGGAAAATCCTACTGCATCCGGCCTCCTCCGATACAGATCCGCCAGAATGTCCTCCGCCTGTTGATTGATCGTATATTCCGCCAGCTCGATATGTTCCCGCAGTTCTTTTCCCGCATAACTTCTGAGGCTGTACACCGCAAGCCCCATATGAATATATTTCGCATGAACCGCAACCAATAAAAATTTCATACCGACACTCACCCGTTTTGCTCTTATCGTTCAATAGTGTTGAACATTTCGGAATGCCTGTAAAAAATAAGGCATACCAGATTTAATTTCCGATATGCCTGTCCACACTTATACTGCATCCCATTTATTATCCGGTAATAAGGGACTGAAATACCCTTTAATGCAATTAGGGTTGACGATGCACAACTGTACATGCGATTTTTCCATAATCCCGGATTCCAGATATACCGGTTTTCCCTCTATAAAAATACCTCTGACACTGTCATATCCTTTTTTGTTTAACTCCGCATTGTATTCATGAATATGCTGAATAACTGCACAGTCTAACTCCCGCAGCAAAATATCACTGTTTCCCTTATCAGAAAAGTGTTCCCATTGTCCCGGACCCTGTTGCACTATTTTTTCTTTTGGATGCAGTTTTTAGTTAAAATTTTCAAATGAAACTTTTTTGCCTGACTGTGCTCCATATTTTTTAATTTTTGCAGATACTCTTTCATTACATTTATACAGGCTACTTTTTCACACTCAATCATTTCAACAGATGGCATTGATACGGCAAAATCTGTAGAAAGCATGTGTACATGCAAATTTATTTAACAACATTATAGAACAAATACTACCGGAATACAACAAAAACATCCTGATGACCAAAAACAAAGCGCCCTCACAATCCTCTGTGAAAGCGCCCCGTTTTTGGATTTATTATGAGAGTAATCAATCCTTCATCTTATCTTTGTTGTTCAGGATTTCAAAAACAACTGCCGCCAGAAGCACAATACCCTTGATCACCTTCTGCCAGTTGGCGTCGATGCCCATCAGGCTCATACCTAAGTTGATCACACCGATCAGCGTCGCACCGACTACCATGCCAAACACGCTGCCGGATCCGCCGTATGCGGAAACGCCGCCCACCACGCAGGCTGAGATCGCGTCCATCTCAAAGTTTGTTCCCACGGTAGAGTTCGCTGCTCTGGCTCTCGCAATAACTGCAAGGGCACTGATCACCGTCAGGATCGCCATGTTCAGATATGCCATAAACATGATCTTCTTCGTATTGATACCGGAAAGTCTCGTCGCCTCCCTGTTGCCGCCGATGGTATAGAAATACCGGCCAATGGTCGTCTTGGATGTGATAAACTGATAAATTAACACTACTGCCGCCACCCAGACTAACACCGTAGGAATACCGCCGGACAAGGCCAGCTTATAGGTAAACAGCAGGATCACGGCTACAAGGATCACTATCTTTGTGATCATCGCCGCCACACTGTCCACTTCATACCCTTTTTTCACCCTGTTCTTTCTCGCCATAAAGATCGAAACCACAACGATGACTGCTGCCGCTGCGCCAATGACAAGACAGGGGATATTCAGTACATTAATTGCTGTCTCAAAGAGCTTGCCCGAAAAAATCTTCAAAAAGCTGTCCGGGAACGGCGCAATACTGCCCGTTGAACTGTTCGCACTCAAAAGAGCTACCGCCCAGCCACGGAACGCCAGATACCCCGCCAGCGTAGCGATCCAGGGCGGAATGTTCATGTAGGCGATCAGATAACCCAGAACGATACCATAGATGATGCCCACAGCTAACATAATCAGGATTGCCAGACCCACATTCATCTCCTTCACCACCATGCAGATACCGCCGATGGCGCCCACAAAGCAGACAAAGGAGCCACAGGATAAATCGATGTTGCCGCCGGTCAGCATACACATTAACATACCCGTCGCCAGAATATAAACATAGGCGTTCTGTATGATCAGCGCGTTGAAATTAAGCGGTGTAAACATCTGTCCTTCTGTCATCAGTGTAAAGAAAAGATACACCAGAAGCAGGACAAATATCATGGTATTTTTTCGCAGTACAGATATCGCTTTATTCATTTTTTTATCCTCCTCCTTAATTCTTTTCTTTCTTGGACATGACATCAAAGATGATAGCAACCAAAAGCACGACGCCCTTTACCACACTCTGATAGTTCGCATTGATACCCATGATACTCATGCCCTGGTTGATCACGCCCATTAACGTGGCGCCGACCACCATGCCCATGATCGAGCCGATGCCGCCGTAAGCGGAGGCGCCGCCGATAAAGCAGGCCGCGATGGCGTCCATCTCATAGCCCTGCCCGTAGGTGGGCTGTGCCGAAGCCGCTCTCGCAATCGTCAGAATACCTGCCAGACCTGCTAAAAGCCCCATGTTCGCATAGGCAATAAAATAAACTCGCTTTGTATTGACGCCGGAAAGCCTTGTGGCTTTCTCGTTGCCGCCCACTGCATACAGATAACGGCCTATCGTCGTCTTTTTTGTGATATAAGAGTAGATCGTCAGGATGATCGCGATCCAGATCAGTGCGGCGGATATGCCCTTATAATTTGCCAGTTTATAAAACAGCCAGATGACAATCCCACTGATCAGAACAGTTTTTATCGCTTCTCCGATGAGGGGCGCCACCTCGTACCCCTTCGCCTTTCTGGAGATCCGGCCTTTCACAGTCAGCAGAATATAGGCTGCCGCCACCACGATACCTACCACAAGGCAGGTGACATTCAGCTCTCCGCTGCCGATGAAATCCGGCACATAACAGTCTGCGCCGCCGCCGAAAATATTTAAGAAAGCCGTATCGGTAACAGAAACCGCAAATCCCTGCAACACAACGTTGGATAAGCCTCTGAAGGCATACATGCCCGCCAGTGTCGCGATAAAGGGCGGTACTTTGATATAGGCGATCCAGAAGCCCTGGAACATTCCTACCAGCAGACCTACCACAAGCATGACCACAACCGCTACGATCATATTGCTGCCAGCCGCCATCATAGCCGCGCCGATGCCGCCTGTGAAGCAGACTACGGAACCCACGGAAAGATCAATATTACCCCCGGTCAGGATACAGCACAGCATACCCGTTGCCAGCACGAACACATAGGCGTTCTGAGAAATCAGGTTGTTGATATTCTGCGCAAACAGGATCTTTCCTCCTGTCCCGATCTGGAAAAACAGGATCACCAGAATCAGAGCAATGATCATGGTATACTTTTTAAATATATCTTTCACTTTTATGTTATCCATCTCCTATGCCCCCTCTCCCGATTTAATGATACTGCTCATGATCAGTTCCTGTGTCGCTTCCTCTGCGTTCAGTTCCCCGACGATCTTGGCCGCGTTCATAATATAAATACGGTCGCTCATCCCCAGCACTTCCGGCAGTTCCGAAGAGATCATGACAACAGATTTTCCCGCCGCCACAAGATCGTTGATAATGCAGTAGATCTCATACTTCGCGCCCACGTCGATACCCCTTGTAGGCTCATCCAGAATCAGCACGTTGGGATCCGCAAACATCCATTTTGCAAGCAGCACTTTCTGCTGATTACCGCCGGAAAGGTTGCCCACTTTCTGCTCTACAGTTGGACACTTTGTTTTCAGTTTGTCCCTGTACTCTTCCGCCACCTGATACTCTTTATCCTTGTCGATCACCATATGACTGCTGATACTGTCAAGATTTGCCAGAGAGGTATTGAT
Organism: uncultured Lachnospiraceae bacterium; assembly: GCA_910578085.1. Classification (GTDB taxonomy): domain Bacteria; phylum Bacillota; class Clostridia; order Lachnospirales; family Lachnospiraceae; genus 1XD8-76. Next base: position 74,724 of record CAJTPM010000015.1, on the reverse strand, counting down.
CTTGATGGAATTGGACAGCACAAGACCGTTTCCTTTTCTGTCTTCCGTCACATAAGCCAACTTATTTCTGATCGCTTCCTGGGGTGTCTTTAACTGGATCTCTTTCCCGTCGAGCATCAGAGTGCCTGTGATGCCGGCGCCGTAGGACTGTCCGAAAATACTCATGGCAAGCTCGGTACGGCCCGCTCCCATCAGTCCATAGATCCCGACCACTTCTCCTTTATGTACGTTGAAGGAAACGTTGTCCACCACTTTCCTCTCGGGATAAAGCGGATGGTACACCGTCCAGTCTTTCACTTCCATGTTCACACTGCCGATCTTTACATTGTTACGCTTCGGGAATCGGTCTGTGATCTCACGGCCCACCATACCCCTGATGATCCGGTCCTCGGAAAACTCCGTGGTCTTCTTATCCATGGTCTCGATCGTGGAACCGTCACGGATCACCGTAATTTTATCTGAAACATACGCTACCTCATTTAATTTATGAGATATGATGATCATTGTCATACCCTGCTTCTTGAACTCTAACATCAGGTCGAGAAGTGCTCTGGAATCGGTCTCATTCAGGGATGATGTCGGTTCATCCAGTATCAGCAGTTTCGCATTTTTGGCGAGGGCCTTTGCGATTTCCACAAGCTGCTGCTTACCGGTTCCGATCTCCTTTACCAATACCTTGGAAGATTCTGATAATCCCACCATTTTCAGATACTTATCCGCTTCCGCATATGTTTTATCCCAGTCGATGGCGCCCTTTTTTCCCTGTTCATTGCCGAGAAACATATTCTCACCGATGGACATGTAAGGTACAAGCGCCAGTTCCTGATGGATAATAACGATTCCTTTCTGCTCAGAATCCTTGATTTTACCAAACTTGCAGACCTCGCCGTTATAGACGATGTCGCCTTCATAAGTACCGTAAGGATAAATGCCGCTCAAAACGTTCATCAGCGTAGACTTTCCGGCTCCGTTCTCTCCCACCAGAGAATGGATTTCTCCTTCTTCCACTTTCAGATTTACATTGTCAAGCGCCTTGACTCCCGGGAAGGTTTTGGTAATGTTTTTCATTTCCAACAATACTTTTGCCAAAATAACTCCCTCCAATCACTATAGATTACTCTCATATGAAAACTCAGGCGGGTATGAAAACCCGCCTGTATGTTGTTCCTTATACTGTTTCAGATAAAACTTCTTACTGCAGCTGATCCTCTGTGTAATAGCCGGAATCAATTAACAGCTCTTTGTAGTTGTTTGCATCTGCAAATACAGGCTCGCAAAGGAAGGAAGGGATCACGCCTGTTCCATTGTCGTAAGTCGTTGTATCATTTACTTCTACTTCTTCGCCGTTTAAGATCTGGCCTACCATCTTAACAACCTGAGATGCCAGAGTACGTGTATCTTTGAATACGGACATGGACTGTTTGCCAGCGATCATGTTCTTTGTATTTGCGATATCGCAGTCCTGACCTGTGATGATGGGATACTCGCCGTCATAGTTAGCTGCCAGAGCGTTTGTAACGCCGAGCGCTGTGGAGTCGTTGGAGCAAAGCCATACGTCAACATTGTTGCCGGAACCTTTTGCATAATGTGTAGACAGGATGTTCTCTGCTCTGGACTGAGCTGTCTCTGTTGCCCACTTCGGTGTACCAACTTCTTCAAAAGCAGTCTGACCGGACTGAACTACCAGCTTGCCGGACTCAATGTAAGGTTTCAGAGTATCCATAGCGCCGTTGTAGAAGAAAGGAGCATTGTTGTCACCCGGATCGCCTGCTGTGATCTCAAGGTTGAAAGGACCTTCCGCGTTGTCCAGATCCAGTGTATCTACGATATACTGTCCCTGTGTCACGCCTACTTTGTAGTTATCAAATGTTGCATAGTAAGAAACCGCATCGGAGTTCATCAGAAGACGGTCATAAGCGATAACCGGAATATTAGCTGCTTTTGCCATATCCAGAGCTTCGCCTAAGGAAGAAGCCTCGATCGCTGCGATAACCAGTACGTCTACCTCGCCGGAGATCATGTTCTCGATCTGAGCTAACTGCTGGCTCTCGTCGTTGCCGGCATACTGAAGGTCAACTTCGTAGCCTGCTGCTTCCAGTTCAGCCTGCATATTTGCGCCGTCCTGATTCCATCTCTGCAGATCCTTTGTCGGCATGGAAACGCCTACCTTTGTTCCTGCTGCTGCGGGAGCTTCCGCTTCCTCTGCGGGTGCTTCTGCCTCTTCTGCAGGAGCCTCTTCTGCAGGAGCCTCTTCTGCGGGAGCTGCTTCCTCTGTCTCTGCTGCCGGAGCCTCTGTCTCTGCTGCAGAGTTCCCGCATCCAACAAGTAAAGCTGCTACCATTGCTGTGCTGAGTAAAACACTAAGTAACTTTTTGGACATTGATATATCCTCCCTTTCTTTTATTTATGTGAACTGTTTCACATGGAGAAAAGCCCTTCCTGTCTGAAAAACGCTTTTCACGCTTTTTACTCTAACACAGCTTTATTAGCACTAACTTGTCACTTGCTTCACTTTTTCGTGTTCTTTTTTTGTCAATATGCACAAATCTGGATATTTTTGCAGTCAAAATTGTGCTAATCACAAAAAAATGCTAGTGTATCAGAACCGCAAATTCTGATACACCAGCATAACTCTCCTCTGCCTTATGACAGCAACCAAACCGCCTGCCTCCCCTTATGCTCACTCCTGCACATTCAGATAGACATCACCTTTCTGGTGATACTTACCGATAATGACCTCGTCCATATTTTCCTTCGTCACTCCCACCGGCTCAAGCTTTTCAAAGGGCACCTCATAGGTTCCGTCATAAATGGTATCCTCCGTCTCCGGCACCTCGTCCTTCGCCATTGCCACCGCCATTTCCGCCGCCCGCTGGGCAAGCAGCTCGATAGGCTTATAAACGGTCATATACTGCGTCCCCTCTACGATTCTCTGACAGGCCACCAAATCCGCATCCTGCCCTGTCACATAAACCTGTCCTGCCAGGCGGTTTTCCGACAGCGCCTTCACCACCTGCGTCGCAATGTCGTCGTTGCCGCACATAATACCGTCCGGCACATTCCCTTCCGCCAGATACTCACTGACAAAGTCAAAGCCGATCTCCGCCAACCAGTTATCCGCATAGCCTGTCCTGTCGATCGTGATCCCGGATCCCTGCAGCGCTTTCTTAAACTCACTGAAAACAAATGACACATTGTTGTCTGTGGGAGAACCGTTGATACAGATGACGGTTCCCTCATCCCCCAGAGCCTCCCTGAGATATTCCCCCATCAACTCTCCCACTCTTCTGTTATCAAAGCTGATGTAAAGATCCACATCCGCATCCAGAATCAATCTGTCGTAAGCGATCACTTTAATACCGGCTTTTTTGGCTTTCTCCACAACTTCGCTGAGCACATTACCGTCGATGGCAACGATTACAATAACATCCATCTCTTTCTCAATAAAATACTCAATCTGGGAGATCTGCTTATCCACTTCCCCGTTGGCATTCTGCACATTTACTTCCGCCCCCAGTTCCTGGGCCTTGGACACAAACAGGTCTCTGTCCCGCTGCCATCTCTCGATCAGAAACGAATCCATGGAAAACCCTATCTGGATCGCATCACTCTTCTCCATCTCCACATCTCCCTCCGGCATCACCTGCCCGCAGCCTGAAACTGACATAATCGTCATAACCCCCGCCAACAGCACCGCTAAAACATCTCTTATCTTCTTCACAACCACATCCTTCCCTCCCTTCTCATCAATTCCCCCCTACATTCTCCTTATACTCCGTAGGCGAAACCCCCTGATACTTCTTAAAGATCCTGCTGAAATAATTGGGATCGGAATATCCCGCCTCAACGCAGACCTCCTTGATACTCTTATCCGGATTTTTTAACAGCTGTTTTGCCCTGTCCATGCGGCGCCCCGTCACATACTCCACATAGTTTTCCCCCGTCTCCTCCTTAAAAAGTTTACTGAAATAATAGGGACTGATATTCAGTTCCCTGGAAATATCGTCAAGCGAAATATCCTTCTGAAAATGCCTGTCAATATACTCCTTTGCCTGTCTGATCAGATCGTTTGTATGATCCTTGCTGCCTTTGGTCATGATTGATGCAGCTCTCCGCATCTTATCCATAAACCATTTTTTCAAAAGATCATATCCCCTGATATCATGGACCTCCTGCAGATAGGTCTTTCTGCTGTTAAAACGGTACAGATGGCCGCCGCCGTGATACATGATGGACTCGCCGTTTAAAACAAATTCCAATACCTTCAGCTTGATACTCATCTCATCATCGCCGTACTGGCTTACCATCCAGTCAAAGAATTTATCCGCCTGTGCAAGACATTCTTCCATTTTGCCGTCCTGAAGCTTTTCAAAGATCGCCTCCTCCGTCTCCACCGGATAGTTCTCCTCATATTCCACGGCAATGGGCAGATCATCGGCATGTGCCACACTGCTCTTTGTGGAATATAGCGCTTTCAGAGCATCATCATAGGAATGTAACGCATCTTTCAGCTTTCCTACCCCCCCGATGCCAATTCGGAAAGACAGTCCTGTGGCCTTATTCATACTCCGCACTGCCATCCTGGACTTTTCTATCATTTCAATCCGCCTGTTATAATTCATCTTCCATTCGCCGGCAGGCATGAACACCGGAATTTTGTTGGCGCTCACATTTCCCACTACCGCTTCCGGAAAAGCATCTTTTAGAATCTCCCGTACCTTCGGATAGTAATCCATCTGCGTCTTCACACTTGTTCCCACGGCGTTTGTCATGTAGTTGCCCTGCTGCCTATCCCCGAACACCACCGCCAGCATATAGCCATACTGTGACGTGATTCCCAGCAGGTTCTTATAGTTCTCAATATCCTCGTCGAACCTCTCCTGCAGCAGAATGGAGTAGATAAACCCGTTTTCGATGATCGGCATAACCGTTTCCATGCGTTCCCTGATCTGCAGGTCGTTTTTGCGCCGCTCTCTCCTGATGTCGATCTCCCTCATGGCCCTCTCTATGACTTCCACCACGACTTTCTGGTTCACCGGTTTATTCAGATAGTCCAGAACGCCAAGGCTTATGGCTTCCTTCGCATAGTCGAATTTGTCGTAGGCAGTAAGCACCACAAAAATAGCATTTGCGGAAAATTTCCGGATTTCCCGCATTGCATCAATTCCATTGATCCCCGGCATCTGAATATCCATAAACACGATGTCCGGCCGGAAACGTTCCGCTGCCTCGATGGCTCCAAGTCCCGTTTTCGCCGTCTCCAGTTCGTATTTTCCACCGAAATTTTTCTGAATGATAAACTCCAGGGCATTTAAAACGATCCCCTCATCGTCCGCCAGTAAAATCCTGTACATACTATCCTCTTTTCTGACTGCATTTATTGTGAAGGCCCGCTCTCAGGTATAGAGCGGAACCTTCACGATAAACTCTGTCCCCTGGTCCTTCCCCGGGCTTCTTATCTCCATCACATCTTCTCTGCCGGTATAAAGCTTTAACCGCTCTATCACATTCCCCAGTCCAATACCATTGGAGTTGGATTTTAAATCCACCTCTTTCAATTCTCCCCTCAGGATCTGTGATATCTTTTCTTCACTCATGCCGATACCGTTATCCCACACCGAAAGGTAAATAAAATCCCCCTCCTGATAGACGCTCAGCCTGATCCTTCCCTCCCTGTCAATGTTCCGAATACCGTAATTCACCGCATTTTCCACAATGGGCTGTAAGATCATGCTGGGGACCTTCGCCTCAAGCACCCGCCTGTCCACTTCCTTCTCAAAATGGATCTCTCCCGTAAACCGCACATTCAAAATATAAATATAGTTATCCACCAGCCGTACTTCTTCGCCGATAGTAGTATCCTGATTCATCTTTTTAATATTATAGCGAAAAAAATCCGCCATATTTTCAATAAATTCCGTCGTCTTGTCCGCGCCCTCCATCATCGCAAGCTGAGCTCCCGCATTTAACGTATTAAACAGAAAATGGGGGTTGATCTGCGCCTGCAGTGTCATAAGTTCGGCCTCCCGCATCCTGCTTTCCATCAGCAGTTCCTTCTCCTTCATGCGGCTCTCCCGTTCCATGCTGTTTTTAATTTCCTGAATATAGATCTGAATGCTTGTGACCATCTTCTGGAATGCCTTGGAGACGATGCCTATCTCGTCCTCGCTCTCCACATTTCGGATCTCCACATTAAAATTTCCCGCCGCCACCTCGTTGGCCGCCCTGGAAAGCCTGATCAACGGGTATGTCATATTTCTTGTCAGCATAAATACCATGATCATATTGATCAGGCCAATGAACGCCAGAATCACCGTACTGACGATCTCCATATACCGCAGAGAGGACAGGAGTATCATATAACTGCCGGAGTTGTTTTTGAACTGCTCATTGTTCAGGGCGTAAATACAGTTCTGAATATCCCCGTAGATTTCCGTAGCCTCATCATAATAGATCTTATACCTCTCCACATTCCGGCCCCGCTTCGCCTGCACCGTCTCGTATACTTTTCCCAGATAGGCTTCCGACTGGGCCTTGATATTTTTTTCCGTGATCTTCACCGGATTGTTCTCCACCTGCTCATTCAGGCTCTCCAACAGTTCTCTGTACTCCTGATCCGCCCGGTAATAGGTGTCTAATGCATCCGACCCCTTTGTATCCAGATACCCCCTGACAGACTCATGCAGCGTCTGAAGCGCTTCCGACAGTTCATTCAGATTCAGATTGCTGACATAGACCTCGTCCACCCGAGCCATCATGGAATTGATGTTCATATACATAAACAGGTTCATCGCCAGTATAATGATCAGCGTAAACATAAAAGAGATCGTCAGCTTGATCTGAATCGAGGCGTTGTTCCATTTAGCCATCACCATTTTCCACCTCTGCCTCCTGCAGCAGTTCTCTCGCCTCTTCTCTTCCAATCACCCGTGTACTGATCGGTATATAGGCGCTGGTATAGCCGCTCTCATAATACTCCGTCAGAGCCTTCATACACTGTCTTCCGATCTCCTGCGTATCTACCTGCATCGTAGAATAGATGATCTGTTTTTCTACTGCATCTAAAATGGCGTCCGTAGTATAATAGCCTAGGATTTTCACCTCTCCCACCCGGTTATAGTCCACTGCAGCCTGATAAGTACACTCGGTATACACACTGTTGAGACAGACCATGATATCCGGCAGGTTTTCGCTGTCGATAAAAATATCACGAATGGCTTCCTCCGCGCTGAAAGCTTCCGAGGAATCGATTCTTTTTATTTCAATATCAGGAAGATTTTCCTCCCCCGGCCTGGCCTCGGAGAAGCTGTCTTGAATGGCAAGTGTGATCAGATTCTGTTTGGAATCCGGCATGCTGTCATCCTCCAGAATACAGATCTTTGGCGGTCTCTGTCTGTCGGTCTCTCTCTGCTCAAGCACAGTGCCATCCTCTGAAATACTTAATTCCGTCTCCTGCATCTGTCCGGAATCCATGATTTCCAGAATCTGTTTTCCGTATTCCAGCCCCAGATCATAGCTGTTGACGCCCACAAAGCACTGCCTGTCCGAATTCTCGATATCCTGCCGCAGGGAAACAACCATGATGTCTTTTCTCACCGCCTCATTGATTCTCTCCACCGTCTCCTCATTGTCCTCGCCGCAGAAAATAATACCGTCCACGGAAGAATTGATAGCGATCCGCAGCAGATCCTCCGTCTGATAATTTACGTTCAGGTTTTCCCCCAAGCGCTCCACATAGGCGTTGGATCTTTCTCCCTCCTCTTTCACCGCCGCATACACTTCATTCCAGAATTTCTGCTCTGCGTTATCCGTGATAAATACATAATGCCTGTCATAAACCTCATAAGTCCCTGTGTCTGCCTCGCTGACCTCCTTCATTTTTAAGGAAAAATAAACTGCGCAGAATAACGCTGCCAGAAGCATGATAATAAAGCCTGTCAGCATCACGCGAAAGGCTCCGCCTGCGGTTATATTTTTATTCTGAAAGTGATCTTTTTTCATTATCGCCGTTTCTGAATATTTTTAAAAAACCGCTCCCACATACGCTTATGCGGAAGCGGTTCACTATACCTCTACTACGAATTCCTTTTCATGCCGTCCGCGGCGCCCGGACAGTCCGCCGAAAATGCCTCTTTTCTGCGCCTCTTCCGTATCCCCGCGGATCCTGCTGCATCCTTAGCAGAACGGATTCTCCGCAGGATAAGGCAGGCTCTTCGGCTGGTTGTAGTTGATATCTTCCACCGGGACGCCCAAATACTTGAATACCTCAAACAGAGCTTTTCCGTAATGGCCGAATGCAACGGCACCGTGGTGAGGATAATTCTTCTCGATCAGCACATGACGGTAGAATCTTCCCATCTCTTTGATCGCGAACACGCCGATACCGCCGAAGGACTTTGTTGCCACCGGAAGCACCTCGCCCTGCGCCACATAAGCGCGCAGCTTGCAGTCCGCTGTAGACTGGAGACGGTAGAATGTGATGTCGCCCGGCATGATATCGCCCTCTAATGTTCCGTTTGTCACTTCAATGGGCAGATTCCTTGCCATGATCATCTGATACTTCATCTCACAGGATGACAGTTTCTTTGAGCAGGTATTGCCGCAGTGGAATCCCATAAAGGTATCCTTGTGGGTATAATCAAATTTGCCCTCGATGGACTCTTTGTACATATCTGCCGGCACAGAGTTATTGATGTCAAGCAGCGTCACGATATCATTGCTGACACAGGTGCCGATAAACTCGGAGAGACATCCGTAAATATCTACCTCGCAGGATACGGGAATGCCCATACCGGTCAGGCGGCTGTTCACATAGCAGGGAACGAAACCAAACTGTGTCTGGAATGCAGGCCAGCATTTTCCTGCGATAGCAACATACTTTCTGTAGCCTTTGTGCTCCTCCACCCAGTCGAGCAGCGTCAATTCATACTGTGCCAGTTTTCCCAGCACCTCGGGTTTCTTGTTGCCTGCGCCCAGCTCTTCTGCCATCTCGGCAACTTTTGCAGGGATCCTTTCATCATTCGCATGTTTATTGAACGCTTCAAACAGATCCAGTTCGGAGTTTTCTTCGATCTCAACGCCCAGATTGTAGAGCTGCTTGATCGGTGCGTTGCAGGCAAGGAAATTGAGCGGTCTCGGACCAAAGCTGATGATCTTTAAATCGGAAAGTCCGACTAACGCTCTCGCGATGGGCAGGAATTCGTTCATCATATCCGCACAGTCCTCTGCCGTCCCTACAGGATACTCCGGGATGTATGCGCCCACGTTACGCAGTTTCAGGTTGTAGCTCGCGTTTAACATACCGCAGTAAGCGTCGCCGCGGCCGCCCACCAGATCGTTCTGGCTCTCTTCCGCCGCCGCAATAAACATCTTCGGGCCATCGAAATGCTTTGCCAGAAGTGTCTCGGAAATTTCCGGACCGAAGTTGCCAAGGTATACGCAGAGGGCATTACAGCCTGCTTTTTTGATGTCTTCCAGAGCCTGTACCATGTGGATCTCGCTCTCCACGATACAGATCGGGCATTCATAGATATCTTCTGCGTCATATTTTGCTTTGTAAGCATCCACCAGCGCCTTTCTTCTGTTTACGGAAAGGCTCTCAGGGAAGCAGTCACGGCTGACAGCTACGATACCCAGTTTGATTTTTGGAATGTTGTTCATGATAGTGTTCCTCCTTATATTTTGTGCTTATTGTTTATATGTTTGTTTTTAGCCGGACGCCGGGAGGGAGATTAAATTTACAATATATTTATTGCAAAAAACAATTACCGGTGCCCCTATTATGAATGGCGGCTACACTGAAATATTCTCCCCAATTAAGCCGATATGTGAGCCTGCGTCAAGGCCGCCCTCGGCGTGACCGATCAGCCATTTATTTTTGGCAGTGATCAGCGCATCCTCATAACCCGCGTGCCTGCTGTCAAGAGGCAGATTTGTGTCTTTCGGCAGTACAATACCGCAGCGGAAGCCCGCATCACCCACACTGCAGGGCGCATAGTGAAGGGTTGTCGCGTAGAGTTCCACCGCTGTTCCCTTCGGGCACAGGAATGCCTCTATTTTGGAAGTATCGTAGGTGTAGTCGTCTGTGATATCTTGTTGACTCCCTAACAGCAGGATCAGGTCGTCCGCCGCGATATCTACCTCGGAAGAGCGGTGATATTCCACCGCGTTGAGCAGATGATTATGCCCGTTGCAATAGCCGATCTGGATCGGCAGTTCCCCATAATATGCCGTCTCCAGTTTTCCCTTTACGGACAGCGCCTCCAGAAACTCTACCGACGGCTCATAGACCACTCCTTCGGGGAGAGGCGTTTCCGCCAGCTTTTCCACCAGTTCGGAAAAGTCAAACTCCGGGATCGTTCTGCCATATTTCCGAAAAGCAGCATCCGTTACTTTTTTGATTTCCATCATTCTTCCTCCTGATTTTATATGTTTACTTAATGATATCGTATATCGGTTTACATGCCGGATATATTTCCTTAAACTGCTGATATCTCGCCTCATACTTTGCAGTCAGTTCCGGATCCGGCTCCACCGTATCCACAACCTTCACCAGCTTCGCTGCAGCCTCCTCCACGGATGCGTACTCGCCGCAGCCCACTGCCGCCAGAATGCCGCCGCCATAGCCCGGTCCCTCCTCGCTCTCGATCACGTCCACTTTAATACCCAGTATATTCGCGATCATCTTTTTCCATAACGGACTCTTTGCACCGCCGCCGCAGATCTTTGTCCGCTCGATATGAATGCCAAGAGACTTTGCCACCTCAAAAGAATCTCTGAGAGCAAAAGCCACACCCTCCAATACCGCCTGCGTCATATCTTGCCTTGTGGTGTCCATCGTCATACCGATAAAAGTTCCTCTGGCGTTCGGATTGTTATGAGGGGAGCGCTCGCCCATCAGATAGGGCAGGAAGTAAACATGGTTCTCACCGAGTTTTTCAATCTGTGCCTGCTCGCCGCCGAAATCCTCTGTTTTCAAAATATCTTCCATCCACCATTTATTGCAGGAAGCCGCGCTCAGCATACACCCCATCAGATGATAATGCCCATCCGCATGAGCAAAAGCATGCAGCGCATTATATTTGTCCACGCCGAATTCCTTCGAGGAAATAAAGATCGTTCCGCTTGTACCCAGAGAAATGTTGCACATTGCATCGCCCACCGTACCGGTTCCTACTGCAGCTGCCGCGTTGTCCCCCGCGCCGGCAATGACTTTTACGGTCTCCTGCAGTCCCAATCCTTTTGCGATCTCCGGTTTTAAAGTCCCTACCACCTCATAGCTCTCGAATATTTTCGCCAGCTGCTCTTCTCGCACACTGCAGATCTCCATCATTTCCTTAGACCAGCAGCGGTTCTTTACATCGAATAACAGCATGCCGGAAGCGTCGGAAACATCCGTGCAGTGCACACCAGAAAGCTTGTAGGCCAGATAATCCTTCGGCAGCATGATCTTCGCGATCTTCGCAAAGTTCTCGGGCTCCTTGTTTTTTACCCACAGGATCTTCGGCGCCGTGAATCCTGTGAAGGAGATGTTCGCTGTATATTCGGACAGCCTGTCTTTCCCGATCACATTATTTAAATAATCGCACTCCTCATAAGTTCTTCCGTCGTTCCACAGAAGCGCCGGACGGATCACGTTGTCCTGCGCATCCAGTATTACAAGTCCGTGCATCTGACCGCCGAAGCTGACCCCCGCCACCTTGCTCTTATCGCACTCTGACAACAGTTCCTTTAAGCCTGCCATGGTCTGCTCATACCAGTCCTCAGGCTTCTGTTCCGACCAGCCCGGATGAGGAAAATACAACGGATATTCTTTTGAAACAATTTTATGTATTTTCCCTTCTCCGTCCATCAGCAGCAGTTTTACCGCCGATGTCCCCAAATCAATTCCTACATACAGCATTCTTCCTTTAACCCTCCATTTTTTCCTGCAAATATGATTTTTTGCTACAGCTGTTTTCAGTTTTTGCTTTTTTCTTTTCCGTGCCCGTGCACGGTTTACACTAATATTGTACAACATCTGATTCATTTTCGCAATTCTTTTTCACCGCATATTTTAATTTCAGTAAATTTCCATGAAAACAGACATGGATTTTTGGACACTTTTACAATATCGAGTAATTATTTCAAAAATAATTTTTTATGGCGCAGTACTTTGCGGACATGTTATAATATCGACAGATATTATAACAGCGCCGGGCGAAGCCAGTGTGCATCGCGAAGCGTGTCGTGTCTGAAAGACATGATATTATAACCGCAAAGAGCACCACCAGGAGGATCCCCCATGGCAACCATCAAAGAAATTGCAGATCTGGCAGGCGTCTCAAGGGGCACCGTAGACAGAGTGATCAATAACCGCGGCGATGTCAACAGAGAAACCGCAGAAAAAATACGCGCTATTATCAAACAGCTCGGCTATAAACCCAACCCTGCAGGCATGGCTCTTGCCGCACAGAAAAAGAAATATCTGATCGGTATTATCCTGTTCAGCAGGAAAAACCCTTTTTTTGACGATGTGATGCAGGGCTTCTCTGACAAAGCCGGGGAACTTGCGCTCTACGGCTGTGAGATTACCGTCAAGCGGGTTGCCTACCATCCGCAGGCACAGTTATCTGCCATCCTGGCCTGTCTGAAAGAGGGTGTGCAGGGCCTGATCCTCACGCCCTACAACGACGATTCAATACGGACGGAATTAAATAAGCTGATTCGCAGCGGCATTCCTGTCATCACAGTCAATTCCGACGCCGAGAATGTACGCCGTCTTGCCTATGTGGGCAGCGATTACTACAATTCCGGAGAAGCGGCCGGTTCCTTGATGAAACTTGTCACCTCCGGTCCTGTAAACCTTGGCATTATAAACGGAGATAACAACATCCTCTGCCACACCCAGCGAATATCCGGCTTTGTCGATAAGCTCTCGGCTGATGGCCGCTTTAAAGTTGTCTGCCAGGGGGAAAGTTTTGATGATGACAACACAGCCTATGAACTGGTTTTACACATGTTGCAGGAGCACCCGGAACTCAACGCCTTCTATTTTACAGCGGCAGGCGTCTATGGGGGCTGCCGCGCCATCCAGGAATCTGCCGCAGGCAGAACCATCCGGGTGATTACTTTCGACGAAGTCCCCTCCACTGTTGAAATGATACGGAAGGGTATTATTACCGCTACGATCTGCCAGGAGCCCTACTGGCAGGGCTCCCGGTCGTTAGAATTGATGTTTGCTTATCTATCTGACAAAACGGCAGAGATAAAAGATTTCTATTACGCCAGATTATCGGTAAAAATTAAAGAGATCGTTTAATTGCTCTTATCTTTTTCCAGTATTCCTTCCAGCGTTTCCATCAGGATGTCTATATCGATAGGTTTCGCGATATGTCCGTTCATACCATTGTGGAACGCCTCCTGCTTATCTTCCTCAAAAGCATTGGCGGTCATTGCCAGAATAGGAATCGCGGCAAGTTCTCTATCTTCCAGCTTACGGATCTCTCGTGTGGCCTCATACCCGTTCATGACCGGCATCTGGATATCCATCAGAATCACCTGATAGGTTCCCGGCTCAGACTTCTGCAGCATTTCCACAGCCTCCTGTCCGTTCCCGGCGACATCCACCGTGAGTCCCGCCTCCTCCAAAAGCACTACGGCAATTTCCTGATTCAGCTCATTGTCCTCCGCCAGAAGAATACGCCCGCTGTAGACCTTTTTCTGCTCTTCTGTTTCCGTTTTACACGCTTTATCCGTACTCACAATAGAATGAAGACACCGATTCAGTTCTGAGAAAAACAGCGGCTTGCTGCAGAATGCCGTAACGCCGGCCGCTCTGGCTTCCTCCTCAATATCACTCCAGTCATAGGCAGTCAGGACAATAATCGGCACATCCTCCCCCGTCTCCTGCCTGATCCTTCTGGCAACTTCCACACCGTTCATATCCGGCAGCAGCCAATCGATCACATAGACAAAGAAAGGATCCTCCCGCATCACCGCCTGTCTGGTGCGCAGTACAGCCTCTTTTCCGGAGAGCGTCCATTCCGCCCGCATCCCGATCTGCTGCAGCATGGCACTGACACTGTCACAGGTATTGAAATCATCATCCACCACCAGTGCCCTGAAACCGCTCAGTTCCGGGATATCCTGAGCGATCCTTTCCGCACCGCTCAAACGAAGCGAAAGAGAAACTACACACTCGGTGCCTGCTCCCTGTTTACTTTTTACCATGATGGAACCGTTCATCATATCTACAATATTCTTCGTGATCGCCATGCCCAGCCCAGTACCCTGAATTCCACTGATCGTGGAATTGCGCTCCCTCTCAAAGGGCTCAAAAATACGGCTCACGAATTCCTCGCTCATTCCGATACCAGTATCCTTGATATGGAATTCATAGTTTGCGTAACCGGCCAGCGTCTCGGCTTTCTCCACAACTTTCAGGCTGACCATACCCCCCGCACCGGTATATTTGATGGCATTGCCCAGCAGATTTAAGAGAACCTGGTTTAGCCGCAGCCTGTCACAGCAGATCTCCTCATGACGGATATCCACAGCATCCATGTAAAGATCAAGCTGTTTGGCATGGACGTCTCCCTGCGTAATATTTCGGAGTTCATGCAGAATATCCGGCAGACTGCAGGGCTCCTCCTCCAGATGGATCCTGCCGCTCTCAATATGGCTCATATCCAGAATATCATTGATCAGACTGAGCAGATGATTCCCCGAGGTCATAATCTTTTTCAGGTATTCCTCCACTTGATTTTTATTGTCAATATGCGTAACGGCGAGCGTTGTAAATCCGATGATCGCATTCATCGGCGTCCGGATATCGTGGGACATATTGGAGAGGAACGTACTCTTCGCCTTGCTGGCACGGTTTGCCTGAGCAAGAGCATCTTCCAACAGTTCATTCTTTTCTCTGGCGCTTTTTGTCTCCTCATCCACACTGCGGAAACCGAGAACGATCCCCCTGTTCTCCTCCCAGTCTCCGGCCTTTGCAACTTTCATCTGGAAATACCGCAGCTCACCGCAACAGGTCGTGCGGTAGTTGACCGAACAGATCAGCCTAGTTGAAAGCGCCTCCTCCAGCCACTCCCTGGAAGCCGACTGTCTGAACAGTTCCCTGTCCTCCTCATATACGCCTGCCTCTATGTATTTTTCAATGCAGTCTTCCAGAACCAGTTCCCCGGAAAAGATCGGTTCCAGTAAATTGCTTTTGCATTCGCCGATCCGGAGAGCCGTTCCTTTTCCGGTCTTCAGATCAAAAGAGCACACCAGATTATATTCCACGCTCAGCGCATAGATTAATTCTAACTGTCTCTTTTCCGCCTCTTTTCTTTCCCGCTCCTCCTTGACTTTCTGCACTGTACAATCCAGAAGATATCGCTGATAGAACTGTTCGCCGTTCTCCTCCATCAGCTTGATATTTCCTATAATATGGCGGATCTCTCCATCGGCATGACGAACGGAATATTCCGTACTTACGCTGTCTCCCGGATTTTTCAGAGACTTTATTTTCTGTACCAGTCCTTCCTTATCACTCATAAATACAGAGGGGGCTGTCAGATCAAAACCGTCCTGCATCAGCGCCTCCTCGGATTCATAGCCAAGGATTTCCAGGGCAGCTGGATTGATGCTGATAATGCGAGAGCCGTCCAGGGTATGGCACATCACGCCGCAGTCTATCGTTGCAAACAGCGTCTCTAACGTCTGGTTCTTGCGTAACAGTTCCTTTGCATAGGCCCGTTCCTTTGTCACATCGACGCCTATGCCCACGGTCCCCATCACACTGCCATCCACATCATACAGCGGAGATTTGTAGGTTGAAAGAGTTCGCAGCCCCTCACCGGTCTGTATCGTTTCCTCGGCAACACAGGTCTTTCGTGTCTCCATAACAATACGTTCTGATTCGATACAGGCCGGATCATCCTGTTCCACATCCCAGATATAGGCGTGGCCTCTCCCCTGCACCTGATTTTTCGTCTTGTTTACCGTTGCACAAAAGCTGTCATTTACTTTTTCATGAATGCCGTTTTTATCCTTATACCAGATGAGATTCGGTGAATTGTCAATCACTGCGTCCAGATAATGCTCCGCCTGCCAGTAATCTCTGCGCAGCTTACAGTCCTGCTGGAAATGCAGAAAACGGAAGCACAGTTCCGCTTCACACATGGGCATTGTCCAGATATCTGAGAGTTCCGACAGAATATCCGCCAGGGCTTCCACCTCCTCTTTTCCCGCCAGAGCAATAAGTTCCGCCTCCGCCTTTTTCCACATACACAAAGTCCGCACTGTCTCTAAAGCATCCATTCCGCGCAGATCAGCAAAGATCACATCCGCCTTCGCCGCCAGATCTCTCTCCGGTGTTTCACTTTCCCCAAACTCATGTGTAAATGCCTCAAGAGGCGACATCTCCTTCAACGGTGCTGACAACTCAGGTTCTTTTCCAACAAAATAAAATTTTAAATGACAGTGATACATATTCTTTTCCTCACTCTTCGTCCTGATATAAAGTATAAAATTCGATCCGCAATCTATCATCCCGGCTTTCCGCCGATCTGTCATACACAGAAAGTATAACATATAATTACCTGAATAGCCATAGACTTTGTGCATTCAGTCAAACAATAAAAGTTATTTGCATCTTCCAGGTATAAGCTTCGATCGTTCAAAAGGCTTATTTTTATTTGCACCTGTATCCGCCATATGTTATACTGTCTTTGCATATTTTGAATGCATGAATACAAATGATCATTATTTTCAGGGGTACCAAAATGAATAGAATAGTCAAATACGACATATTAAGAGTCGTTGCCTGCTTTGCGATCGTTATGCTCCATGTATCTAACGGATACTGGTATGTAGTAAATGTCGACAGCGGCGATTTCACAGTAATGACTATTTACAATACCTTTACCCGTTTTGGTGTACCCGTATTTTTTATGCTGAGCGGCATGTTTCTTCTGGATCCAGCCCGTGAATTGCCCCCCGCAAATGGGGTTCCAAAATGCTGAAACTGTCTGCGGGATTTTATATCTGGTCACTCTTTTATGCCTTTCAGAGTGTTATTTTTAATGGGCTGGTGCATGGATGGTACAGCGTAACGCGGGAAATGCGGTCAACTGCATTTACGCGATTCATTATGGGGCATGGCCACATGTGGTTTCTTCTGGATTTATTCGGGTTCTATCTTCTTCTTCCAATCTTACGCAAAATATGTGAAAATATCAAAATAGTTGAATATTTTCTGTTACTTTGGCTGATTACCCGTTTTTTTATTATAGCTATAATGCCATATGTAGGCGGAGAGATTGTGATAGTTCTGATGAACTCTCTGCATTTGTATTCTCTGACCGGTTATATCGGATACTTTGTGGGCGGATACTATCTGAATAAAATAAATATTCCACGATATATCAGATACCCATTATATGCTTTGGGCACCGGATCTCTGCCATTCACCATGATAAAAACACTCTCCTGCTGCAGGGCAGAAAATACATATAACGATATGTGGTTCAGCCCCAGCAGTATCAATATACTGATCCTCAGTACTGCCGCCTTTATTCTAATGAAAAATATGAAAATACCAGATCGCCTTGCCGGGGAAAAATGGATTCCCGCAATGGCAAAGTGTACATTCTTTGTATATATGTCTCATCCGTTTTTTATTGAGAAACTGAATCTTTTAGGTATCAATGTCATTAAATATCCTGTTGTTTTATCGATTCCTGTTATGACCATAGGCATCTTTTCAGTAACTATGCTGTTGGGATTACTAATTGGGAAGATTCCCATAATCGGAAAATATATTACCTTTCAATAAATTTGCCAGCCTCCTGATCTATCCAGGAAACTGGCAAATAATAAAAACCATTTTGAAATAATTGCTGTTCAGGAAAGGCTCTCCACAAACCTCATAAACGCTTTCTGCCCTTCTTCTGTCCGCTTATAGACGCCCGCATCTTCCAGTACCTGCATAAATACCAGGCCGATCTCTTTTCTCAGAATATCGTAAACATTTTCCGCATCGATCTTCTCATACTTCGGCGCAAATTTTTCAACCCAGTCCGCATGTTTTTCCAGGGTCTCATCGCCGCGGAGATCCTTCCCTGCAAGGATCGCCTCCGCAAGGCGCTCCATCTCGCCTTTCAGTCTGGCCGGAAGTACTGCAAGTCCCATCACTTCAATCAGACCGATGTTTTCTTTCTTGATGTGATGCAGCTTTGCATGGGGGTGATATACTCCCAAAGGATGTTCCTTTGTTGTAATATTATTCCGGAGAACCAGATCCAGCTCATATTTTCCGTCCCTCTTCCTGGCAATGGGCGTTATCGTATTATGAGATTCCCCGTCCGTGCGGGCATAAATGAACGCATCCTTGTCCGTATATGCCCGCCAGTTTTCCAGAATATGATCCGCCAGCGCGATGATACGCCCCGTGTCGTCACCGCGCAGCCGAATTACCGACATAGGCCAGCGCACAATGCCACTCTCCACATCTTCAAAACCCTTCACCGCAAAGGTCCTTTCCACCGGCGCCTTCGCCATGGCAAACTCATAATGCCCGCCCTGGAAATGGTCATGGCTTAAGATCGAACCTCCCACGATCGGCAGATCCGCGTTGGAACCCACGAAATAGTGCGGGAACAGCTTTACGAAATCAAACAGCTTGCAGAATGTGCCGTGCTCTATCTTCATCGGCACATGCTCCCCATTAAATACGATACAGTGTTCATTATAGTACACATACGGAGAATACTGGAATCCCCATCTGCTGTCCTGGATCGTCACCGGGATGATCCGGTGGTTCTGCCTCGCCGGATGATTTATCCGTCCCGCATATCCCACATTTTCCATGCACAGAAGGCACTTCGGATAGCCGCTTTGTTTTGCTGACTTTGCTGCCGCTATGGCTTTCGGATCCTTCTCCGGCTTGGAAAGATTGATCGTAATATCCAGATCGCCGTACTTTGTGGGCGCAACCCATTTCTGATCCTTTATGATCCGGTAGCGCCTGATATAATCCGAATCCTGACTCAGTTTATAGAAATAATCTGTAGCCTCCTGCGGAGAATTCTTATACAGCTCATGGAATTTTCTGATCACCTCGTTCGGCCGGGGCATCAGCATACTCATGATCTTTGTGTCAAACAGATCTCTGTGTATAATATCATCCTCCGGCATCAGCCCTGCCTCGTGGGCGTAGTCCATCATCTCCCCGAGAATTTTTTCCAGCATGCCGCCCTCTGCCGCGGATATCTTTTCCGGTATATCTGTGGTGTCTTCCTCCATCTCATCCAGTTCAAACAGCTCAAGCAGCCTGTTTGTTGTAAAAATCTCATCCTCCCTCTCAAGCAACCCTGTCTCCAGCCCGTATGTTACAAGCGCTTTAATATTCCCATAAATATTCATACCATCCCTCTTTTCCTTTTCCGTTGTATGTACCGGAAAATCTGCATCCCTGTCCCAAAACCATATATCGCTCTGATTCAGGCCTATCCTGCGTAGCCGCCCAGCCTGCAGCCCACTTTTGCTTCCCTGCTTCATCGGTCTGAGAAAACTACTGCTTTACCCAAACCTCTCTATCCCTGATAGCATACGCTTTTCAGTCCTGCAGGATATATGGCCCGTCTCCAATCTCCACAATATAAAATTCCGCCGTCTTTCCTGTCTTCTCTTCATAAGCTTTCTCAAGCCGTTCCTGAAACGTATCAATGGCCTCATCTTTCACAATACTCACGGTGCAGCCGCCGAAACCGCCTCCGGTGATACGGGAGCCAATGACGCCCGGAATCTTCCAGGCTTCATCCACCAGAATATCGATCTCCTCACAGGATACTTCATAATCATCCCGAAGGGAAACATGGGATGCGTTCATCAGTTCTCCAAACAGTTTCATATCATTCTTCTTCAACGCTTCCACAGCCCGGATTGTTCTCTGGTTCTCATACACTGCATGCTTTGCGCGGCGCACTCTCACTTCATCTTTAATCGCCGATTTATACTTCTCAAAATCTTCCTCGCTCAGATCACCCAGCCCCTTAATATCCACTACACTCTGCAGCTCCGCAAGCGCCGTCTCACACTCGCTTCTCCTCTGGTTGTAGGCGGAATTTACAAGGCTGTGTTTCACCCTGCTGTTTGTCACTACGACTTTTGCACCTTCCAGAGCGATAGGGGCATACTCATAGGAAAGCGTAGCTGTATCCAAAAAGATCGCATTGTCTTTTTTTCCCATGGCGGAAGCAAACTGGTCCATGATGCCGCAATTCATGCCGTTATACTGATTCTCAGCATACTGTCCGATCAGCGCCAGATCCGTATTCGTCACATCAAAACCGTACAGATCCCGCAGAATAAAGCCCGTCAGCACTTCCAGGGAAGCGGAGGAAGACAGACCGGAACCGTTCGGAATATTGCCAAATAAAACAAGATCCATACCGCAGGGCATCTCAAACCCTCTCTTTGCAAAAGTCCACATAACTCCCTTCGGATAATTTGTCCAATCGGCATCTCTCACTTTTTCCAGTGCATCCACCGCAGCTTCCAGCAGTCCCGCTTTCTCAAAATTCATGGAATAAAAATGCAGCTTCTTATCCGCCCGCTTTCTCGCAGCGCCATATGTACCGATCGTCAGCGCACAGGGAAAAACATGCCCCCCGTTGTAATCCGTATGTTCCCCGATCAGGTTCACACGCCCGGGAGCAAAATACACTTTCACGCCCTCCGCATCCCCAAATAATTCCGCAAATTTCTCCAATATTTTTTCTTTCATTTACACTCTCCTTCTCCTTTTGTTTTTGGTGTTTTCCCTACCTCATCCAACCCCGGCGGTAACAAAGCCTCTCCGGCAGACAGGCTGCCATATATCCCCTAAAAATCCACTTCATCCGGCAGCGCACACTGCCCGCCCAGATCCTTCAGTTCATCGATGACCTTCATCTCTTCCGCTGTCAAGGCAAAATCAAAGACATCCGCATTTTCCGTCATTCGTTCCGGGGTTACGGTTTTGGGCAGCGGCAGAATCCCATGCTGCAGAACCCAGCGGACACAGACCTGCGCAGCGCTCTTCCCGTATTTTGCCCCGATCTCCTGTAAAATACCGCTCTCCAGGGCTCCTCTTCTTCCAAGCGGACTCCAGGCCTCCACCACGATATCATTTTTCTGACAGTATCCACTGACCTCAAGCTGCGCCCAGCCCGGATGGAATTCGATCTGATCCACCATCGGTTTTACTTTCGCAGTCTTCATCAGTTCCTCCATATGATGGGGCAGAAAATTACTTAAACCGATCGCTCTCACCTTCCCCTCCGCATATAACTCCTCCAAAGCCTTCCAGGTCTCCGCATTGATCTTTTCCGCATTTTCCCCGAACTGCTTTCTGTTTGCCGGCCAGTGGATCAGGTACAGGTCCAGATAAGCAAGGCCAAGACGCTCCATTGTAGCCGCAAAAGCCTTTTTCGTATTCTCATACCCTCTGTCCGTATTCCAGACCTTACTTGTGATAAACAGCTCTTCTCTGGGAACACCACATTCTCTGACCGCTCTGCCCACCCCTTCTTCATTATGGTAGTAGGCTGCGGTATCGATATGGCGGTAACCGGCTTTTACGGCAGACAGCACAGCATCATAAACTTCTTCTCCTGTTGTTTTATAAGTCCCATAACCGATACAGGGAATCGTTCTCCCGTTGTTTAATACAAATACATCTGTCAACTTTCTCTCCCCCATATATTTCCTCTCTTTCCAGGTATTTGATTTTTTAATATTGTTTCACACTCCGGCGCCGCTCGCCGAATGAGCAGGCTCTCTGCTCTCGCTAACGCTCATTATATCATGAATCTGCGATTCATGATCGGCATTCGCCGCTCGCCGAATGAGCAGGCTCATTCTTCTCGCTAACGCTCATTATATCATATTGTCCCTGACCTGTTAATAATCTTCTGCCGACAGGACTACATTTCTTGCCGCAAGTTTCCAGTTGTCCATATCCCATATATTGTCATGAATGGAGTACCAGTCTGCCGCCCAGAAAGTAGTTCCGTTATTTTTTTCTATATCCCAGTCTTCCGAATCTATAATGTACTGATCATGTGCCGTCTTTTCCTCCGAGCTGATCTTCTTTCCGGTAAAAGGATTCACTGGCTGTTCGATCAATTCATCAACAGCTATAGCCGGCACATCAGCATTTGTCATAAAGGCCTCCGATGTTGTAAATCCGCTTTCTCCAAAGTCCTTCACCATGAGCAGCGGGAAGAACCCGCAGACATCCACATCATCATTTAAAATCAGCTCATCAAGAGCCTCCAGCTCCTTGCCATGGTCTGACACTAAAATAATTCTGGTATTATCATAGACACCTTCCTCACGCATAAAATCAAACCATTTTCCCAATTGTATCATTGCTGCCATATTGGCATGATAGGGGAACATCTCGTTTACTGTTTCAAGCCTTAATACACGTCCATCCGCTTCCCGCCTGAACGGCTCTTCCTCATACTCTGTATTATCAACAATTGGCGACACCACATAATCCGGTTCCTGCAGCAGCATCGGTTCATGAGTGATTTCATTCGCCATGATCAAAACAGTACCTTTACCTCCGCTTTCTATGTTGCTGATAGCCGGAAGGTTTTCCAGAACATTATAATTCTCCATAAAACTCGCGCGGATCCCATCCGTAGCAACAGGACTGATGACATATTGACCGGAATACGTAACCTCTTCATCTTCTCCGCTCTCTACCTGATTATATTTACCGACATTATAAACAGTCTTTTGTGCAAACAAAGGCATCACTTTCAATATGCCATAGCAGAAAAAATTTCTCTTATTATTTTCTATCATGGTTATTGCCGGTTGAAGACCGTTAAACTTATCTCCTGTCGTATATTTATTGATATCAGGATAGTCATTATAAATCGACAGATCAGGAATACTCTGATAATTTGCGTATACCGGATTGATCACTGTTACTTCATAGTCATTTTCATCGAACAGCACAGGCAATACCTTTAATGCCTCATTATGTTTTGAAACCAGCGATTCCTTATCCCTCTGATTCATTTCCGCCGGCGTATATTCATATCCCCCGAAAAGCGACGGTGAACCAAAGTTCGTACTCTGTCCAAATGAGATCGTATTGGAATAATACGTAAACCCGTCAAACTGTTCCATCAATTCTGGTTTTTCATCAAATATGAACGGAACCATTGCCCCTATCGCTCTGTCAAGCATTATGACTATGACATTTTTTCCACTTTTACTCAATGTAAACTCCGGTATCGCCATCTCATCTGTCAACTGTTCTCTTACAGCCTCCACCGAAACATTAATTTTTGAAATATTGAAAAGCGACATTATGCCAAATGCTGCAATGCCTATAATCAATATCTCATGAACCCTCCTCTCAAAGCGTCTGTACGCTACCCACAATATACATCCGCACACCACTATGGCCAGAATATTCCATATCTGCTCCGTATGAGAATATTCCAACACTTCCTCATACCGAAGAACAGAAGACAAATTTCCAAAATGCCTGCCAAAAAGCATATAGTCAAGCAGCGCAGCGCCTGAAAATACCCACAGTACTTTGTCAAGCACCGGTTTGAACCGTGGGTTTGAAAGCCGGTAAAACACGCCCATCCAGATGACAAAAGTTCCAAATGCCAGGCAGAATGCATTCACAATAAACCAGAGTGGATGAAAAAACAATGTACTGCTTATAAATTCCTGAGGTGACGACACTATGACCGCAGAAGGAATCACCACTCCTGTCAACACCGAAAGGAATATTCCGCCAGACAAAAAAACTTTTTTATTTCCCTGCTCCACAGGAGATTCCTCCCTGAAGCAGCCGCGCTTTTTCAGTAACATGCATAGAGCCGGCGTCTGCGCTAATGCGCCCAGCAAAACAAAAAACAGCATCCTCTTAGGCGTTGACTCTCCATAGATGAAAACCCCGTAGAACCAGATCCCGATTCCGGCTGTCGAACACAGGATATTTAAAATCTTTCCCGGATTTTTCAACTTATAAAAGACGGTTTTGACCAGCGAAAAAATATTGTTTAACGTCCAGTAAAAAACAAGTCCGGATGGAGCGGAATACAAAAAAATCAGAAAGAAAACAGCCATGCCATATAATTGCAGTTTCTCTTTAAACGCTGCACCCTTTGTGAAAATCACGCAGGAGACCAGGTTGACTGCCGTCATGATAAACGGCATGATATTGACCGCCAGATCCCCAAGCTGCAACATTCCGTCAGGACTTGCGAGATCAGCTACAGGCCCAAACGGTACGCCCTGCAGCAGATTCAAACCGGACAAAAAACGGTACGCCGCAATAAAAAAAGGAATCTGCAGAAAGAGAGACACCGCACTGCGCAGGACATACACAGGCTTATAACCGCTTTGCCTGTAATAAGTCTGCAGCATCAGCATCCGCTCATCTCCGCTAAAGGTTTTTTTGATATGATCCACACCTTTTTGCAGCTTTCTTTCCATATCTCTCTCTGACTCCTGCATAATGTCAGCCCGTCTGTACAGGGGCAGCACCAGAAAATTTATCGCAAGACTTAAGACAGCAATAGACGCTGCCGGATTATTGATCAGCCTGTCCGTCACCACAAAGATAACCTCAAAAAGAAGTTCAAGCGGTCCAAGCAACAGCGCATCCAAAATTTCCATAACAGACAATGGTATTATCTCCTTTCATTTGCCTCTATCAGTTCCTCTATTCTGTCCATCAGCACCTGCTCTGCCGGAATCTTCTCTCTTCTGGCAATTTCACAGAGCCCAAGCAGTGCATCCCCCAGCAATGTTTCCACCTTTGCTTTCTCCGTTTTCTCATCGCATGCCGCAAGCTCCTTAACCGTCTCAAGCAGTTTTTCCGCATTCTCCGCCCGGTCAGGCGCCGCTTTGTACAGCTTGTCTATCTTTTTCAGTACCTTGGAGCCTCTTGTCAGAGAGGGCAGCTCCTTTGGAATCTCCCGCAGAGGAGATTCGATCCAGCTTTTTCCTTCTTTCTCTTTCTTCTTGATCTCATCCCAGTTCTGTAACACTTCCGCCGAAGAATCCACCTGCACCGTCCCAAAAATATGCGGATGCCGCCTGATCATCTTTTCCGATACTTCCTCTATCACATCGTCCATCGTAAAGAGCCCTTCTTCCTGTGCTATCACGCTGTGCATTACCACCTGCAGCAGAATATCCCCCAGCTCTTCCCGCATGTTTTCCGCACTGCCGCTCTCATGATAGATCCGGATAGAACTCACAAATTCTGCCGCCTCCTCCATCATACAGGGGCGTAAGCTGTCATGCGTCTGCTCTCTGTCCCAGGGGCAGCCGTCTTTAGCCCGGAGCCTTTCTATTATCTTTACAAAATCTTCAAAGCTGTACTGTTTTTCCATTACAAACCTCTTTTTTTCATTATTCCATTATACAGGACCAATTTGACCTAATGATATTTTAGCGCGCTTTCCATCATCAGTCCAGCAAATTCTGCGACAGCTGGCCACGTAATGTAACAGACATTATGTAATAACCGCATGACAAAAGCCGACGCTGTTCTCCATCGGCCTCTTCCCGGTTTCCTTTATATTTTCTCTTCTATCATGCTAAAAACTAATAATTGTTGCATTTCCTGCCACATTATGTAAAAAAATTTATCTCCATATAAAAAGCTACGGCAAAATAGTTTCTCTATTCTACCACAGCTTTTTCTGTTTTATTTTATTCTCCTATTCTCTACTCAATCTTCACCAGATCCAAAAACGAATAACTCACATTCTTCTGTTCCTCATCGATCTGTATTGTATAGGACTTTGCAACATATCCTGTATTGCGCAGTGTCAGCGTGTGAGAGCCTGGCGCCTTCTTAAAACTGCAGGGTGTGATTCCCACATAGTTTCCGTCAAGATACACTTCCACACCCACCGGTGCATCTATTGTGACATAGTAGGAAAGGGTGCTGGTCACAGGCGTATTTGTCCCTGTCTGGCTGTCTGTCCCACCCGCACCGTCAGTTCCTGTATTATTAACCCCTGTATTACCGGCATTCCCTGTATTATTCGCACCGCTGTTTTCCGTGCTGCTCTGGTTCGTGCGGTTGCCCGCCAGGTCATCCGCGGTAATACCGCTGTAGCCTCTTTCTTCCAGGAGCTTATTTACCTGATCTAACATGGCACTGTCGGAAAGCTCGCTGTCCTCCGAAACATCATTGCCGGAAACATCCTCCTTCGCCTCCATCGTCACCTCAATGCCGGCAGATGCCTGTCCGACTTTCAGATACTGGCTTATCGTTTCATAGCCCTCTGCCATCACGATCATCTGATGAATACCGTATTCTAATCGTATTGGCAAACTGTAATCTGTTTTCTCCCCATCCAGATAAAGTGTAGCTGCCTCCGGTGTGATCGTAAAAACCACGCTGCCGTATTTTGGCTCTTCACCCTTTAAATCACCCACATCCAGTTCCAGTTCCACATCTCTGCGAACCTCTATCTGCTTGACGCCGCTTGTCCCCTTGTTACTGATAATTACCTGGTGGCTGCCTTCCGGCACAGTTAACATCATATTTTCCGTGACTTTCTTTATGATCTTATTTCCGACTTCGATCCATCCGTCATAAAAATACTCTTCATTTTTTAACCGCACATAGCCATGTCCCTTTTCTACAACAATACTGTAGACATCCGCTCCTATACCTCGAAAAGTCAGGATATCCACCGGATTGATATCGATCAAATCCCCCTGCTTTCCGTCTGCGATCACCACCGTATCCTCTGAGTAAGCATAGATTGCAGAACCTATTTCCGCCTGAAACACTTCCTCATTCAGCCTGTATTCATCCATATTCCTATGGCTCCACGCCTCTCCGGAGATCTGCAGACTGTTTAATCGTTTTCTCTCCTTAAAAAACGTGACATCCACCACTTCCCCCGTCTGCAGCTGGGCTGCCGAGATCATCGTACCATACTTGTCATAGAAAAATGTAGTCCCGTCATAAGTCAGCGTATATTGTCTTCTGACCTCCATATTTTTCAGCGTAACGGTTTTCTCCTCCATATCTATCTCCGCAACCACCGCAGTATCCGCCGAATCATACACTCCTGTCTGCGCTGCCACAAAGCCGGTCTCATTCTGTTCCTCTTTTGTATCTTCCTTTTCTGCACAGGACGTCAGAAGAAGCAGGCAGAATAAACATGCCATTCCTGTTACAACCCATTTTTTCCTCTGTTTTCTCACAAGCCTGTTCCCTCCTGGTTCATCAGGCACCTTTCAGTTTGCATGCCATCTTATCGATGATAGTCATTTTCAATCTGTCCGGATCGAAAATCTTTTTCCGATCACATTTCTGATAAAGGCGCTCCTCTTTTCTTCCTGTCCTAAAAGTATCTCCAGCTTCTCCCTATTTTTATCCGGAATAAAAGCCTTTCCCCTGTTATAATAATAATTCACTATTTTCCAGAATTTTTCCGGGTAGCTAAAACGGTAATAAAGCTGTCTGCCGCTTACAGGTGTCAGTTCCAGTTCCTTTTCATAAGCGCCAAACAACGCCTCCCCTGCCTCAGACTGCCAATCGCTCTTTTCTAACATTTTTCGGCTGAAATGATAAATATCCTTACTCCCATCATCCCACACACACTTCTCAAAATTTATAATACGGACATTTCCTTCGCAAAACAGCACATTATGGTATTGGAAGTCCCCATGGCATAAGATCACATTTCCTGTTCCGATCTCCTCCGCCTCCAGCTGTTTTGAAACAAATAACGCCTGTTCCAGAAACAGGTCGTAATGTTGCAGCAAACAATGCTCAAAATCATTCTTCTGACCTTTTTCCTTTAAAAAACGTCTTACTTTTTTCAATTCTCTGTTATGTTTTTCAAACTCCTGGAGCATGGGAAGCTTCTGTCCCAAAGCGATACCGGAAGATTTTGTGAATTCACGGCTCAGCCTGTGCAGCCTTGCCAGCACCCGTATCGCACATAATCCGTCCGCCAGAGCATCTCTGCCGCTTCCTGAACTGCATTCCCTTCCCTCCGCGAAGGTCTTTACGATATAGCCACATCCCTCAGCATCCTTTGTCAGCAGTTCCCCATCTTTATTTCTGTATAGTTCCTCCGCCTGCAAAAAGCCCTGCTGTTTTAAAAAGGTCAAAAATGCGTCCTGCAGCAGAACCTTTTCCATGCTTCCACTGAATTCTTTTAAAATAAAAAGTCCTTTGTCTGTATCACAAAGAACAGCGCCCCGCACCTTCCAGGTACGAAGCACTTCCAGGTCATACCTTTCTAACACATTCACTGCCTTTGGTTTCACAATGCAAGCCTCCTGAAAATGTTCATAACCTATCTTATGAAACAAAAGGGCGAAGTATGTTATAAATATTGCTTCAAATTATTTAACAGGTATTTCTTTTCATTATGTGCCGGATCCTCCAAAACATCCGATAACATCCTCTGTAAAATTTCTCCTATTTCTCTGCCTGGTCTTAAACCTTTTTCCAGCAGATCTCTGCCATTCACTGCAAGATCCTTCAGAGACAGACATTCTTTCCTCTCCTGTATCTCGTGGTACATATCCTCCAGCCGCTTTTGTTTTGCCTGCTTTTCTTCCCGAAGATGCATGCTCTGTGCCAGAAGATCCGCACGGTTTACCTCAAACATATCAGGGAACGCTTCCTCTCCGATCTCTGCTATCAGACGCCTGACTGTAGAAATTCTCAAGTTGTCTTTCAGATCAATGGACCAGTCGTGATATTCCACCAGGCGGCAAACCCTGCGCAGCGTATCATTATCAAATTTCAATCTCTGCAAAATGTTCTTCGCAAGTTTTGCACTTTCCTTCGGATGTTTTTTAAAATGATCTTTTCCCATTTCATCCGTTGTCTTTGTGAGCGGTTTTCCAATATCATGAAGCAGCATCGTAAGTCGCAGCACTTTGTCTGCCCTGACGGCTTTCAGACTTTTTAATGTATGCTCCCCTACGCTGTAGCAATGATGTGGGTTATTCTGGGGCGTCCCCATACAGGCATCAAATTCCGGCAGCACGATCTTCGTGATACCCAGTTCCCAGGCCTCCTGCAGATAATCCGGATGGTCTGAAGTCAACAGTTTCACAAGCTCCACCCTGATTCTCTCCGCACTGACACTCCTTAAATTACCTGCGAGCTTTCTGATCGCCTGCTTTGTTTTCTCCTCTATCGTATAACCAAACTGCGCAGAAAACCGTACACAACGCATCATGCGCAGCGCATCCTCCGAAAAGCGCTCCTCCGGACACCCCACGCAACGAATACACTTTCTCTCCAAATCCCCGACACCATCAAACAGATCCACCAATCCCTCTTTCGGATGATAGGCCATGGCGTTGATCGTAAAATCCCGGCGTTTCAGATCCTCCGCCAGCGATTTTGTAAAAATGACTTCTTTTGGATGCCTGTTATCCTCGTACTCCCCATCGATCCGATAAGTGGTCACTTCATACCCGATTTTCCCAAACATTACCGTCACGGTACCATGTTTAATCCCTGTGTCCACGGTACGGCGAAACAGCTTTTTTACCTCCAGCGGATCTGCAGAAGTTGTAATATCCCAGTCGTCCGGCACACGCCCCATAATGGAATCCCGCACACAGCCGCCCACTACACAGGCCTCAAAACCTGCTTCATTCAGCGTATTTATAATAAGTGCCACCTGCTCAGGCATTGTTATTTTTATATCTTTTTTCATATTACTATCCAACTGTTTACAGATCTGCATCCTGGTATGCAAGGCTTAATAAGCCAGGCTTAATAAGCCTTTCCCCAGTAAACCATCTTTTTTGCAGGCTTTCCGCAACAGACACACACATCGGACAACTGTTCCTGCTCAAAAGGCATACACCTGCTGGTTACAGACAACTCTTCCTTTATTTTATCCTCGCAGTCCTGACAACCGCACCACATGGCTTTGACAAAACCTGCCTTCTCCTGGAAAACCTGTTTAAACTCCTCATAATTCTTCGCTACCCAGGTATGCGCATCGCGATGCTCTCTTGCCCGCTCGAGCATCTCAGTCTGCATGCTTTCAAGCAGCCCCTTCACAGTCTCTTCCAGCTTCCCAAAGGGCACTTCCATTTTATCCCTCGTATCCCGCCTGCAGATCACGCACCTGCCGGCTTCGATATCCTTCGGCCCCACTTCAATACGCAGCGGAATTCCACGCATCTCCTGCTCAGAGAATTTCCAGCCCGGACTCTTATCGCTATCGTCCACTTTCACGCGGAAATCTTTCAGCATCTCTTTCAATTCAGCTGCTTTTTCCAGTACGCCCTCTTTTCTCTGCTGAACCGGAATTATCGCCACCTGAACAGGTGCCACTCTGGGCGGAAGCACCAGCCCGGAATTGTCACTGTGCACCATAATCAGTCCTCCGATCATACGGGTGGAAACACCCCAGGATGTCTGATGTACATATTTCAACTTATTATCTTTATCGGTAAACTGGATGCCGAAGGCCTTCGCAAACCCATCGCCGAAATTATGGCTTGTCCCTGACTGCAGCGCCTTCCCGTCATGCATCAGGGCCTCTACCGTATAAGTTGCCACCGCGCCGGCAAACCGTTCCTTTTCAGTCTTCTGACCCTTGATCACAGGGATCGCCAGCACTTTTTCCAGAAACTCCGCATAGACATTTAACATCTGCAGCGTTCTCTCTTCCGCTTCCCCGGCCGTCGCATGGGCCGTATGCCCTTCCTGCCATAAAAACTCGCGGCTGCGAAGAAAAGGTCTTGTCTCCTTCTCCCAGCGCACCACAGAGCACCACTGATTTAATACCTGAGGAAGATCCCTGTAGGACTGCACCACATTTTTATAATAATCACAGAACAGCGTCTCCGAGGTGGGACGCACGCAGAGTCTCTCCTGTAGTTCCTGCTGTCCGCCATGGGTAACCCAGGCCACCTCCGGCGCAAATCCCTCCACATGATCCTTCTCCTTCTGCAGCAGGCTCTCCGGAATAAACATGGGCAGGTACGCATTCTGCACCCCGGTTGCTTTGAACATATCATCTAACTGTTTCTGAATCAGCTCCCAGATCGCATAGCCCGCCGGCCGGATCACCATACATCCCTTGACACTCGTATAATCGATCAGCTCTGCCTTTTTCACGACATCCGTATACCATTGTGCAAAATCCTCTTCCATCGAGGTGATTGCTTCCACTAATTTTTTGTCTGCCATTTTACCGGCTCCTTTCTCTTCCCTTCTACAATTTTATCCAACGAAAGCACCAGGGCATTATAACATACCCATCGCTTCAAAATGAACCTGATTCTTTAGGCAATTATACTTTAAAATGGGGGGATAGGCAATAGCCATTCTTTTACTTTCTCAGATGACATCCTGTCTGTATAGATACCGTCCAGATTTTATTCTTCAATAAATATCACGCGGAACCCGGGACTACACTTTCGAATCGTTTTCCCTTCGCAGAACGCTTTCTGCAAGTCCCAGCATCATAAAGATATACGGAATATTAAGTACCTGAGAAAAGCTGAACTGATTATGGAAAAAGTAAGACAGCAGACTTGCTGCAAACACATAACATACCGGCTCCTTTTTTGCTCCCTCGATCAGCCGCCTGACGCTGCTGTAGAAAATACCGATAAATGAAAGCATACCAAAAATGCCCACATTTACCAGATAGGTAATACACTCATTATGTGCATTTGTCAAACGGGAACTGGGCCACTCCTCTATAAATCTTGCCTCCAGCTCGGGTACACTGTATCCATAAATGGAAAAACAGTCCTGACCGACTCCGAAAAGCCGCTCTCTCCAGGACAGTGTCCCATAAATCAGCAGTCCATCCCTCCATGTAGCTCCGCGATTGCTCCCCCAGTTTCCATCAAACAAAAGTATACGGTATTTTGACAACGGCCCCAGGATTCCTGGTGTTTTTGTATTGATAATGAGCAGTGTCAGATAGATCGCCGCCACCGCCGCCGTCACACCGATCACTCCATATTTCAGCCATCTCCATTCCTGAACCAGCTCTGTCTCTCCATACTCTGCTGCTTCCACATTCATTCGGATCTCTTTTTGATATTTTCTGTCCTTCTGTCCCAGCAAAACGCGCAGTATGCCAAGCAAAACAAGCGCGGCAAGTGTCAGATTTCCTAACATCATCTCTACCACAGGACCAGCCAGATTTAAACCCATCCATCCCTCGTTTACCTGTGTGGGATCCTCCGGCCCAAAGGAAGCGACCACACGCATCGCCTGACAGGCAATACAGTAAAACATTCCCTCCTCCAGCCATCTTTTCATATATTCCGTTTTTCGGAAAGAAACCAGAAACAGAAAATAAAAAACAACACCCATAGAAATAAAAGCGCTGTCGCTTCCCTCCACCACTCCAAGCCCCAGAGCCAGCACGCTGTAAATACCGGAAAAAATCCGCAGACCCTTTTTCTCTGTGACAACATATAATACCACGCCTATCACAAAAAAAACCGACCAGAAACCACAAAACCAGTTAATGTTTCCCATACTGGAAATAAAAGAAACATTGTCATACTGCATATCAACAGGATAGATTGAGAATCGGTTGAGCAATCCCCATAAAAATATCACAGATACAACAACCATAAAAATCGGCAGCACATCGATCTTTCCATCGTATAGCCGGGACATCATAAAATAGATACCGATGAAAAAGCCATGCATGGCAAGCCCCATATACCAGCCGCTTGTTCCCCAGATCGCCTCCTCTCTGTATTGTGTGAAATAAAACGAAATGAGATTGACAAGCAGAAAAAGAAATACAAAAGTATCCGTCAAAGAAAACTGCCTGCTTATTTTTTGCGCGCTTTTTTCCGGCAGCAGCACCATATAGCTTAATGTCACAAGCGGTATCATGATCCCGGCTGTGATAAAACACATTTTACGGAAAAAAAGGTATTTATTTGTGGCAATCTGAATATAGCCTTCCGGCGCATAGAAAGAATAAACAACAACAAAAAAGAACAGAAAAATATAAACTCCCATGTGGCACAGATTCTCTAAAATATTTCCCACACTTTGCCTCTTTTTTATTTCTGTTTTGTATTCTTTTTGCTCTGTCCCACCTGTCCTCATATGTCTTTACCCTTTTCAAATACCCGGAAAACATCCCCCACAGGTTTGATCACAAAAAGCATTTCCTCCCCGCTTCCCGGATGTATCAGCTTTAATTTGCAGGCGCATAGCGCCACATTCTGAATGCCATGCATCTCAGAGTAGATCCGGATCGCCGCATCCGCATACTTTTTATCCCCCAACAGTGGCATTCCCGCATGGGCCATCTGGGCCCGGATCTGATGAAACCGCCCTGTTTCCAGACGCACCTCATAGAGTGCACGCCCCTTTTCCATAGCCATCAGTTTATAGTGCAGAACAGCTTTTTTGGCTCCCGGCGTATCCGCCGTGACGATCTTTGCCAGAGAACCTTCCTTTATCATATAATCCTCTAACATCCCTTCCTGCACCAGAGGCTGATTGAACGCTACCGCATAATATACCTTATTGAATTCCCCCCGTCTGAGCTGTTCATTCAGTTTTTTTGCCGCAACCTTATTCTTTGCGAAGACAAGAAGTCCTTCCACAGGCTGGTCCAGCCTGTGGATCACGGCCAGATAAGACTCGTTTTTCTCCGCCAGATACTTCTTTAATTCGCTCACAAGATCAGACACCGCCACTTTCGCCGTCTGCGTCGGCAGTCCAGCCGGCTTTCTGCACACAAGAATATCCTTATCTTCATAAACAATACCGATATCTTCTCTCAAATTTTCCTGCCCTCTGTCCCGCTTTTTTGAGTTATATTATACACGCTCTTTGAAAGAATGGCAATGCGACAGAATCATGGAAAATCTTATTCCTTCTTATTGCCGTTCCATGTGGAAATATGCATTTGCACTTCCTATAGAAGTGGCAAAAAAATATTTGTTTTTATTTAATGCTTTTTTTATAATTATTTCAGCAAATATAATTTGCAGTTATGGATATCCTGTAAGTTATATCAGACCTTAGTCGACGGGGTGGCAAATAATTTAAGGAGAAAAAGCTATGAATTCCAAGTTTCAAGACACATTAATGAAGTATATGATGCCTATTGCAAACAAAGTGGAACAGCAGAAACATCTTCAGGCGATCAAGGACGGCATGATCTCTATCGTTCCGATCATCATTGTCGGTTCCATCAGCCTGCTGCCGCTTGCAATCGCTAATCTGTTGGGAAGCGGGGCAGTATACGATTTTCTGACCGCACATATGTCTGTATTTACTTATGCCGGTATGTTCACCACAGATATGTTATCCATTTATGCGGCTATGTTTATTGCGATCGCTCTGGCAAAGAGCTATGGCATCTGCGGAAACCTGACAGGCGCAACGGCGATCATGGTACATCTGATCTTAAGCGGTCTGTCCATCGAGGGCGGTATGGATATTTCCTACCTGGGCGCATCAGGTCTGTTTACCTGTATTATTTCAGCAATCCTCAGCGTGGAAGTAACCAGAATTCTGACAAAGAAGAAAATCATTATCAAGCTTCCCGACAGCGTACCTTCCATGGTAGGGGAAAGTTTTGCGGCCCTTATTCCGTTAATTGTTAACGCATTGATCGCAGTAGTCATCGCAAATATCTGCCTGGCTGCTTCAGGGAAGGTATTCCCGGCATTTATCATGAGCATTCTGGCGCCGGCTCTCAGCACCATGGATACGCTTCCGGCACTGCTCATTGTGATCTTCTTAACACAGTTTCTGTGGTTCTTCGGGCTTCACGGACCGTCCATCACTTCCGCGGTATGGGCTTCCTTTGCCATCGCTTATGAGGCGGAGAATATGGCCAACTATGCGGCTGGCGCACCGGTAAATCACATATTTACATTCGGGCTGTTCTACGCGGTTTTACAGGTTACCGGTTCCGGCCTGACCCTTGGTCTTGTCATCATGATGATGCGATCCAAGGCAAAATCCTTAAAATCCATCGGAACAGTGGGTATCGTGCCTTCCCTGTTCGGTATCAATGAGCCGATCATTTTTGGTGCGCCCATCATTCTGAACCCGTTTTTGTTTATCCCGTTTGTATTCGGGCCGATGATTGTCACAGTAATCACCTACCTGTCCATGACAAGCGGACTGGTTGGAAAACCCATTGCGGGCCCTCCCGGATTCCTTCCTCCGGGTGTAGGCGCTTTCATCATGACATTGGACTGGAAGTGTGTGGTGTTAGTATTTGTAAACCTGATCCTGATGACGTTATTCTACTATCCGTTCTTTAAAATGATGGAGGCGGATGAACTGAAGAAGGAAAAGGAGTAACCGCTTGGCCCAGGACTTTGCACAAAGCAAACTTAAAATGGGCTGGATTCAGTAACAGGGAAGCCGTAGGCTGAACTGTTGCTAAAGGGTGAAGCTGTGTAAAAGCGGCAGGTGGGAAATATGCTTACGAGGAGACAGTCTAAATTATTGGAGAAATTGTTAAATAATGTCCAGGGCGTTACAGGTACAAAGTTAGCGGAGTATCTGGAGGTGTCTTCTCGCACCGTTCGCAATGAGATCAGCGAGATCAACCGTATCTGGGAGAGCGGCAGTGTGATCAAATCTTCCAGGCAGCGGGGCTATTTTATCGAGACGGCTGACATGGAGTCGGTGAAAGATTATTTTCTGTCGGAGGGACATGGCAGGACGGAAATTGCGATGTCAGACCGCGGGTGGATAATTCTTGGCATGGTCTTAAAGACCGGGCAGGCGGATATCTTCGATATCGGAGACCAGCTTGCCCTGTCCGAACCGGCAATGTATAAGGAGATCAGCCGTTTTCAGAAAAAGCTTGCATCAGAATATCAGAGCGAACTGCTCCGGATGAGCGGAGAACGCCTTCTGACCAATGAAGATGAGGCAAAGCTGCGTCAGACGCTGTTTCGCATCATTAAAAACGAGACACAGAACAGAGTCCATAACTATTCCTGGTTTCTGCGGACCTTCCTCTATGATGACTTTGATGCGGAGGAATACGGATGGATGGAAAAGCTTGTGAAAGAATATTTTGACAGCAGGTTGATCCAGATTCCGGATGACGGTCTGTATATGGCCGTCAGTGCGGTGTATATCACGATTGTACGGAATTATCAGAATCATTCCGTTCCGGAAGCGGAAACGGCAGAATCCGCAAGCGAGGCGCTGACAGGTTTTTTTGAATACCTGAAAACCCAGGGCATTGAGCTTGGAAGCGGGGATATCCAGATTCTCGAAGGCTTGCTTCACAGTTTTAAAATGACTTCAGATACACCCTCCGGGAGTGAGATTGGCGCACTGAGCGTGCAGATCCTGGAGGACTTCTGCCACGATGTGATGGAAAAATATCATTTTGATTTATGGCAGTCAAAGGAATTTTACGATAATATCCTGATCCATATCGAGTATATGATGCGGAGACTGGAAACCGGCTACGAGGTGAAAAATCCCATTCTGAATGATGTGAAAAAACAGTATCCGTATGCCTATGAGATTTCCATGCTAATGGCATCTGTCATATACCGGTACAAGAACTGTTATATCCAGGACGATGAGATATCCTTTATTGCAATTTTTGTGGAACATTTCCTGGAAAATGTAAACCAGAAGCTGAAAGCTGTCATCATAAGCTCCACCAGATTCAGCGTCAACAGTATTGTCAGCAGCTGGATTCAGACAAATTTTATCAACCAGATTGAAATGGATGCATTTCTTCCCAAACATAATCTGGAAAAATATCTGGCGGAACATCAGGTAGATCTGATCATATCCATTATGGATACCTACGTGCATCCTTCCGTGGCAACCTTCCGGATGGACGGTATCCCGAATCAGTACACACTGACGGCAATGAATGCTCTGGTGCACAAAATCCGTATGAACTACCGGTTCCGGGAGATGATAAAAGAGTATTTTAACCTGGGTTCCATCCGGATCTACAGAGAAAAAACAACATTTGAACAGGTGATTCAGGATCTGTCGGAAGCGCTGAAAAAAGAGGATTGTATCTTTGACGTCCGGGAATTTATGGAAGATGTGCTTCTAAGAGAGGTGAATTATCCTACTTTTATCGGAGACTGGTTTATGCTGCCCCATCCTCTGGTAACTTTTGCCAAAAAGACAGCCATCGGTGCAGCGGTGTTAAAACAGCCGCTGCGGATACAGGAGAAGGAAGTACAGCTCATTTTTCTGCTGGCCATGGAACGCAAGCAGAATGAACAGTTAGTTGTTCTTTTTGAACTGTTCCGGCATATCGCCGCGGAACGTTCCGCGGTCCGGGCACTGGCTGCAGTAGAAACAGAAGAGGAATTTGTGGAGGCACTGATTCAGATATCCAATTCCCTTGAAATTTACAAGGGTTAGAAAAACATAGTAAGATCAATAAAAGACTGAAAGGAAGTCAGTGATGATGAAAAAATTTTCCATTGTGATCGCCGGGGGCGGCAGTACCTATACGCCGGAAATTATTCTGATGCTTTTGGACAATCTTGATAAGCTTCCACTGCGTGCGATCAAGTTGTATGACAATGATGAGGAGCGCCAGAATAAGGTGGCAAAAGCCTGCGAGATTATTGTGAAGGAAAAGGATCCTTCCATTGAATATCTTGCGACCACGGATCCGGAAACCGCGTATACAGATGTGGATTTCTGTCTGGCGCATATTCGTGTGGGTAAGCTTGCCATGCGGGAGCTTGATGAGAAAATCCCCCTGAAATACGGTGTGGTGGGACAGGAGACCTGCGGGCCGGGCGGTATCGCATACGGTATGCGGTCCATTGCGGGTGTGCTTGAAAATATTGACTATATGGAGAAATATTCCCCGAACTGCTGGATGCTTAACTATTCCAATCCCGCTGCCATCGTGGCGGAAGCCTGCAGAAGGCTTCGTCCCAATTCCAGAGTTATCAATATCTGTGACATGCCCATTGGCATGGAGCAGACGATTGCCAAAATTCTTGGTTTTCAGAACAGAAAGGAGATGGATATCCGGTATTTCGGCCTGAATCATTTCGGCTGGTGGACTTCCATCAAGGATAAGGACGGGAACGAATACATTGATAAGCTGATAGCGCATCAGCTCCAGTACGGCAATTGCGAGACAGGTTCCGTAGATACAGATTTCACAGACGAAAGCTGGCATGAGACGGCCAAAAAGGTGAAAGATCTCATTGCGGTGGATCCCACCATGGCGCCCAGTTCTTATCTCCAGTATTACCTGTACCCCGACGATAT
This sequence comes from uncultured Lachnospiraceae bacterium, assembly GCA_910578085.1. Taxonomy (GTDB): domain Bacteria; phylum Bacillota; class Clostridia; order Lachnospirales; family Lachnospiraceae; genus 1XD8-76. Next base: position 36,464 of record CAJTPM010000015.1, on the reverse strand, counting down.
GGTGGCACATACCGATCCGAATTATACCAGGGCAAATCAGGTGATCGACGGCAGAGAAAAACGAGTGTTCGGCGAGTGCGCAAAGATCGAAGCGGCGGGCACCGCGAAGGATACGGCGTTAAAGATCGGTATCCATGCGCTGTTTATTGTGGATCTGGCCACTGCTCTTGCCTTTAACACCCATGAGAGAATGCTCTTAATCGTGGAGAACAACGGCGCCATTGAGAATTTTTCGCCGGATGCCATGGTGGAGATTCCCTGTATCGTAGGAAAAGACGGCTATGAGCCGTTAAGTATCGGGAAGATCCCTACCTTCCAGAAAGGATTGATGGAAGAACAGGTGGCGGTGGAAAAACTGACCGTAGACGCCTGGATGGAAGGAAGTTACCACAAACTCTGGCAGGCCCTTACCCTGTCAAAAACGGTTCCCAGTGCGGGAATTGCAAAGAAGATTCTGGACGACCTGATCGAAGCAAATAAAGGGTATTGGCCGGAATTAAAATAAAACCTGTACAAGATGTACGGAAAGGAGACACTATGAAAATATTGTTATGTTGTAATGCCGGAATGTCCAGTTCCATTTTAGTAAAAAAGATCCGCGAGGCGGCAGAGAGGCGCGGCATGGATCTGACCATCACCGCTGTTCCAAGCGCGTCCATCCGCGATGAGGTGGGCAAGTGGGATGTATGTCTGGTAGGACCTCAGCTTGTCTATGCGGTGGCGAATATCAAATCCCAGCTTAATATTCCGGTGGCCAGCGTGGAACCCCGTACTTACGCCATGGCTGACGGTGACAAGGCGCTTGATTTTGCAATCAGCCTGGTGGAAGGGTAAGGTAAAAAGATGGTAAATATTGAAAAGATATCGGCATCAGCGATGAGCGTTATTACTTTTTCGGGTATGGCTAAGTCCTGCTATATGGAAGCGCTTGCTCTGGCAAAGGAGGGAAAATTCTCCGAAGCGGATAAAAAGCTCGAAGAGGGCGCGGAAAATTTTGTGGAAGCCCATAATGGACACATGGATGTATTACAGGAAGAGATCAGCACGGAAGAACCGCAGATCAGCCTGTTAATGACCCATGCGGAGGATCAGCTCATGGCGGCCGAAACATTAAAGATCGTTATTCTGGAACTGATAGAACTTTACAGAGATAAGAAGGGAGAATAAGCAATGGGAGCTTACAATATTTGGGCGGCATCGGAGACAATAAACGGCTTTGCCGCAGATGAAATTATTTCCTGCCTGCAGAAATCCATCCGCAGAGCAATGGTAGAGGAAGCCTGCCAGTATGCATACGAACTGTATGTATCCGGACCGGTCTTTCTGGAGAAAATGTGGAGGAGGCTTTTGACCATCTCCGTGGAGGATATCGGGTTCGGCAACCTGAATGCAGCGGTTTTGGTAAATACCATGAATGAGATGCGCAAGAACTTCCCCTATGACGACGGAGATCAGCCGATGTATTTCATCCATGCGATCCGTATCCTCTGCGAGAGCGAGAAGGATCGTTCCAGCGATTATCTGAAAAACATCATCATCAAAGAGGCAGCCATGGGCAAAGTGCCTGAGATCATGGATGTGGCGCTTGATAAGCATACCAAACGTGGCCAGGAGATGGGCAGAGGTTCCAAACACTTCTTTGAGGAGGGAACCAAAGTGATTCCGCAGCTTAAAATCGACAACGATTACAGAGAGCGCTACGGAAAGATCCTGGAAACCTACAGCCCGGATAAGAATGTGCCGAACGCATTCAAATATAACTCCGGTCAGTATTGATCTGGAGAGAATGTAGTATCTTTGAAACGGACTGCTGCGGGTATCTGCGGCAGCCTTTTCATTTCAGTAGATTTTGAAATGATCCTCTGAGTGATCAGGAAAGGCAGGCAACAGACAATGAACACTTCAACCATCATCGAAATAGCCGGTTATGTGGGTTCCACACTGGTAGTCGTCTCCATGCTGATGTCCTCGGTTGTAAAGCTGAGAGTCATCAACACGATAGGAAGCGTTATCTCGGCGACTTACGCGTTAATTATCCACTCCTATCCGCTGGCGCTTATGAATATATGTCTGATCATCATTAACGTTTATAATCTCATGAAACTGCTGAAGACCAAGCAGCAGTACGATCTTATCTCCGTAAGCACGGACGATGGATTTCTCGCTTGGTTTATGGCGCATTATCAGCAGGATATCCGGAATTTCTTTCAGAATGCGGAAACGGCTCTCTCCGAAGCAGACACCGCCTATCTCGTGTGCTGTGATACTGCCCTGGCAGGACTGCTGCTCGGAAATGTGACTGAAAAAGGTGTCCTGGAGATTTCTGTCGATTACTCGACTCCCACATACCGTGACTGCTCTGTCGGAAAATACCTGTATTCCAGACTGCCGGAACAGGGAATCAGCAAACTGGTGTATTCCGGGAAATCGGAAAAGCATGAAGAATATCTCCGGAAGATGGGTTTTGCAGAAAAAAACGGAGTGTATGAAAAATTTCTTGCACAGTAGGCACTCTGCATGCAGCAGATATTCATGGCAATAGAAGGCATGGGTTTTGCATTTTCTATTGCCATGATCAGATATTTTTTTTAATTTTAGTTTGATTGCCGCCAGAGACTGCGCTATAATATAGTGATCCTGCTTTTCAAAGTGTAAGCTGCTTTGTTTGGGAAATACTTATGATTACATGAGAAAGGTTCTGTAAATATCACAATGAAAAAGACAGTTATTTTGGATGACGTCAAACGTGCGGTTCTGATCGTGGCCGCCGCCTTTTTAATGGCGATGAATATCAAAAGCTTTGTGCGGGCAGGAGACCTTTTGCCCGGTGGATTTAACGGTTTAACCTTGTTGATCCAGCAGATCGCAAGGCATTTCTGGAATATGGAATTATCCTACTCCTTAGTCAATTTTTCCCTGAATGCTGTTCCGGTCTTTATCAGTTTCAAATTTATAGGGAAAAAATTTACCGGCTATTCCTGTCTTATGATCGTTCTGACCGGTATCTTTACAGATATTCTATCCGGTTTTCAGATGACTAACGATATACTGCTGGCGGCCGTATTTGGCGGCATTTTAAACGCCTGTGCCATCTCCCTTTGCCTGTATGCCCACGCTACGAGCGGCGGCACTGACTTTATCGCCATCTTCTTTTCTGAAAAATTCGGCATCGAAACCTGGAATTACATTTTTGCCGGAAACTGCATAATCCTTGTAATTGCAGGATATCTTTTCGGATGGAACGAAGCACTGTACTCTATCATTTTTCAGTTTACCTCCACCCAGGTCCTGCACCTTTTATACAAACGCTATCAGAAACAGACGCTTCTTATCATTACATCCAAACCGGATGAAATTTATGAGGAAATCCGTGAGAATACCAATCATGACGCGACTCTTTTTAAAGGAATCGGCTGTTACAGAAAAAAGGAATGCAATATGCTCTACTCAGTTGTCGGGAAGGATGAGATCAAACCAATCACCAAAAAGATCAGGCAGATTGATCCCAATGCATTTATCAATACGATGAACACTCAGCAGGTTACAGGACGGTTTTATCAGAGGCCTAACGACTGAAAAGGTTTATCATATGATAAACCTTTTCGCCTCTTCTCGATTTATATTGGCTTTTATACTTTAAACCGATATCCCACACCCCAGATTGTCTCAATATACTGAGGCTTTGAAGTGTCAAACTCAATTTTCTCACGAATCTTCTTAATATGCACTGTCACGGTAGCGATGTCACCGATGGAATCCATATCCCAAATCTCCCGGAACAACTCTTCTTTGGTATAGACATGGTTCGGATTTTCAGCCAGGAATGTCAGCAGGTCAAATTCCTTGGTTGTGAACGTCTTCTCCTCTCCATCTATCCATACCCGCCGCGCAGTCTTATCGATCTTGATCCCCCGGATCTCCACGACATCATTAGTTTTCTGGGCGGAACCTACCAATCTGTCATACCTGGACATATGAGCTTTTACCCGGGCTACAAGTTCACTGGGACTGAACGGTTTTGTCATATAGTCATCAGCACCTAACCCCAGACCTCTGATCTTATCAATATCATCCTTTTTCGCCGACACCATCAGAATAGGAATATCTTTCTTTTCGCGAATCTTCCGGCACACCTCAAATCCATCCATTCCTGGCAGCATCAGATCCAATATCACCAGATCAAAATCCTCCGCCAGCGCAGCGGAAAGTCCCCTGTCTCCGCTGTTCTCAATCTGCACCTGAAAGTCACTCAGCTCCAGATAGTCCTTCTCCAGATCTGCAATAGATTCTTCGTCTTCAATGATCAAAATCCTGCTCATACCATACCCGCCTTTCCATCATTTTTTGCCTTTCCGTTTCCGCCTGTCAGATCAGATTTCCTTTTCCGTCCGCCCTCCGGCGCCCCCTCATCAATGTCCACGCTTTTTATATCCTGCCTCACTTCCTCATATTTTCTTAAAATAATGTGCATACAGGTCCCTTCGCCCTCTTTGCTGGTAGCCCAGATATAACCACCATGATCCTCCATGATCTTCTTCACGATGGAAAGACCTATACCGCTGCCTCCTTTTGTAGAATTGCGGGAGGCGTCCGTCCGGTAAAACCTCTCGAATATTTTGGGCAGATCCCTCTGGGCAATACCTCTTCCGTTATCCTCTATTTCAATGCGGATCGAATCAATCTCATCCAGAATACGGATATCGATCATACCCGGTTTCTTATCCTGATACTTCACACTGTTGTTTATAATGTTATTGATCACCCTCTTTAATTGTTCCGGATCAGCAATCACCATTGTCTCAGGAGATACCAGGTTGGAGTAACTTAATTCTATATCTTCTGATTCCAGATCAAGCCCCACCTCTTCCAGACAGTCCTGGAAATAGTCTGCCACATTAAGCCTGTGAAAGTTATAGGGAATACGGTTCGTATCAATGCCTGAATACAACGACAGTTCATTGATCAGACGATCCATATCATTGGCTTTATTATATATGGTCCTGATATATTTATCCATCTTTTCCGGCGTATTGGCTATACCGTCCATTATCCCTTCCACATAACCTTTGATAGCCGTGATCGGCGTTTTCAGGTCATGAGAAATATTTGAGATCAATTCTTTATTCTGATTTTCACGCTGTAACTTTTCCTCAGTGGATTCTTTGAGACGAAGCCGCATATCCTCATAGTTTACAGCAAGTTCCGCCATCTCCCCTTTCCGTTTTTCACCGGGAGAAGGCACCTGATAATCCAGATTTCCTTCAGCAATATTTTTCATTGCAATATTCAGTTCCTGCACCGGATTAAATACGCTGGAATAAATCCAGAAACTCAGAATAAGAGCCGTAAATATAAGAATAACTGCAATAGCCACCGCCATCGAAGCGAAAAAATCCGGCGCAATCAGATCACTGAAATAAAGATACGCCTCGGGATCCACAGAAAATTTTATCTGCTGCCCTCTGATCGCCGCCCCGATAAACCAGAATGCCACTGCCGTCAAAATCAACGGTACAAATATCATGACCAGAAATGCGATCAGCAGTCTTGTTTTTAATTTCATTTTTGTCTCCGGTTACCTGAATTGAACTTCGTTTTATTTATCTTCATATTTTGTAAACAGTATACCACATTTTATGGTATATTTTTGTAAAAAGAGAAGAATAATCTTCTTAAAAATATATAAACATAAAAAACGGGTGTTGACAAGCGACAAAATTATGTTATAGTAAAATAGTAATCATTCCTATTTTCGAGGAGATACTATGGCACTGAAATACAGCAGACAGAGGGAAGTCATAAAAGAAAACCTTATGCATAGAGAGGACCATCCTACAGCGGACATGGTCTATATGGATGTGCGGGAAACTTTTCCGAACATCAGCCTTGGAACAGTTTACCGGAATCTTCAGCTCCTTACTGATCTCGGTGAAATACAGAAACTGAATATAGGGGATGGCGTAGATCACTTTGATGCGAAAACTTTTCCACATTATCATTTTATCTGCAGGGAATGTGGCAGCGTGATCGATCTGCAGATGGATAATATCGATACGATAAAAGATATTGCAGGCGTTAATTTTGACGGACAGATAGCAGGACATATTACCTATTTCTATGGCGTCTGCGGCAACTGCTGTAAAAATGCGCAATCCCCCTGCGGAGTTTAAGGTTACGACCGGGTACTTCCCGGTTTAAATAAAAATGTAAATAAAGAAAAGGAGACTAAAACAATGAAATTTGTATGTCAGGTATGCGGTTATGTTCACGAGGGAGATGCTGCTCCCGAAAAATGTCCTCAGTGTGGCGTTGGCCCGGAGAAATTCACAGCACAGAGCGAGGAAATGACATGGGCTGCAGAGCATGTTGTAGGCGTAGCTCAGGGTGTTTCTGAAGATATTCTGGCAGACTTAAGAGCAAACTTTAACGGTGAGTGTTCTGAGGTCGGTATGTACCTTGCCATGGCAAGAGTAGCACACAGAGAAGGTTATCCTGAGATCGGCCTTTACTGGGAGAAAGCTGCTTACGAAGAGGCTGAGCACGCTGCCAAATTTGCAGAGCTGTTGGGCGAAGTTGTAACGGATTCCACAAAGAAGAACCTTGAAATGAGAGTGGAGGCTGAAAACGGTGCTACTGCCGGTAAGTTTGATCTTGCAAAGAGAGCAAAAGCTGCTAACCTTGATGCGATTCATGATACTGTTCATGAGATGGCCCGCGATGAAGCTCGACACGGCAAGGCTTTCGAGGGTCTGTTAAAGAGATACTTCGGTTAAGAAGAAATGCTGTAAAATCAACATTTTTGAGGATTTAAGGGTATGTTGGAGCAGTCTGACATACCCTTATTTTTGTGCAAGCGATTGTGTTTGGATGTGGGTTTTAATTTTCATTTTCTTCAGCGAAACACACACCTTGAAATATGGGTCTGTGTTTTACTGAAAATGCAATAAAAAAGAAGGTTAGCTGTTCTTTCACCCATAACCAGCTACCCCTCTTTATTCTCCTTTGTCTGAAAGTCACTGTCTTTTATAAATTCTGCTTGTCTTGTATCTGACAGTCTAATATATTACACAACATGTTAATAGAATGTGTGCTGATACCCTCATTATTCCGTAACCGTTGCAAAAGTGATTTGCATATATTGTAGTCTGTCACTAAATTATACTGACTAATTCCCTTTTTCTTTAGGGTTTCCCATAATCGGTCATATATTATCATAGGTTCAACAAAATTTATTGTCTCCTTTCTCTTGCATATTTTTAATTTTAAGTCCATAATAGGTTTGACTAAATGGTCTATTTTCAGACCTTAAGCAAAAGGAGAAAAATATTATGAAGAAGAAAACGGTAGTATTAATGTTTGTACTGGCATTATCTTTATCTATTGTGGGATGTGGTAATCAAACAACAACAGCAGAAGAACCGCAGCAAGAGCAAATGGAAGTAGAAACGGAACAGCCCGAACAGACAGAAACAGAAATGGAAGAGCCTCAACAAGAGCAAGCAGAATTAGAGACAGAAGAACCACAACAGGAAGAAAGTGTAGAAACAGAACCCGTATATTCTAGTCCCGACGAATTATATGAAAATGCACTTTCTGTATTAGACGAGGTAATAGATACCGAAAAACTTTATACAAGTGAAGAATTTGCAGAACTTCTTCCACAAATTTTTGATAAAATAGACGATATAACATTCAATCCCGATTTAGTGGCTGATGTAACCGAATCACAAGCCCATATAAGCCTGCATGGTGCCGCAATGAAAGACACTTTTCAACAGCTTTTCTTTCATATGTATTTAGGAATGGGTAATGTCAAGGAAGTCGGAATAAAAGAAGTTGAGAATGGTTCTGGCACATTAAAAGAAAACGAAATAAGGTTCACAATAAATTATGCATTTTATGACTAAGTATATTTTCAGAGGTCTCGGAATAAAATCCAAGACCTCTTTCTATTCTTCCATTTTAAAGAATAATTTTCTTGTTTCATTAAAGAATGAATAATGTATCAATAAGATACTGGATAATTGTTCATTAGCGATTAGTATTAAAAGTTTGAGTGCTAAAAAGGAATGTCATAATTCAAAGCGGATTTATATTATTTACGTGTTAAGCATTATGGATAAGATCATAAATCCGCACACCTCTGCCTATCCTATATAAAAGAGAAAAGGAGCATTTGCCTTAACAAGCGGTCTTGAAAAGGCACATGAATATTATAGAGTTTCTATTTATGACGGCAGCAGACAATTAGAAGTTATTTATATCTGTGGGGGAGCGGAACAGGAAAAACAACCCTTGCAAAGCATATTGCAGAAAAGTATGGATATAGTTTCTTTATTTCAGGAAGTGATAATGACCTATTAGACGGTATACAAAGGACAGGACTGTTTAATATTAGATGATTTGAGGGGCATCATTAAAATTTTCCGATTTTATCAAAATGACAGATAATAACAGCACCCCCCCAGCGGTATTTTTTATGAAAGGTTTCTCTGTGACCAGACGCTTTCTGAGACACATCCCTGCATCCTTCAGGTCCTATTGACAAGCTGCTTTGACCGTTGCTATGATAGTGGGCAGAGAAAGGTATTATCAACGGAGGCACAATTATGACTTTGGAAAGAGAAGCTAAAACAAAGCAAAAAACAGACAGGTGGATCTATATTTTGTCGGGAATCCTGCTTGCCATATCCATCATTGTACTCTACATGACCCACAGATCTATTCCTTTCATGATGGACGATCTGTGGTATTCTACTCTGTTGAGTGAAGATACTCCCATTGCTTCCTTTTCTGATATTGTGGAAAGTCAGATCTGGCACTACTTCAACTGGGGCGGCCGAAGCATGACCCATGGCATTTTGCAGCTGACACTGCTTTTGGGCGAACAGACTGCCGATCTTTTAAACGTTGCTGTCACACTGCTTCTTGCCGGTGCGGTCTGCCTTGTGTCTGATAATCGAAGGCTTCCTGCTTTCTGGGCAGTTCTTGGAATGATGCTGGGCTTAAATGCAAACTGGCGTATGAGTATGTTCTGGCAGGCCGGTGCCGCCAACTATTTATACATTACTTTGTTTATTTTGCTCTTTGCCCACTGCTATCTGCGGGAACTGCCGGATGAGGGAAGTCTTTTTTCCGGATCAGACGGGCAGCCTTCCAGAAAATCTCTCCCCTGGGTCACTTTCTGGATCATCCCCCTGGGCCTTCTCACCGGCTGGAGTAATGAAAATATGGGGCCGGCTCTGTGGTTTCTGAGCCTGGCTGTAATCCTTCTCAGATGGCGTGAAAAACAAAGACCAAAGCTGTGGATGATTCTGGGAAATCTGTTCTGTCTTTCCGGATGTGCTTTCTGTATTCTGGCACCGGGCAATTTTGTTCGCAGTGCCCAGTCCGGAGAAGACCAGCTCGGCATTTTATGGAAAATTTTTTTAAGAAGCTATGGGGAATGTAAAGGAGCGCTGGAATACTTATTCCCGGTGCTGCTGGTACTGTTGTTTCTCTGCATCCTGCATGGCCCGTTACTTGGCAGGCGGAATGAACTGCTGCTTATTTGTGCTTTGTTGTCCTGGGGCGCCTTTTTTCTTTCTCCCCACTATCCCGACAGAGCTTCTTTTGGAACAATGATGCTCTGCATATGTGTTATAATATCTCTGGCCAAAAAAATATTGAGCAAAAACGCTGATCTGATCTGGCCGCTATGGGGCGGTGCCGTTTTTATATGGTTGAGGGGGATATATTTCTGCGCAGAGCATCTGGCCATAACCTGGGGATGGATCCGTTAAAGTATCCGCCTCGAACTTCAGGTTATGTTTAAGAAGCTCTAAAAGCGTAAATTTGACTCTTGCGAATCCTGAAAAAAGGCGCTATACTTTAAAGTGCATTCTACATTGTTTTGCAAGCTTTTCGTCGCGGACTGTCTATCCGGCAGTTTCGCCTATAAAGCTTACTAATAAAAAATACATAACGAAAAGGAGATTTTATTATGGACAAGTATTTTTGCAATCCCTGTGGTTACACTTATGATCCCGTAAAAGGTGATCCGGAACATGGTATCGCTCCTGGAACAGCTTTTACAGATCTGCCGGACGACTGGAAATGTCCCATCTGCGGTATTGACAAATCCATGTTCAAAAAAGTAGTAGAAACACCGTAAGAAAATTTACCTGAAAAATCCAGGGCAGCAGAACCTATGATTCTGCTGCCGCTTTCATTCATAAAATATTCTGTAAACCTGCCGAATCAATTAAAGATTTTCCAATTATTTTCAGCGCATTTATCTGCCTATCTCTTTGATTTTTCTAATATACTGCATTATAATAACAGAAGAACCCGTAAAGACATCTTTACAGACAGAAAGAGAGCTGTTCTACCTATGGCAGAAACAACACAGACAGGCACCATTCAACAACACAGTACAGACGAAGTAACAACCCACCGGGAAACAGCATCCGGAAAAAAGCATTTCTCCGGACGTATTAAATTATATATTGCGTCTGCTGTTACACTGGGAGCAATATTGCTTGCCTACTTCATGATCGGCTTTCATTATCAGAAAGTTTTCCTCCCTGCCACCATAGTCAATGAGACAGATGTATCAGGGCTGACCCCTGAAATGGCACTGGAACAGTTAAATGCCCACGCCGCAGAATATGTTCTGACTATTATAGAAGATGGAGAAAGGACTGAACAGATATCCGGCAGAGACATTGGACTTTATGCTAAAAACGACATGCTCCTGCAGGATATTCTGAATAATCAGAATATTATAACCTGGGCGTTTCAGTGTTTTCAGGGAAAAAAATATTCACTTGATATGGAATACGATGAACAAAAGCTTTTATCGGTTATAAATACTTTATCCTGCATGGATAAGAAAAACTGGATCTCCCCTCAGGATGCTTATATTACATACATAAAAGGAGATGGTTACACTATTGTCCCGGAGCTTCCCGGAAATGAGATACTCATTGACCACTTTTCAGAAGCAGTAGCTGCAGCGATAGACCATCTGGATCACACGCTTTCTCTGCGGGACACAGGCGTTTACAAAACTCCGGACATTTGCTCTGATGATAACGCATTACAGGAACAGTTTGCCCGGCTGCAGCCCTATTCTGACATGACTGTCACTTATCAGTTTGACAGTCAGACCGAAATTCTGGACAGTGATACTCTCTCTGAATGGGTATCTCTTGACAAAAATGGAAACCTCGAGATTAACGAAGACGCAGTGGCTGAATTTATAAAAGAACTTGCCAAAAAGCATAACACTGCATACTCTCCCAAAATCTTTGAGACATCCTATGGCGAAACTGTGACGATCAAACATGGATTTTACGGCTGGCAGATCGATAAAGCCACCGAAACAGAAAATCTGCTCCAGGTGATCCGCGATGGAGAAAGTGTAACCCGGGAGCCCGCTTACCTGTTACGAGCGGCAAGTCATGACGGAGCCGATTATGGTGACACCTATGTGGAGATCAATCTCACTGCTCAACATTTATTTTATTATAAAGATGGAGAACTGCTGATCGAATCCGATTTTGTTTCGGGAAACCCCTCCAGAGGAAATGCCACACCAGACGGTGCTTACGCCATTACCTACACAGAGCGCAATGCTACATTAAAAGGACAAAACTATCGGACGCCGGTCTCTTACTGGATGCCTTTCAATGGAAATGTAGGCATGCATGACAGTTCCTGGCGCTCTTCCTTCGGTGGCGTTATTTACCAGACAAACGGCTCCCACGGCTGTATCAATCTTCCACCCGCCGCAGCAAAAACAATTTTTGAAAATATTGAAAAGGGCATTCCTGTTTTATGCTATCATCTGGGCCAAACGGAGCAATATACAAACGCCCTTTCAGAAGAACAGACTGCAGCGCAGAACAGTCCGGTTGAGCCACAGGAACCTGCTGCCAGCGAGATCCCGGCTGATACACAACAGCCAGATGCAGATGAAATGCCCGCCGATATACAAAGTATTTCACCGACAGGCGAAAACGCCAATAATGAGCCTCCCGCTCCGGCTGAAAATGAAACTTCTGCTGTAATACCGCCTGCTCCTGCCCAAGGCACCGATTCTTCACAGGTTCCGCCAGTATCAGTTCAAAGTACCGACCCTGTCGCCGGAACATCCCCGGAACCCACAGGCTGATTTTTTCACCGCCCCGGATATCTCTATTCGGGGCTTTATCAGCTAACAGACGATCGACAGCAGCCTCCTTCGATTCTCGATCCTCACAGTATCTTCTTCCCCTCCGAATTCCCCGTCCAGCGCCCAGGATATCTTTTCCTCCGAACGCATGATCACTTTGGATGTCTTACGATAGTATATGTGCTGGTTTTCTTCCAGCTTTTCTCCTAACAGGGAGAGAATGATCTCATTCAGCGTCACAAGGCTCTTCGGCATCTTTACGAGAACCATCTCGAACATCCCGTCGTCCAGAGCGGTGTCTGACGGCAGGATATTTTTGAAGCCGCCGATGGACAGAGAGTTGGTTACCATACCAAGGATAAAATCGTCTTCTATCGTCTCTTCATCCAGTTCCGCCGTTATATGATAGCTTTTCAGATCAGCCATACTCTTGATTCCCTCCAGAATATAGGCTGCATGACCTAACAGATTTTTTGCCTTCTGGGATGTGGTGTAGGATACCTTTGTAAAGATTCCGAACGCTGCCACATAGAGGAAATACCTAGAAGTGTTGAATCTCCCCACGTCGAGCTGCCTGGGTTCCCCTTCAACGGTATTCTGCAAAAGGGCATCCACATCCCCGGAAAGGCCGAGGCTGTAGGCAAAATCATTGGTGGAACCGGAAGGAATATAGGCGATCCGGGCCGGCAGATTTTTTCTGATCAGGAAGGAAACCGTGATATTCAAAGTCCCGTCGCCGCCGCTGCATACGATCAGATCATAGGATTTAAAATCTATATTTTCAGAACAATCCTCCAGTCGATTCACCAGACAGACCGTCACCAGATAGCTTTTGCTGTCATAGTATTCCACCGCTTTCTGTAAACTCAGTCTGGTTTTTGTCATACCGGATACGGGATTGTATATCAGCAGAAGTTTTTTCATATCTATAATCCGCCTTTCTAACTATTACCTCACCTGATTTTATTCAAAATGAGATGCCGTGTATTCCTTTCAAGCCTGTTTCATTGGGCAGCCCTTTTCAAATACAGTATATTCTCTGCATTTCTTTCCGTCAATAATAAGCTGTCATGTTTTCCCGCCAATCTTCTGATCCCATAAATTACGATTCATCCGAAAGCCAGGCTCCATCAGGCACTGGAATAGTTAAAACCACATTCCTGACAAAGCAACCGCCCAGGGGCTTCCTCATCTGACCGCCCCGATCAACAGATAGATCAACGTCGCGCAAAGTCCGATGGAGAACAGAATCAACCCATAGGAAAGACTCCTCGTGATCAGATAATTTGTCTCCCGGATCCTCCAGTATTCCAGCGCCAGTTTATGTCTGTAATCGGTCTTCCTCGGATGTCTCCGCCAGAAGGTCCGGTTCATAAATCTGCACACAAAATTCGCTATACTGCCCAGGACATAGGTAAACCCATTTCCCTCCTTCAGCTCGCCCATCTTTGAGTAATCTCTGTAAACGGTTTTTCTTAGGATCACCACCCATGTATCCACAAACGTATCAAGCAGCCCTGCCGCCACACCTCCCACTTTTATCAGTAATTTCCCGACTGCACCGCTTATCTTACACAGATCCAGAAATTTCGGCCATCTGTCCACATACACAGTGCCGCCGCTTCTCAGTTTCAAAAAGGCAGACACTATGCCGACCTTTCCCTCTTGGAGAGCTCTTTTTCCATCGGCAGAGTTTTTCCCCGCCTGTAACTTCTGTAAATTTCCTTCCGCACAGGCAATCTCTTTTTCTTCGGCATTCACCTGCCTCATCATCCATCCACGCCCCAGCACAAGGTAAAGCAGTGCGCCGATCGCGATGGATATCAGACTTCCTTTCAAATGATCAAAACTGAACCAGTAAACACTCTCCCCTGCTCCCGCAAGCCCCATGAAACCCTGTCCCAGATTTGCCAGTTTATCCATCGTCATCCCCGGTAACAGCAGGCTCGCCGCAAGCAGCACACCGCCGCTCAGAGGTGTCATATATTTTTTCTGCGCATCATATGCTTCCTGTAATGCCGGATCCTTATTTTTTTCCACAAAGACAGCGATAAACAGCTTTGTCATATACGCCACGGTCAGACCGCCGCTGATCAGAAATACCCATTCTATCACTTTCATCTGCCCCGCAGAAAAAAATACTGCCGATGCCGGAGCTTCCCTCAGCCGTTCCGCATATTCCACAATACTCTCATGCAGCAACGTCTTGCTGACATAGCCACTGAATAAGGGCATACCCCCGATTCCCAGGGCCCCCATCAGATAAATAAAGGCGAGCAGCGGTTTTTTTCGCCCAAAACCTCTGATTTCATTCAAATTCAGCTTATGCAGATTCCTGTAAATCACGCCAGCTACCAGAAACAGCACCAGTTTAAACAGGGAATGATTCACCATATGGAGAAAAGTGCCCCGCACCGCAAACATGTTACTCTCTCCCAACAGTCCCTGCATGCCGATCCCTATCATAATAAATCCGATCTGGGAGACAGAAGAGCAGGCCAGCGTCCGCTTAAAATCTATGGAAAACAGCGCAAGTACCGCGCCGATCACCATCGTCGCCACGCCAAACGCCAGAATGACCGTCTCCCATATTCCATCATGCGGAAATATCTTACAGCTTATCACAAGCACACCGAAAATCCCGGTTTTCGTCAGAATACCGGACAAAAGCGCGCTGGCCGGCGCCGGTGCCACAGGATGTGCCTTCGGCAGCCAGATATGCAGCGGAAACACACCTGCTTTCGCCCCAAAGCCAAACAACAGGCAGGCAGCCGCGGCATACACATTTTTCCCTCTGCACGCCTCATACAGCGCCCCGATCTCAAGCGTCCCCGCCTGATGGTACAAAAGAAACAAACCCATCAGCATCACAAGACCGCCCGTCACCGCCACTGCCAGATAGATGGCCGCCGCCCGCAGCGACTCCCTTCGCTCATCCTGCGCCACCCAGACATAAGAAGCAAAAGACATCGCTTCAAAAAATACAAACGTCGTGTAAAGATCCGCCGACAAAAAGATCGCTTCCGTCGCCCCCAGAGTGATCAGCTGAAACAGATAATACCGGTTTCTGTTCCGATAATGCTCGAAATATTCCATGGAAAACAGCGATGTCACCATCCACATAAAAGCGGCAATACAGACATAGACCGCCCGAAAACCGTCCACCGTAAAGGAAAATCCCATACCGCAGATATCTGACAGTCGTGTCATATATGTTTTCTCCGCGCCTGCCACATATTGAAACAGCAGCACTGCTGCCAGAACGAATTCCAGAACAGCCAGACCGCTCACAAAATAGTCTCTGTATTTTTTATACTTTCTGCCCAACATATAGGACAGCAGCGCGCCTGCCATCGGCAGAAATATCAGGCCGTATATCAGATAACTCATCTTGAAAACCTCTCAATTATAATAATCAGATAATAGAAACATTAACGTTTATTTCAGTATTTTTAATATCTGAATCAATTCTTTAAAAGCACTCTCAGTAAATCCCCGCAACATCCCGGAAAAACTCGACCAAAAGCCCGGAAAACAGCCCCAGCGCCACAATACTCGCCGAAAATACCAACAATGGCAGACACATCTTCCAGCCCGGATCCGTCACACCGGAAAGACTGCTGTAATCAAAATCCCTCTTCGGAAAAAAGGCCCGGACTACAGCATTCATCATATATAGCGCCGTCAGAAGCGCAGATGCCAGAAGACAGATGACGCCGAAATATGCCTGCACATGCATGCTCTCCACCGCCGCATTCGCCAGATTCCATTTGCTGATAAAACCAGCAAGTCCCGGTACGCCCATCAGCCCAAGCGCCGAGATCGTAAAGCAGCCAAACACCACAGGCATCTTTTTACCCAAGCCGTCCATCTCATAAATATGGCTCTTCCCTGTCTGCTGCATAAATGCCCCGGCACAGAAAAATGCGTTGATCTTCATGACTGCATGGCAGACCAGATGACACAGCGCTCCCATCAGTCCCAGGGGCGTCATCATGGAAATTCCGAAGATCACATAGGACAGGTTGCTGACTGTGGACCAGGCAAGACGTCTTTTGATATGCGTCTCCTTCAGAGCCATGCTGCAGCCGTAAAGAATCGTAAACATGGCAAATCCCATCACCACATTCTGCACCCAGGTTCCCTGCAGGAAAGAGGTGCCGAAACTGTAATAAGTCAGCCTGATCATCGCAAAAACCCCTGCTTTTACCACTGCCACCGCATGCAGCAGAGCTGTCACAGGTGTTGGCGCCACCCCGGCGTCCGGCAGCCAGGAGCTCATGGGCCAGATTGCCGCCTTCACGCCGAACCCCAGAAAAGCCAACAGATAAACCCAGAGCAGCAGATTCTTTTTGTCGCCGATCAGCGCCGTATTCAGGACGCCGCCCATCTGAAATTCGCAGGTTACGCCATAAATAATCACAAAGACCAGTCCGATCATCGCAAAAGCGGCGCCGCCGATGGAATAGTATAAATATTTTCTTGACGCTAACACCGCCTCCCGTTTTAATGTGTGCAAAACTAACGGCACTGTGGACAGCGTCAGCAGTTCATAGAAGAAATACATGGACAGCAGGTCGGATGCAAAAGCAATGCCCAGCGTGATGCCGTAGGTCGTACTGTAAAACATAAAAAAGATTCTTTCTCTTTCCTCATGTTCCATATATTCGAAAGAATACAATACCGCAAGCGGCCACAGAAGGGATACCAGTCCTGCAAAAACCATCGACATGCCGTCGATCTTGAAGGAGATGGAAAGGTCTTCCACAAAGTGGATGATGTGGAAGACTTCTGTGGTGCCGTTTAAGAGTAATTTCCACACGATGGCGGTGGTGGTCAGCATGATCGCTTCCAGGTACCAGGCCATTGTTTTTCTGTTTTTAAAGGGGAGAAGCGGCGTTAGTATTCCGCCGATAATCGGCAGGAGAATTGTCGCTAAAATCCAGTATTCGCTCATGTTTGTTCTCCGTATGTGGTGAACGAAGCCGCCGGCTACGTTTTTCCTCAATTTACTGATGATATCGCTGACGAGCTGCTATGTTGCAAGTACAATATATAGTCATCCCCCCAGAAGGGGAATAATAAACGGCAATTATTTCTGCCATTTACTATTGCTTATCAATTCGCATGACAGCTTTCCGTTTATGCTTTACAATACCGCGCTTACAATTCCCCGGATAAACTCCGTCAGCGGATTCGGGAAAATTCCAAAGAGCAGTGAAAACGCCGCCAATATAACTATGGGAATAAGCATCCATAGGTCTGGCTCCCGTTTTTGCAAACCGGCATAATTAAAATCCACTCCCGGCAGGAAACCTTTTAATGTCACGGGGAGCAGATAACCCGCCGTCAGGAGAGCGGACAGCAGCAGTACCGCCGGGCCAAGCCATGTAAAGAGGCCTGTGTCCGAAGACAGCGCCCCCAGGGCCAGGTACCACTTGCTGATAAAGCCGGATGCAGGCGGAATGCCGATTAGGGCTAACGAGGCAATGGTATAGCACCATATTGTGACAGGCATTTCCTTTCCGATGCCTGTCAGTTCGTCTGTCCTTGTTTTTCCGGTTTTGTAGATGATGGCTCCGGCGGACAAAAACAAGGCAGCTTTGATCCATGCGTGGAACACTACGTGCAGCAGCGCTCCCGTCATGGCGGTTGGTTCTAACAGAGCAAGGCCAAACAGGATATAGGAAACCTGGCTGACGGTGGAATAGGCCAGCCTTTTTTTCAGGACTTTTTCGCGGTATGCCAGCATGGATCCCATAAGGATCGTAATCAGCGTCAGAGAGATCCAGGCCGTCTGCACCCAGGTTCCTCTGATAAAAGACGCCCCGAATAAAAAATATACCGTGCGGATCACCCCGAGCACTCCGGCCTTTACGATCACACCGGAAAGCGCCGCGCTTGCCGGCGCAGGGGCAACCGGATGAGCCGTGGGGAGCCACGCGTGTAACGGGAACATGCCCGCCTTCACGCCAAATCCCAGAATCATGAAAAATACAATGACAAGCAGCGTTTTTTCATGCCCTGCTGCCAGCTCTTCATGCAGGGCGCCCCCTGCCGTAAACTGAAACGTTGCCGCATATCTGTTCAGGAAAAACAGCCCCATCAGCACCATGTAAGCGCCGCAGAGGGAGTAAAACAGATACTTCAGGCCGCCCATCACCGCTTCCTTTGTTTTCGTATGCAGTACAAGGGGCATGGACAGCAATGTCAGCAGCTCATAAAACAGATAAAAGGTTACGATATTGCCCGCAAAACCAAGCGCTGACAGTACGCCGAAGACCATCAGATAAAAACCGAAATAGCGCTTTTCTTCCTTTTCGTGTCTCATGTATTCAAAGGAATAGAAGCCGGCCAGAATCCATACGATGGTGACGATCAGCGTAAAAAGCCGCCCCAGATCATCCAGACAGAAATAGAGCTCCAGTTTATCTCCCAGATGAAGAAGCAGGAGATCTGTCCTGGCCGTTCCAAGCGCGGCCATGACCAGTACACCTGTGAGGACAAGCCCCGTCCCCGTCACTGAAAGAAGACGGCCTCTTGAAGAAAACTCCGGCATCAACAGGAGCACCGCACCAAAAAGTATGGGAAAAAATATGGCAATCAACATCAGTATTGACGCATTCATTCTTACTTATCATGTCCTTTCCGTCGTCTGCGGTTTCCTGCATGTAAAAAGCCTGCGCAGGGATTATCTGCTGCCGCTTTCTTTACGGTAACCGCAGTATTCATTGATTTTCCGTACGATGTTTTTATGCAAAATTCGCAAGTCCGGTCTCGATCAGGTGAATGATCGGCTGCGAGTTCATACCCAAAATCAGGTTGAGGATCACAAACAGGATGATCGTCAGCGTGTACAGCTTCTGTTTCTCCCAGCTGATACTGTAATACCCCTTTTCTTCCACCACCGACTGCTTCTCCGGCGTATAAATGCGGATCACCGTCTTCAGGAAATAGATCGCATTTAAGATCGTGCTGACAGCAAGTACGATCACTGTCGGGAACATTTTCCAGGTCGGGTTGATGATGGCGGCTTTTGCAAACAGAAGCTTGCTGACAAACCCCGAAAAAATCGGTATCCCCACCATGGACAGAGAGCCCACCGCAAAGCCGATACCTGCGATCCTGTTGCGGTATGCGGAACCGTTCAGGGCAAAAAAGTTCCTGCTGCCTCCTGACACATCTGTCAGTCCAATAGCACTGATGAAGAGCAGAGATTTTGTGGCCGCATGTACCAGAATGTGATAGACGCTGGCTACCATGCCCTCGTTTGTTCCCAGGCCAAAGCCCATATAAATGTAACCGATCTGCGCCACCGAAGAAAAAGCGATCATTCTCCGGATATCCTTCTCGCCGATGGCACTGAAAGAACCGAACAGCATACCGCACAGTCCGAACATAAAAAGGACGCCGATAATATGACTGCTGTAAATAATGTCTAACCCGATCACCCTGTAAAAAATTTTAATGAGTAAAAAGATATACCCCTTTGATACTAACGACGACAGCATTGCCGCCGAAGACACCGTGGAGTAACCATAGGCGTCCGGCAGCCAGGCGTGGCAGGGAAATAAGGCGCTCTTGATGGCAAGGCCGATCGTCATAATCCCCACCGTCACAAGCACCGGGATCCGGTATGTGCCGCCTGCCATGATCTCCGCCATAGCCTGGCTGATGTTGCTCATCAGCAGATGACCGGTCAGATCATAGAGCATGCAGATCCCCATCAGCAGAAGGCCGGAGCCAAGAAGGCTCATGATCATGTAGCGCACTGCTGCCTCGATGGTTCTGCCGTTCTGCCTGATCATGATCAGACCGCAGGCCGCGATCGTATTGATCTCCACAAAAACATAGGCCGTAAAAAGGTCATTGGTGTAGACAAGGGCAAGCAGCGAGCTGAGCATCATATCCACCAGGATATAGTAGATATTGTGCTTCGAGTACTCCACCTCGTCGAACAGCTTCTCACGGCCGCCGGTCATCGAAAGCAGCATCACGATACAGAAAAACATTGCCATTCCCGCCTCCAGCACGCCTGCCCGGATCTCGTTGCCCCAGGGCGCCGGGAAATGTCCCATCATGAAGATATAGCTGTCTGTCCCGGTTTCACAAAGATAAAGAAGCAGCGCCCCGGACATTGCGCCCACGATCAGGATCACCGCCGTATTTAACCGTTTTGCCCATTTCTCGGACAGGACCGAGGAGATGATCCCCGAAAACATGGAGATCATAATCGAGAAAAAGGGCACATTCTGTACAAAATCCATCAAAGCCCCTCCTTCCTGAGCTGTATGGATATCTCATCCAGATCTAACGTATGGTAACGCCTGTAAAGACGCACGGTAAGGGAAAGCATCAACGCCGTTACCGAGACGGAAACCACGATCCCCGTCAGCACAAGGCCACTGGGAATCGGATTGATATAGGCTTCCACTTCCTGCACGCCGTCCACCACAATGGGGGCCGCCCTGCCAGTGATGTAGCCTTTTTCCGCCAGAAACAGATAGACCGCCGTATCCATGATATTTAAGCCGATAATCTTTTTGATCAGGTTTTTCTGGATCAACAGATTCGCAAACCCGATACCGAACAGCAGAATCGCAACTTCTTCTCCATAATTTAACAGAAAATTTGTCTCAGGCATCCTTAAAACCCTCCTTTGCGGAACAACGCGAAAAAGGCGTACATCGTACAGGCTACCACCAGGCCGACGCATATGTTGAGCGGCAGGATCAGTCCGCTGCTTAAAATATTCCCCGGTGTTCCCAGGGGAATACCGCTCTCCAGGTGATGGGCCCCTGTATAAAAGGAGTAACTTTTTGCAATGCAGTAAAAACTCAGGGCCGAAAAACTGATCCATTTATAGGTTTTCGCGGTAAAAAACCGCTCCGTTTTCTCGAAACCAAAGGCATTCAGATACAGAATCAATCCAGCCCCGATCACCGCGCCGCCGGAAAACCCTCCGCCCGGCGAAAGATGGCCGTTTAAGATCACATAAATTCCAAATAATATGATAAAAGGGACTAATACCATAGCCACTGTCTGTAATATTTTATCATTTTTCGGCTCGTAAAAGCTGTCCCGCTTCTCCTCCTCCTCGGCGCTGCCCTTCCCTTTCTTCTTGTCATTCCGCATCAGGATCAGTACGGTGCAGGTCGCGATAAACAGTACGTTGGATTCCCCAAAGGTATCAAAGGCCCGGTAATCCAGAATCATTCCCGTCACAATATTCACTGCGCCGGTGTCCTGCATGCCGTCCTCAATATATTTTGCAGCCACCTCATTGTGGGCAGGATTTCCCGCATTGCCCACTGGCGGCAGATAAGCCACAGTGATGAGAAGAAGGATCGTTAAGGTCAGACAGCAGACAAGCGCCGCTGCTTTGTAAAATTTCCGAAACAGCGTGTACTGGCTGTTATTTGCCACATCATGGACCTGCCTGATGACCGCCACCGCCTCTTCCTGGCGTTTCCGCAGCACTTCCTCGCTTTCCTGCGGCTGTATCTTTTCCCGGATCTCCACGTTGTTCAGGTAGGGATCTCTGATGCCGTTCACCCACTGTTTAAAGGCGCCGATGGGCCGCCGGCCGTATTCCTCCTCAGAAAGCAGTCTACTCATGGTTCTCTTCATCCTCCTCTCTGATCGCGTGTATCTTCTTCAACGTCGCAAAAAACAGCACACTGGTAACGCCCGCTCCCACCGCCGCTTCCGTGATGGCAAGATCCGGAGATTCCAGCAAAATCCAGATGATCGACATGATCAGGCTGTAGGACATAAAGATCAAAATGGAGTTTAAAAGCCGCTTCGAAAAACTGACTGACACGGCACAGATCACTAAAAATGCAAGTAAAATATATTGAAAAATCTGCATCTTCTCTCCTCCTTACTGTACGATGCCCAAAAATTATTTTTCCTCTCTCTCTGCTACATCCAGTTCGCAGAACTTTTCCAGATCTTCGTCCACCGTATATTCCAGTCGTGAGATCAGGTGCGAAGACACCGGCGACGCACACCACAAAAAGACCAGTACCAGCGCCAGTTTTAATGTGACAAACCGAAAGCCGAACAGAATCATCAGTCCCGCCATTGACGCGCCGATTCCCAGCGTATCACCCATGGCGGCGACCTGCATTCTGTTTAACACATATCGAAACTTGAAGACGCCGAAAATTTCTGCCAAAAATGTGACCGCCCCTATAACCAAAAGCCCTGTACCCAAAATAAATCTGATCCATTCCATGGTCATCTCAACACCTCTGTACTTTCCCTGCTGTTATTCCTCTTTCTCCTCTTCCCGGCACTTTTTCTCCAGACGTTCCCGGTGTTCTTTATATACTCCCGTATATACTTTCGTGAGCACCACCACCGCCAGAAAACTGATCATCGCATAGATCAGACAGATATCCACCAGATAATCTTCGTCCATCAGAAGCCCGAGGACAGCGATAATCACCATCACGATAGTTCCCATCATATTCACCGCCACAAGTCTGTCCGCTATGGTCGGCCCCATCACTGCTCTGATCAGGCAGCATATCGTAAGTAACGCCAGTATTACTAATATAATATGAAAAATTCCGGAATATTGCTGTACAAGTTCCATGTCTTTCTCCGTTTCAAAAATGTCCGCCCGCTCTGTGCGGTCTGCTGTCCTGTAACGCCTGTTCCCACGACGCAGCTTCGCTGTGTTACAGAACCGATGTCTTACCAGCCTGAAGCATTTCAACCTGATTCCCGTTTTCAGGTAAACTTTATCAATTCAGCCATCCGGCCTCACCGTCACTGCTTCTCCATCCTCTCCAGCAGCTGCTCAAAGGTCGAATTCTCAATTCCCTCCGCTATGGTTTTATCCAGACAGTGTATGACCAGTTCATCCTCCTCCAGAGATATGGTGATGGTGCCCGGTGTCAGCGTGATGGAATTCGCCAGGATCACTCTGCCCAGTTTTGAGCGCAGTCTGGTTCTATAGGAAATGATCACAGGCTCCACGATCTCCCTGTCCGTGAGCGTCAGGTGCATCACCTGTAAATTGGATTTTATGATCTCCACAATCAGAACGCCTGTATAATATAGAAAAGAAACGCTCCGGCGCATCAGGGAGATGTCTTTTTTCAGGCTGTAATCCATAAATCTGCACATGAAAAAATAGATACAGGCGCAGAGAATCATACCCAGTACTGTAAGTTCCCATGTTATTTTGCCGTTAAAAATAAACCATATCAAAAGTAGTAGGATGAACATATTTTTTGTCTCCCGGACGCAGGTGGGCAGATGCTGTCCATTGCTGGATTTTCAAAGCTTACTTGTTAATTTTGTTTCACATTTTTATATTGGGGGGAAATAATGTATTTGCATATAGGATTCCCCTTTGCAGAAAATCTCTCTTCATATTCCGTCATGATATTGCCCTCATTCATTTTTTCATCTTGGTGGAGATCATAGGTGATCGCAGTGATCTCCCAGTGAGCCACTGCCGTCTGTTCCACGCCAAAATCAAACAGATCTCTGTTGTCGGTTTTAAATTCCAGATCACCGCCTTTTTCCAGAAGGATCCTGTAACGATCGAGGAATTCTCTGGACACCAGACGCCTTTTTGCATGCCGCTCTTTGGGCCAGGGATCAGAGAAATTCAGGTAGATGCGCTCTACCTCTTCCTTCTCAAAATAACGCAGAATGTGCTCCGCTTCCATGCGGATAAACCTGACGTTGGAGAGGGGCTCTTCCTCCATTTTCTGAATGGCACGGAGCAGTACGCTGGAATACTTTTCGATCCCCACGTAATTGATCTCCGGGTGCAGTCCGGCCAGTTCCATCAGAAATCTGCCTTTTCCTGTTCCTATTTCCATATGGATCGGCTGATCATTCCCGAAAATCTCTTTCCATTTTCCGGCGCATCCGCTCTCTTCCGGAATCACATATTCGCTGGCGCCGATCACCTCTCTGGCACCGGGGATATTTCGCAGTCGCATAGTTACCTCTTTCTGGCAGACCGCAGATACCTTTCTGCTGCCCTCACCCTCTTTAAAAAACTCTCCCGCTTTTATTATCTCTCCTATTTTACTATTTTTTTCAAAAAAATCAAACTTGAGTTGATAGATTTTTAATGAAAAACACAGACTATTATGATATGATTCTTACAGGAGAACAAAAAACCATGTTATTTCAAAAGAAAAACCCACTGTTTACATATATTTTTACCGTTATTTTCTCTGTATCTATTCTGATACAGGCTTCTTTTCCTGTTCTTGCAGCGCCCGAAGAAACGCCCGATGCCACAGGACAGGCGGCACAGGAGCGTCTGCAGCTTCCTGTGCAAACCAACGAATTGGCCTTCTGGCCGAAAGGTCCCGCCATCACCGCGCAATCGGCTATTTTAATGGAAGCCGAAACCGGTACTATCCTGTATGCCAAAAATATTCACGAGGAGCTGTATCCCGCCAGCACAACCAAAATGCTGACCTGTCTGATCGCCGTGGAAAACTGTGCCTTAAATGAAACGGTGAACTTCACTTATGAAGCAGTAAGCGCCGTTCCCGGCGACGGCTCCAACATGGGCATGGATGCCGGAGAATATATCACAATGGAAGAATGCCTCTACGGTATCATGGTGGCTTCCGCCAATGAAGTGGCAAACGCCGTAGGAGAACATGTGGCAGGTTCTCTGGACGGTTTTGCCGAAATGATGAACAAAAGAGCCGCTGAACTGGGCTGTCAGAATACCCATTTTATAAACGCCAACGGACTCCATGCGGAAGATCACTATACCAGCGCCTACGATCTTGCTTTGATAGCCAGGGCATATTTTCAGAATGATGTGCTGCGGCGGATCGGTAATACCGCTTCCTATCATTTTATTCCTTCCGCCGGACAGCCCGACGATTTTTACAAGACAAACAAGCATGGACTAATCAACGGCACATATTCCTATGAGGGTATCATCGGCGGCAAAACAGGATACACTGACAATGCAGGGCAGACTCTGGTTACCGGCTGCGAGCAGGCCGGCATGCGTCTGATCTGTGTTGTCATGAAAGAGGACTCGCCGATGCAGTTTGAAGACACGGAGACGCTGTTTGACTATGGCTACCAGAACTTTACAAAAGCCAATATCGCTGACAACGATACCCGCCATATTATCAGCAATTCCAACTTTTTCTATACCGGAAACGATATTTTCGGAGACTCCTCTCCGATCCTGTCCATTGCCCCGGGGGGATATGTGGTGCTCCCGAATATGTCTGACTTTGTTGATCTTACCTCAAAGATCGATTACGAGGCGCCGGATCTGAAAGAAAACGAAATTGCTGAAATAACTTATTATTATCATGATACGCTTGTGGGTTCCGGAAAGATCATTTTTTCATCCCGGGATACCCATACTTATGAATTTAACAGCAATGATGAGCCCGTTGCCGGCAGGCCAGACAATGTTATTTTCATCAATGTCAAGATGCTTGTGATCATTATTTCCGCTGTTACCGGCATTATGATCTTTTTTCTGATCCTGCATTCGGTCTTTTCCGGCAGGCAGGACTATCGCCACGAGCGCCAGCGCAGAAAACAGCTGCGCAGCGATAAACGGCTGCAGCGAAAAAACCGTAAACTCGCTAAACGGAGAAGACTGCGCAGGAGGCAGCGTTAAATTTATACCACAAAGAGCATAGAGAACGGCATAAATTTTTATTGCCTTTGCTGTCTGTTTGTGGTAAACTGATGGAAGATTGTTTCTGTAGCTCAGCAGGATAGAGCGTCCACCTCCTAAGAGAACCTACAACGGAAACTTTTTGGAGGAGCAGAAGCCGCAAGTCACACACAATTTTATACACGTTTCCGTAGCTCAGATGGATAGAGCGACCGCCTCCTAAGCGGCAGATTGTTCGATTCCTTCGAGCAATGAAAATTGCATAAATTTTAAAAATGTCTCAGTAGCTCAGCTGGATAGAGCACACGCCTCCTAAGCGTGGGGTCGGAGGTTCAAATCCTCTCTGGGACGCCAGAAAGCACCGCTGCAAGCCTTTTTTCAGGGTTTGCAGCGTTTTTTGTTCCTCCTTCTCCCGGTAATTTCGCTTCTGTTACCGGGAAATTTTTATACGCCGCATGATGTATATTTGCTAATTGGACTCGAACGCTTTTCAGAAATTTGCTAAGAAAATTCTGCGTTTTGCTAATTCGATTTTTTGGATCACTTTGCCGGGGCTTGCGCCGCTATCAAGGCCGCGAGCGCACTTGCCAGCTCCGGTGACTTTTGAAGCTGCTCCACAAGGCTTTCAAGGTCCAGGGTCGCAGGCTCCGATTTTGCCGATTCTTCCGGCGGACGGACATTGCGGAGATCAGGCTTGGCATAGAAGGCTGTCTCAAATTTCTGAGCATTGACCTTTCTATCCTCGTCCAGAATGTGAGCATAGATACTGGTTATCATGTCGATCTCGGCATGACCCGTATCGCCCTGGGTGGCTTTCAGATCGCCGTGGTTCAGTTTCAGTTTGTAGGTGGTACTGGAATGACGGAGAGAATGAAAGACCACCTTCGGCAGCCCTGCGTCCTCACGGAGCTTTGCAAACTCTTTGAGGATGATCCGATCCTCGCAGGGCCGTCCATTGGGAAGTGCCACCACCAGATCGAAATCCTGATACTCGTCGCCCAGGAAGCCTTTCAACTCGTCTTGGGACTTCTTCCATTCCCGCAGAATGTAGGCAAGCGTTTTCGGCAACCACACCTTACGGATACTGGAATCGGTTTTCGGCTTTTTCAGGATAATTCTTGTGCTGGTGTTCGGCATGAGCGGAGTGAAGATGTAATAGATATCCTTCTCGCCCAGCGTTTCAATCGCCCGTTTGGATGCCCGTGTCAGCTCCTTGTCGATGTAGACATAGGCGTTATCCGCCGCAATATCTTCATCGGAAATATGGACGTTCTCCCAGGTCAGCCCCAGGATTTCACCCATACGCAGAGAGCAGGCAAAAGACAGATTCATTGCCACATAGAGTTTGCTGTCCGTGCATTTGTCCAGGGCAAGACGGATCATATCCGCTGTCCAGATATCCCGTTTCGCATACTCCGTTTTCGGGAGGATCACATTGTCAAAGGGATTTCTTGCAATGATTTCCCATCGTACCGCCTGCTTAAACGCACACCGCAGGAGCTTGATGATCTTTTCAATGGTCTTGTCGCTGACATAGGTGGTAACGGCCTTTCGGGTCTTGGTAGACACCGACTTGGTTTTCTGCAAGGTCTGGATATAACCGTCAACCGCACGGGGAGTAACCGCCTGTACCTCCATATCACCGATGATTGGATTGATATAGTTCGCAATCAGTGCCGTTTGGCCGTCATACATAGACACGCCCCATTTCTTTTCTCCGTAAAGAGATACGAAGTCATAAAGGAACTCGGTGATTGTCTGATTGCTTGGCGGGAGAAAAGTTCCCGTGTGCTGCTGATTTTCGATTTCCGCCTTGCGCTTTAAGGCCTCTTTGTGGGTATGCCAGGTTTCCCACTTCTGTTTGGTTTCTCCGTTTTCGTCCACATAGTTGTAAACAACGGAATAGTTTTTCTTTCGCTTGATTATAGATGCCATATCGTTCTTCCTTTCTTGGATCACAGATCGAGGGAGTCAAGCCACTCGTCAAATGACCGCTTGGAAATGCGTATGGCGTTACCAATTCGCACGATTTTGAAGTGCCCTTCTTTTACAAGGATATATGCGGAAGTTCTTCCGATGCCCAGGATTTGAGCAATATCGTCAACCGTATACGTCCTTCTTTCAGGGGTTTCTTTCTTCGTGCCGTTCCATGTTTGAGACATGAGAACCCCCTTTCAGTTATGAAAAGGAACAGCACGAATATGTGTGGGTAATATAACTTCCACTATTATTTTACCGTGCTGCTCCGTGTTTGTCTGCTGCTAATTGAAAAGTTTACGATCTATCCATAAACTTTCAAAAAAGAAAAGTAGGCTTACGGACGGCTGCTGGCACAGCTCCACGGGAGTCTAACCCCGGCCCATGCTGATGGGTGCGGCGCACAATGCTTTGTGGGCGTTCAATGCGCGAGTATCTTTAACCCTGCCCGTGTGTCATCGCCCACAAGCTGCCACGCTTGCTTTGCGGTCTGGTGCTGTTCGCTCGCCCGTTACAGTGGTCCCGTCCTGCGGACTTGAAACGAGGTCATGGCGCACCGGCCGTATGGCTCGGCACGAACAGGAATGTATCCGTTTGCCTTATACTGCGGCGTTGGCCTCCCAACGGGCTTTCTTTGTCAAGGTGCTGCCTCCGGTCACGAAAGAGAGAAACAGGGAAAGGGTAAGCTGTTTCCGCTTTCAGACCGGGCTTGTCAGCTCATGCTGACAATGGAATGAATGAGCTTGATCTCCAATCGGCGCTTCATGTACTCGTCCACCCGAACATGGGGCTGACCGTCAGGATCGTAAAGCGTCCGGGTGCAGAGCTTATTGATATAGCCCTCATAATACCGGAGTACCTGATCCACAGCCTGAGAGTCCCCGTCACGGGCGGCGTCGATCACCGAAAGAGGAAGAAGCTCCTTGCCCTTGTAAGTGGGTTTCTTCATACCTTCAACCTCCCTTCGGCATGAGTGCGGCCAACTTGATCCGCAACTCGGTCAATGATTTTGCCCTTCGCCGCTGAACGGCGCTGCGAGACATTCCAACAAGGTGACCAACCTCCTGATCCGGCAAGTCCAGAACAAAATGCAGGATCAAAATACTCTGCTCCTGAACAGACAAGCCGGCGAAGGCATCAGCCACAAGCTCGTTTTCGATATGTAGGTCATACCCGTGGGACGAGAATGTAAATCTGTCACTGGGGTAATGATCTACAACGCAGAGCTTGTCCATCTCCATTTGCGGAAGGTCGCTGAATGACAGTTCCCTGTCACGGCGCCTCTGCATTTCCCGAAGGTAGTCGATTGCCTCATGGTACAGTACCAGCTTGCAGTAAGCATCGAACTGGCACCGCTCGCCATAGTTATTGCGGGGGATCATATCCATCTTTTCACCCCCTTTCCTGGGGGAATGAGGTGGGTTTCTCCCTTTCCGCTAACAAGGCGAACGCAAAGCCGCTCGCTACCCGCTAAAAGCTTCCTTTTTGAAAATTTCTTAAAAATTTTTTTCGAGGCGGGCTTGTCCTCGGAAAACAGCAAAAAGCGCCCAGCAAGTCGCAACGGACCTGCTGGACGCAGAAATGTTTTATAAAGAAGATTACTTACATGGTATAGTTCATATTCAAAGCCGGACGACTCCGACGGAGGTGCTACGCTTTTTTTAACTGGTGCAGATCATGGATACTGTGAAAAGACGCAAACATAGACACGGCGTTGGGTCGTCGTTGGTTTAGGGTAGACGAAAAGAAACGGCGGCTCTGATTTCTCAAAACCGCCGCCAGGGTATCTAGAGTAAGCGCACAAAATCAACCTGCCCAGCTACGGTTTTTTTCTTTCCCCATTAGGCGGGGCAGGTTTAAAAGAATATGAAAAGCCGATAACAGCAGTCATGTTAGCCTGCGTGTTATCGGCTCTGCGTCTATGCGTCTGGCTCTCTAATAACGGATATATTCAGTTGCTTTACATGAATGAGCGTTTCCTGTTTACATTTTGGACAGAACAAGGGGAAATTCCTTAATTCCGTGTCAATTCGTATTTTTATTCGGGTTTTATTATGGCATATAGGACAACTAACCCAACTTGTCTCTTTCATCAAAATTACCCCGTAACTTGATGTTTCTTTGATATATTTTTTGTTAGTCTATAAAATACGAATATCAATCCAACATTAAGGATGATCATAAAGACCGGCTGGCTCATACCGAAATATGTTTTCATATCAGAAAATATACCGTTTGTATGAAGCATAAAAATCGGGCAAATTTCCTGCATTTTTTGTAAAACAGGAAGGCTATCATTAAAATCAAACACAACTGGCAAGAAGCAGATGACGCAAGAAGTAATAAGCGCTGTAACAGGAGAACTCATTTGAGCACTTAAAAACAATGTAATAGTTGTCAAGGCTACAATCCCAAAAATATTCAATATTACAGAGATAAAGAACATTTGCAAAAAGGTCAAATTATATATTGAAGAAGCATAATGTAATGAAGATTGAATGCTTACATTCCACCCCTGTAACCCATAGGTACAGCCATACAGAACTAAATTTAGCAGTAAATACAAGAGGTATGTGCCAATTACAACTTCCAAGGCCGCTATAATTTTTGAAGTTGTGAGTTTGGTTCGGCCATACCGAGCCGAATAAATAATGCTATCTGTATGAAGTGCATACTCTTCTGAGAAAACAGGAGATAGAGTGATTACAACAATTAAACATATCATTATGGACAAGATGCTCCCCATTCCAGATAATAGCTTATCCCAGCCATCACAATATCCTAAAGTCACAGTTGGACTATTTGGATATGCTGTTTCGAGTGACTTAAAACTACCATCAGAATTTGTCAAATATTCCAGAATCGCCGCTTGGTCACGATAAACATGAACAGCAGAAAAAGCAGAATTTTCATCTTGTCCAACAGTTGCTTGTTTTGCTTGGTCGATTTTTTCTTGCATAGTAAGTAATGTATTTTGAGAGAGTTTTCCTTCAAATATTTCTGCTACTTCCTTCCGTTGTTCAATGGCTGTAAAACCGCTTGCTAATGCCATTTTTTCAAGGTCATAATCATAGAAAACATTTTGATAATTAAATTGAAAAAAGAAAAAATAGGCAACGATAAGAACCACACCAGCTAAAAACAACATTCGTGTTTGCTTTCTCGAACATATTTTATTTCGTTCTGCTTTTATCATTTCATTCATGCTCGGATACCTCCGCAAAATAGTATAAATACAAATCTTCCAATGTTGGATCAACATTCCAAGCGGTTCTGCATGGTGCTTCTTGAGAAATAATCCTCAGCCGTTCTGCACCATTATTATGTTTCAGATTTGCTGTTACATAGTTCAATTCTAATTCTTCGGCCTCTTTTCGAGATACATCACATTCCCAAACACATTTTTCAATCGGCTTCAAAATTTCTTCTGGAGAACCATGTTGAATTAACTCGCCATTTTTCATAATCAGAATCTCATTTGCGATATATTCAACATCAGAAACAATGTGAGTGGACAAAATTACAATTCTATTTTCTGCCAAAGAACTAATCAGATTCCTAAACCGCACCCGCTCTTTCGGGTCAAGTCCAGCTGTAGGTTCATCCAAAATCAAAATACGGGGATCGTTTAGTAATGCTTGAGCAATTCCCAAGCGTTGTTTCATACCGCCGGAAAAAGTTTTGATTTTTTCGTTTTTCTGTGTGAGCAGATCAACAACCTGCAACAGCTCCATTGTGCGATTATGGGCTTTTTTAGGCGGCAGCCCCTTTATTGCAGAGATATACATCAAAAATTTATACGCTGTAAAGTTAGGATAATAGCCAAAATTTTGTGGCAGGTAGCCTAAGATATTACGATATTTCTCGCCCAAATCATGAATGTTTTTCCCGTTAAAAAAAATGGCTCCTTTCGTTTCAGTTTGGACATCGCAAATAATTCGCATCAAAGTTGTCTTGCCCGCACCATTTGCCCCGAGTAGACCATAAACACCATTTGTTAATTTTGCGCTGAAATGATTTAAAGCTTTTTTTCTTCCATATTCTTTTGAAAGATCATTTATTGTAAGTTCCATATCAATTCTCCAATCATTTTTTCTTTTTTCAAGTACAGTTGAAGTGTTTTCCCTAATAGGATAATAGATAACACATAAAATCCAATCCATCCCCAGAACATAGACGCTTCAAATATAAATCGCTGATGGAGTACAAGAGAAAATGTTCCAGAAAGAAAAATCATACAAGCGATTAAATGATACAAGCTATCGTTTGTCCTGCTTTTCGCACATATAAAAAGATAACAAGTGCAAGAAATATTAAATGGAATCAAACCATACAACACCATTTCAATCATTGATTTCTGGTAAATATATGCCATTGAAATTAAAATGACTGTTATTAGGAAAAGGTTGATTACTCCAATAATCAGCATACGACCTGCTACAATTTTTACCAGCGTTGTTCTACTAGACTGTTCAATTTCCCACATACCATAGATGTTGCTTTTAGATATTTCTATTGCACCTAATAACGCAAGGAATGGAACCATAACTGCAAGGATTGTCAATGGATAATAAAATGGAACCCTCCATTGGCCCAGGATACATGCTAATAATACTGCACATATAGTGAGTATTATTTGAACAATCCAGAAAGAAAGCGGCAGAAATTGAAGTTGGTTCAATATAATATCTCGCATTGAATTTTTATTGAATTCAGAACTATTCATGTAACTTTTTCCAGCTACGATTACTGCTTTAATTTTAGGTTCAGATGGAGCAGGCGTTTCACAACTCTGCAACCATTCTAATACACCATTTTGTTTTTGGGTCATACATTATCGCCTCCTCTAAAATCAGCCAAATATCGTTCCAGTTTTTTAATCCCCTGTTGGAGCCTAGATTTTACAGTAGAAACACTAGCTTTTGTAATGGTTGCAATCTCTCGGATTTTCAAATCATAATAAAATCGTAAAATGATGACCTCTTTTTGATAGTCCGGTAATGTGTTGATTGCATATTGAATTTGCGCTTTAAGTTCGTTAAGCTCAATTTTTTCAAAGGCATTATCAGTATCTTCTATATCTTCAAGAGTTTCTAAATCCATATACAGGGGTTTTGCTTTCTTAGTATAATTGTTACAGGTATTAACAGCAATCGTTAGCAGGTAGTTTTGAAATTTCCCGATCTTTCGTACTGATTGAATATTCTCCAACAATTTCAAGAAAACATCTTGTGTAATATCTGCGGCGGTATCTGGATCGCCGTTCAATCGCCGACAACAAAATAGATAAATTGACTGATAATATTTTCGGACAATTATCTCAAATGCATCTGTGTCACCCGACTGGATTTTTTTAATTAGTATGAAATCTTCGATACCGTGTCACCGCCTTCCATGTGTAAAACGCCTTACACTTAATATACAACTGAGTAACCCAAAAGGATTTAACTTTAGAAATTTTTCTTTTACTTTTTTCATTTCCCTTCTATTGTAATTCCTGTTCTTGAAAAATATAAGATGTAATATATGAATTATAAACTTCAATCAACCTGCATATAGCAACATTCCACGGGCAAAGTATGAATTATACAATGTAATAGGGTGATGCTATATGGCAAAGGTTGAAGATTGTCCCGGTTTTGAAACCTTCGGTGCAGATGTCAAAGCCGCACGAGAGGCAAGGCGTCTGGCACGAAAAACATTGGCAGAAATGGTTGGGATTGAATGGCGGTATCTTGCCAACATTGAGAATCAAGGTGCGATTCCGAGCCTGCCCGTGATGATCCAGTTGATTAAGGTCTGCGGACTTCCCGTGGAACGGTATTTTAACCCGGAGATCATGCGGGAAGAAAGCGATCAGCGGCAGCGGGTCAGCCACAAGCTGAAGCTTTGCCCTGAAGAATACCTGCCGATTATCGAAGGTGCCATTGACGGGGCCTTAAAAATTGAAAAGCCGAATGAAGAAACGGAGGGTGTCTGAACATCCTCTGTTTTTCTTATTTTGCGGGCATTTTGAGGTTTCCGAAACGCTTTATAAGTAGGGATAAGATACGGTAGCAAGCACAGCAAGCGAGTACCCGCTTGCGGATTTTGAGATTTTTAGGTCCCTTGCCCGAAAATTCAAAATTGCTTGTTGGGATAGTCCCAAACCCTTATAAAGAACGGAGGCGGCGCATGGCAAATCGAAAACGGAATATCCAAATGAAATTCTATGTTACGGAGGATGAAAAACGGCTCATAGACGAGAAAATGAGCCAGCTCCCCACACGCAGATATGGTGCCTACCTCCGAAAGATGGCGATTGACGGATATATCATCTATACGGACACCGCAGATATCAAGGCATTTACCAAAGAGCTTTCTGCCATCGGCCGGAACATCAACCAGATCGCCAAGCGGATCAACGCCGGAGGTCCTGCGTATCAGGCCGACATGGACGAGATACGGGAAAGGCTGGACGAGATATGGCAGTTACAAAGACACATCCTATCAAATCAACGCTGAAAGCAGCCATTGACTATATCTGCAACCCGGAAAAGACGGACGGAAAGCTGCTTGTTTCTTCCTATGGCTGTGCCGCCGAAACTGCGGATATCGAATTTGCCTGGACCCGCCGCCATGCCATCGACAAGGGAACGAACCTGGGCCGTCACCTGATCCAAGCCTTTCAGCCTGGAGAGGTCACGCCGGAACAGGCCCATGAGATCGGCATGGAGCTTGCAAAAGAAATCCTGGGCGGCAAGTATGAGTTTGTCCTTACCACCCACATAGACAAAGATCATGTTCATAACCACCTGATTTTCAATGCGGTCAGCTTTGCGGATCACAAGCATTATCATTCCAACAAGCGGAGTTATCACTATATCCGCCGCACTTCGGACCGGCTTTGCAAGGAACACGGTCTGTCTGTCATTATTCCTGGGCAGGACAAGGGCAAGAGCTATATTGAACATCAGGCCACGCAGAACGGCACCAGCTATAAGGCAAAGCTGAAAGCTGCCATTGACCGACTTCTGCCAGCCTGTTCCAACCTGGAAGAACTGCTTCGCCGCCTGCAGAGAGAAGGTTATGAGATCAAGCGCGGCAAGTATATCTCTGCCAGAGCACCGGATCAGGAACGGTTCACCCGTCTGAAAACGCTGGGGGTTGACTACACCGAAGAAGCCCTTGCCGCCCGGATCGCCGGACGATCCAGACCTTCCCGCCAACCGAAACGGCAGGACGGAAAGATCAGTCTGCTCATTGATATCCAGAATAACATCAAGGCACAGCAGAACGCAGGCTTCACCCATTGGGCGAAGCTGAACAATCTGAAACAGGCCGCCAAGACCATGAATTTCCTGACGGAACACGGTATAAGCAGTTATGGAGAACTGGAAAGCAAATTGAACGCAGTATCCGCACGCAGGGATACCGCTCATGCAGAAATCAAGCGGATAGAAAGCAGAAGTGCCGAACTTGCCATTGTGATGAAGCACGCCGGCACTTACCGACAGCTAAAGCCTCTTTATGACAGATACCGCAAATCGAATGATAAAGAAAAGTTTCTGCGGGGGCATGAGAGCGAGATCATCCTTTTTGAAGCGGCCGCCAGAGAATTGAAACGGCTGGGGGCTGTACCGCTGCCGACAACAGAAAGCATGAAAACGGAGCTTGCCAATCTCAGCGCAGAAAAGGAACGCCTTCTTGCGGAGTACAAAACCGCAAGAACCGAAGCCCAGAAATACGAGACCGTCAAGCAAAATGTGGATGCACTGCTGGCCGTTCCAATGGAACAGGAACAACAGCGGCGGCATGAACTTGAATAAATTTCTTTGAAAGACGCTGGGCGCAGCTCCCGGCATCCTGTATAATGGAACTGCGGAAGGAGGTTTTACCGATGACAAGAAGCGAAGCAATCAAAGCATTATTCTTCAAAAGTGTACTGCCCGTGACCGTGGCACTGATTCTGTATTGTATCTTCAAATCCGCCTGCATGAAGAACGGAGAGCTTGACTATGTATGGCTCTGGATACTCTGCGGGCTGCCGTTTGGCCTCCATCGGATGTGCCTCTGGATCGTGCCGGGCGGCGGCTCCCTGGGTGGAGGGATCGCCCTGTTTGCATTGAACTTCATTATCGGTGGTGTGATCGGTGGTTTCATTCTGGCATGGCGGTTGATCGTGGCGGTGTGGTATGTGCCGCTGACGGTGTACCGGCTGATCGTTGGATGATTTTCTTGCGTCATGGAAATATGGAAAACTGCCGCTCGTGCCGATGGAAAAACCATTCACAACCTGATGGAAAAAGACAAGCCTTTTCCCACAGGCCTGCAAACAGCTTTCCCACAGCCTCGCAATTCTGACAGTTTACGCACATTCCCACAAATCCAAACTTAGGAGAAATCCAAACTTTTTACGGGAAAGCCGATAAATTCAGCTTTTGCCGTATAAAAAGTTTGGATTTTATTTTGTACATCTTCCAGATCTATTACCATAGGATGCAGGAGGTGATCAGCTAATGAAATTCAATAAAACTAATGATATTTATGCTGACTTGATTCAGAAACTAAAAACCAGTGGATACTCCAAATCTTATGTTGAAAGGCTGGAAACGGAAATCAACTGGTTGATCCGTAACCAGAACAGGGAAGATATCCAATCTTACGGGGATGCCTGCCGCATACGGATAAGCCGGACAAAATCCCGGG
>CAJTPM010000014.1 GCA_910578085.1 uncultured Lachnospiraceae bacterium | reverse complement strand
ACAAAGCCAAAATCAGGCGCATCTAATCTGCATGGAACTGGTGCATCTAATTTGCAGGACAACACATAATCAGATACGTTGACTCCGCCCATGCCGCTGTCTATATAGGGAGCGCCGCCGCCAAACAACGTTGAAAAATCCATATTGGTGTTATATCTGCTTGCATAGTCGCTAAAACTGTTAATTTCTGACATACGCTTTTCCTCCCTTATAAGCGGACATCAACATGGGTATAAACTGCCGCCTGTGCTGTTGCAGCTTCTGGAACGACTGTTTCAACAGGTTGTATGTTTTCCGTCCGTGTGCTGTCATCCCGCTGTACATCCTCCGCATTTCCTGTCTGTAATCCGATGCCAGATACACTATCCTGTGCATTTTCTCCGTTTGTACTGCTTTCCTCTGCCTTTTCGGTTGTATTTTCTGCCCGATATGTTTTTTCCTCTTTTGTACCAGAAGTCTTATTTTCATTGCGCTCTGCCACGGCAGCTTCTTCCATAACTTTATTTGCCTCTGCGAGCGTATTCATTTGTGAAACTGTTGCATTCTCCGCTTTCTGCTCCAGTTCCGCAATTTCCTCTTTCTTGGCTTCCACATTTCCTCCACCCTGCTTGACTTCTGCTTTCAGGACATTCGCCCTGCCTTCCAGTTTTGTTGCCACGCCACCCTGCACTCTTGCCTGCTTGATAGATGTATCCGCAGAAAGCATTGCTGTCATGCTCGCCTGTGACAGTCCTGCGGCTTTTTCTCCTGCTTTTGTTTTCACCCCGCCGGGCAGATTGTCCTTCGAGGAAGCTCTCTCCTGCTGTTTTTCTTTTCGCTGTTCCATCTGATGCTGCCTTAACTGCATATTCAGGTCACTAATCTGCTGCTGTATCTCCTGCCGTTTTTTCATCTTTTCTTCTAATGTCATTTCCTCATTAGAAGAAAGTTCCTGCAACTGCTTCTGTGCGTTGGCAATCTGGTTCTGGATATTCCGGCTGTATGAGTCTGTTGCCTGATTCATTCCCATCTGCCCCATTTGTGCGTTTGATCCACTGATACCATTAATTTTCATTGTATCTGTCCTCCTTAAAAAATATTTTGAAAGCCATTTCACATATAAAAAACTCCTGCTCTCTATCAATTTTATCGGGATATCATTTGTACGGATAAAGCACCATGTTGTGAGTCACCCTCATTCCGTTGTAAACCCCTTACGCAATCTGAAGCATAATCCCTACCGTAACCTCATTCTTATTTTGTTCAAATGACAAATCCCCCATATACTTCTTAGCCACCCTGAGCATATTCTTTAAACCGATTCCATGCCCGCCGCTTTTTTTTGTCGTGTATGGAAATCCGTCTGTTGGATTGATGGGAAGTTTCCCTTCAAAGCTGTTGCTGATAATCAGCATAAAAATACTGTTCTTGCGGAATGCCTGAATCCTGATATACGGATTTTCCCCATTTACCGACTCCATGCAGTTATTCAAAGCATTATACAAAATGACGCTGACATCAAAGGCATCCAGTTTTGTATTTTCTGGATAACGGAAGTCGCTTTCAAATCGGATTCCACGCATCTGAGCCTCTTTCTTCTTTTCTAAAAGAATCATATCCGTAACCGGATTTCCTGTCCTAATCTCGGGTGTAAGTTCCTGCCATTCTATTTTCAGTCTCTTAAGATATGCCGAAGCCTCGGCGGTGTTTTCCGTTCCCGTCAAACGTTCTATCATCTGGATATGGTTTCCCATGTCATGGCGCAGGGAACGGATATCTCCATACAGCTTTTCAATCCCCTCAATATGCATTTTTATATTGTTTATCTGGCTTTCCAAAAGTTCATGTTCGGACTGTTCTTCCTGTGAAGTTTTCCAATGCTGGAAGATAATAATTGTCACAAGGATTGCCATTACGGATATCAGATAGTATAAAAAACAAAGTACATCATAAAATCCCGTCATTTCGGATTTAATCTGGTAAAAATGGAATATTGCATAACCGGCTATCCCTGACAAGGACGGCACAGTCAGCATCACAAGTTCCCTTCTTTCCATATATCTGTCCTTGCTTTCATACGCCCTGTTGACTGCCTGGATAGATAACAGCAGAAGCAGAAAACTAAACAGTATGCCCAGAATTCTTACTGCCACATACAATCCGTAATGCAACCATAACCTCGCTGCTATCTGCGAGTTTAAAAGAACAATATCAAAAAAATGGTCTATAATTCCTGCTATAGAAGCGGACAGCCAACGCAGTGAAAAAAAATTAACAGACAAGAATATCTTTTGGTTGATATTGCGCCTGTCCTCTACGCACATCACGGCAAATGCCGCTAATGTACCAATGAAATATGCAAGGATATTGTCTATCCGGGGCGGCATGATATATAAGACCATCATCACCACACCATACACTGTACCTGCCTTAATCGCTTTGCTTCTGCCCAGCATATAAGGCGATACAAATATTCCAAAGCATATGCCCGCAACACCAAGCTGCACAATAATTGATACATAAGACGTAATATTCCAACATAATTCTACCAGACTCACCTAATCTCCCTTCCTTTCCTCTGGTTATATTTCAGATACTGCTTCACAAATTTCGGATAATTCTGCTTTGCAATCAACGCTGTCCCGTTTTCCATAACAGCAGACACAGCATCATACCTCAGCACATACTTAAAATGAATCAGATACGACCTGTGTGGTCTGAAAAAATCCTCTCCAACTTTTTTCTCCAAATCGGACAGTTTCCCATAATATTCTGTATCGCCGTTTATGGTATGAATGATGACTTTACGGTTGAACACTTCCGCATAGATAATATCCTTAAACAATATTTTTGTATGGACTCCCCCTGCCTGTATCATCATGTAGTCTCCATCATCCCCATCTCTGCCCTTATTCCTGCGTCCGATTCCCAACAGCGCATTTCCAAAAACCTCATCGAATTTATCATCAGATAAAGGCTTGACCAGATAATGAAACGCCCCTACGTCAAATGCCTGAAAGACATATTCCGGAGCCGCTGTAATAAATATGATGAGTGTATCCTTCTGCTGCCTGCGAAAAAGCCTTGCCGTCTCCATACCATCCATCTCTGGCATCTGTATGTCCAGAAATAAAATGTCCGCCTGCGTATTGCCTTCCAACAGCTCCCTACCAGAAGAAAACTGTTCTATTACCGCAGAAGGGAGCATATTCTTTATTTTTTCCTCCAACAGTTCAAGCATAAATGCCTCATCATCGCAGATTGCCACACAAATGGCATCTCTTATGGATTGTGCATTAGCATCTGTCCAACCAATAAAGTTTTCCATAGGTTCACATCTCCTTTATGTAAATTTTCTGCAATCAATTCCAGATGACAAAAAACAACATTGCTTATATTATATCGTAAAAACTGTTTTTGTCTGATACGGTAAATTGTGAACAGACCTTGTTTTGTTGTGAAAAATATTTTCCCGGCAATCCTACCGATTCGTCAGCTAAAACTATACTTATCATTCAAAAATAGGGGCTGAGTTTTACACTCCGCTCTTCAGCCTGTTTCAGCCGTTGCGAAACAAGTACTATCAGTACTTAGCAGCCCACAATGAATATTCCGGTTTCGAAGTCCATACTGTTCGGTAATAAGGAAACCGATTGGCAATTATGCAGGATATAAGAAATTTGACCGATGTAAAGCGGGCTTACGCCCCGCAAAGCGGCTCTGGGCTTGACATTCGCTCAATTTTCTTATGAATTGTAATCAAGCCAATCAATGGCGGTTTCCGCTCCGGAATATCGGTTTCCATATTACCGGAACCATGGTTTCTTGGTGCAAGAATAGAATATTCACACAAGACAGTACATAGTCGATACAGGGAACCGGCAACCGCCATGTAAGCATATTAACTCTGATTTCCCCGCTTTCCAACTTATTATTTTCTGAACCACTATAAAAATATCTGTGAATTTTGAAATATAAAGAAATGAATTGTGATATCTTAGAACATGAAAAAAGGACTATCGAAACAGCCCTTTTCCCTTGTCTTATCATTTTTCCACTATCTTTTTACCGCTTTACTCATACACTATTTAGCAAAACCCTATACAATTTGGTGAAACTACCGGGTTTTGCCAAATTGTTTCACTTTCGCCAAATTGTATCCGACTTTCGCCAAATCGTTTATACTATTTGGCAAAAGAACCCCAGAACACAAGTTCGCCCACTCCCGAATGTAAAATTGCCCCTAAAAACACAAGATAAAAATGTAAATTTCAGACCTATGTACTGCCAAGAATGCCGTATTTTCGGGCTTTGTGGGCTTTCCGCAATTTTATCCACCGGAAACTGAGACACCCTGACAGGATTCGATAATATTTTCCAAATTTCAACAGCATTTTTCTACAAACAGGCGAAACTCCAAACAAACACGGAAACTCTTATACTATCACGCAAAACTCGGATACTATCACGGAAACTGCCGACTTTTGCGTGATAGTATAATTTTGCCCCAATCGCCCCACTATCAGCGGCATCAAAAACGCAAAAAAGAGAGGCCCACCAACCACTTCGGTGAACCCCTCTACGCTCAAAATCCCTTGATTTTAAGCCATTCTTCAATACTTTTGCCTGCGAGTACCCAAATTCCTATGGCATTATTTCTGAATTGCCGCCTGTGCCGCTGTTATACTTTGATGACTTTTACCCCTCTTTACCCCATTTACCCCACCCAATTCGACATTCGACAAGATTTCCTTGCTTTTATGCGGAATCCGCTATAAAATGATTTCAGTGGAAAGCTCCGCAGCGTTTGACAATTCCATATAAATCTGCTAAGATATATTTACATAAAGGTACTGCCGATAGACGGCTAGTCCGAATTTAGGTCAACAAAAATAGTCGCCTTAGTTTTGCAGACTGTGGGGCGGCTATTTTTGTGGTTTATTATTATCCTTGCTTCCGATGGCGTATCCGAGACCGAAGCAGGTCAGGCATAAGCCAAGCACTGAAATCAATCCTTCAATCGTCAACATCCACTCAGCCCTCCTTTCCCAGATTCCTGCAAGCAGGTTTCTATGTAATCGGAGGGTCACAGTCCCTCCGCAGAAGAACTAGCCGCCTACCGTTATAGCAGTACCCGTATGAATATTTTATCAGAAAATGTCGGACGCTACAAGATGGTTTTCCGGCTTTTTTCTTTTTCCACTTGCAATCCCGCCAAAACAGAGGTAAGCTACGACACCACGGAAGGAGGGATTGGATCGGAAAAAGATTCTGCATTGTACCAATTGATGGATGTCCGTATGCACAGCGTCATGAACGGCATCGTAAACAGTGACGGGGAATACCAGGCGATTCTCCGGAAGTCGGACATATACTCCGGCGAACTGGACAGGATGAATTTGTCAAAAGAAATCCGGCTGCTGATTGACCGCTACGTCAGCGAGCAGAACGCGCTGGGCTCCCGGTTTGGGATGCTTGCATATCTGCTTGGATTTTCCGACTGCAAGGCTATGTTTTTAGGGAAATGCCTGCCAACAGAAGTAAAAGAAATGATTACAGAGTAAGACCGCAAAATGCCGGACAGGACGGAAAGGCCGCCACAGCCCTTCCGCCCTGTCTCTTTCGTCTAAATATAAATCCATGCCTCCAGCTCCGCATATTTGTTGGACTTTGACCACTGCGGGTGCATCTTGAACCATGCCCGCTCGTCATCCGGCGTGACCGTTATCTTCTTAAAATAAACGGGGGAACCGGCATCATCCAGTTCCCCGCGGGCTTCGGGGCTTAAGTTTAAGAGCCACTCAAAGCGGTCTTCGTAAACCCTTACCCCGAAAACATATTTATCGATATCTTCCTCCGAAAACTCCCCATCCTCCGGCACGGGCGGCTGCTCCATGAGCCTTTGCAGGTTTTCCAGCTTGCCGCTCACATCCGCCTCCGTGGCGGGCTTCACATCGCCGTACTGCATCATCTGCTGTTCCAGCTCCGCGATCTTTTTCTCCACCTCCTGCTGCTTGCGGCTGAATACCTCCCTCGGTATCTCGTTGTTCATCCGCATATCGAGCAGCGTCTCGTAGCGCCCCTGCTCCTTTTTCAGCTTTTCCTCCCCCGGACTGGAACTCCGCTTCATACGGCTCCCCGAACAGAAGACGCAGCCACCGCTCATCGGCTTCCCGTATTTCCTTCATATCAATCTTTCCCATCAGCGCCGCCCTGTCCGGTGCGACTTTGGCGACCTCGCTTTTGCGCAGGGCAAGGAACTTATTCCCCATATAGACGTTCTGCGCCGCATCCTCCCTGGCGTATTCGGCTATCTGCTCCCGGAGGGAGTCAGACAGCTTCCATTCCTTCTTGGATGATGGCTTTGGGATGCCCGCATGATGGCTTTTTGCTACTCCTGTTATATCCATTTCAATCGCCTCTCTCTGTTTTGCCGGAACGCCGGGGATGCCCACCCTGCCTTGTCAGTCTGTGGGTTATCGGGGATATACAGCCGATGGAATTTATTTCTTGTTCATGAAATCCCAATACGCCTGCATACTGTACTGGTAATATGCCGTAGCTTTTTTCTGGCTCAACAGCTTCATGTCACTGATTTGTTTCTGGAACATATCCATGAAATTTGTCCTATCGTGCAATCCCATCATTCCCGTTTCAGGCGGTAATGATGTAAGCCCTCCATTCTTATCTACACCCATATAGGATTCCAATGCTGTCATTTCCACTAATGAAGCATTCCGGGGATTTATTTTGTTGATATGTATGGTCTGCTCGAATTCATCCCCATTCTCATCAACACCTTTTGCAATCACAGTCGGATCATCCTCTGTTGAACCATCCGCATATTTTATATAAAAGGACAGCCCCGTCCCATTGCCACCGGAATACAACATATCATCTGTTTTCATATAAACAATAGACGTATGCGGTTTTGCGCTTGCCACATTGTTTATCTGTTCTGCAAAATTCTTTCTTACAGTATTCTGCTGTGTTTTTCTTGCTCCCTGCCATGCCGGATATCCTGTTGTTCCTATTCCATTTACGCTCATTTTTCAAATCCTCCA
Organism: uncultured Lachnospiraceae bacterium; assembly: GCA_910578085.1. GTDB lineage: Bacteria > Bacillota > Clostridia > Lachnospirales > Lachnospiraceae > 1XD8-76. The sequence continues at coordinate 95,821 of CAJTPM010000014.1, read as the reverse complement.
TTGTCATCAATTATTTTAACGGCAGCCCCTCAGTCGTTCAGAGCCGCCTCTGCTCCCTCATGATAAGTCCGAGCAGTTCATTACCTCCATGCAGACATACCGCCTAACTTCCCCTGTCAAACTTCATGACAAACACCTCCCTTCGCTGAAATTACTGCAATTACTTTTTTCATTCCGCACTCCCTTTATGCGGTTCCGCCGAAATGATCTCCCCCTGCACGTTGGATTCATCCGAATCCCTATCCAGCTCATCTTCGTCAAGCTGCGGCTCCACCGCTATCGGGTCATCATCATAGACCGCCGAGCCGCCATCCTCAATCTGATGCACGGCATCCGGGGCGGGGCTTCCCTGTGTGGTGCATCCACTGACTGCGGGAATCATCATTGCCGTAATAAGTAATGCCGGCATTCTGCTGACACGCATTTTTCATGTCCTCATCCATAAATTGATGGAACCGGCCCTCATTCTCTTATCTGTTGCGGTGGCCCCTCTGTCATTCAGGGCCGCCCATGCCCCCTTGCGGTAAGTCCGGGCATATCCTGTTTTACTTCAAAATGCCCGCCGCTTCCATGATGTTTCTCTCATAAGCCGCAATCGATGAACCCATAGCTTCCGGTGTACTCGTGTATGTAACCCTGCTTGTATCTGTTGCATGATTGGCAAGAGCCTCTGCCATCGTCTGTTTCCTGTAAACTATTTCCATCTGCTGTTTCCGTTCCTCTGCTGCTTCCTGGCTCCGCTCAATGCCCGCTTTCCGCTGTGCCGCCTCTTTTTCCCGTTTCGCTTTGTTGATAGCATTCACTTCTGCCACACGCTCCGGAGAATCGCCGCAGCCGCCGATATAAGTGACGCTTCCATCCTCATGGACTACCACCCCGCACGGCTGGTAATCAAGCCCCTGTGCCGCAAAAGACGCTTTCAGCCTCGGAGTAGCGTTAAAGAAATCATCTATCTTGCCCTCATAGTAAGCGGCCTTTTCCGGGTCATTTGCCATCTGCTCCAGAATATTCGGTGCAATCACAACATCACTGCCACTCATGCTCTTTCCTGCCCTGTCAAGACTCTGCTGGTCTTTCCCGATACTCTGGATTCTCACATTTCCATACTTTGACCGAAGATATTCCGTATAAGCATCCACCTTTGATGTGTCCGCCGCCTCTCCCGTTTTCTGCAACTGATCTGTAAAACTTGTTCCTCTTGCTCCTGTTTTCTGTGTCTTATTCGCATACTGGTATGCGCCCACCAAAACACTGTTTACTCCTAAAATACTCATAATAAATCTTCTCCTTCCTGCTGATTAACTTTTTACCATGACTGACAGCGTGAACTTATTTCCTTCCACAATACAGTCTAAATCGCCGCCATATTTTACTGCGCATTTTCTGATATTTTTTAACCCTATCCCATGCACCTCCTTATCCTTTTTCGTTGATATGGGAAGGCCGCTGTCCCCACGGGACAGTGCCGAACCATCAAAGCTGTTCTCAATCTCTATAAAATACATATTCTTTGCACGGAAAGACCGTATTGTAATATAGGTTTCCGCATCTGGCTGCTTTTCCCGCATCCGCATACAGGCTTCCACTGCATTATCCAGCCCGTTGTTTAGGATGATCCCCATGTCATAAGCCTTTATCGTAACGGCATCCGTCAGCATAAATTTGCTGGCATCCAGCCTGATACCTTTTACCTTCTTTGCCGCATAACGGAATTTGCTGCCAACCACCGCGTCACTGACTGCATTACCCGTATGCACCCTGCTGTCAATCTGCTCCACCGACTGGCGCATCCCCTCAAAATACTGCCGGATTTCCTCATCCTCCCCGCTGTACCTTTTCTGTATCAGATTCTGCAGGACTGCCATGTGGTTCTTCATATCATGCTTGACCGAGCGGATTCCGTCATACAGATGTTCCATCTCCACCATAGAACTCTGCATCTGCGTGATCTGGTTCTCCAGCACGATCTTTTCCGCCCGCTCCTCCTGCAAAACCGCCATATCCTGATAGATACGGAAACTGAACACGACAGCCCCAAGCAGCACAAGCGCCGTCATTGGGATGATGAGATACAGCGCCGGATATTTTTCATACAGCAGTACCGGGGTGCCGTCCGTAACGGTGATCAGCAGCAGGCGCACAAGAACCGAAACCAGTGTGCCTGCCACGGAGGGCAGCAGATAGAATGCCACTTCCTTGCCCATCCGCCCTCTCTGCTTACTGCAATAGCTCCCCGCTATCTTTCTTGTGGAAACAAAAAGCAGGGCGCACCTTGCGGCTCCCACAAGGGCAACCACAAAGCAGGACAGGATGCCCGCCGCCACGGGCAGATATTCCGCCGATGCCATACCGATTCCTGCTTTATGCGCCAGTGCCTCTATCATCTCATTTCCAATATAGATCAGGCTGTAACCCGTCCAGAATGACAGTTCCCGCAGGGATATGAACTGGACAGCCAGAAATATCTTTAACAGGACATTTCCCTGATACCAGCATACGCAGAAAACAAATAAAGTGCAGAATGTAAAAAGCAGTTCCATGATTAACGATACGCTGTCCGTGTCAGAATACAGCCCCTCACTGAATGCCCTTATCACAATCCATGCAATGCCCGCAGCCCACCCCGCATTCCTTATCCTGCACAGCTTTGGCACGGCAAACCTGCCAAAAAAGGACTGTATGCAGTACCCTTCAAACAGGCACAGTAAAACCCCGATCAATCCCATAATCCATTCAGCCATCAGCACCCACCCCGTTTCTCAGATACCGCATATAGGCTTTCACAAACTCCCCGTATTTCTCTTTTGCCAGATAGACATACCCTCCGTTATTCAGGGTAATGCTCCCGCTGTCATATTCCGCCACATATGCCATGTTCACCAGATACCCCCTGTGGCAGCGGAAGAACCCGCCTCCAAGCTGCCCCTCCATTTCATTCATGGACGCATATGCCTCTATGGTCTCCCCCGTAGTGTGAATCTCCACCTTCTTCCCCCTGCTCTCAATATAGAGGATGCTGTCCTTTTCCAGTGAAAAACTCCTGTTCCTCGTCTTTATGAACACTGTTTCCCGCCGCTTACTCTTCCTCTTTTCCAGTTCCCGTCCTGCCCTGCGGAACACCTCCCGGAACTTTTCTTCCTCAATGGGCTTTAACAGATAGTGGAACGCCGCCACGTCAAACGCCTCGAAAACATACTCCCGGATACCCGTAATAAAGATCAGTATGGTATCTTCATCCCTCTGCCTGAGCCTTTTCGCCGTTTCAATCCCATCCGTTCCCTCCATCTGTATGTCAAGGAACACAATGTCAAACTGCTTCCCGGCGGCAAGCAGCTCATCCCCTGTCTCGTATAATCTGGCACATACGCCCGATATTTCTTTTTCTGACAGTTCCTTTATCTGTTCGCGGATGACCTTCTCATCATCACATATGGCTATGTTCAATCCCATCACCTGCAATTCATTTCCCATGCGAATGCTTTTCTCGCATTGAGCATTAGCTTCCCCACGGGCCGTTCTTTTTACTTTTTATATCGGCAGAATTTTGGCGCAGTCAGCCGCGAGGGAACGAAACCCTATTTGAAAGGGAACGAAATCTTTTTCTTTTCTGTAAAAATTCCAAAACAGCTCTAAAGTTTTTCGCCATTCGTCCGATATGGCACAAACGCAAACCGCCGTGTAAGCATATTAACTCTGACTCCCCCGCTTTCCAAGCGGTTTCTGTTGTCAGACGTGCCTACGGATACGACAGACCGCCGCACATAGAAAAAGGGCCTGTGAGCCCTCTTCCTCTTTATCCTTAGTACAGTAAACTATCTTTATCCAGCCTTTCCTCTAAAGCCTCAATGATTCAATCATCTCATGGGCAATACTGATATCCGTCAATTCATCCGGAAGTCTGGAACGCAGATGCCACTCTGCCTCCGCCAGTTCTTTCCTGTCAGGGCGGATTTCATCAGGGCCGTCCAGCCTTGCAGTATAGCCTGCGATAACGGAGCCGGAGAACCCCCACGGCTGGCTGCCAAAATACTGCAAATCCCGGATGCGGATGCCTGTCTCCTCATAGACCTCCCTCTCCGCCGCTTCCTCCAGCGTCTCCCCTGCCTCCACGAAGCCGGATATGAGTACCCACTGCGGGAGGGAGTGGTCTGCATATTTTGTCATCAGCAGCCTGTCCCCGTCCGTGACCGCCACCATTACCACCGGGGCAATGCCGGGATATACCGTATTCCCGCACTCCGGGCAGGCAAGCGTCCTCTGCCCTGGCTTCCTTTCCATTCTCCCGCCGCACCTGCCGCAATACCTGTTCCCTTCATACCAGCGGCTTAAGTGCAGGGCCGTGGCCCCGGCAAAGAAAACCCACTCCGGCAGGACGTCTTTTAATTCACAGATGGGGAAATACCCAAGCCCCCGGCATCCGGACACCTCCTGCCCCAGCAGGTAAACGGGCTCCCTGCCCGCCCGGAACAGGAATACCGCCCTGCTTTCCATTTTTCCTGCCGGATGCCCCAAATCCCGGAAGGACGGGAGGCTCCTATGCCCGTCCCCCATATCCCGCAAAAGCACATCCTCTCCCCGGAAGGAGAAAAAGCAGTCATCCGGGGCCGGGGCTGTACCGTGGTATGCCATATCCAGCCTGTAAGGGGAGATATCCTGTATCATGGCTTTCCCTCCTTACAGATGCCGCAGGTTCTCACGGTATCTGCGCAGTTCCTTTTCGTCCACAGCGCCGATGACCTCATCCAGCCACTTGACCATCCGTCCCCTGTCCTTCGGCAGATGCCCTTCCACGTTGATGCAGTTCGATGCGCCCATCGTTGCAAAATAGGTGTCTATGTCAAGGCTGCCGATCAGCGTCCTTAATTCATACAGCTTTTCTATTTCCGTTTCCTCCGTCCAGTTCCCATCCTGGATTTCCCGGTACAGCTCCGAGGTCGGGTAGATCGTCAGCATGGAGGAAACAATGACCTTCGGGTGGAGCTGGTTGAACACCTCCGCCGTGTTCTTCACCCCTTCCTCCATATGCCCGGAGCCGTATATCCCGGCAAGGTAGAAGAAGTTATAATCCATCCCTGCTTCCTCCAGCCTTTTGCATTCTTCTATGATCTCCTTCGTGCCGAACCCTTTATGCATGAAGGACAGGGATTCTTCGTCACCCGCCTCCACGCCAATGGTAAGGCTGTTGTAGCCAAGCCCCCGCAGCTCCCGTAGCTGCTCTGTGGTCTTCGGCGTGATATCGGTGATGCGGGCAAAGCAGCCGATGGACTGCACTTTTGGATAATATTTCCGTACCAGTTCCGCCAGCGTTTTCAGCTTGTCAAAACTTAATACAAAAGGGTTCGCCCCGGTGAAGAATACCCTCTTTGCGTTCCGGTAGTAGCGGCTGATCTCCTTCAAGTCCGCTTCCACCTCGGATAAAGGCGACATACGGAACTTAAACGGCACGTCCTCATAAAGCGTGCAGAACCTGCATTTGTGATGGGTACAGCCCGCCGTCGCCTGTACCAGTGCGCTCCCCGCCTCATAGGGCGGCCTCCATATCGTTCCCGTGTAATGCATAAACCATCTCTCCTTCCTGTCTGTAAAAACCTAACTGACGATACCCCTGATCTCCTTTAAGTCCCGGATACCGTTTTCCTCCATGTACTTTTCCAGCCCGCCGATGATCTCCGGCATGGCATAGGGGTTCCTGAAATTCGCCGTCCCCACCGCCACTGCGGCGGCCCCGGCCATGATGAACTCCAGCGCATCCTCCGCCGTCTGAATCCCTCCCATCCCGATGACCGGAATGCTTACCGCCCGGCAGGTCTGCCAGACCATCCGTAGCGCAACCGGCTTTATGGCAGGCCCGGACAGGCCGCCCGTCTTATTTGCCACGCAGAACGCCCTTTTCTTCACGTCAATCCTCATACCCGTGATGGTGTTGATCAGCGAGAGCGCGTCCGCGCCGCCGGCCTCCGCCGCCTTTGCGATCTCCGTTATGTCCGTGACATTCGGTGTCAGCTTCATGGAAACGGGCTGCGCCGCTTTCTTTTTTATCTCCTTCGTGATGTACTCCACCATCCCCGGCTCCTGCCCGAAAGCGATCCCGCCATGCTCCACGTTGGGGCAGGAGATGTTGGCCTCCAGCATATCTATTTCCTGCCCGGACAGCCGTTCCACCACTTCCAGGTAATCCGCCACGGTGCTGCCGCATATGTTCACAATGACCTTCGTGTCAAACTGTCTGAGGAAAGGGAGGTCCCTCTCTATAAAGACGTCTATCCCCGGATTCTGCAGCCCCACCGCGTTTATCATCCCGCTGGCCGTCTCCATGATCCTTGGGGCCGGGTTCCCCTCCCACGGGACGCATGAGACGCCTTTCGTGACCACCGCGCCTAACTGGTTCAGATCCACGAACCCGCTGTATTCCTGCCCGGAGCCAAATGTCCCGGACGCAGGCATCACCGGGTTCTTTAACCTGATGCCCGCTATATCCACTGATGTGTTTATCCCGTCCGCCTCCTTCCTGAATCACATTATAGCAACTGGCGCGTAAAAGAAAAGTACTGTCTTTTTTCGTTTATAGTGCGAAAATTGATACCAGTATCAAAAATCATAGTACCTTGAACAGACAGGACGGATATAGTATAATGCCGTTAGAAGGAGGGACACCCTATGGGCAACATGAAAGCGCCGCTGCCCCAATGCGCGGCTATGGTCAGGATACAGAACATCTTAAGCGGGAAATGGAAGATAACGATATTATGGTACATCGCGGAATATGAGGTGCAGAGGTTCGGGGAACTGAGGCGGAGGCTTGGGGACATCACGCAGTCCACCCTTACCAAGCAGCTCCGGGAACTGGAACAGGACGGCTTCATCTCCCGCTATATCTATCAGGAAGTGCCGCCGAAGGTGGAGTATTCCCTGACTGACCTGGGGAAAAGTTTTATACCAATCTACTACAATGTATTTATGGTTAATATCCCTTACAGCCAGTAAGGAATTATCCATCTTGTTGCTTAAGCTGTTAGAATGAGTGAGGCAATAGGTCTGGCCGAAACCTCCTGGAACTTTACGTCCGTTTTTAAGTCAGCCAACCAGCCCTCATTCGCAGCATTCGTTTTACGCAGGTTGAACCATCAGGCGTTCGTGTGATACACCCAGTAGATTGAATAGGCAATGAGTAAAACTGGCAAAAGACCATTGCTAATACTTTCCATAGGAGTATCTGTTATGAACGCTGTTGGTATTGATGTTTCCAAAGGCAAGAGCACTGTCACAATCCGCAGGCCGGGCGATATTGTCATTATGCCGCCCCGCGACATCCCTCACACACAATCTGCAATCAATTCCCTTATTGGACAGATCAGAGCCCTTGACGGGGAAACGAAAGTCTGCATGGAACACACCGGCAGGTACTATGAGCCGGTTGCCACATGGCTTTCTGATGCCGGTATCTTTGTCAGCGCCGTAAATCCCATCCTCATCAAAGATTTTGGGGATGATTCCCTGCGCACTCCCAAGACCGACAAGGCCGATTCCAAAAAAATCGCCCGTTACACACTTGACCGCTGGGCAAAACTCAAGCAATATGGAAGCATGGACAAAACACGAAACCAATTAAAAACCATGAACCGTCAGTTCGGCTTCTTTATGGCACAGAAGACCGCCATGAAGAACAACCTCATTGCCCTGCTGGATCAGACCTACCCAGGCGCAAACAACTTCTTTGACAGTCCTGCCCGCAACGACGGCAGCCAGAAATGGGTGGACTTCGTCCATACCTACTGGCATGTGGACTGTGTACGCTCCAAGACGCTGAATACCTTTACGGAGCACTACCGGAACTGGTGTAAACGCAAGGGCTATAATTTCAGCGCGGCCAAAGCAGAGAAGATTTATCAATCCTCCTCTGACCTGATCGCCGTATTCCCAAAAGATGACAGCACGAAACTACTGATACGGCAAGCTGTGGCAATGTTGAATACCGCCTCTGAGACCGTGGAATCCCTCCGCCTGAAAATGGATGAGACTGCTTCTTCTCTGCCGGAATACACTGTCGTCATGGCAATGAACGGTGTCGGTCCTACCCTTGGTCCTCAACTTATGGCTGAGATCGGGGATGTGACACGGTTCACACACCGTGGCGCGCTGACTGCCTTTGCAGGCGTTGACCCTGGAAAAAATGATTCCGGACAGCACATCCAGAAAAGCGTACATACGACAAAGAAAGGTTCGCCAAGTCTGCGGAGGACCCTCTTCCAGATCATGGACGGGCTTATCAAGCGTTCACCCATTGATGACCCTGTTTACGCCTTCATGGACAAGAAACGAGCGCAGGGCAAGCCTTATTACGTCTACATGACTGCAGGTGCCAACAAGTTTCTCCGCATTTATTACGGGCGGGTAAAAGAATATCTTTCCACGCTTACGGAAAGCGAAAAACTTAAATAAATGCCATTGCTTTTTCATCAGGCCAGCGTTCTGCGGTGGTCTTTTTGTAATACCTATTTTTCAACCTGTATAAAATTTTCAAAGTTCATCAATTTCTGCTTGACTTTTTATTTGCAGACTACTTAAAATCCGCCTCCGCGGTTGCTGCGGCAATCTCCTGCCTTTTATCCGATTCCGGCACTAAGGTCACCTTGCCCTGGGGCTTGTAGACCAGCTTCCCAAGTATCTCTGCAAATCTCTTCTTCCCAAGCAGCCGCTCCATCTCCGTGATGCCGATGAGCGTCTTTTTGTAGATGTCCGTGTACCCGGCCTTCTGCGCCGCCTGCGCCACTTCCTCCTCATCCGTGTATCTCCTGTTGCTCCTGCCCTCCACCAGCTTGAAGCCGTCCCATTTCTTCCCTTTCGTGACCGCCTCGTCCTGCGCGTAGGCGTAGACATCCGCAGACCATTTGGCAAGCTCGTCCGCCACTTTCAGGACTTCCGCGATTTCCTCATCCGTCAATAATGGAGGCTGTTTAAATTCCATCTGCGCCAGCCTTAAATATTCCTCCGCCCGCGCCCTGCAGGTGTTCTTCGCCTTGCAGAACCGGCACCAGTCGCCGGAATGGAACTCGCCCTCTCCCTTGATGGCAAGCACGGCCTTTGGCTTCAGTTCCATCTCCACCCATTCCATCAGGTCCTTTACGGAAATTTCCCATGTGCTGACGGATTCCAGACGCGGCTGGTAGATGGTCATGCGGATCATTTCAATGTCATAAAGGGCATCGAACAGTTCCAGTGCGCCAAGCCCGTACAACATCATCTGCGGGTTCCATTCCGCATCCACCGCCACGCCCTTCCCGTACTTTAAATCGATGACGGTCAGAACCTTGTCAGCGACTATCAGAAGGTCACCCGTCCCGAACCCCTCCGGCACATAGGCGGAATAGTCCAGCCGCTGCTCGACCAGCACCACCGGGTCGCTGCATTCCTGCCTTGCAAGCTCCACCTGCTCCATCGCAAAGGCCACATACCCGTCCGTGCATTCCTCCATCTCGTCACAGTGGTAATCCGACACCGGGCGCTTGGAGCGCCGCCTCAGTGCCTTTTTCAGCTTATGCTCCGCAAGGGCGTGGGCGGCGGTGCCTTCCTCGTCATAGACGCTGCCGCCCGGTTCATCCCTGAACTGCTCCTCCAATCGTGCGGAAGGCGTGCAGGAGAGCCACCGCTTGGAGGAGGATGCGGAAAGAAGCGCGTGTTTCCCCATCACAGCACCTGCGCTTCCTGCATCAGTGCCGGGTAGTCCTCCGGCTTCACCGCCGAGAGCTTCGCCGCGCCATACTTCTGCAAAAGTTCCTTGATCTCCTTTGACTTCCCTTCCTGCGTTTTCTGCGCCATCAGCGCACGGATGCCCTCCAGCGTGGCAGGGGATTCCTGCACAGTAGTTTCCGGCTGTGCCTTTGCCGCATCCTGTTTCTGTGCTTTCACAACCTTGTCCTTCGTGCCGCCCTCCGCTTTGGCAAGTCCCCGCAGACCTTCCGCCACAATGGAGAACCCTTCCGCAATCCTCATTAATTCACTTCCCATTTACATTCCCTCCGTTTCCTTGAAAATGATTGTCTTTCCCTGCGCCGTGGCGGATGCGATCTCCGCCGCCATCCCTTCGGTGGCTTCCCCGAACACCCACACCTCGTCACACAGGGCGAGCAGCTCCATCCCCATAGAGATGCCGAGCCGCCTCTCTTCCTCTATCCCCTCGTTCAAAAACTGCGTGAATAAGAGGTGCGGCGCGATGGGGAGATGCCCTTCCTCACACGCCATGCGGCTGTAGGCCGCCGCTTTCCTTGCATTCCCTTCCATGTCGCCGCGGAAAGGGCTGCAGATAAAAACCTTCTTACGCATCCGTCCCTACCTCCTTTACCGAAAGCTCCTCCACGCTGCCTCCGGGGACAATGATCGTCACCCGGCGCATCTCACCGAACAGCCGCCGGAGCAGGCGCTCACGCATGGGTACCGTCCTGCACCATACGATGCCGCCGGAACCCGGCTCTTTGGTATAGCTGATCTTCAAGTTGTGTTTCATTTCCGTTCACCTCTTTCCGAGGGCGCTCCTTTTTACTGCCCTCACTATTAGGTCACGGGAAAGGCAAAAGTCAGGGGTCTAATTCAAATTTTTTTCAAGTTTTTTTAATGCCCGTTGCACCCGCTCATGGACGGACTGCTTGGACACGCCTTCTTCACGGGCAATATCCGTGATCTTCCGTTCTTCAAAATATACCTTCTCCACCAGTTCTCTTTGGGACGGGGATAATACCTCCATAGCGGAATACAGCCGCGCCATATCCTCCCGGCGCACCGCCTCCCTTTCCGTATCCTCCGCCGAGGCAAACTGCTCCCCTTCATAATCCATGCCGTCAAGGGAGAAGTGGCGGCGGGTCTCCTTCTGGTCGTTGTTGTACTGCTGGCGGTCCAAATCCAGCAGCATCCCTCCGAGGCGCTCGTCCACCTCCACCTCGGAGACTTCCCCTGTCACACATAGGTGATCTTCATTCAGACCTCCCGCCGGAACCCAGCAGGACGCAGAATGTTTTGATTTTTCCAGACATACAGCGTTCCTTTCTTTACGCCCTCGTAAAGCCAGAAACACTGTATTTATTTGATATGAAACTACCTAAGAAACGTAAAAAAGGCCGGAGTAAGCTAAGGTATTAGTCTCTAGCTTTACTCCGGCCCTTCGCAGCTCGTCACTTGGCCGCTCGCTCATTTTGAGTAAACATTATTTGGTTTTCAATGAGGTCTGTACTAGCCATTCCAGCCTGACTATCCTCCCGCAGTAAGGGCATTTCAACACTATGACTGCCCTTCCTTCTGCGATGGCAATTATCTCGCAGATCCCCTTCCGGCACACCGGACACCTTACTTTGCACATTTCCTGTATCCTCCCACAGCCACTTCTGGATTTCTAACCATGATCAGCGGAACGGCCCTGTGCAGGCATCCTTACAGTGATAATTTCCACAAATTACCATGTATACTGTAAGTATGCCCGCAAAGGACATTCCTAATCACGGTATCTACAAAAAATGGCAGGGCTACCCCTGCCGCCTGTTCTTCTTATGTACCATCTTTGGACTAAAGCCCACCCGTATGATCTCCCCACAATGCCTGCATTTCATTTCAAGCACCACTTTCCCCGGCGGCATCTCTTCAATGTCAAAGATGCGCCGCCCACATTTCGGGTTCGGGCATTTCACCTTTTCCATTGACCACCGCCTCCCCGCACTGATATATAATAAGGGAACCAGCCTGTCCCTGCCGGTTCCCTTTTATCATTTGTGCTTTATTGATTTTCTCCCCGATTCCCATATCTCACGAAACGCTGAGGATGTCTACCCTGCCTTGTCTGGCTGTGGCTTATTGGGGATATAAATCCGTAAATATATTCTTTCACCATACAAAAGCAAATTTAATTATCAGCTTCTCCAGTTGTAATCTCTGTTAAAATCTATTGTAATTGATATTCATTTTTCTCACCATTCAGATCAGTTGTACGCAATTCAAAAAAAAGTGTGTTTCCCAATTCTTCAATTTCTATGTCTTTGGTAATATCACCAGATCTTTTTCCAATTTCACCAGCAACAGTTATTGTTCCTCCTGTCATGTCCTCCACATTATTAGACAGCAAAATTCTTTTCTCATCACCAGACTGTATATAAAAAGACACTGAATAAGCAACAATATCTGAAAACATTCCATCCTTTTCTTCCAAGTTGCCACCGTAGAATATTTCTTCTGTAGAATTCAAAACAATAACTCCATTTGAAATTGAAAACAATTCATTTTCTCCCCTAAAAGAATACACAGCAAGCCGTTCTCCCCCTGCTTTTCTGCCACAACCTGAAAACAAACAGATGCTGAATAATACCATAACCAAAACCTTTATTACAGTTTTCATTTTACACTGTCCTCCATGCCCAACTTCGCTAAGGCCCAAATCAGGCTAAAAAATACTGTGCTTTCAAGCATTTCTCGGTGCGAGACTTAGATGCCCTTTGCGAAACAACCTATGCTGTGATCATTAGAACATCTTCTCCCGCTACCTTTCTTTGATTCGGATCTGCTCTGCCTCTATGCTTCAATATACAGGAAGCGGAGGATACTCCAAATCGTATAGTGCCTGCTCTTTAGCCGCAAGCAACACCGTCAGAGAAGTTGCCACAGTAAAGCTTGCCGAAACTTTAAGCTCCGGTATAATCTGCACTAAATACTTTGCGTTTTTGCACAGAATAATAGATATTTAGTGCAGAATATACTAAAGTACCGCATCTCTGCCATACTGCTTTCGCACATCTATTGCAAGGTATTTCCCAAGCACCTCTGCAATCAGATTTTTATTGAGGCTGGCGGTTATTGTTCGATGATGAAGAATGTTCTCCAGCACTGACTTTCATAATATCATTATAGTTCTCGCTTGGATAAACATAATCATCCGGCTTCATTGTTGTTTCATAAGTATCCCGAACAAGGTCATCCGCAAACTCATCCATCTGCTGTTCCGCCAGCTCCACTGCTTCTTTGTGAGGATTAACCGCTGCAGCCAAAGCCTCCATGCTGCGTGAAACTCTGCCAATTACCATTTTGCACACCTCCCTCCATCATACATTGTCTTCCAGAATGTCCAGCACTTCTTTCATGGAAGCCTCCAGCTCATGCTGGTTATCATTCTTTATGATTAGAAGATCGTCCTTGATCTTCGGATCATCCAAATTAGACGGAATATTAAAATTGCATTCCGCAAGGTACTCGTCCCAGTGCGCCAGCTTCCATGTATCGCGCTCCGAATTTCTGAGAATCATACGCTCATGCACAACTTCCGGGGACGTATCCACCCAGACAACTACAAGATTGGCATTTTTCTCACTCAGTATATCTTTCAAATTCAAGATATACTCCATATCCCTGATTTCTCTGGTAAAGGGAGCATTTATAAGTACAATATCTTCATAAACCAAAGCTTCCAGTGCCAACGCCACAATACAGTCGTATTCCGGGTTCCTGATGTGCTGTTCAAAGAAATCGCTGCTTCGGTCAAACGGTTGCCCGGCCACTGCAAATATATGCTTTGACAGCGCAATAAGGGTATCCTTGTCCAAATACACTACATGCTTCAACCGCTTTGCCAACAGTTTTGAAATATATGTTTTGCCGCTTGCCGGCGGCGAAGTAACCAGAATTAGTTTCTTTTGCATTTGTTTCCACCTCTTTTTAAAACCTCATCACTTTTGATACTCATATAACCGATATATCTTCCTTGTTAAATTTCCCGCATAAAGCTTCTTAAAAACAAACTGCTCAAATCCCTGCAGCTCGTTTACTAATTTGGTCGGTGTCATAGAATGTTCGCGGATATAATTGAACCCATATGTGTCAAATATATCCGGAATATCCATCCCATATATTTGTGCTGCACCAACCTCTTTTATGGGATTCTTTATCTTAGACATCTGTACGCCTAATTTTGTGTAAACATCCATCAACAAATGTATACCCGAAAAATGATGTGCCACTGCTGCAAATAAACCTTTTAAGGTATCCGGTGCAAGATACATGCTGACTCCTTCCATGATTATCACAGCAGTGCCGTCAAAATTAATCCCTGATAGCCACTCCAAAGACGATGCATCTCCAGAAAGCATCTTATAGTTCCTACTCTCGGCAAAAAAACGACAGCGTTCAGTGATTACATCTGGAAAATCAATATCATACCAGGGATAATCATATCCGTTAATTCGTTTTATGCGGCTGTCCAAGCCACATCCAATATGCAGCACAATAGCATCTGGATGATCCGCTAATTGCATTTTTGCCCAATCATCAAACTGCCTTGCCCGCATTGCAATGAAATAGGCGAGCCACTTTGATTTTGATCTTTTACCCAAGGACACAGGGTTCTTTTCCCAAATCTCCTCTGCGGACTTGTCATTAAGAATAATTCCCATTCTACTAACTTTTGCTTTTCCATAAAGCGGAATATATAAGGTTCTGCTAATTCCGTCCATTTCACGCCACTCCCCCCCAAAAAAAATTAAGGTTTACAGTAAATAAATAAAATATCCCAAATAACCAAGCAGCAACAGGCCGCCCTCCACACGGTTCAGGCTCCTTCCTCTGAAAGAGAAAGTCCACAAAAGCACTCCCGCTGCCACAGCCACAATAAAATCCACTATGAATTTACTCTCGAAAACAACCGGCGTAATCAACGCAGATGTCCCTACCACAAAAAGGATATTGAAGATATTGCTTCCCACAATATTTCCGATTGCAATATCCGCATTGCCTTTTCTCGCCGCTGAAACGGATGTAAACAATTCCGGCAGGGATGTTCCCAATGCCACAATCGTAAGCCCTATAAACCTCTCGCTCAGACCTATGATCCTTGCTATCTCTGTTGCCGCATCCACCGTGACGCTGCTGCCGATTACAATAAGCACAAGGCCAACAGCCGTGTACAAAAGCAGCATTGCCATACTTTTTTCCTTTTTATTCTCTCTTTTTTCTGAAGCTTTTTCCCCATCGTCCTCTGAATTCCCGTCAGCGCCTTTTTTTGCCATTCTTAAGAGATAAAAAAGATACAGCAGAAAAACAACCCACAACCCGGCTCCTTCCAGTCTTGCAATCTCATTTCCCGCATACCCCATCCAGAGCAGGATTAATGTTATCACAACCATAAAGGGCATTTCATATTTTATAGTCGAAGATGCAACAGGAACTATCTTTTTTGTTAAAAATGCCGTAAGGCCTAAGATGATGAGAATATTCAAAATATTACTCCCCACCACATTTCCAATGGTGATGCCCGCATTCCCTTTAAGCGCTGCCGAGATGCTTACCGCAGCCTCCGGAGCGCTTGTTCCCATAGCAACAATGGTAAGCCCGACCACAAGCTGCGGAATCCCAAACCTGGAAGCAATTCCTGACGAACCATCCACAAAGAAATCCGCGCCCTTGATAAGCATCGTAAACCCTGCGGCCAATAAAAAAATCTGTAATACTATCTCCATGTCTTCATCCTCCGCTCTTTTCCCTAAGAAACTGTTTACAGTTCCTTTACCATTTCGGCACAATCTTTACAAGACCTTGCTTCCGTTTGCCATCAACTTAAACCGCACGCCTAAAAATTCCCCGGCATGACGGCACATCTGCATCCTTCCTAAGAAAATATCAAAATACTCGTACATGGAGCAGTTTTCCTCGTCTATCTGCAAATGCAGTGTAATCACCTTTTTCTCCTTATCAATCTCCAGACGGGCTTCCGTAACAGCATAGTTTACCCTGTCATGGATATCAAAAGCGGCTTTATCCTGCAGCCTGACCCTGTTGCGCCGCACATCTGTTTTATCCGCGATGATAAGCGCCGCTGAGACTGCGCTGACAGTTCCACCCGTGGATTCATCATGATTACTGATGCAGGTTACTATTTCAATTCTATCCTCCACTGACAGCTCATATCTTCTGAGGATTTCATTTGCCAGGATTCCGCCATATTCTGCATGGTGGGAGCGATTGATGGCATTTCCGATATCATGCATAAACCCTGCCGCTTTCCCTAACATCTGTGTATGTTCATCATATCCAAATTCCTTTAGTATCCATGCTGTCTTTTCCGCCACAAGGGCTGTGTGGGCTTCTGAATGGTCTGTATAACCCAAAACACCTAAGTTCTCATTGCCCCTGCGTATTAGTTCCCTTATCTCTGTGTCATTTCTCAAATTTTCATATAAGTTTTCCCACATGTTTTTGCTCCTATTTTTAGGCATTGCCCCTGCCCCAGACAATAACTATCTTCGTTCCGACTCCCGGCTTGCTCATCAGGTTCACATCCGCATCCGTCAGGTTACAGATATGCTTTACAATCGCAAGCCCAAGGCCCGTGCCTCCAAGTTCCTTCGACCTGCTTTTATCCACCCGGTAAAAGCGCTCAAAAATTCTCTCCTGATGCTCCAGAGGAATGCCGATACCGGTATCCTCTACCGAGAAGATAATCTGCGTTCCCTCTTTCTGTACTTTTGCAGTCACTCTGCCACCTGGCTTGTTATATCGGATGGCGTTTTCAATCAGATTGTAGGCAAGCTCCTGTGCCAGTTCCTTTCCGATATGGACATCCGCCCTGTCATCTCCTTCATACACTACATCAATGCCATTTTTTGCCGCCCCGAAAGAGAGCATTTCCACACTTTCTTTTGTAATTTCCGCCAGATTCACCACATCAAGGATATCTTTTGCATCTCCTGCATCCAATTGCGAGAGTTTAAGGATATCATTGATCAGGGTAAGCAGCCTTGCCGCGCTTTTTCGGATTTCCCCTGAAAAGCGCTTCATCTCCTTTTCGTCTACAAGTCCCGCTTCCATCAGCTCCGCATAGCCTGATATAGCCGCAAGGGGAGTCTTTAATTCGTGGCTTACATTGGCGGTAAATTCCTGTCTTATATTTGCGGCAGACAGGATTTCCTCATGCTGCAAGCGGATTTTTCTTGTAAACGGAATCAACTCCGGATAACTTTTCCCCTCATCAATATGTTCCATATCCCCCGCCATTTCCTCTATCGGTTTCACAATGGCAGAAGTAAGGTAGTGCGACACCATCAGACAGACTGCCGCAAGAACCAGAGCTGTTGTCAGCACCATCGGAAGGGCAGACAAGAGAACGGCTACAACACTGTGCGCCTCCTTGCCTACCCTGAGTATCTGCCCGTTATCCAGTTTTTGGGCATAATAAAATACACTCTCCGACAGGGTATCCGACTTCCTTATCCCCATACCGATTCCGGAAGAAAGCGCCTCTGCAATTTCCGGCCTGTCCAGATGGTTGGCAAGCGACTGCCCGTCTACCGTGGAGTCGAACAAAACCTTACCGTCTGTATCTATCAAAGTAATTCTTAAATTGTCCGTTTTCCTGTCATAGGAGCCTTCGTCAATCAGTAAATCTGCCACAACCGCCAGATCAGAAAAAACCTGTTTTTTTAGCTGTGAATAGAACACCGCAGTCATGACAACCGTGGTGATCACAACGGAAAAAAGCGCAATGACGGTAAACCGTCTGTTTATTTTCTGCCTCATTCCAGCTTATACCCCATATTCCTCACAGTAATAATCAGGCTGCCCGCTTCTTTCAGCTTTCTGCGGAGTGTTTTGATATGCATGTCGATGGTTCTGCTCTCCCCCGCAAAATCCGTCCCCCAAACCGTATCCATAATCACTTCCCTTGTCAGTACAATACCCAGATTGCAAAGAAACAGCCGGAGCAGCTCATATTCCTTGAACGTCAGTTCCACGTTTTCCTCATCCACAAGGCAGAGCCGCCTGTCCTGATCCAGATATATATTTTTGTATTTTAAGACCACGTCATCGTCCGTTGGTTTGACACGCCGCATAATCGCCTTAATGCGTGACATAAGTTCCATCACGCCAAATGGTTTTGTGATATAGTCATCAGCCCCCAGGTCAAGTCCCCTGACGGTATCTATTTCTGAATCTTTCGCTGTCACAAGTATGACGGGCAGTTCCTTCGTATCGCTATTTGAGCGGAGCCTTTTCAGTACAGAGAGTCCGTCCTCCCCCGGCAGCATGACATCAAGAAGCAGTAAATCCGGCTTCCTTTCCTGCATTCCCCTGTCAAAAGCTCCTGCGTCATCAAACGCACACACATCATATCCGTTTCCCTTTATGGCATAGCGTTCTATCTCCTGAATATTTTTATCATCTTCCAAAATATAGATTAACGACATAAGCACTTACTTCCTTTTTCTGAAATATTAATTCATGCTCGCTTTTTATAAAATTGAAATGCTGGAAATTTTTACAAAAGACACTAACTCATAATCCATGCAATTATTGCGGCTAATATTGGGTGTATAATCAGAGTTACCACCCATTTTTGTATCTGCACCTTCTTTGGTATATAGGGCATCAAATCCTCTGTACCTTTAATCAGCCATGCCTTTGTGTGTCCCACCCAGTACCTTTTTACCCTATGCTTAAACATGCTAAGGCAAAAAGGAGTAAATGCCTCTGCATAGTTACATTATACCGTTAATCTGTGTTTCCTCAAGTTTTTTCAACGAATACTTTTCTGTATATCCTTCAAGCAATTCCCTATACAACTCGTTCCTCTCTTTGACATCCCTTGCATACTGATGTAATGCATACTGGTCTGTTTCAGATGCCATCTGTTCCTCCGCTATATTGGAGCAATGCCTCGCAATACGCTCCAAGGAAGTAACCATATCTGTAAGCGCCATGCCAAGTTCCACGGAACACTTTCCCTTTTCCAGTCTCTTGTTATGGTTCCTTCGGATAGCCTTTTTTACCTGACTGATCACATCGGCAAGTGGGTCAACACGAAACGCCATCTCTTTGTCCCCATGTATAAAACTTGAAACCATACATTCCACGATTTCGAGGGTTGCTTCATAAATCAACTTTGCTTCGGCAGTTGCTTTCTTTGAAAATTTTTCTTTGCCCTTATTCAGCTTCTTTTGTGCGAATGCGATACCCTTTGTATAATCGGATATCCTTTCAAAATCCGTAATGCATCTGCTGAATTTATTGATGGTTTTACTGTCCCGTTCAGAAAGCGGCTTTGTGGAAAGTTTTGCCAGATAGGACAATAGCTCATCTTCTTTTGTATCTACCTCCTGTTCAATTTCCATAACTGTCTGCACTGCATTTTCATCATATTTTTCCTGTATAAATACACATAAGTTCATTGCCTTTAAGATAAGCTGTGCCATATCACACACCGCATTTTTACATTGTGCAACCGCGAACGCAGGCCTTTCCAAAAATCTTTCGTCCAGCACTCTTCCTAACGTTTCCAGTGTTTCGTCTTCTGACTGTGGAATGGTAAAATATGCGAGTTTTACCAGCAGTCTGGAAACAGGAAGCAGTACGATGGTCGCGGTAATATTAAACACGCTATGTATCATTGCAATGACTGCGCCGTTTGCCGTATCTGGCATGAAATCAAACCGGACAAAATGATTCACGGTATAAAATACTGCCATAAACACAAATGTTCCTATCAGGTTAAAATAAAGATGTACCAAAGATGCCCGCCTTGCATTCCTGTTTGCACCGACGCCGGAAAGCAAAGCTGTGACACAGGTTCCGATATTCTGTCCCATGATCACCGGAAGCGCCGCCCCCACCGTTACGCTTCCGGTGGCGCACATCGCCTGCAAAATACCGACAGAAGCAGAAGAACTCTGAATCACTGCAGTCAAAACCGCTCCGACTATCAAACCTAAAAGAGGGTTTTCAAATGCCGTAAAAAGCGAGGTAAATTCCGGCACGTCTGCAAGCGGCTTTACGGCGCCGCTCATGGTTTCCATGCCAAACATAAGCACTGCAAATCCGATCAGAATCGTTCCCACATCATTCTTCTTCGTATTTTTGATAAACATCACCAGTATCACACCAATTAGCGCCAATACCGGGGAAAAAGACGACGGCTTCAGAAGTTTTACAAAGAAATTCCCGCTTTCGATACCGGAAAGACTTAGAATCCATGAGGTAACAGTTGTACCGATATTTGCACCCATAATCACGCCGACCGCCTGTGACAGCTTCATAATGCCGGAATTGACAAACCCCACTACCATAACCGTTGTAGCGGAAGAAGACTGGATCACCGCTGTCACGCCTACCCCAAGCAGGACAGCTTTCACAGGATTATTCGTCATACGCTCCAGAATCTGCTCCAGCCTGCCGCCTGCCATCTTAGACAAGGCATCCCCCATCGTTTTCATTCCATATAAAAATAACGCCAGCCCGCCAATCATTGTCAGCAATCCAAAAAAATCCATCTGACTATAATCCCCCTAAACAATTTTCTTGAAACAAATGATATCCAATCCATGTAAAATCTAAAAGATGATTTATGTAAAAACTGTGTAAAATTTTATGGTATAATCCAAATTACCACTCCGAAATTCGGATGCGAAAAACCGCCATGAACTGAGGGAATGGCTCATAAATAACCATAATAAGGAAAAGGAATGCTGGGTAATCGTGAAGCGTGACCGCCCGGTTGATGATGGTACTTTCTGGTATATAGATTCCGTTGAGGAGGCCATGTGCTTCGGCTGGATAGACAGCACCACAAAAAAAATGGATAACGGCGCGACTGCCCAAAAGCTTGCTCCCCGGAGAAAGGGAAGTTTATGGTCTGAGTTAAATAAGGAACGCCGCCGGAGGATGGAACGCCTGGGACTGATGACCGATGCCGGAAGATCCGTGCTTCCCGATATGTCACCAAAGGGATTTGTCATTGACGGGGATATCGAAAAAGCCTTAAAAGCAGATTCGGAGGTATAGAGCAATTTTCAGAAATTTCCTCCCCCTGTACCAGCGGGTGCGGATTGGCACCATACAAATCAAAAAGAAACAGCCGGAACTGTTTCAGAGCAGGATACAGAAGCTGATTGAAAATACCAAAAAAGGTGTTATGTATGGGGAATGGAATGATAACGGAAGATTAATAGAATGAGGGATTATTTACACATATCTATTTTTCATTATTTTTTTATCGCTTTAATAATGTGCCAAAGCAGAAACCCTTATACTATCACGAAAACTCCCAGCAAGTTTCCGTGATAATACAGGCAGTTTCCGTGTTTGTATATGGGTTTTGCCTGCGAGTATCGACTTTTGCGTGATAGTATGGAGTTTTGCCTACGAGTATCCGAGTTTCCGTGATAATAACCGACTTTTGCCTACGAGTATACACTATCAGGCAAAAGAACCCCGGAACAAATGTTCACACCCTCTCTAATGTAAAAATGCCCTTATAAGCACACGGAAATAATGTAACTCTGAAACCTATGTAATGCCAAAAGTACCGTGTTTACGGGCTTTCTCCTCTTTCCGTGTCCGTATCTGCCGGGGAAGGAGACACCCTGACAGGATTCGATAATATTCTCCATATTTCAACAGCATTTTCAGACAAATTATTCTCACCCAAGAGGCTTTATCATATACTTTTGAAACTTCTCCGGCACTTCAAAGTTCTTTAGATGTTCATAG
Source organism: uncultured Lachnospiraceae bacterium (assembly GCA_910578085.1). Classification (GTDB taxonomy): domain Bacteria; phylum Bacillota; class Clostridia; order Lachnospirales; family Lachnospiraceae; genus 1XD8-76. Next base: position 74,320 of record CAJTPM010000014.1, on the reverse strand, counting down.
CCAACCAGTTCTTTATTTCCGCTTGAATCAACACGATAAACCAGTTCGTCATATCCTAAAGGATTATGCGCCCCTACCTGTGGGGTGACACCGAATTTTACGGAAATAAATCCCGGCTCTTTCTTCTCAATATCCACAATCGCTATTTCATAATCGTAAACTGCAATTTCTCCCGAATAATATTCTGAATAGAAATTCGTAACCACATTGGTGATGTCCTCAATAAATAATGCTATGACCAGTTCATCAGTAATTTCTTCCTTTGTTGCAGCATCCATATTGAATGTCTCTATGGTCGAATTCCCATTCCTATTAAAAATATTGAACAACAGAAATGCCAGTAAAATTAGCAGACAGGCAGTTATAAACCTATACTTTTTCATAAGGCTCCATGCTTTTTATTACTATATCTACACCACACCTATCTTCAATATTCCATTAACATCTACAGCATACTAACACGCAAAACCCCATATTATCACGGAAACTCATATACAAACACGAATACTCCGAGCAGTTTCCGTGTTTGTATCATATCCCCCGTTTATCGACAGCATTTTCCGTCAAACTAATACGCCTTTCAGCCAAAACCGACAATACCCTACACCCTTTTACCTTTCCGCTTTATACTATCACGGAAATCCCTGACTTTTGCGTGAAAGTATACTTTTGCCTGATAGTACGATTTTTCCCTCAATCGCCATGCTATCAGCGGCATCAAAAAACACAAAAACAGGGGTCCACCACCCACCGTGATGAACCCCACCAAACCTTAAAACCCTTGATTTTAAGCCATTCTTCAATACTTTCGCCTGCAAGTACCAAAATTCCTATGGCATTATTTCTGAATAGCCGCCTGTGCAGCCGCGAGGCGCGCAATAGGCACCCTGAACGGTGAGCAGGATACATAGTCCAGTCCGATATGATGGCAGAACTCCACGGAAGAAGGATCTCCGCCGTGCTCACCACAGATACCGCAGTGCAGTTCCGGCCTTGTCTCTTTGCCTTTTTTGATTGCCATCTCCATCAGGACACCGACGCCGTTTCTATCGAGTTTCGCAAACGGATCGTTCTCGAAGATCTTCGCCTTATAGTAAGCCTCCAGGAACTTGCCTGCGTCGTCTCTGGAGAAGCCGTAGGTCATCTGTGTCAGATCGTTGGTGCCGAAGCAGAAGAACTCCGCCTCCTTCGCGATCTGGTCCGCCGTCAGAGCAGCCCTCGGGATCTCGATCATCGTTCCCACTTCGTAATCTAACTCAATGCCAGCAGCCTTGATCTCAGCGTCCGCTGTCTCCACCACGTTCTTCTTGACAAACTTCAATTCCTTATCGTCACCGATCAGCGGAATCATGATCTCAGGCACAAGATTCCAGTCGGGATGCGCTTTCTTCACATTGATTGCCGCGCGGATCACTGCCTGTGTCTGCATCTTTGCAATCTCCGGGAAAGTAACGGTCAGACGGCAGCCGCGGTGTCCCATCATCGGGTTCATCTCATGCAGAGTATCGATGAACTTTCTGATCTCCTCCATGGTTTTGCCCTTTGCGTCCGCCAGCTTTCTGATATCTTCCTCCTCGGAAGGAACAAACTCGTGCAGCGGGGGATCCAGGAAACGGATCGTCACAGGATCGCCTTCCATTGCCTCGAACAGTTTTTCAAAGTCGTTCTGCTGTAACGGAAGCAGCTTCTTAAGCGCCTCTTCCCGCTCTTCTAACGTATCGGAACAAATCATCTCACGGAATGCGTCGATACGATGTCCGCCGAAGAACATATGCTCTGTTCGGCAAAGGCCGATACCCTCTGCGCCAAGTTCCCTTGCCTTCTGTGCGTCTGCGGGCGTATCCGCATTTGTGCGAACCTTCAGCGTGCGGTACTTGTCCGCCCACTCCATGATCCTGCCGAACTCACCGGCGATGGTCGCATCTACAGTGGGGATTGGTCTGTCGTAAATATTACCCGTTGTGCCATCGAAGGAGATCACATCGCCCTCATGGAATTCCTGCGCGCCGATGCGGAATACTTTGTGCGCCTCGTCCATCTCGATGGCGGAACAGCCGGATACACAGCATGCGCCCATGCCGCGGGCAACCACAGCCGCGTGGGAAGTCATACCGCCGCGCACCGTCAGGATACCCTGAGCTGCCTTCATACCTTCGATATCCTCCGGGGATGTCTCCAGACGTACCAGAACAACTTTCTCGCCTTTTGCAGCCCACTTCTTCGCGTCGTCCGCCGTGAAGACGATCTTGCCGCAGGCCGCGCCTGGCGCTGCCGCCAGCCCCTTCGCCACAGGGATCGCTTTGCTGATCACATAGGTATCAAACTGCGGATGTAACAGGGAATCCAGGTTTCTCGGATCGATCATGGAAACCGCCTTCTCCTCGGAGATCATGCCTTCATCCACCAGGTCGCAGGCAATCTTTAAGGCCGCTTTTGCTGTTCTCTTACCATTTCTGGTCTGCAGCATGTACAAATGCCTGTCCTCAATCGTAAATTCCATATCCTGCATATCACGGTAGTGATCTTCCAGCTTATTGCAGATATCCACAAACTGATCATATACTTCGGGCATGCTCTTCTGCAGTTCCCTGATGGGCTGCGGTGTACGAACACCGGCAACTACGTCTTCGCCCTGTGCGTTTAACAGGAACTCACCCATCAGCTCCTTCTCGCCGGTAGCCGGGTTACGGGTGAAGGCCACGCCTGTGCCGGAAGTTTCGCCCATGTTGCCGAATGCCATCATCTGCACATTGACAGCGGTTCCCCAGGAGTAAGGGATATCGTTGTCGCGGCGGTATACATTGGCACGGGGATTATCCCAGGAACGGAACACCGCTTCGATCGCACCGATCAGCTGTGCCTTCGGATCATCCGGGAAGTCCGCGCCGATCTTTGACTTATATTCCGCCCTGAACTGATTGGCAAGAACTTTCAAATCGTCAGCCGTAAGCTCCACGTCCTGTTTTACGCCCTTTTCCAGCTTCATATGGTCAATCAGTTCCTCAAAATACTTCTTGCCCACTTCCATCACAACGTCGGAGTACATCTGGATAAATCTTCTGTAGCAGTCCCATGCCCAGCGTGGATTGCCGGATTTTTTCGATAAAACTTCCACCACATCCTCATTTAAACCCAGGTTCAGGATCGTATCCATCATACCCGGCATGGATGCCCTGGCGCCGGAACGAACGGATACGAGAAGAGGATTTTCCTTATCACCGAATTTCCTGCCAGTGATCTCCTCCATCTTCTCTATATATTCCATGATCTGGCCGATGATCTCATCGTTGATCTTCCTGCCGTCCTCATAGTACTGCGTGCAGGCTTCCGTTGTGATCGTAAATCCCTGCGGCACCGGCAGTCCGAGATTGGTCATCTCTGCCAGATTAGCGCCTTTCCCCCCCAGAAGTTCACGCATGCCTGCATTTCCTTCCGTAAATAAATAGATCCATTTTGCCATACTTTTTCTCTCCTTTTCTCTTCTCTAAATATGTCTGCCGACGTCTCCTTTTTTATTTTTTCTTCTGGAAAAATCAGCCAGATATTTATAGTATCAGTATATCATATTGTTCCCTCAATTCCACCAGTTTTTTCAAAAAAAGTTAGATAAAAAGTAAAATAGTATAGATAATTCACAAAAATAAAACAGGTCCTGGAAAGAAAAAAGAAATACAGCGGCAAAAAACTTGAACAAACGCTAATTTTCCTTGAAAAAGCGTAATGTTTATGTATAATAGAGAGGTAGCCCTGTGGATGGATTGATACCTGCGCGGGATGCGGGAAGACGATAGAAAGGAATATGTACCGAATATGATCAGTGCAAACAACGTGACCTACAGAGTAGGTAAGAAAGCCCTTTTTGAGGACGTTAACATTAAATTTACGGAAGGCAACTGCTATGGCATCATCGGCGCTAACGGCGCGGGAAAGTCCACTTTTTTAAAGATCCTTTCCGGCGAGCTGGAAACTACAAACGGCGATATCGCCATCACCCCCGGAGAGCGTCTCTCGGTGCTTGAGCAGGATCACTTTAAATACGACAGCTACACCGTGATGGATACGGTGATTTTAGGCAACGCAAGACTTTACGAAATTATGAAGGAAAAAGATGCCATCTATGCCAAGGAAGATTTCTCCGATGAGGACGGCATCCGCGCCAGTGAACTGGAAGCGGAATTTGCGGAAATGGACGGATGGGATGCGGATACCAATGCGGCCATGCTGTTAAACGGTCTCGGCATTGAAACCGAACTCCACAGCGCGCCGGTGTCCGAACTGGACGGCAACCAGAAAGTCAAAGTGCTTCTGGCGAAGGCGCTCTTCGGCAACCCGGATATCCTGCTGTTAGACGAGCCCACAAACCACCTGGATTTAGACGCCATCAACTGGCTGGAAGAATTTCTCATCAATTTCCAGAATACAGTCATTGTGGTCTCCCATGACAGATATTTCCTGAACAAAGTCTGCACCCATACCGCGGACATCGACTATGGTAAGATCGAGCTGTTTTCCGGCAACTATGATTTCTGGTATCAGTCAAGCCAGCTGATCTTAAAGCAGCGTAAGGAGGCCAATAAAAAGAAAGAGGAACAGATCAAAGAGCTGCAGGAATTTATTTCCCGTTTCTCCGCCAATGCCTCCAAATCCAAACAGGCCACTTCCAGAAAGCGGGCTCTGGAAAAAATTCAGTTGGATGACATCAGACCTTCCAGCAGAAAATATCCTTATATCGATTTTCGTCCGGAGCGGGAGATCGGTAACGATGTACTGTTAGTGGAAAACCTCTCAAAGACCATAAACGGAGAAAAAGTACTTGACAACATCTCTTTTATTGTCGGCCACGATGACAAGATCGCCTTTGTCGGCGGCAATGAACTGGCAAAGACCACTTTATTCCGGATTCTCACCGGAGAGATAGAACCGGATGAGGGATTTTATAAATGGGGCGTAACTACCTCTCAGGCCTACTTCCCCAGGGACAGCGGCGCCGAATTTGACAACGATTACACGATCACGGAATGGCTTACGGCCTACTCCCCCATCAAGGACGTCACCTATGTCAGAGGTTTCCTGGGACGTATGCTGTTTGCAGGGGATGACGGCGTCAAGAAAGTAAAGGTATTATCCGGCGGTGAACGGGTGCGCTGTCTGTTATCCAAAATGATGATCAGCGGCGCCAACTGCCTGATTTTTGACGAACCAACAAACCATCTGGATATGGAATCCATCACGGCTTTAAACGAAGGCATGAAAAAATTTCCGGGCGTGGAACTTTTCTCCTGCCACGACCATCAGGTGGTACAGACTACAGCCAACCGCATTATGGAAATTCTGCCGGACGGTTCCCTGATCGATAAGATCACCACCTACGACGATTATCTGGAGAGCGATGAGATGGCGAGAAAACGGACGATTTACACCAAGACTTTATCTGATGAGGAGGACAACTGATGCATTTATTTTTTACTGATCTGGACGGTACACTGTTAAACGACGAGAAAATGATCTCGCCAAAAACGCTCACGGCTATCGATGCCTATATTTCTGCGGGCAATAAATTCATTATCGCTTCCGGCAGACCCCTCAACAACATCCGTGAAGTGGTAAAACGGACAGGACTGGGCCGTTATCAGAATCTTCTTCTGATCTGCTACAACGGTTCCGTGATTTATGACTGCGGTGAGGAAAAGTATCTTGCAGATCTCAGGCTTGATCCCAAAGATATCATGCACATCATCGACACTGCCGAAGAGATGGGCATCCACTGTCAGACTTATTCATCTGACAAAGTTATCTGCAGACATCAAAATGCTGAATCTGATCTCTACGCAAAACGAACCCAGATTGATTATATTTATGACGAGGATATCCTCTCTCATCTGGATAAAGCGCCTCACAAGGCTTTAGCGATCTCTATGGAGGGTCACGATAAACTGGAACTTTTAAAGGAAAAACTGGCTCCCTGGATGGAGGGGAAACTGACTACTGTCTATTCCTGTCCTGAATATCTGGAATTTGTAGATTACCGTTCCGGTAAAGGGAGCGCTGTCAAATACATCTGCGATCTCTACAATGTTCCCACCACAGAGGCTTACGCTGCGGGGGATGCTGACAACGATCTTTCCATGTTAGCTGCCGTAGGCAACAGTATCTCCATGATAAACGGCACCGATGAAGTGAAAGCCATCACTTCCATTACCACAAAGGAAGACAACAACCACGATGGCCTGGCGGAGATCCTGTTTTCTCTGGCACAGAACTGACAGACAGACAAAGAATATTAAATCATAAACCAGCCGGGATGAAATATCTCTGATGCAGGCCCGCTTTCCGCTTAAACTCCCGGAAAACTGCTCCGGCGTTCCGCAGGACAGTTGCAGAGACATTTTCATCCCGGCTTCCGATTCCGCAATTACCTACAACCATATCATCCCCATCAGCACAAAAATCAGTCCCATTAGAATACTGATAATCCCCGTCGCCATATTGAAACTCCTGCGGTTGCAGTAATACTGGTTATATGCCGGCGGCACCGCCGCATAGGGCACCTGCATGGCGTCCAGCATCGCCAGAAAATCCGCCGCCCGTTTACTCATATATTCCTGCAGGCCGAAGCTGACCGTCTGGGCAAACCAGTGCTTTGCCACCTGCAGATTATTCATATTATATTCCAGCCTTCCCATATAATAACAGTATCTGACAAACTCATACCGGCTGCCGAGTCTGCCCGCCGCATACAGGTTTGTCATATCCGCCCTGATCCTGTCGCTCTTACCGGAAAACATCATATCCCGGAAATTCAATTCCTGTAAAAGCGTCACCGCCTGAACCTGAAGCTTCCGCCTTACCTGGAGATTGTGGATCCAGTTGTTGCGAAATGCATCCATACAGACGCGGAAATTCACCATGTCCTCCAGTTCCCCGTAAAATCGGCACCAGAAATAGTCGTACATCATTCTCGCCCTGTTATTCAGCCGTTCATACTGCGGTTTTAACTCCATCAGATTTTGATAAGCCGCATCAAAATCTCCCGTCAGCAGATAGGCATCCGTCCGATTGACGCGCTGGCTTCTCCTTGCACCTGGAAACTGGAACTTTTCCAGAAATCTGATACATTCCAGATAGGCGTCAAAATCGCACTCCTGTGTTGCGATGGTCTGCAGATTGTAGTTGCGCATTACGATCATCATGAAAAACACATACATAAACCAGAAAAACAAAAGCACCATTCCAAACGGATTATAGTAGGGAGTATATGTTCTCTGCCAGGCACGCTGCAGATAGTTTGTCAGCGCCGCCACAGCGATCACCAGCACCGGCCAGACTAATGTCATCAGCACATGAATTACCTTGACACACCTGACACTTCTTCTCACTGTTTTTGTTCTTGTCATCAATTTTAACCTTTTATCCTTCCACGATGAGATAGCGCCCGTCTCCTATATCGAAAACCTCAGATGCTTCCAGAATACTCTCTTCGTCCGCATCCTCCATGTCTATCCCCTGTTCTTCAAAATATTCCAACACTTCCTTTGCCGAATCGGCGATCACCGCCATGCAGTCCTCCAGAAATGCCTCCGCTTCACTTTCATTTTCTGCCACATCTTCCGGAAATAACTGTCTTTGATTTTCCAAAAAACAGAGAATGGCAGCATCATCATATTCGTAAGTCATACCTCTACCAACCTTTCTGCGTTATTTAAAAACCAACTGTTCAAACCATGTGCATCTCCGGGATAAACACCCGCTCTCCGCCCCCCTGCTTCTTATTCCGTCCCAGTTCCACAGCTTCCAGACAGAAGGTATCCTGGGCACAGAAAGGTTCCTGAATCCGCCTGTTCACCTTCTCATAATTGCCCTCCGCTGTCAGCAGGTGGGCCTTCATGTTATCCTTCAGCTGACACTCCAGAATATGCATGGCCTTCTGTTTTAATCCCTCTTTCTCGATCGGGAACATGATCTCCACCCGGCGTTCCAGATTTCTCGGCATCCAGTCCGAACTTGCACAGTAGATCTCCGGCTTGCCGTCATTCTCAAAGTAGAAAATTCTGGCATGTTCCAGGAAATTTCCCACAATGGAGCGGACCGTGATGTTGTCGCTGATCCCCGGGATGCCTGTCTTCAGACAACAGATTCCTCGCACGATCAGCTCGATCTTTACGCCTGCTGCCGACGCCTCATAGAGAGCCATGATCACATCCTTGTCGCACAGCGCGTTCATTTTCGCGATGATATGGCTGTGATGTCCCTTCAGCGCGTAATCCCGTTCTCTGCCGATCAGGGAAAGGAAACGGTCCTTCAGCCACAGCGGCGCCACCGACAGTTTATTCCAGCTTCTGGGTTCCGAGTAGCCGGAAAGCATATTGAACACCGCCGTCGCATCCTCCCCGATCTGCTCGTTACAGGTCATTAACCCCACATCCGTGTAGAGCTTTGCGGTGGAATCGTTGTAGTTTCCGGTACCCAGATGGACATACCGCCTGATACCGTCCTCCTCCCTGCGCACCACCAACGTGATCTTGCAGTGCGTCTTTAATCCCACCAGCCCGTAGATTACATGACAGCCTGCCTTCTCTAACCGCTTTGCCCAGAGAATATTGTTCTCCTCGTCAAACCTGGCCTTTAATTCCACCAGCACCGTGACCTGTTTTCCGTTCTCCGCCGCCTGCTCCAACGCCGCGATGATCGGAGAATTGCCGCTGACTCTGTAGAGCGTCTGCTTGATGGCCAACACCTGGCTGTCCTTTGAGGCCTGCCTCACAAAATCCACCACCGGCTCAAAGGTCTGGTAGGGATGATGTAAAAAGATATCGTGCTGCCTGATCCGGGTGAAGATGTCTCCCTCTTCCAGAAACTCCGGAATCGGCTGGGGCGTATACTTCGGCGTTTTCAGATCCTCATGCCCCTCCAGGCCGTAGAGCTTCATGAGCACCGTCAGATCAAGAGGCCCCTTGATGGCATAGACATCTTCCTCCTGCACCATCAGTTCCTCCTCCAGGATCTTCAACAGCTTTTCATCGATGCCAGCCTCTGTCTCCAGGCGGATCACCTGGCCCCACTGTCTTTTCTTCAGCTGCTTTTCGATCTCCTTTAACAAATCTTCCGCCTCGTCCTCGTCAATGCTCAAATCCGCATTCCGCATGATACGGAAGGGGAAAACGCACTCTATATCGTAGTTCAGAAACAGCCTGTCGATATTCCGTTCAATGATCTGCTCTAAGAAGATCAGACACTTTCTGCCCTCCTCGTCGCCGGGGATCTCCACCACTCTCGAAAGCACACCGGGTACCTGCACCGTGGCAAACTCCACCTCGCCCTTCCCCTGTTTTTTCTTCACAAGCGCTCCCAGATTCAGGGTTTTGTTCCGTACAAGGGGGAACGGCCTGGAAGAATCCACGGCCATCGGCGTCAGCACAGGATACACATTGTCGGCAAAATACCGATCCACATAGGCCGCCTGCTTCTCTGTCAGATCCTCATGGCGTCCCACGATCCGTACCCCCGCCTCCAAAAGCCCCGGCAAGAGCTGTTTGTTGTATACCTGATACTGTTCCTTCACCAGCGCATGGGTTTCCTTATTCAGCGCTTCCAGCTGTTCTTTGGGCTTCATGCCCGCAATATCCGGCTTATTATATTTTGCATTCACCATATCTTTCAGGGAAGCAACCCGCACCATAAAAAATTCATCCAGATTGGAAGCCGTGATGCTTAAAAACTTTAACCGCTCAAACAGCGGAAGCCTTACATCCTTCGCCTCACTGAGCACCCGCCTGTTAAACATGATCCAACTCAATTCCCTGTTTGTATAGTAAGCCGGATTGGAAAAGTCCTTTTTCTCACCCATATCGATACCTCCTAAAAACTCTTCTTTAGCCGGATCACCGGTCTGACGCTGTATACTTCCTCAAAGAAATCCGCTCTTCTTGTAAAAAGCCCCCGCTCCAGCGTGATATCCGCCGCCGTATTCACCTGGATCATAAGCTGCCCGTCCTTCAATACGGATTTGATATCCTTGAATTTCTGTTTATGGCTCCTGTCCAGTCCGTTGGCTACCCGTAAGATCGCGGTCAGTTTCGCCACCACCAGATAAGCGTCCTCATCAAGAGCGCTCTCACCGTCCGCCACATTGTAGTAGACAAAGGGCTCATGATTATACTTTACCACATTGGCCACGATCTCCCGCTCCTTGTGGGAGAGGCCGATGATCTCCGTGGACATAATGATATTGTAGGAACATCTTCCCAGATTCACCATGCTGATATATTTTCCGCAGTCGTGGAGCCTTGTGGTAAGCTGCAATAACAGCCGTTCTCTTTTTCCCAGGCCATGAATCCGCTTCATGCTGTCAAAGATCGTGAGCGCGATCCTCTCAAGCGTCTCGCCCCGCTTTTTGCTGCCCATATAGCGCTTGCTGATGGTCTCTGCGCTGGAAAGGATATCCGCCTCGAAGTCGTGCTCCACCCTGAAAATTTTATGCTGCTCCGCATACTCATAGGCGATGCCGTCGCAAAGCGTCACACCCGGAGCCCAGAGCAGCGTAGCGTCCATCATCTTCACGATCCGCTTCACTAAAACTGCGGAAATAAACAACAGGATCGCATTCTCCCGCGGAATATCAAGCGTCCCCGCAATTTCCGGCAGCGTCCTGGAATGTACCGACTCTAAAAAACTCATATAGGTATCCGCCTCGATCACCCCGGGCCTCTCCCCCGTGATCGCAGGATTCTGCAGTACCACCGAGAGATAATCGTCCACCACAATAATATTTTCGATTTTACAATCCTTTAAGTACATCTTTTTAAAGACAGAAAGCTGGGCTGTGGCAAGCTCATCGATCAGCTCTTCTATTTTGGCGGATGCCGCATTTAAGTGATTTAACTTCTCCTGCAGCCGCAGCACACCGAGACGCATGTTCTGAGTGGAGATCAGACTTCCCTTCTCAAACAGGGAGATCTGGATGCTGCTGCCGCCGATATCCACAATGGCCGTACCCTTTTCCATGATCTTATTGAAATCTTCCGTTTTGGAAGCAATGGACTTATAATCCATAAAGCGCTGCTCAGAATTACTCAGTACGTCGATCTTTACTCCCGTCCGCTGCCTGATCTGGTCAAGCAGAATTTTTGTATTCTGCGTCTCCCGTATGGCGCTGGTGCCGTAAGCCTTATAATCGTTCACTTTGTAGGCTTTCATGATATTCTGGAATTCCTGCAAAATAGCACAGAGTTCATTCACCGCCCCGTAGGAGATCTTGCCCTCTGCATAGGTATCGCTCCCCAGATCCAGACGGTGTCTGATATCATCCACCTGCTTCATACCGCCTTTGCCGGACATCTCGAATATTTTCATTTCCAGATCGTAGGAGCCTACGTCAATCGCTGCAAATGTTGTGACCGCCACAATGTTTCCCCCTGTTTCTTACCTTATGTTTTTTGAGAGGCCGTCCCCAACAGGTAGTCAATAAACTGTTTTGCGGTGCGGCCGGACAGACCGCCGTGGGACAGTTCCCATTTATTTGCCTCCTGAAGGAGTTTTTCCTCTTCCATAGTTATATCATAACGCTTTGCCAGCGTTCTGACAATATTCTGAAACTCTTTTGGTGCAGGTTTTCCAAAATAAATCGTCACCCCAAATCGGTAAGCCAGAGAAAGCTTCTCCTGCACCGTATCGTTTGTGTGCAGATCCTCGTCCCTGTCATTTTTGTCGGAAGCTTTTTCCCGGACCAGATGCCTCCTGTTGGAAGTTGCATAGATCAGCACATTATCCGGCTTTTTTTCCAGTCCGCCCTCGATGACCGCCTTTAGATATTTGTAATCCGTCTCAAAATCTTCAAAACTCAAATCATCCATATAGAGGATAAATTTATAGTTTCTGTTTTTGATCTGACCGATCACATCATTGATATCCCGGAACTGATGTTTGTAAATTTCGATCACACGCAGTCCTTTTTCATAGTATTCATTGGTGATGGCTTTGATGCTTGACGACTTTCCTGTCCCCGCGTCGCCGAACAGCAGACAATTGTTGGCTTTTCTTCCCTGCACAAAAGCCTCCGTATTATCAATCAGTTTTTTCTTCTGGGACGCATACCCCACCAGATCGTCCATATGCACATGGGCAATATTCGTGATCGGCACGATCTGTGCTCCTTCCTCACCGGAGATGATCCGGAAGGCCTTATGCAGACCGAACTTCCCGACGCCGTAGTCTTTATAAAACTGCGTCAGCGTCTCCTTCATTTCCTCCGGCGTATGATCATGGCAGAACTGTTCGGCCAGATCACAGATCCGTTTTCTGATCCTTGTGTTGTAGACCTTACTCTGTTCATTACTGCTCTGATACTGTTCGATCAGCGTCCAGCTTTCCCCGCCAAACAGCTTTTTCAGAGGCGCAAAATCGAAATCAAAAAACTCCTTGAAGATCACGATATCGTGCAGCACCGCCTGATTGATGCTGCCCTCCACTGCCCCCACCACTTCGCAGGCCCTGCTGTAGCTGTTTTCATTATTGACCAGCAGATTTGTCAGAAAACAGTGCCACAGGTTGCCGTAAAAGCCATGATTTCCTGCCAACTCCAACAGCTCGTGAATACAGCCGAAAAACAGCTCCTTCATTGTCCCTTCCTTCTTGGAAACAGTCGGGGCAGACCCCGGTTCGTTATAATGATCCATAAGCCAGGACATATCCGCAAGAAGTTTCCCCTCTTTTCCGCAAATATTCCTGTAAATAATCAGTTCCTTTTCTCTCATCGTTTCTTTTTCTCCATTCTATTCGCATCCCGGCACCTCACGAGGAGCCATACCCGCAATGCACTCATCGTTCAAGCTTCCTCAAATATGTTCCGACAGCACATCGCAGGCAGACAAATGCTGCCTCTCAGATAACAGCATGTCGATTTTCGCTTTCTTCTGAATCCGCATCAATAATTTCCCAGTATCCGCAGATTCCTGGCCTCATCCCGCAGTCCCCGCAGCGCGTTCTTCACCGCCGAATCTCCCAGATTCCCCTCGAAATCTATGAAAAACCGGTATTCCCAGTTCCGCTCTTCAATGGGACGGCTCTCGATCTTATTCATATTCAGATTGTTGTAGATAATGTGGGACAGCATATGGTACAGAGAACCGCTCTCATGAGGCAACTCAAAACAGATGCTGACCTTTTTTGCATCCTTTTTAAAAATCTTCTGATTTGTGACAATAATAAATCTTGTGGAATTGGAAACTGACTGGTTGATCCCCTTTTCCAGTACTTCCAGCCCGTAAAGCTTCGCCGCATACTCGCTGGCTATGGCCGCCTGGCTTCTGTCTTTCTCCTCTTTTACCTTCTTTGCCGCAAAAGCGTTGTTTTTCATGCTGATTTGCTTCCAGGAAGGATGTTCCAACAGAAATCTTGCGCTCTGCATTAACGACTGGGGGTGGGAGTACACCGTGTGGATGTCCGACAGCTTTGTACCGGGCAGCCCCATCAGGCAATGCTCGATCCGGATCACCTGCTCCCCCACGATATAGTTTTCAAACTCCACCAGCAGATCGTAAATTTCGCTGACTACACCGGCCGTGGAATTTTCGATAGGCAGCACCGCATAGTCCGCACTCCCCTCGTCTATGGCCACACAGGCATCCCGAAACGTATCCACATGAAAACTGTTTATCTGTTCCCCGAAATACTGCATCATCGCCGCCTGAGAGTAGGCGCCTTCCGCCCCCTGAAATACCACTCTGGCCTTTCCCTTCTCCAACTCCTCCACACCGATAAACGGAAGTCTGCCGATCGCCCCCTTCTCGGTCAGAAGCTGATACTGTCTCTTTCTGCTGATAGACATAATTAACTCGAACAGTTCCGTAATGCCGTTTTTGTTAAAATCACCGTCTACGAGAGTTCTCAGGTGGGACAATTTTTCCTCTTCTCTCTGCTTGTCAAATACCTTTTTTCCGGTTTCTATCTTATACTCGGCCACCTTGCCGGAAATTTCCATCCTTTTTTCATAGAGCGCTGCGATCTGCGCGTCGATCCCGTCGATCTGCTCTCTGAGTTTCCCCAAATCTTCCATACTGTCTCCTCATCTCTTCTGCCATAATAATTTTTCTGATGTAATTATTTTTATTTTATTACATTTATTTCTTGATAGCAAGGGGCGTGAAGATTATAATAAAGGTAGCGAATGTGCTTTGCGCATTCGCCACCGCTGCTTCATGAAAAAGCAAAGCTTTTTTATGAAGTTTCCCGTTTTACCTTTAAAACCAAACCCAGTCAGGAGTAATCAGTCATGAAAAAATCAACCAAAAACCCATTGCGTTTTATCATACCCGCCGCATTGATCATACTTTTGATTCTTGCGATCTATTTTGAGAAAAGAGGCGTAAAGATCTCCATCCCCGAGGGAACCATCGGCAACACAGCCGGGAATATCCGTGGGAAGGGGCTTTTTTGTGAGTATGAAGGAAAAGTATATTTCTCCAATCCTTATGACGGCGGTGCTCTCTACGTCATGAATCCGGACGGCACCGAGATGAAACGGCTTTTAAATTCCAACGTTTCCTATATCAATGCCGGTGGCAGCCATCTGTTTTATTACCTGGAGAGCACCAAAGGCGGCTCCGGTCTCGGACATATCCGTTCCACCACCGGAATCTACCGCTCCACTTTAAACGGAAAGGAAAGCTCCTGTCTTGATCCTCATATGGCTACCATGATGGTGCTGATAGACGATCAGCTCTACTGCCAGCACTATGACAACACGGAATTCAGTACCCTGCACAAGATTCCTGCCGGCGGTTCCGAGGAAGAGATCGAACTCAGTAAAGAGATTGTGGAGACCGCCAATGTTGTGGGCGGCTCCATCTACTACAGCGGCCTTGCCAATGACCACTATCTGTACGCCTGGGACACTCAGACGGATTCTTCCCGTATGGTCTGGGACGGTAACACCTGTTATCCTACGGTAGTCGGAAGTTATGTCTATTTTATGAATATTGACGCCGATTACCATCTGTTCCGCTATAACATGTCAAGCGGCGAGCTGACTGCCCTGACAGAGGAACGGTTAGACTTCTACAATATTTACGAAAATGTGATCTTCTATCAGACAAACGGCACGGATTCTCCCGCACTGATGCGCATGAATCTGGACGGCAGCGGAAAAGAAGTTGTGGCGCAGGGCGTTTATCACAAAATCAACACCACTTCCGCCTATACCTATTTCCAGCCCTTTGATGATGACAATATCATTTACCGCACAAGCACCTTCGGCCCTGTGGCGGTGGATCATTTCCCGGAAGCCGAAGAGGCGGCGCTTGCGTATCAGGAGAAGGACAATTGATGGAATCATCAGACCAATCAGCCTGAAAAACTCCGGCGGATGCCCTGATATGTCATTCCCCGGAGTTTTTCATATACCCGCTCTGTCCCTTATACCCTCGAAAGCTCCGCCAGCAGTTCCTTCACCGTTTTTCGATATACCGGATGTACAAAAAAAGGCGCTAACCCTGCAAGGGGCTCCAGCACAAAGCTTCTGTTTTTCAGATCGGGATGGGGGATCGTCAGCTCTTCCTCCGCCAGAATAAGATCCTCATAGAACAATATATCCAGATCCAGCGTCCGGGGACCCCAGCGGACCTCTCTTTTCCGTTCCGCAAGCTTCTCCTCTTTCTGAAGCCGCCTGAGCAGTTCCTTAGGACTGTAGAGCGTTTCCGCCTCCAATACCCCGTTTAGAAAGTCATCCTGCTCCACGCCGCCGTAGGGCGCGGTCTCCATGTAATTGGATACTTTTATGTTTCTGAAGCAGTCGTCTTCCTGCAGATTCGCCACCGCCCTCTCCAGATATTTCAGTTTGTTTCCCATATTGGAGCCAAGGGCGATAAACGCCTTATGCCACCCTCTTGTGATTTTCACGGAGACACTGTCGAACCGGAGTGGAATCGGCGCATTGGGCTTTTCTATCTCCATCTCCACCAGGCGGATCGCAGGAAAGGTGAACAGTAACTCCTTCGTCACATGTTCCGCCACCGCTTCCAGCAGATCAAAGCGGTTTTCTCTCATGTATTCGTCGATAAAAAGACAGACCGCACCGTAGTCCACGGCATCCGCGATATCATCGCTTCTCCCGGCCTTTTCCATATCCACATGCAGGACCGCATTGACAATAAAATTCTGCCCCTGCTCCTTCTCCTGTTCGTAAACGCCGTGATAGGCAAATATTCTGAGGTTTTTGATTCTGATCTGATCCATAGGTTTTCTCCTGATCGCAATGTTTTTTCCTGCTTTATCCAAAGTTTCCGTATCCGTCGCTTTCTCTGCCGGATTTCTCTTCTCTTATTGTAACAGTTCTTCGCTGACTTTCTCAAGCGTCTCCCGGATCGCGATATGCTGGGGACAGGCTTCCTCACACCTTCCGCACCTGATACATTCATTCGCATGTTTCAGATCATGGCCCTCCACCAGCCAGTTTTCCTGGCGCTTTGCCCTTTCTTTATCATGGTAGAGCGTCAGATAATTCATCGCTGTAAAGGAACCGGAAATACCGATGTTCTTTGGGCACACTTTCGCACAGTAATTACAGGACGTACAGGGAATCAGCGGGATCTTTTTCAGTTCCTCTCTCGCCCGCCCAAGCACTTCCCGCTGTCCCTCATCAAGACCGGTAAAGGATCTCATACAGGACAGATTATCTTTCATCTGCTCTATGCTGCTCATGCCGGAAAGAACCGTGATCACCCCTTCCAGATCAGCCGCAAAGCGGATTGCCCAGGATGCCGCAGAGCTCTCCGGTTCCGCCTCCCTCAATAATTTTTCCACGGACTTCGGCGGCGTCGATAACATCCCGCCTTTCACCGGTTCCATAATAATAACCGGCTTTCCATGCTTTCTTGCCACTTCATAGCAACGCTTCGACTGCACCGCCGGATTTTCCCAGTCACCATAATTGATCTGGAGCTGCACAAATTCCATCTCCGGGTGATCCGTCAGAATACTTTCCAGTTCCTCCGGCGTAGAATGGAAAGAGAAACCGATATGCTTCACCTGGCCTGCTTTCTTCTTTTCCTGAATCCATCTCCACATATCAAACTCATCAAAATAACGGGATCTGCCCTCCCCCAGATTATGTAACAGATAAAAATCAAAATATCCGGCTTTTGTCCGTGCAAGCGACTCCTCAAACTGTGCATAGGCCTGTTCCTTCGTCTCACAGCCGATCCACGCGGCATTCTTCGTTGCCAGCTGATACCGCTCCCTGGGATAGCGCTCCACCAAAGCCTCTCTGACCGCATCCTCGCTTCCGCCATAGGCCCAGGCCGTATCAAAATAGGTGAAACCGGCCTCCAGGAACAGATCCACCATTTCCTTTACCTGTTCCACATCGATATTTTCGCCCTTCTGCGGCAGGCGCATCAGGCCAAATCCCAGTTTTCTGATCTCTTCTCCCAAATATCCCATCTTTGTTCCCTCCTTTTTCTCCGCCTGTGTTCGCTGCGGCAATTGTTTATTTATTATTCCTCGCGGCCCTGCAGCTCAGACAGGATCCATATATTCCCGGATCGCCTCCGCCATCTTCACAGCCCGCACATTCTCCTTCACATCATGTACTCTGACAAAACTGCAGCCTTTTAGCACCCCTGTCACCGTCGTCGCCAGCGTCCCCTCCAGCCTCTCCTCCACAGGCAGATCCAGTGTCAGTCCGATCACTGACTTTCTGCTGCAGCCAAGTAACAGCGGATATCCCGTAACATGCAGCTTTTCAAGCTTTGCGATGAGTTCCAGATTCTGTTCACGTGTTTTCCCAAAGCCGATCCCCGGATCCAGAATAATTCTGTCTTTTCGGATGCCGGCCTCCTCTGCCAGGGAAAGACTTTCCTGTAAATCATTTATAACATCTGTTATGAATTCTCCATAGACCGTCTCCGTACGATTATGCATCAGACAGCAGGGAATTCCCGCCTCCGCAATGATATCCGACATTTCTCCGTCATATTTCAATCCCCAGATATCATTGATCAGATCAGCGCCGACCGCGATCCCCGCCCTTGCCACCGCTCCCTTGCAGGTATCCAGCGATAGCGGAATATTAAATCGGCATTTTATTTTTTCGATAATAGGGACAACCCGCTCTGTCTCCTCTTCCGCAGAGATCTTCGTATGTCCCGGTCTGCTGGATTCCCCGCCGATGTCTATGAGATCCGCCCCTTCCTGCACCATCTCCTCCACATGATAAAGCGCCTGATCCATCTTTTGGAACTTCCCGCCGTCAGAAAAGGAGTCCGGCGTCACATTCAGGATCCCCATGATATAACAGTGATTTTTTAAGTCAAACTCTTTGCTGCCTATTTTCATAGTTACATCCATCCATTTCTTTTCATCCATTGATATTTTTACAAAAACATTTCATGCGGGTGTTAAGCGTTTTATCACATCATCCAGCACCTCAAAATAATCCTCAAAAGTTTTGCGGCAGCACCCCGGATCAGCGATGACAATGCCGGGACTGCGCAGCCCGGTCAGAGAAAATCCCATTGCCATGCGGTGATCGTCATACGTCTCCACGGTGGAAGGCGCAGGCCTGCCCGGATAGATCGTGATGCCATCCTGCCGCTCATCGCACCGGATACCCATTCGGGATAGTTCCGCGGTGATGGCGGCAATGCGGTCGCTCTCCTGAAATCGGATATGACCGATGCCGTTGATGGTAGTCGGACCTTCCGCAAAGGGTGCGATAGCAGCCAGCGTAATAGCCTGATCGGAGCAGGCGGACATATCCGCCGTGATCCCATGGAACATGCCCTCCGCCGGCGGGGAAAGCACAATGCCCTCCGGTGTGTCTGCTGCCAGACAGCCCATTTCTTCCAGCAGTCTGATAAATGCCACATCTCCCTGCAGGGAATCGAAATGCACATGATTTACTCTCACCGGAACATGCAGCAGCGGGCTCATGGCATAAAAATAACATGCCGCCGACACATCCGGTTCTATCCGGTAATCAAGCGCCCGGTAATGCTGGCCTGCCCGGGTAAGAAACGTACTGTCCGAAGCTTTTTGCGTGCAGACGCCGAACTGCTCCATCATTTTTAATGTCATATCAATATACGCCATACCATGGGTTCCCTCTATGTGCGTCGTAAAGTCCCTTTTACACAGACAGGACACGATGAGCAGCGCGCTCAAAAACTGGCTGCTGCTGTCAATATTGATGGAGATCTGCTCTTTGCGGAAACCGTGGCCGCGCAGGACAAACGGAAAATGCCCCTCCTCCGCATCGTAAAGGACCTCACAGCCCAGTTCTTCCAGGGCGCAAAGTAACGGAGCCATCGGACGCCTGCGCATCTGCTCGGAAGCGTCCATATGGTATATCCCCTCCGAAAGTCCCAGACAGGCAGTCAGAAACCTTGCCGCAGTGCCGGCGCTGCCCACATATAAGTCTGCTTTCGTCAGAGGAACCGCGCCTCCGAGCCCCTTCACCCTGACCAGGCGGCCGGCCTCGTCCACCTGCGTCTCAAAGCCCAGGTCCTGCACACATTTCAGAAAGTGCCTGGAATCGTCGGAAAAAAGCACTCCCCGCAGGGTAGATATCCCCTCCGCCAGGGTGGCCAGTAAAAGGGCCCGGTTGGTAATACTTTTCGAGCCGGGAACGTCTACCGCAAGCAGCCCGGCAGAAGCATCCTTTGTCCGTATGGTATTGTATATACATGGAACGGCATAAGCCTGCGCGAATCTGTTCATTGTATCCCTCCACTGTCTGCTTCACTGTTATACTTTTTCATGATGCCTCTGCCTGAAAAAATCAGTACCGCAGCACCAGATTCTTCTTATCCCCCTTCCAGTCGCAGGCCGCCTCCGCCTCACAGCAAAAACAGCTCCTGCTCATCTTGTCGGCACGGTATAAAATACCGTTAAAGCTCTGTTCGTCCCTGACCGCAGCATTCCGATGATTGGAAATGGCATTCACGATCTGTTCCGTCTCTTCCTTCGTAAACCCACAGTCTGAAAGAATTTCCGGCGCAAGGTCCGCGGAAGCCTTCTCATGGGGCGTTTTGTCCTCATACTGTTTCCACCGGCCTATATCATGCAGAAGCGCCGCCGCATAGATCATCTCTTCTGCCTGCCTCCTTTTTTCCGGGCATCTCCACGCAAAGCCATCCTGTTCTCCGGCAGCTGTTATCCCAAAGCCATTCTGCTGCAGCGCAAAGATCATCGCTAACCTTGCCACATCCAGAAAATGCGCCATATCATGACGGCAGAAGCACCTGTTCTCCTCCGCCCTATGATTCTTTTCCAGATATTTTTTATACATATCATGTGTTATTATTTTATTTACACGTTCCATACCTGTTTCCATCGTTCCTCAGTCCAGCCGCAGCATGCGGAAAAAATTCTCCTGCAGCGCCTTCTCTTCCGCAAACACCCCTTTTACGGCGTAGGTGACAGTTTTACTGCCCGGTTTTTTCACGCCCCGCATGGTCATACACATATGCTCCGCCTCGGTGAGCACCATAACCCCCCTGGGTGCAAGATATTTCATCACCGCCTCCGCGATCTGCTCCGTCATGCGCTCCTGCAGCTGCAGTCTTTTTGCGTAAACCTCCACGCATCTCGCCAGCTTGCTTAAGCCCACCACTTTACCATCCGGAATATAGGCGATATGCACCTTTCCGAAAAAGGGCAGCATATGATGCTCGCACATGGAATAAAAGACAATATCCTTTTCCAGAACCATCTCCGCATTCTCCGCAGCAAAGGTCTTTGATAATATTTTCGAGACATCCATTTCCATGCCGCCGCAGATCTCCCCATACATGCGGGCGATCCGATCCGGCGTCTCCGTTAATCCCTCCCGCTTCGTATCTTCACCGATTCCCTGAAGTAACAGCCTGACGCCCTGTCTTATTTTTTCCTGATCTACCATGTCTTTCACTCCTGTCTCTCACGATTCTGCCCAGGGCTCCCAGATAAGAAAGGGAACCGAATGCCAGGATCACCCAGTCTTTCTGCGCAAACAGATACGCCATCTCCACGGCCTCTTCCAGACTGGCGGCCTCCGTCACATGAGGATGGTAACCGGAAGCCGCCACAGCCAGTTCATGTCCGGGCAGAGCCCTCTCTTCACCGGGCGGTGTCACCGTAATGATCTGCTCCGCATAGGCATATGTCTGTGCTATCACTTTCTCATACTCTTTATCTTTCAGCATTCCCATCACATAGACGATCTTTCTGTTTGTAAAATAAAACCGTATCCCCTCCGCCAGACGGACTGCCGCGTCCTCATTGTGGGCGCCGTCCAGAATAAAGTAAGGCTTCTTTGCCACGATCTCAAAGCGATAGGGCCATCTCGTCCCGGAAAGTCCCTGCCGCAGCTGCTTTTCTGTCACAGAAAAGCCCTTTCTGCCCAACGCTTCCGCTGTCTCCACTGCCAGGGCCGCATTTTCCGGCTGTACGATTCCTGCCAGTGGAATCTCAAGGCGTCTGTAAAGTTTTCCGGAAGAGGAAAGGTAATCAAACCGCTGCTTTTCCAGCCCGTACCGGATATGTGTGATGCGCTCCCTCTCAACAGTCCTGAG
Source organism: uncultured Lachnospiraceae bacterium (assembly GCA_910578085.1). Taxonomy (GTDB): domain Bacteria; phylum Bacillota; class Clostridia; order Lachnospirales; family Lachnospiraceae; genus 1XD8-76. Next base: position 52,775 of record CAJTPM010000014.1, on the reverse strand, counting down.
CGTCTGCTCCCCGGCCCCTGCCTTTAAAATCTGAAACACTTCAGGCTCCTGGATACCGCTTGCCGTCTCCGCCCCCGGTTTTATGATCCCGGCCTTATGGCCTGCTATCTCAGAAAGTGTATTTCCCAAATACGCCATGTGATCCATGCTGATCGAAGCAAAAACGGCGGCCAGCGTGTTTCTCACAATGTTTGTGGCGTCCAGATCCCCGCCCATACCGCATTCCAGAAGCACAATATCACAGTGTTTCTCCTTAAAATACAGAAAACTGACTGCTGTCTCCATCTCAAATACCGTTGGATGGGGACGCCCCTCCTCTGCCATGGCATCCGCTTCCTCTCTGACCAGACTCATCCACTCCGCAAATTCCTTCGCCAGAATCTCTTTTCCGTTCACCTGTATTTTCTCCCGGTATGCATAGACCGCCGGCGAAGAAAAACACCCTGTCCGGTATCCCGCCGCCTTTAACATGCCATACAGATAGGCAAGCAGGGAACCCTTTCCGTTAGTCCCCGCAATATGCACAAAAAAAAGAGAATCCTGCGGATTTCCAAGTCTCCTGCAAAGTTCTGTTATGGACTCAAGTCCCGGCACACTGCCAAGAGCCGACATCTCCTCCATATATTCCATCGTCTCTCGATAATTCATCTGCTCCTCCCAGGTCTTAATAAACACCTTATGCATAATATTTTTCCCGACTGCTCATACTTCTTTTATGAGCACAAAAAAATCACCCGAAAAAACACAAAAAAACACATCCCCGATGCCGCTTTCCAGACTGTTTCTCCACTGCGGCATCGCAGGCTGGTGTATCGAAATTCTCTTTACCGCATGTAAATCACTGCAGAGACATGATTTTCAGCTGGTGGGAACCACCTCTCTCTGGATGTTTCCGATCTACGGCTGCGCCGCCTTTCTGCGTCCGCTATTTGGGATCACCCATAAACTACGGCTTCCTCTGCGGGGAACTCTCTATGCTCTGCTTATTTTCCTCGGCGAATTCACCTCCGGGAAGCTTCTCGCCGGAAAAGATCTGGTTCCCTGGGATTACAGCAGACACAGACTCCGCATCGGCCCCCATATCCGCCTGGACTTCTTTCCGAACTGGTTCCTTGCGGGACTGTTTTACGAGAAATTCACCTTAAACAACGGATTCCGGAAACTCTGACAGAACATCCGCATTCACATCAGATTGTGGTTCCAACCAGCATCCCGGCGTCCGGCCCTCAATTGAGAATCCACTCAATCCTCAAACCTGTCCGGAATCCCGTTGCCATCCAGATCCACATCCGCATCGATGCTGAGGGTATTCATGGTTCTGCGTTTCATTCTGGCCTCCTCCGACGCCTTCAGAATGAAATCCTTGATGGCTTTTGCATTTTTCACATGTTCGATATAGAGCTTCGGGTTCGTCGTATCTCCGGTATAACAGATGACTGTTCCCATCCTGAAAATTCTCTCCCACAGAGAGATCGTCAGCTCCACATCCTGCACCTTATACATATAACAGTCATTTTCCCTTGTGTGCAAAAGCCCTGTATTGATTGTGATCACATCCTCTTTGATCGTATACTTTGTAAACGTCCAGGGCAGCCCAAAAAATAACACACGTTTTCTTTCAAGATACTCCATTCCCATTTCCCTCTCCTTTTCACAAGCGTTTTTCCTTTTTGCTGTATTTCTCCTCGCAGTACTTACAGCGGTAAATTTCCTTCGCCTCATCAGCCAGCACAAAAATATGCGGAAGCTCCTGCTCTATGGATGTGATGCAGCGGGGATTGTGGCAGTGTATCACATTTTTGATCTCCTTCGGCAGATGAAGCGCCTTTTTCTCCACGATCTCACCCTGCTGTATGACATTCACAGTTATATTATGATCGATATAGCCCAAAATGTCCAGATTCAATGTATCGATATCACACTCTACTTTGATAATATCTTTCTTCTGCATTTTATTGCTGCGGGCATTTTTGATGATAGCCACAGTACAATCCAGCTTATCTAACTGCAAATGCCTGTATATTTCCATACTTTTTCCTGCCTTGATATGATCAAGTACAAAGCCCTCTTCTATTTTTCCGACGTTTAACATAATGTTCTCCTATTCCAGTACCGCAGATACTCTCCCATCACACTTTGTTAGCGCTTCATTTCCTTGTTTCTACTTACTCACGCAAGTTCCAGCAGTCTCAGAATCAGCGCCATACGCACATACACGCCGTACTGCACCTGTTTAAAATAGACCGCCCGCTCATCGCTGTCCACTTCCACGGAGATCTCGTTTACCCTGGGCAGAGGATGCAGTACCAGACAATCCGGTTTCGCCAGATCCATTTTCGCTTTATCCAGAATATAGAAATCCTTCAGCCTGACGTAATCCTCCTCATTGAAGAAACGTTCCCGCTGCACTCTTGTCATATACAGAAGATCAAGTTCCGGAATACAGTTCTCCAGGCTGATAACCTCCTCGTAGGGAACCCCTCTCTCTTTCAGCATTTCAATAATATAATCCGGAACACGCAGTTCCTCCGGAGAGATAAACTTAAACGTAACATTTTCATAGCGCACTAACGCGTGAATCAGGGAATGTACGGTGCGGCCGAATTTCAGATCCCCGCAGAGCCCTATCGTAAAATTGCCGAGGCGCCCCTTCAGGGCATGGATCGTCATCAGATCCGTCAACGTCTGTGTGGGGTGCTGATGTCCGCCGTCGCCTGCGTTGATCACAGGGATGGTGGAGCGGGATGCCGCCACAAAAGCCGCTCCCTCCTTCGGGTGGCGCATCGCACAGATATCTGCAAAACAGCTGATCACACGGATCGTATCGGAAACGCTCTCCCCTTTGGACGCGGAAGAGGATGCCGCATCGGAAAATCCAAGGATACTTCCGCCCAGATTTAGCATTGCCGTCTCAAAACTGAGCCTCGTTCTTGTGCTGGGTTCATAAAAACAGGTCGCCAGTTTCTTCCCCGCACAGATCTGCGCATATTTTCCCGGTTCTCTCTCGATATCATCCGCAAGTGCAAACAATTCATCCAGTTCTTCTGCGGAAAAGTCCAGAGGACTCAAAAGATGTCTCATATTATGTCCTACCTCCTGCTCTGATTTCTATGAATCATAAAGAAGCGAAGGGATAAAAACCCCTTCGCTCTCTGTTTAACAAAATGACAATATTTCTTCCACCGGTTTTCTCTTAGGCGCTGCCGGATCTTCCGCCGCATATCCCACGGGAATTAACGCCGCCACTTCCCTGTCCTCCGGAAGTTCCAGAATAGCAGCCGCCTTTGCGTCATCAAAAAGACCTAAAATAACAGATGCTATTCCTTTCTCATAAGCTGCCAGACAGAGTGTCTGGGAAGCGATTCCCGCATCATACATCTGCCATCTGTCCCCTTTATTTGTGGAGAAAGAACCGTCTCTCTCAAAACCGGAACGATTTCTGATGATCGTCACAGCCATTACCACCGGTGCAGATTCCATGATCTTTCCATTGTTTGCCCACATGTCGGTGCATTCCTTCGCAAGCCTCTCCTTCTTCTCCCCCTCCACGGCCACGAAACGAACGATCTGTGTATGCTTCCAGCTGGGATAATAAGAAGCCGTCTCCACGATTTCCGATAAAAGTGCGTGATCAACTGCCTGCTCCGTAAATTTCCTGACACTTCTGCGCCCCTTAATACATTCTTTTGCAGTCATGTAATACCTCCCTTACAATCCAAACTATACCTTCCATTGCTATAGACAAGTATAACAAAAGGGGGGCGGGGTTTCAAGGTGTTTTTCTATCCTTCTATGTAAAACCGTCCCGCAATATCCTTTAGTCTGTCCGCCTCGCTCTGGCAGCCTGCCACCATCTCCATGGTCTCTCCCATACGGTTCACAACGGAAGCTGTCTTCTCGGCAATATCTGTCACACCGGTCGCGGATTCATTGACGGTTTTGCTGATGCCTTCGAGTCCGTCTGTCATCATTCCCATGGTCTCGTTCAGCTGTGCCACGGATTCCTGAATGGAAGTCATGCTGTTTTTCACTGCCACGGAATCTTCATTGTACTGGTTGCTCACATCGTAGAATGCCTGATAATCCGGCACCACCTGATTCTCCATAAACTGTGTCGTATCATGCAGTGTACTACCCATATCCCGCACTACCTGGTTGACTTCTGCCACGATATTGTTGATATTGGCCACAGTCTCCGAACTCTGGTTTGCCAGATTGCCGATCTCCGTAGCTACCACTGCAAAACCCTTTCCGGCTTCCCCGGCCCTCGCCGCCTCTATGGACGCATTTAATGCCAGAAGACTGGTCTGAGAGGAGATCCGCATAATCACTTCCGTCAGTTCGTTGATCTTTTCCACCGCCTTTGCCTCTTCCATCGCCTTCGCAGAATTCTTCTGCAGAGAAGCAAACATCTCTCTGGCCAGTTTTACAGATTCCGTAGCGGATTCTTTCAGTTTCGCTGCCCTTGCCTCGATCTCATTTGACAGCTCTTCGCCGTCCATCGACATTCTCTGAATATTATCGGCGCCTTCTTTCATATCTTCCATACCGGAAACAATGGTCTGCGTTGTGGCCGTTGTCTCCTCCATCCCTGCCGCCAGTTCCTCGGTGGTCGCGGAATTATCCGTGCAGGAATCATTTACTTCCGAAGAGGCATCCTGCAGATTGCTCACGATCCCGTTCAGATGCACGCTGGCGTCGGTGACATCTTTAATCACATTCCTCAGGCTCCCTCTCATGGCGGATACGGCTTTTGCCATAGCGCCGCACTCGTCCTTCCCTTTCACCAGCTTTTCATTCCAGGGATGGCTGACAAATTTTAACTCCTCCATCTCATTGATCAGCACTGTCATTCTCTTTAACGGCTTCATCATAATACCGGACAGCACTATGATCACCACTGCAAGCACTATCATCACCACCAGCATGCCCTCGCCGGAGTGCAGCATCATGGCATTGATTCCGCTCAGCACTTCTTCCTCGTCCGTGGAGATCACGATAATATCCTTCGTGGAAAGCACATAATAGGAAGCATATTTGATTTCTCCGTTAAAATCATAGCTCACCACTTCCGGCTGCGGAATGATACCGGATTTAATCTTTGCCACCACCTCTTTTACCACGGCATTTTCCACCGGCGCTCCAACCTTGCTGGCAGTCGGATGATAGAGCATGGTTCCCTCCGGAGATACCATATAGGCGTAGGAAGACTCCACGCCCTCCATGTTGGCATCCGCCAGAATCCCCGCGTAAGCATCGTAGTCCATTTCAATCCCGGCACTTTCCCTTTCCGCGATCTCTGTCTCCATGCCCACAGCATAAGCTCTGGCGAGACTGAGCAGTGAATTCTGGGTTAGTCTGGTAAGTTCTTCCTCCGCTCTCGGCACCGTCATCTGTAGCACCATAATGCAGGAACAGAGCGCCCCGATCTGCACAAGCAGCATAATCTTCGTCCGCATGGAATGAAGCAGCGACACTCTGTGTTTGGATTTTGTTGTAGTTGTTTGTTCGTAAGACATGATTCACATCTCCCTTTCCTGATAGTAAATTGATTAGAAGATAATCTCCAACAAAATTATATAACATTTTTTCCCAGAAAACCACTATTTTTTAACTGGCCACATATTTTGCAGTATATTTTATTGTACATTATCCAGCAGACCGATTTGATGACAGACTGCCGTCCGAGCGAAAGTTCACCTTAAAATTTTTCCTGCCGTTTTATTGCTACGACAGCAGGATCCGGTCGTTGTCAAGCGCTTCCCCCGCCCTTTCACAAAACTTTTCCAGCAGGTTTTCCACCGTCATGTTCTCCCGCTGCTTTCCCGCTATATCCAGAATGATCCGCCCGTCTTTCATCATCAGCGTGCGGTTCCCCATTTCCAGAGCCTGATGCAGGTTGTGGGTTACCATCAGGCAGGTGATCTTTTGCTCTCTTACAATATCTTTTGTCAGCTGCAGTACCTTCTGTGCCGCGCCAGGATCCAGTGCGGCGGTGTGTTCGTCTAACAGCAGGATCTTCGGCATCACCATGGTCGCCATCAGAAGCGTTAAGGCCTGTCTCTGTCCGCCCGACAAAAGTCCCACCGGATCTTTCATCCTGTCCTCCAACCCCATTTCAAGAAACGCAAGCTGCTCCCCAAACATTTTTCTGTCTTTTCCCGCTATTTTGCCAAAGGGGGAATGTTTTCCGGAAACCCGCATATACGCAAGCGCCATATTCTCCTCAATGGACATGTGAGGAGCTGTCCCGAGAAGCGGATTCTGAAACAGATGGCCGATAACTCTGCTGCGCAGATACTCCTTTTGAAAGGTAATATCTTCCCCGCCCAGAATGATATTTCCCTCATCCACATAAAAGGCTCCTGTGATGGCGTTAAACAGAGTGGATTTCCCGGCTCCGTTGCTGCCAACAATCGTCGCAAAATCTCCCGTCGTCATCTCCAGACTCAGATGCCGCAGCGCCGTCTTCTCATGAACGGTACCGGGATCGAATGTTTTGCTTATATTTTTTATTGATAACATTTGTTTTTATTCTCCTGTTTTCCGGCAGTCTGCACCGCCCCACATGCTGTTACTTCTTTTATTCTCTTCACTGCCATCTGCGTTGCGGATTCCGGATATCTTTCCTGTTGACCGCATTCTTCTGTCTCGTCCAGCTCTCATGCTCTTTCCATCCGCAGCATACCGCCTCCCCGCGCTTTTATCATCTTCCCACCCGCAGCTTTCTCTGCGTCAGTCCTGCCTTCTCCTTTAAATATGGAAGAGCGATGGCTGCCGCCACAATAACCGCAGATACCAGTTTCATGGATTCCGCAGGCAGAGACAGCCGCAGTGCAAAGGCCGCGATAAAGCGGTACAGACAGCTTCCGAGCACCACCCCCAAAATCCGTCTGAACATACCGCCTTTCCGGATCAGGGTATTCCCGATTACCAGACTGGCAAGTGCGATCGTCACCTGCCCGGTGCCGAAATTGATATCACAGGACTTCTGATACTGTCCCAGAACAGCGCCGGAGAGCGCCGTCAGGGAACCGGAAATGCAAAGTCCTGCGGTGATCATCCGCCCGGGATTGATACTGGAAGCCTTTACCATATGCTCATTGTCCCCGGTGGCACGGATGGAAAGCCCAAGCCTTGTGCCAAGAAGCCATGCCAGGGCCAGACATACCACAAGGACAATGGCAAGGACGACCCCGAACTCGTACCAGTCTCTGTATATTTCATTGTCTGATATTTCCTTTGCCATGCTGAACAGCCTGTCACAGCTGTAGAGATTGATGTTGGAAGAAAATCCCATGACCGCCAGATTGACCGTGTAAAGTCCTGTATTGACGATGATGCCCGCCAGAATGGAAGGCACTCCCATCTTTGTCTGCAAAAAGGCGGTCACAAAACCGGAACAGACGCCGGCCGCCATCGCCGCAAAAAATGCAAGGATCGGATGCCCCGCTAACGTCACCATGGCTCCCACCGCACAGCCCAGCGTAAAACAGCCGTCTGTGGACAGATCCGCTATATTTAATAAAGTAAAAGAGATGTACAGGGCGATGGCCACCAGGGCGTAGATACACCCAAGCTCCAAAGCGCTTTGCATGATCGACATTGTAAAAATCGCTGCCATGGCAGATTCCTCCTGATTCCGTTTCCAAAAATATCCCTGACTGCTCCCCGGGCGGGAGAAATCCGAATCTGTAAGTACACCGTTCCGGATCTCTCCCATGCAATTGTTCCCCGGGCTTTACTCAAATTCCTCCGCTGTCCGGATCTCTTTCAATTCACTGCACATGCCGGCGAACATACTGTAATCGATCCCCAGTGCCTGCGCCGTATCCGTATTTACCGTGGCTATGCCGTTATCCAGAGATACCACCGCCATCTGACCCGGCTCTTTTCCCTGCGTCAGAAGCTCCGCCACCATATCGCCGGTGGCCGTGCCCAGTTCCATATAGTTCACGCCGTAACCGCAGAATGCGCCGTTTAAGGCGAAGGAGTCCGCTCCTGCGTAATGGGGAATGCCCGCTTCCGCAAATGTCTCATAGATTGCCAGTTCCGCTGTCATGATCGTATTATCTGTGGGTGTGAATACCGCATCCACCTTCTCCGCCGCCAGCGCATCCGCCGCAAGGATCACTTCATCGTTCGTGGTCCCGGTCTTTTCCACCACTTCCACATTCCTTTCCTCACAGTACGCCTTTGCATCCGCAATCGACTGTCTGGAAGCATCCTCGCTTCTGTTATAGAGCAGGCCCACTTTCTCAATATCCGGATCCGCTGCAAACATCAGATCGAACACTGCTTTTGTATTGAGCGCATCGGAAGTTCCTGTCACATAGGAACCGGGATTTTCCAGAGATGCCACCAGGCCGGCCCCCACAGGATCGCTGACCGCCGAAAATACCACTGGCGTCTCACTGTCCTCCGCTGCCGCCTGCATGATCACCGCCGCCGGCGTAGCAATGGGCACGATAACATCCACATCCTCGGATAACAGCTGCTGCGCTATCTGACCTAACATCGTGGCATCCGCCTGACCATTCAAATTATAGTCCTCATAGTCAAAAGTTACGCCAAGTTCCGCTCCTTTTGCATTTAACTCCGCGCAGAGCGCTCTGTTGATCTGGTTTAACGACGCGTCATCCACAAACTGCACGATACCAACCTTATAGACTGTTCCGTCTGCCGCTTTTTCCATCTCTTCCGGCGTTTCCGTCCCCTCCGTGTTCTCTCCCTCATTCTCTGCAACGATAACAGAAGTCGGTCCGTCGTTTCCGCCAATCACATTTTTCCCGCATCCCCCAGGGATCCCGGCCATTATCAGGACAGCCAATATAACAACACCTGTTTTCTTTGTCATCCGTTTCCGTAACATCGTTCTGATTTTCATAACACTGTCTCCTTCTTTCTTTGTTTTCCGTTGAGGGAAAGCCGGGGCTGTGTAATCGGGCAGGGGAATACCTTTCTCACCTACCCGCGCGCGGCTCGCATGCAGCCCTGGCAGTAAATTTCCTTATGCGAGCCTGCGCATAAAAAAAGTCCCAGACATACAATATGTCTGAGACGGTAATAAACACAGTTATTATCGCGGTACCACTCGACTTGGCGAAATTGCCCACTCTGTCCATGTACTATCATACATGCCGGATTGATAACGGGTTCGGTTCCCGTCGCTCCCTACTTACAGTCCTCTGTTTTCTGAAGCGCCCTCAGAAGTCCATTCGATAACATTCCCCGCACTGCAATCCCACCACCTGCAGTTCTCTGTACCGGTTCCGGCTATTTACTACTCTTCCTCAACGGTTTGCCCTATTCTGTTCTGAAGAATCCAAACCTGTTGTTTCGAAATTCTTCTTGTTTAGTACTTTATTACGACAAAGCGTATTTGTCAACCAAATTTTTCTGTCAAATATTTTTTAAGCACTTTTCGCAAGTTTTTACCCACTTTTTGCACTTGTATTGCTTTTTTCTCTCCTATATACTTTTATCAGAAACCACTACATGGATCAATTATACCAGGATATGGGATGGCTGCTCTAACGCAAAAGACCTGGCCTTATTCATTTTTCAACGTTGGTCCGACCAGTATTACGACGAGGAGGGTAACAATGGAACACATTTTTGAAATGATCAATAACGTATTTTCTTTTGTCATTCCGGTCTCCGATTTTTTCTGGGATTTCCCCACAAATTTTGACTGGTACGCAAAGATTCCCATTCTGGGAAATTTCTCTCTTGCCGTTATCCTGTTGGTAGGCTCCGGCATTTTCTTTACGATCAGACTGGGCTTCATACAGGTTACACACTTTAAAGAAGGCATCCGCATTCTCACCAAAAAGAAAAGTGATGAGATCGGTATCTCTTCGCTTGGCGCTTTCTTTTTAAGCTCCGCCATGCGTGTGGGCCCCGGCAATATCCTGGGCGTTACAGGCGCGATCGGTGCGGGCGGCCCCGGCGCACTGTTCTGGATGTGGCTTTCCGCGTTCTTCGGGATGTCCACTGCCTACACCGAAGCTGTCATGGCACAGATGTTCAAGGAAAGAAAGGACGATGAATTCGTGGGCGGCCTGCCCTACTACGGCAAAAAACTCTTGGGCAACAAAAAAGGAGCTGGAGTCTTTCTCTCCGTTATGTTTATCATCTATGCAATGTGCTGTCTGCCCGCACAGGGATTTAACGTAGTGAGTTCCATCGGACAGATGGGGGAGATCCTGACCGGCAGCACCATCGCCACAACCTCTCCGCTATATTACATAACAGCCGCTATTTTAATTGTGCTGGTAGCGTACCTGGCTTTCGGCGGCATCAAAAAAGTGACAAAGGTGACTGATACCGCAGTGCCTGTCATGTCCGTCATTTATATTGTGACCGTCCTGATGCTGATCCTGATGAATCTCGGAGCAGTTCCCTATTTCTTCGCCTCTGTCTTCGGCGGCGCTTTTACGCCCCAGGCCATTTTCGGCGGCGTATTCGGCACTGTTTTAGCACAGGGCATCAAGCGCGGCCTGATGAGCAACGAGGCCGGCCAGGGTACCATCACCATGGCGGCCGGCGCTGCAAACACTGACCATCCCTGCGAGCAGGGCTGTGTACAGTCCATCGGCGTTTTTCTGGATACCATCGTCATCTGCACACTCACCGGTTTTGTGGTGGTGATGGCCCACCTCTGGAGCGGAGAGGGCGGGGAAGCCTGGATGGCTCTCGATAAGCTGCCCAAATTCCTGACATCCGCTTCCGCACTGACACCGGGCACCGGCATTTTTGATACCATTGTGATCTTTCTGATCACTGTCTGCTTCTGCCTGTTTGCCTTCACCTGCGTCATCGGCTTTTTCAGCTTTTCCGAGATTGCCGCAGGCAGGATCACCACAAAAAAATCCCTTACCAACGGGATCCGCATTCTGGGTATCTTCATCACCCTCTTTGGCATCTTCTGTTCCATCGCGGGGCTTGATCTGGGCAATATGTGGGCGATCTCCGACCTGGGCAACATTCTGATCGTATTCGCCAACATACCATTACTATACCTGGGCTGCAGATATGTTTTCAAGGCCACTGATCATTACAAAAAAAAGGATGGTTCCCCCTTTACTTCCAAAGCAGCGGGCATCACCTGCGAATACTGGGACGAGAGGGCTAAAATCAACTGACAACGCCCCATTTGATCTGTGCTGTCAGATATGCAAAAAACCCCGCCCTCTGCCTTTTTGCAGTGGGCGGGGTTTTATTCTCTGTTTATCCACAATTTGTCTGACAGCACAAATCACAGGGACAACCTTTCCTGCATCATCAGAAACGTTAATCACTGTCTCTGACCCTTTTCGTTATTTATAAAATTTAAATTTAATTTTTCCTTTACTGCTTCCTTCAACTCCTCCAGGCTGTATCTTACTTTCTTTGATCCCCTCATAGTTGGATTGCCAAGGATCATACCACGCTTCCAGTGTTCCCGCACTGTTTTCAATTGAGAGGCATGGTAACGGGCATTCATAAATCTGTCGCGAATCTCAATGGCCTCATTTTTTGCACTCTCCAGATATTCTCCCGGATGAAGCCCCGCCCATTCCTTCATACGGTGCAGTCTGTCCTCAATATCCGTAACCAGTTCCTCGATCCGCATTTCAGCCGCGCTGCGGTACTGCCCGATCTCCTCTCCTGTCACTGCCGCAATAACATCCAGCCGCTTCTGCATATGAGCCATCTCTTCCTTCACCTTTTCCATTGCTAACAGAATATCCCGGATATCCAGTGCCGCCCGGAAAGAAAGTGCAAAATCCGCAGCAATAAAAACAGTCAGGATAAACACAACAACAGACAGCAGATTGAAGGGTATCATATAGAGCAATCCTTCAATCGGTTTATGGATAATCCGTGTCATCAGAATCGTCAGACCGCCCCAGGCAAGGGTTGTTCCAAGGCAGATATATCCCTGGAAATTAAAGGGCTGGTTTGAGTAATCCCAGTACCGCACCTTAAAAAGAACTTCCATCGTAACACCTGTTATGTATTCCAGTATCGTAGCACCGATGCAGCCTGCCACATAGGTCAGAAACAGATTGTGCTGAAAAGGAGCCGACACCACTAACATCATGATCGCACCGCTGCCGTACAGAGGCAGAAAAGGCCCCCGCATAAAGCCTCTGTTCACCCAATGGGGCGGCTTCTGCCGGATACTGACATGGGTGGATTCCACACACCATCCCAAAAAGCAGTAAAAATAAAACAGAAATAACCATTGTGATAATGAATATGGATACATAACCTTTTTCCTCTTCTGATATACAGGCTGTGCAAATCCCTGTAAGACAGCCCATAACAGGCCAGTCATCCGGCTTTACTGTTACGACAGCCCTGCGCACATAGCCCGCCAGCCGGCTCAATGCTCTGTCTGCTCACAGATAAATCCAGACTCCTGCACAAAGTTTTCCCTTTTTTGTCTCCCTGTCCACGCCGTCATAGAAAAACTTTCCTTTTCCGCGCACACTGACCGCATCGCCCTTCTTTAAAAAACAGCTGTTATTTTCACAGAGTCTTCCATTGATGTACACTTTCCCGGTGCGGAATAATTCCATACTACCGGTGCGTGAGAGATGATACAGTCCGGCAATAACCACATCCGCCCTCTCCGAAGAAACCGTCAGACTCTGCCTCACCTTTTCCTGTTTTATAAGTTCTTCCGACATTTCCGCCCTGCGGCATCTCACGTCGGTATGTCTGACTTTTTGCAGCTCTTCCACAATAAAATCCGCGATGGAATCCAGACAGAAGAGATACCCGCAGTTGTCCTTCAGAAAAATATCTCCGAGCGTACTTCTCTCTATGCCCAGATGCATTAACGCCCCCAGAATATCCCTGTGTCCCAACGTATCTGCATATTTCTGCATGGATGGCTCTATCTTCAACAGTACGATCGGAAACGCTTCCTCATATCCCATCTCCTCCGGAGAACCAAACCGCACCACCATTCTCTCCGCCAGTTCGCTGCCGCCGCAAAGCTTTGGGTGCGCATAGGAAAGCTCTTGTTCCATACGATGGAACACATCTAACTGTGCCATACCGAAAAATCCTGTGAACGTATAGATGTTCTGCCTGCTGCTCTTCTCCGCCAGTTCCTGCAGCCTCTTTTGCAGCTGTCTTATCTCTTTTTCATCATCCATCTGCGTATTCTCCAACTAAGCGGCTATCCGTACTCACTTCTGCCATATCCTCTCCATACGTCAAAAGAAAAGCCTGTCAGATTCTTTCGGGCAACAGTGAAACCCGAAAACTGCACTGTTATTTTTCCAAAGCCACCATAAACATTCGCCCTTTACATAAAGGAAATAATCTCTTCTCTCGGTTTTTTCGTCTTCTCCACCTTCAATGCATGCAGCACCGGTCCCTTCCCATTGTAATCTTTCCAGTACTCTTCCCTGACCACGGCGGTCACTTTCACCCAGTCCCTCTGTTCCAGCTTATCTGTCTCTCCATATTTGCAGACATAACCCAGAAAACTCATATCCTCGGCACAGCAGGTCATGGCCATCCGCCCCGGCACAAAGGCATCCTTCGGGAAATTTTCCGGTTTCAGCACCTGGGCGGTAAACTGAATCCTTTTATCCAGATACCGCTCCAGATGATCCATGGAATCAATATACCAGATTCCATAACCAGTGTTATCCAAAACAATCGGATCATCCTCCAGATTATAGGGAAGATCATCCTCAAATATTTCGTCTATCTCACCGTTTGAATCTTCAAAAATGATTTCCGCTTTCTGATTTACGGCCTTGATATTCCGCTTGTAGGAAGCCAGATCCTCAATGCCGTCACAGCGGTTAAAGATGATCATCTCCGACTTTCTCACCATCTCCGCCAGCAGGGACTTCATATTGGTGTAGTACATCGGGAACGTGGAAGCATCGATACAGGTGATCTGCTGCTCGATACTCCAGTGCCAGGGCAGTTTCATATTCTTGAAATTCCACATGCCGTTATACTCTATGATGATCCGTTCCGGTTTGTATTTTTTATCCAGTTCCATCAGCGCAGAGGGTGTGAAATCTTCTTCCTCCTCAATCAGTTCCAGTACGGTATTGCTGTCTTTCAGGAGCTTTTCATCATACTCGATCTCCCCCTCCTCACAGAGCACAAGAAGGGTTTTCCCTTTCAACTGGAAATAGGGCTGCGCCAGTGTGTACACGATAAATTCCGTTTTTCCGCTCTCCAGAAATCCATTGATAATATATACCGGTTTCATATCTGATATCCTCATCCTCTAATTTCCTGCAAATAACGTAACAGTAAAACCTGAAAACGGGCCTGTTACACTGATGCAAACAACTTCCTCAGCGCATCCTCATTCAGATCCGAACCGATCACACAGATCTTACCCGTTACATCAGCCGCACCTGTACGTACTTCCTCCTCACCGGGCACATAGTCAAAATGGATCCAGCTTCCGTCAACGGCAGGAACCATGCCTTTTGCACGCAGCACAACGCCGTACTCTTTCTCTCGGTCCAGCTCATCCAGAATATCCTCGATCTGAGACTTTTCATAAACCGACGCTGTCTCCAGGCCCCAGCTTGTGAAAACATCATCCGCATGATGATGGCCGTGATGATCATGATGGTCGTGGTCATGACACCCGCAGCCGCACGTCTCGTCGTGGTCATGCCCCTCACCGCCGTGGTGATGATGCTCATGGCCGTCTTCGTCATGATGGTGGTGATGATGCTCATGGCCGTCTTCATCATGATGGTGGTGATGCTCCTCTTCCCGATGTGCCAGCACTTCCGCCATCAGTTCCGCTTCCAGATCTGACGCGCCTTCGATCGTCTCCAGAATCTTTGCGCCATCCAGTTTCTCCCAGGGCGTCGTGATCACCGTTGCTTTCTCATTATGCTGCCTGATGAGCGCCACCGTCTCCTCGATCTTCTCCTGTTTCATGGAACCGGTACGGCTCAGGATGATCGTCCCCGCATACTCGATCTGGTTTATAAAAAACTCGCCGAAATTCTTCATATACATTTTGCACTTGGCGGCATCCACTACTGCCACCGCGCTGTTCAGATGAGCTTCCCCGTCCGATTTTACATTTTCCACGGCCCGCATAACGTCGGAGAGTTTACCCACACCGGACGGCTCGATCAAAATCCGTTCCGGAGCGTAAGTCTCCAATACTTCCTTCAGCGACGCGCCAAAATCTCCCACAAGAGAGCAACAGATACAGCCGGAGTTCATCTCCTTGATCTCAATACCGGATTCTTTCAAAAATCCGCTGTCCACGCCGATCTGCCCAAACTCATTCTCAATCAGTACAACTTTTGTCCCCGCCAGTGTCTCCTTCAGCAGTTTCTTAATCAACGTTGTTTTTCCTGCCCCCAGAAATCCTGAAACTATATCGATCTTTGTCATTTTAACATCCACACCTTTCCAAATGAAATATCCCGCGGCAGTCGCCAATATATCCAAGCCAACCTTTGGTTGGCTTTAAGCACAGCTACCTGGCTCGTTATCCGCGGAAATAAACAGCACCTGCTTTACTTTACTGACTTCTGATTTTACACATCCACACTATTTTCCACCAAATTCTCTCACCTGTCAAGCCGTCCCGCCAATGGTTAATGAATTCTTTATAAAAAATCGCTCTACAAAAACAGGCCAAAATCTACTCCCCGATTCTCCACACCGGCACAGCCGCAAAGCCCCGCTCGCCGTCGCCGCCTGCCAGAATGCCCAGAAGCTCTCCCTTCCTGTCAAAAACACCGCTGCCGGACATCCCCGCATCCACTGCGCTCCTTTCGGACAGGCTGTCTTTCTCCTGTTCCGGGCTGCCCTGTGTCTCATCAGAGCCCGGCTCTTCTGCATTCCCGTGGTCCTCTTCACCTCGACTTTCCGGATTTGCACCGCCCTTTTCCCGTCCCACCGTCTCCCGTTCCACACCATCATAGCCGGATCCCTCCGCCCCCTCTCTGACAATACCGCCCAGCATAAGCAGCTGTGGGCCGTCGTTTCCCTGAAGCTCCATCTCCGTCTCCGCTTCTATCAGATACCCTTTCACAAAATCTCCGGCCACTACATCCATAGAACCATAGACCACCAGTTCTTCTCCCTGTACCAGTTTTTCAGGCTTTCTCATGCTCGGAACCGCCGCCGTCAGTTCCACACCGTCCTCCTGCAGCGCCTGTGTCGGAAACACAGCAAACCCTATATCGCAGTTTTCTAAAACTCTGTCCACTTTTGCCTCATAATAAACACCGGCATAACATAATATATCGCAGGTTTCCGCATTTTTCAGAAGATGGCCGCTGCTGATCACCGTCACTTCCTCCTCCGTAATCTCCCAGACAACACCGCTCCCTCTGTAATCTCCGCAATAGATCTGCAAAACGGAAGGCCGCAGTTTCTCCTGCAAAACAAGATCGTTCTTTTCTGCTTCCTCCGGCCCGCCTTTCGTTTTGCTGGTCTCTGCGCCCCCATCCTCTGCATCTCTCCTGCCTGTCTCCGATCCGGCCTGCAGGTCCACACCTTCTGTACTTTCTCCTCCCTCCTCCGGCATCTTATCCGCTTCTGTCCCGCCATTTCCTTCCACTTCCGCATCTTCCACAGCGGCGCCATTTCCCGGTGCGTCACCATCCCTGCCGCATCTGGAGAGTATTCCGCCAAGAGCGCACAAAATAAAAGCAAATAAAATGACAGATGTTATATTTTTTCTCATATGCCTCCTCATTGATCGAACAGGAAAGCTTTCCACGGCATGCTGCCCTGACAGCAAACTTCCTTTTGCGGGAATTCCCCGCCATACTACACAAAACCCCGGCAGAACGCTGCCGGGATTCCAGTTCACATAAACCTGCCCGCAAAGCATGCGGGCTCCTGTTGATAAGCAGGCCGATAAGCCGGGTTCTGTTCCCTGCAATGCAGGGCAATGACCATCTATCTTGGACTGCTGTCGCCAGCAGCCTCCAGCGACCTACCTGAGAACAAACCGGGCCGGCTTATGGTTCTCTGTTTGGTCTTGCTTCGGATGGGGTTTACATGGCTTTGTCTGTTACCAGACAAACGGTAGTCTCTTACACTGCCTTTCCACCCTTACCAACCCCAATGCAGTAAACTGCACTGAGCCGGAACAAATCAGCTTCACTGATTCTTCCGGGATATCGAGCAACGCTCTTTGACATTGGCGGTTTATTTCTGTTGCACTTGCCTTGGAGTCGCCTCCACCGGACGTTATCCGGCATCCTGCCCTGTGAAGCCCGGACTTTCCTCACCTGCCCCTGTCTCCAGACAGCAGGCGCGGTCATTTAGCCTACTTATCAATTTATGCATCTTTCTGTATTATAATCACATTCTTTCCACTTTGCAAGGAAAAAGCTTTTCTTTTGCACCGTTTTCCTCTTCCCCATACAGCCGCTTCACCCAGACGAGCAGCGCGGCCACCAGCACAAGCAGCACGATCTCCAGCACCACCACATTCATATAATTCGACAGAAGAATCGTCACCGCATCCACCAGGAAATGGATTCCCAAAGCCGCTGTAAAGAACTTTTTCTCCCCATATCTGACAGCCCTGTATACCAAATATGAAAGACCAATCTGCAGCGCGATGGCGGATATCCGCTCCACTCCCGCCAGATAAAACTGATAGCCCGGCGTCGTCCAGAGCGCCGAATAAGCCTGCAGCGCCAGCTCCTTCCCCGTGCCGTCTTCCACAGTTGCCATCATGGCCTCGATCTGTCCGGAATTGATCATGACTGCTGTAATCAGATTGCCGATGCAGGTGAACCCCACGATCAGCATAGATTCTATCCCGCCGTGCCCCACGCCGTACATCAGAGAATTCTCTTTCGACAACGTCTTCTTCATCCAGAATTTCATGGCCACAAACCGCCCGGTCTCCTCAAACACCGCCGCGGCAAGCCCGCCGTAAACAGCATAGATCCAGACATTTCCATTCAGGATATCCCCCGCCGACCGCAGCATAACGACATGCAGTATCTGCTCTAAAACCAGTGCAAACAGAACAAACGTAAGGGCTCCGATCCCTGCCGCACCGGCTTTTGCCCCCAGCCTCTTTTTCACCAGGATAAGCAAAACGACCGGCAATCCAATAGAAATGATCGCAGAAAATACAATCCCTGATATCGCCAACTCCGAAACATGTCCCATCATATCACAATCCCTCTTTTCTTCATACTACTCATGTACTCTACAGCCAGAGCCTCAGCTGCAATACATTTCCCTCAAACCTTAAAACAGCTCCCCCCCACAAACTCTCTGCAGACAGAATTATTGGGAATAGAGGCGCTGTCTACCCCGAGGAAGTAATTGAGGAATTTAAGCAGCCTCTTTGCCTCGTAATATTCCGGCTCTCCCTCCCTGATGCTGAACAAAAGGGGTTCCGCATACTGTTTCAACACCGCCAGCTCATAGACAAGGGCCGAATTGAACATCATGTCCGCCTCTTCCTGGAAGGGGAAAATATTTTCTTCCTCGCCTCTTCTGACCGAAGGCCACATCTGGATCGTTCTCTTTGCCGAAGCGCCTCTTGTCCTCGCATCCCGAACCATACGCCGCAGCAGCCTGCCGTCCGTGGTAGGAATCCTGTTGTGATCATCCACGTTCAGACTTGTCAGCGCACTGATATAGATTTTAAACTTGCTGTCCTCCGGCAGAGAGTAGGACATCTTCGGATTCAGCCCGTGGATCCCCTCGATCACAAGAATATCCTCCTCATTCAGTTTCATCACATGTCCGTTATATTCCCGGTGTCCGGTCTTAAAGTTAAAGGACGGCAGTTCCACCTCTTCCCCGCCCAGAAGCTTTAACATGTCCCTGTTGAACAGCTCCACATCGATGGCGCCCAGACATTCAAAATTGTAATCCCCTTTCTCGTCAAGGGGCGTATCTTCCCTGTTGACAAAATAATCATCCAGACTGATCAGGTGCGGTATCTTGCCAAGAGCCCGCAGCTGCACGGAAAGTCTGTTGGCAAAGGAAGTCTTTCCCGAGGAAGAAGGACCCGCTATCATCACAAATTTCACATGACTGCGTCCTGTCACTTCCTTCGCGATCTCACCGATGCGGCGCTCCTGTTCCGCCTCCTGCCAGAGTATCATCTCCTGCATGTGGTTACCGCAGATCACATCGTTTAACTCCCCTACATTTTCAATGCCCACCTGGACGCTCCAGCCTGTCGCCGCCTTCAATGTCGCAAACAGTTTCTCCTGAGGACAGAAAGGTTTTAACTTGAAAGGCGCTTTCTCATCCGGCATCACAAGCATAAACCCTTCCCCATAAGCAATCACCTGGAAATACTTTGCGTACCCTGTATCTTGCAGCATATACCCGTAATAATAATCATAAAATCCATCCAGACAGTACAGATTTACACCGGAACTTCTCCGATACCTGAACAGGCGCTCCTTGTCCCGCATTCCATGCTTTCTGATTAACTTCATGCATTTCCCCATGGGATAATATTTCTTCGTGATCGGCAGCCTTTCTTCCGATAATTCCATCATTCTCTTCTGAACGGCCTCCGCCAGTTCTTCCGTCGCCTGAAGATCTCCCTTTACCGTACAGTAATAGCCGTTGCTGACCGCAAACTCCACTTTCACCCTCTCCAAAGTATCCCGTCCCACAACATCCGTGATCGCCTTCAGAAACATCATCTTGACCGTACGCACATAGGCCCTGTGTCCGATGGCATCCCGCAGTGTCAGAAAAGATACTTCGCAGTCCTCTCTGATCTTTTTATGCAGTTCCTGAATCTTTCCGTTCGCTATGACAAGAGCGATCTCATTCCCATACTCTTCCTGGTGAGCCTGCGCCACCTCCTCAAAGGTCGCATCCTCTGCATATTCCGTTATCCTTCCGTTTACTGTCACCTTCATTTCCTGTACTCCTCCTGCTATTCTTCCGATTTATGCTGCCCCTAAGCCACCCAGAACGGTTCCTTCTCCGCCGCCGTATATATTTTCACATCTGCCAGCTTCTTTTTGCAGTATTCCTCCATGTAAGGCACAAAAATCTTCTCTAACCCATAGTGCCCCGCATCAATGATGGCAAGTCCCTGCTCCACAGAATCTATCCCCTCGTGATGATCAATATCACCTGTTATCAAAACATCCGCACCGGCTCTGATTGCATCCTCAATGCAGCTCTTCCCGGAACCCGGACAGACCGCCGCCATGACGATCGTCTCCGCCGGCATCCCGTAAACCTTCACCTGCCCGATATGGCAGCGGTTCTTTACGTATTCCGCGCACTCCGCCAATGTCATGGGCATCGGCAGCGCTCCCACCCTTCCGATCCCCTCTTTGGAAAGATCATCCTCATAGGTTACTGTCAGCACTTTTCTCTCCTGAAGCCCCAGCTGCTCAGCCACGGCATCCGCCATTCCCATCACATCAAAATTGGTGTGCATCGCATAATAGCACATGCCGCTCTCCGCCAGAGTCAATATCTTTTCTCCAATAAAATGATTTCCGGAAATCTGCTTCAAGGGTTTAAAGATCATCGGATGATGGGTGAGCAGCAGATCCGCCCCCACACGCCTCGCCTCTTCGATGACTTCCCCTGTCGCATCTAGCGCAATATAGACAGAAGAAACCTCCTTCTCCTCTCTGCCGCACAAAAGCCCCACGTTATCCCAGCTTTCCGCGAAAGATTTCGGCGCTACCTCTTCCAGATATTCCATAATTTCATAGCATTTCATACATATCCCCCGTTTTCCTGTACAACCTTCTCTTTCATTATTCCCCGCACATCCCGGATCCTGTCAATCTCTTCCTCCACCTGCCTGCGTCTTTCCGGATAAGCCAGAACTTCCCTTAATATCTTATTCTGCTGCCCTTCCCACCAGTCCAGATATTGTAAAAGAACCGGATGATTGTCTCTAATCAGACAGGGGCCGAACTCATCCTCCAGACTTTCCCGGTATGCCGCCCTCCTGTCCGACGCCGCCCCCGGATCTTCCCCCGGATCACACCGGGAACTCTCATGCTCCGCTCCCGTCGCCTTTTTCCTGCTGGTCTGCCCGTTTCTCTCAGGATTCTTTCCGCTTCCCTCTCCGCAAGTCTCTGTCTCCACAAGCATCATCGGATAAAACTTCCCATCCTCCAGAATCATATCCTCTTTCCGTATCACAAACCCCTGCCTGCGCAGACAGCCTCTCACAAAGGAAAGCTCCGACTGCGGCTGCAGTACCAGATAACGCAGACTTTTTACCTTTTCCGGATAGTCTGACAGGATCTTTACGATCAGTCTGCCCCCCATCCCTGCGGCGATCATGCACTCTGCCTCTCCCGCTTCAAACGCTTCCAGCCCATCCGACAAACGGGTATCAATATATGTAGAAAGGCCGGCGCTCTCAATATGCTCCTTCGCCCGTAAAAGCGGTCCCTTATTGATGTCCATAGCGATCATACCGGGGCAAACTCCCGCCTCCACCAGATGGATCGCCACAAACCCATGATCGCAGCCGATGTCGCAGGCTGTCACTCCAGCCGGTACAAGCCCCGCCACTGCCGCCATGCGGTCTGATAAATGATAATTTGACATATGTCACCACCCGAAAACAGCTCATATCAGTTCAGGAACAATCCGACACCTCTCTGGCGATAACTTTGCCGGTATCAATACAGTCCTCCAACCATAAATAGCATATGCTATCAATTCAGATAGTCCTTCAGCTTCCTGCTCCTGCTGGGATGACGGAGTTTTCTCAGCGCCTTGGCCTCGATCTGACGGATTCTCTCTCTCGTCACATTGAATTCCTTTCCCACTTCCTCAAGCGTCCTGGCTCTGCCGTCATCCAGGCCGAAACGCAGACGCAGCACCTTCTGTTCTCTCTCCGTCAGCGTCCCCAGCACTTCCACAAGCTGCTCCTTTAACAGCGTAAATGCCGCCGCTTCCGCCGGAACCGGCACATTGTCGTCCTGAATAAAGTCTCCGAGGTGGCTGTCCTCCTCCTCACCGATGGGCGTTTCCAGAGACACCGGCTCCTGAGATATCTTGGAAATTTCCCGCACTCTCTCCACCGGGATATCCATCTTCTCCGCAATTTCTTCCGGCAGGGGTTCTCTGCCCAGCTCCTGCAACAGCTGCCTGTTGACACGGATCAGCTTATTGATCGTCTCCACCATATGAACCGGAATGCGGATCGTTCTCGCCTGATCCGCAATGGCTCTCGTGATAGCCTGACGGATCCACCATGTGGCGTAAGTGGAAAACTTATACCCTTTTCTGTAATCAAACTTCTCCACAGCCTTGATCAGTCCGAGATTCCCTTCCTGAATCAGATCTAAAAACAGCATGCCGCGGCCCACATAACGCTTTGCGATGGATACGACAAGCCTGAGGTTCGCCTCCGCAAGTTTCTGCTTTGCCGCCTCGCCGTCCGCGATCATATACCCCAGTTCTTTCTTCTCCTTCTCCAAAGTCTCTTTTTCTTCGCCTTCCGCCGTTTCCAGCATCTTATCCAGACCTTCCAGCTTCTCCACTGCTGCCGCGCCGTCCTCTATCTTTCGGGCAAACTCTATCTCCTCCTCGGCAGACAGAAGGGCTACTTTTCCGATCTCCTTTAAATACATTCTGACCGGATCCTCAATGCTGACACCATCAGGTACAGAGAGGTCGATATTTTCCACATCCACCTCATCCTCCTCCGACAGGTTGATCTCCTCATCATCCAGATCGTTTTCCACCGGAATTTCCACATTGCACACGATACCGTTTGCATCCAGAACCTCCAGCACTTTATCAAACTGTTCCTCTTCAAGGGGGAGATCCCTGAAAAAGTCGCTGACTTCCGAATAATCAAGTACATTCTTTTTCTTTTTGGCAAGATTTAAAAGATCCTTTACTTTCTCGTCAAATTTTACTTTTGTGTTTTCATCCATATAACTTCCATCCTTCCTGCTATGTTAAGAAAGAATCCTGCCATGCGGGATTCTCCGTCTGCGCCCGGCCGCATAAACAGCCCGTCTCTCTGCTGTCACAGTACAATTTCTTCATTTTTATCATATGATAAAAAATAATATACTCCCTAATCAAGAGAAATATGCATTTTGTTAAGTTCTTCCAGTACTTTTTTTCCGGCAATCACCTGATTCAGCGCCGAAATATCGGTTCCTGACCGCTGTGAATAGTATTCATAGCTGTTTCGCTTTACACCACACACTATATCATGCAGCGCCCGCTCCGCATCGCTTTTATTCTCAAGCTTCCCTATGCTCGTATGAAACAGTTTTGCCACTTCATTCTGTTTGTCCGCCTCCGGGAACAGATCCACTAATCCCGCCGGATCCGCTTTTCCCTCCTCCAGTTCCTCAAACAGCTTCCGCGCCACTTCCCTGTAGAGTTCCTCCGTAAAGTCTTCCGTCGCAATATATTTTTTGATTTTCGGATAGATCTCCGGCCTCTCCACAAGCCAGGTAATCAACAGTCTCTGGAGTTTTTTCCCGTTATCCTCCGGCATCTTTTTCGACTGTATCCCTGACTTTGGCCGTTCCACCGGACGAACTAACCCTGTCCGCGCTGCTTCCGCACTCACCAGCTTACGCAGATTTTCATGACCAATATGGTATTTCTCCGCAATCGCTTCCATATAATTGGCCCGCTCCGCCTCCTCCGAAAAGCCGCATAGTTTCTTCGCAATCTCTCTGTGAAACTTCGTCTTTCCCGCCGGATCCTTTAAATCGAACTCCTGCGACAGAATGCGGATCTCAAAGAAAAAGCTGTTTTCCGCTTCCGCCAACCGTTTCTCAAAAGCTTCTGCTCCTTCCGTCCCGATAAATTCATCCGGATCTTTACAGGGTGCAAAACTTAAGACCCGCCCGGTGAGGCCTGCCTCCCGCAGGATCCCTATAGCCCGAAGCGCCGCTTTTACACCTGCGCAGTCCGAATCATAGGCAAGCAGCACTTCCTCCGCATATCGCTTTAACAGCAGTGCCTGTCCCACTGTAAAAGCAGTTCCCAGGGAGGCCACCGCCTGCGTAAATCCTGCCTGATGCATGGTAATCACATCCATATAGCCCTCACAGAGAATAAACTGGTTCTTTCTGGAGCTTCTTGCAAAATTAAGCCCATAGAGGTTCTTACTCTTATCAAAGACAGGAGTTTCCTGGGAATTCAGGTACTTCGGCGTCCCATCTCCCATCACCCGCCCGCCAAAACCTATGACACGGTGATTGCTGTCCTGGATCGGAAAGATCACCCTGTTCCAGAACTTGTCATGAAGGCCGTAACGCTCGTCGAAGGAGGCTAACCCCGCCTCTTTGATCACGTCATCCGGAAATCCCTTTCCCCTCAGATATCTGGCCAGATCATCGCTTGTCTTATTTGCAAATCCAAGTCCGAATCTATGTATCGTCTCATCTGAGAGCTGCCTGTTTTTCAGATAGGCAAGCCCCTGCTTTCCTTGGGGAGCGCGGAGCTGATAATAAAAATATTTTGCTGCCTCCTTATTTACCGCAAGCAGTTTTGCCCTGTGGCTTTCTCTCCTTTTTACTTCCTCTGAATACTCTGCCTCCGGCAGCTTTACGCCGGCCCGTTCCGCCAACATCTTCACAGCTTCCTGGAAACCTGCGTTTTCATACTGCTGTATAAAAGTGATCACATTCCCACCGGCTCCGCACCCAAAACAGTAATACATCTGCTTGCCCTGGGATACCGAAAAGGAGGGGGATTTTTCATTATGAAACGGACACAGCCCAAAATAGCTGGCCCCCTTTTTCTGCAGCCTCACATACCCCGAGATCACATCCACGATATCATTTCTCGCTCTGACTTCTTCTATTACTTCCTGCGGATAAAGCATACCCGCCTCCTTTACCATCTATTTCCTGTAGCACCTTCACTCCTGCGCCGTTTTTTCTGCGGTTTTCGATATCATCAGGCCTCAAAGAGTACCACCCTGCTTATCATTGTCCGTTCAGCCATGCCAGGAAGCCGGCACGTAGATCTCCTCAAATGTGGCGATGGCATAGCGGTCCGTCATGGCACTGATATGATCGCAGACCACTCTCTCCAGAGGCTCCCCCCTGTCAAGCAGCCTCAGCATTTCTCCCGGCATTCTGTCCCTGTTCCTGCAAAAATACCCATACAGCGTCTCTATCAGCATGACCGCTTTTCCCTCTTCGCTCTTTGCCTTTGGATTTGTATACACATTTTCAAACATAAACTGTCTGAGTTTTCTCATTGCCTCCGCCACCGGTTCCGACATCACAATACAATTCTTTTCATAACTGTTTGACACAATATCATGTATAAAATGATCGATCCATTCTGCGCTGTTGAAACCGATCACATCCCCGATCTCTTCCGGTACATCCGTCTCCTTTAAGATCCCACCCCGAATAGCGTCGTCCATATCATGATGGATATAGGCAATTTTATCGGAAAATCTCACCACCTGTCCCTCCAGCGTGGCCGGATTCCCTTTTGTCTGATGATTTAACATGCCGTCCCGCACTTCCACCGTCAGATTCAGACCCTGACCGTCTTTTTCCAGCAGTTCCACAGTCCGCACACCCTGTACATTGTGGGCAAACCCCAGAGGACACACGTTATTTAAGGCTCTTTCCCCTGCATGGCCAAAGGGCGTATGGCCCAGATCATGACCCAGGGCAATAGCCTCCACCAGCTCTTCATTCAGGCGCAGTGCCTTCGCTATAGTTCTCGCATTCTGGGAAACCTCCAGCGTATGCGTCAGCCTTGTTCTGTAATGGTCGCCTTCCGGCGTCAGAAATACCTGTGTTTTGTCCTTCAGCCTGCGGAAAGATTTGCTATGCAAAATGCGGTCTCTGTCCCGCTGAAAAACAGGACGGATATCGCACTCCTCCTCCGCTTTATCCCTGCCTTTTGAATCTATGCTGTGACAGGCATAGGGGCTCAGTATCTCTGCCTCCCTCTGTTCCAGATATTGCCGTATCTGCATGGTTTTCCCCCTGAGTGTCCGCCGCATATACATCAGACACACCCGAACAAAATTCTCAACGTAAACTCATTAAAATACCCTCACATTATATATTCTGCGAAAATCCCCCATTTCCTTTTTTATTTGCTTATGAAATTCACTCAAATTTCCACATGATTCGATTTCACATGCCAAAATCCCCCTTTTCCTATTTTCTCCTGTATATTTTCAAATTTTTCCATCTTCCCTCTTAATCTTTTCTTCCGTTCAGCCGAAATAAAGAGTACCATAATGATAACTTTTGAACGCCCGGCGCCCAGGTGCGCAGAGCTGACGCAAATCATGATAGAAGGAGCCAGATTATGTCATTAACAGTTCAAATGAAACCGGACTATACAAATGTCGTGACGAGGAGCATGCAGAAACTGGGTTCAAACGGCGGCACCGATATGAATAACCTGACAAAGACCATGTTGGGCGGTGGCGGCGATAATACCCTGATCGACTATACGGCCATCAAAAACGGCAGCTACGGAAAACTGCTCAAAGCTTACTACAGCGAAGTACCGGATGCCGATACCAAAAAAGCCGTAAAAGAAGAAAAAGATGTGAATAAAAAAGCAGAACTGGTGCAGGATGCATTGCAGAATAAATCTTCTAATTCATCCAAATCATCCACAGACACCACCTACAACGCAATGGCCGATAAGATCAAAAATCTCTCCGAATCGGTTTCCACACTTTTTAATGAAAGTATTTGAAAAATGCAGAGAGCCTGTTCTTTCAATAAAGAGCAGGCTCTTTCCTGTTTCAGCCGTTCTTTAACTTCCATTCTGTTCGATACAATAAATATGAATGCAGCAATCCGCCAGGCAGCGGCAAAGCTGTTACTTTTTCTGCGGAAATTTGCCGACAATCTATTGCAATTTCCGCCATTTTCTATTACTATGAAAATTACTGTGGCAAAAATCATTATCTGGAGGAATCTATGAAAAAAATAGAAGTGATCATTCGTCCTGAAAAGCTGGAAGCTTTAAAAAAAATACTGACAAAAAATGAATACAGTGGTATGACCGTACTCTCCGCCATGGGATGTGGACACCAGGAAGGATTCGACAATCCGGAATTTGAAAAGCTTGGACTGGAAGTTAATCTTCTGCCAAAACTTTACGTCATGACCGTAGTCTGGGATGAGGATCTGGAAGATATTCTCTCTGAGATCGTAGATACACTGTCCACCGGCAACGTCGGCGACGGCAAAGTATTTATCTCCGATATCGATGATGTGATGCGCATCCGCACCGGCGAGCGCGGTAAACAGGTACTGTAGAACAGATATGAAGAGCGGTACAGATGGCATGCGAAACAGCAGCACGCCGGGCCGCCGCCCGATTGTTTCAGGAGGTATTCACAAAAGGAATGGTAAGAACTGACAAAGAACCCATCGTAAGACTATCCGGTGTGACCAAGGACTTTGGGAAAAGTGAAGTGCTGAAAAATATTGATCTGGATGTATACGAAGGGGAGTTTCTGACTTTGCTTGGTCCTTCCGGCTGCGGCAAGACGACTACGTTGCGCATCATTGCCGGTTTTGAGGCGCCGTCCCAGGGCTGTGTCTATTTAGAGCACAGCGATGTTACCGCGCTTCCTCCATATAAAAGAAATGTGAACACAGTTTTTCAGAGTTATGCGCTCTTTCCCCATATGAACGTTTTTGACAACGTGGCTTTCGGACTGGTGGAAAAGAAAACCCCGAAGCCAGAAATCAAAGAACGGGTGGAAAAAATGCTGGAACTGGTACAGCTTAAAAATTTCGGCAGAAGAAAGCCCCATCAGATGTCCGGCGGGCAGCGCCAGAGAGTGGCCATTGCCAGGGCTCTTGTGAACAACCCCAAAGTTCTTCTGTTAGATGAACCTCTGGGAGCGTTGGATCTGAAACTGCGTAAACAGATGCAGATGGAATTGAAGCATCTGCAAAGACAGCTTGGCATCACATTTATCTATGTCACTCACGATCAGGAGGAAGCTCTGACCATGAGCGACCGGATCGCCGTGATGAATGGCGGCGTCATCGAGCAGATCGGCACCGCTCAGGAGATCTATGAGCACCCGAAAACCAAATTTGTGGCAGGATTTATCGGGGAGTCCAATATAATAGAAGCTTCCGTCACCGGCATCAACGGGGATCTTATCGAACTGACAGCGGAGAACGGTGTTGTCCATGCAAGAGGCACCGGATTCGTACAGGATGAAATGATCTACATTTCCATCCGTCCTGAAAATACCATGTACTCCTTTGAACCGGTGGAAAATTTCAGGCTCCGCGGTATTGTAAAAGAACATATTTATGTTGGATCCATCGTAAAAACCGTGGTGGCGCTGCCCAACGGCCAGAGGCTTAAGCTGAATAAGCATCCCCACAGCGATCTTCCGGATGTGGGAGCTGCCGTAACTATATACTGGGATATGGATAAGGCCGTGATCATGCACACTGCGGAAGATACTCTGTATGATCTCATTGAAGATGCCCTGCTCGGCCGTCCTGATCTGGCAGTACAGCAGGGAAAGCGTACCTCAGATTGATCCTGCCGGGTTTGACACCAGGAACATTCCGATATCTTTTGCCTGATCACGGAAGACAGCTTCAGAAGTAACCAGACACACAAGCAGCTCACTACCAGCAGCACACACAAAACAGATATGATAATCAGAAAACAAACCAAAAAAACTGCAGACGGCAACCGACACAGAAGTGAGATCCTCTCTCTTGTAGGACCTCTCTTTTTATGGATGATACTTTTTCTGGCTCTGCCGCTCATCTATGTAGTCGTTATCAGCTTTCTCGAAAAAGGAGTTTACGGCGGTGTTCAGATGATCTTTACCCTGGAAAATTATACCGCTCTCTGGAATCCCACCTACGGCAGAGTGATCTGGCGTTCCATTGTGCTGGCCTTCTGGACCAGTCTGATCTGCCTGCTCATCTCCTACCCGTTTTCCTTTATTTTATCCAGATTCAGCAAAAAATACCAGGGCTTTTGCGTGTTGCTTATCATGCTGCCTTTCTGGATCAACCAGTTGATCCGTCTGAACGGCTGGAGCAATATTTTGCGGGATTCCGGTGTTATCAACACCATTTTATTAAAACTCGGCGTAATATCCGAGCCGATCACAATGATGTACACGGACGGCGCCACCTTATTTGGTATGGTATATGCCCTCTTCCCCTTTATGGTGCTGCCTTTGAATAATTCCATCTCCAAACTGGACTATTCTCTGATCGAGGCTGCCCATGACCTGGGGGCTTCCCGGATAAATACATTCTTCCGCGTCATTCTGCCGCTCACACTGCCCGGCATTTTTGCAGGCACGATACAGGTATTTATCCCCAGTCTGGATGCTTTCTATATTGCTGATGTCATGGGCGGCGGTAATTCCACGCTGCTCGGCAACCTGATCAAAGATCAGTTCATGGCCGCCAGAAACTGGCCCTCCGGCGCCGCTTTCTCCGTAATTCTGATTATCTTTACTTTAATCGTATTAAAACTGTACACAAAAGTCGGAAATCTGGAGGATCTGGCGTGACAGATACGGACACGCGGAAAACACACTTGAAGATATGAGTATTATGGGTGCACATGGCATACGGAAAATATGCAGGAGAACCTGTAAACTCTGAGCATACACACTGCATGGGTAACATGTATGACAGTCCAAATACTGTGGAAAGGGTATGGAAACCAGGATGAAAAGAAAAGAAAAAAGACAGCTCGGCGCATTTTCCTATCTCTATGCCGGATTGATCTACCTGTTTTTATATCTGCCGATCTTTATGGTGGTCGGCTACTCTTTTAACACAAATGATAACAACCTTGTGTTCAAAGGCTTCACACTGCACTGGTATGGCGCCATGTTCCAGAACAGATCACTCATGAGTTCTCTTATGCTGACACTGGAGCTGGCTCTTGTCAGCACACTGATCTCCGTTGTATTAGGCACTCTGGCCGCCATCGGTATGCACCGCTATGACTTTAAACTCAAAAAAACCCTGGACAATATGCTCTATGTGCCCATCGTCATTCCGGAGTTAGTCATTGGTATTGCATCCCTGGCCACTTTCACCACACTGAACATTACCCTCAGTTTCTGGACACTGGTCATCGCTCATGTTACCTTCTGCGTTCCTTTCGTGATCATCACACTGCGGGCAAGGATCGCCGGCTTTGACAAATCCATTGAGGAAGCCGCCATGGATCTCGGTGCAAACCAGTTCCGCACCTTAAAGCGGGTGACGATCCCCATGCTGATGCCCGGCATTATTTCTGGCGCCCTGTTATCCATCACCCTTTCTCTGGACGATGTGATCATCAGCTATTTTGTGACCGGTGCCGGCGATACCACGCTGCCCATCAAAGTCTACGGTATGGCAAGAGGGAAGATCTCCACGGAAGTCTATGCGCTATTTACACTGATGATCATTATCACCATACTGCTTTATCTGCTTTTTACAGCAGTCAGGTCCATAGGCGCAAAGCGGCAGTCCTGAATCGAATAGAAGATTTTTCCGGCGATATCATTGCGTATAAATTTCCTCAATGATGCACTGGTGCTTTTTTGATTTCTTATCATAATTGATTCCAACCAACAGTACCCGGTCCGTTATCTGCAGCACCCTTCCGGCATAATTTCTCTCCTTTATCTGCACTACTGCTTCCCCGGCAGATCGATTATATTTAAGTTCCAGCACAATTCCCGGCACCCCCGCCCTTTTTGGCTGCATGATGCAGTCAGCAATCCCTTTGCCTGCATTTTCCTCAAAGCACAGATAGTAATCATCCTGTGCGGCATAATAAGCCAGATGTATTACGCATTTCAGTGTATGTTCATTATTATATTCTTTCAACTCATGCATGTCGTCATGTACAGACTCAAGCATGGCCGCAACTTTATCCGCATCTTTACTGCAGGTAGCCGCAAGCAGTTCCTTTGACTGCTTCAATAATTTTGTCACAGTACCCCATGACAATTTTTTTACTGAATTTGCAAACTCCTCGCCAATTTCTCTGTTTGGAATACTCACTTCTCCTTCCGAATATGTCAGATATCCCAGATGGATCAATGCCGTTATCACCTCATCCTTGTCCTGAAAACTGTCCAGATCATTAGAAAATCCCAGAACATCCACTTTTGCCTTTTCACCGGCCAGCATCCTTGTAACCGCTTCTCCCAGCCCATCAAAATTCATGGTAATATATTCCTCCAGTTCGGAATAACCGCCTGTTTTATTCCAATAGTCGCAACATTTCCCTTCCATTAAAGCCTCTGCCACAGATCTGGGGTTATATATATTTCCCCACTCGCCCATGCTGTAACCATCATACCATTCTTTCAATTCTTCCATTGATAATTTGTTCTGTCTTCTACACAATTCTTCTACTTCTTTTTCGGTAAATCCAAAATATGGAGAAAGACTTTTTGGCTCCAGCATTGTAAACTCCCG
The DNA here is from genome assembly GCA_910578085.1 of uncultured Lachnospiraceae bacterium. Classification (GTDB taxonomy): domain Bacteria; phylum Bacillota; class Clostridia; order Lachnospirales; family Lachnospiraceae; genus 1XD8-76. The sequence continues at coordinate 21,375 of CAJTPM010000014.1, read as the reverse complement.
GAACATATTCAGCGAGGAACCTGTATTATATTTTTTAATCGGCAGTATACCTGTCATATACACCAGTTCAAAATATGGTTTATCCTTAAACAAAGTTCGCAGGAATTCAAGAAATTCTTCCTGTTCTTCCTTTTTTTCTTTTCTTATTCTGAAAATACAATCCCATTCATCCGCCAGAAAAATAAATTTTTCTCCTGTTACCTGGCAGATCATATCAAGGCACAGCGCAAGATTTTCCGTATTCTCCAGAATACCTGGAAAGGCATAGTTCAGATCTTTGATCAAATAAGAAGAAACGGCTGATATCCCCTCTCGGGCAGATTGGTTTTTCCCAAAGTAATCATTAAAATTCACATAAATCACGTTATGCGCATTCAAATGTTTGTAAAAGGTTTTTCCTTCCATCGCTTGCAACCCCTGGAACAGTCTTTCTGTGTGGATACCTTTGGTATAATATGCCGCAAGCATCTCCAGGGCCATTGTCTTGCCAAAACGCCTGGGTTTACTCACACAGATCCATTTCTCCTTTGTTGCGATCCTGCTGTTGATTTCTTCTATCAGTCCCGTCTTATCTATAAAAATCTCACCATTTCGCAGTTCCTGAAAACCATCACCGTTTTTATTTCTGTTCAGGAAATAGTAATAAGGTTGCATATCCTGTCTTTCCTCCTTTCTTTTTATTTATCTACCGTTCAAATTCTTCTAAATTCCTAATCAATTCTTTTACTTTTAACATATACTGCAGATCTTCTTCTGAAGTGTCAAAAGGCAGAACGATCTTCTTTGTCACAGCTTTCAGGCAGGAAAGTTCCCGTTTAACCGACTGCGAGATCTCTTTCTTTACCTGTAATATGAATGTTTCATTTTCCGGCATTATTTCGGGGAAATTCTTTGATTCCTGATCCGACATATTGCTATTCAATAACCCTGTTCTGACATTCCCCTTTCTGTATTTTCCTCTTTCCACCTGTATGATCCCGCCGCTTTTCTTTAAAGCACTAAGGCAGCCCGCAAAATGCGTCTCTCTATATTCTTCTTTATATCTCATTCCGGTCTTTTCATATATAAGCTGGCGAATTTCCTCGTTATTGTATATTTTATCTTCCTGCATCTCACTGCGCACCACATCTTTTAACCGCCTGCTGACCGTATCCATCCTCATACCTCCTGACCCAAATATAATAATGTTTCTGTCTTACAAATCTTCTTTTTTCTTTATTCTTCTTTCTTTATTCTGCTTTTTATTCTATACAACTTTCTTTTTCCTGTCAACACTTTTTTCTTTTTGCAGCTTCTATTTCAGAGCGTAAAAAACCTGTCTTTCTTCTGAAAACAAAACGGCAGCAGTAAAAATACTTAAACTGCTGCCGTCCATAAATTCACCACATATATCGAAATTCCTTTTCCCTCTCCCGGAGGGACAGATACTCCTGCTCTATGGAATCTATACGAATCGGTTTTCTCTGATGCAGGCAGACAATCAGATCGTCGATCGTCTGCTCCCTGCCCTGCACCTCCATCAGTACATCTCCATTATCCAGATTCTCCACATACCCGGTAAGCCCCAACGTATCTGCAAGATATTTCGCCTGGAAACGAAATCCCACAAATTGTACTTTTCCTTTGAAAATCAGTTTTTTTCTGACAATATCATTTTCCATGTTCCTGCTCTTTTCTTTCCGGCTTCTGAATATGTTTTATAATTCTAACAGGAAATGCAGGAAAATGTCAATCTAAAACTTCAGGTATCCTTTTATCTCCTCGATCACCACATCCTGTTCTTCTTTTGTCAAATACGGATGCATCGGCAGTGCCAATACCCTTCTGCACAGATCTGCTGTCACAGACAGATCTGTCTTTACACAATCCATTCCACGAAACGCCCCCTGTCTGCTCATCGGCTTCGGATAATATACCATTGTCGGAATTTTCTTTTCTTTCAGATATGCCTGCAGCCCATCCCGCTGCGCCTCATCCTTTAACAGAATGGAATACTGTGCCCAGCTGGAATAAAATTCCTTCCTGACTTTGGGTGTTTTTACTATATCTCCCAGCAATTTCGTATAGCGTTCGGCCGTTTGGTTTACTTCCGTCAGTTCATACTTTTCAAAAGCCCTGAGCTTTACCTGCAAAATTGCTGCCTGCAGAGTATCCAGTCTGGAATTCATACCGATCCTGACGTTATCATATTTATCCGTCCCCTTTCCATGGATGCGGTAAGAACGAAGTAACAGCGCCCACTCATCATTATCGGTAAATACCGCGCCACCATCCCCATAGCATCCAAGCGGTTTCGCAGGGAAAAAGGAAGTGGTTGAAATATCTCCAAAACTGCAGGCTCTCTGCTGCCCGATCCGCCCGCCGAATCCCTGTGCGCCGTCCTCCAGGATCAAAAGGCCATACCTGTCCGCAATCTGACGGATCCGCGGATAATCCGCTGGCTGTCCGAAAAGATCTACTGCTACGATTACACGGGGCGTTAATTTACCTTCTCTTTTTATTTCTAAAATAGCCTCCTCCAAAGAAGCCGGGGAGATATTAAAAGTGTCCTCTTCCACATCCACAAATACAGGAGTCGCCCCTGCATAAGCCGGTGTTTCTCCCGATGCAAAAAACGTAAAATCCGGTACGAATACGGCATCTCCCGCGCCGATACCCCAGACCATCAAGGCAAGCGTCAGAGCATCGGTGCCGTTGCCACAGGTAACACAGTGTTTTGTGCCGACGCAGGTGGCCAGTTTTTCTTCCAGTTCTGCCACCTGGGTACCGGAGATAAAATTGCCGTCAGTCAGCACCTGACTGATTGCCTGATCAATGTCTGATTTTAATACTTGATATTGCTTTTGTAAATCTCTGAATTGCATATGCTTATTTTCTCCTTATAGATTCTCAGTGCTATTTAACAGTTAAAACGGAACTATCCGATAATATAATGCTTTTTGTGTCCTTTCGCCTCATAAATAAAGTAATTTCCACTTTTTTTACACAGTACCCATTCTGTATTCACAAGTGGTTTCCCGGAAACTATATACTCAACCTCCAGTTCTTTCAAATATTCATTTGTAATCTCATCTATCTTTCCCTCTTCATAGATATCATGGCATACCATCTTATATTCTTCTTCTTTTTTACACCTGCTGACCTCACTGCTTCTTCCTATGATCACATCAAAGTATGAAGAATACTGACGGAAAAACCTGTTCATCGGTTCCCCCGCCAGAACCGTGATCATCTCCTTCGATGAAAAATCAAAGCTTTCACATACATGCAGTATTTCGTCTGGTATCATATATATATTCTGATGTGGCAAAAAAACCGAAAACATTCCCTGTCCGGACAGTGCAAGCCATGCTGCCAAAATGACGCCTGCGCCTCCAATAATTCTGTCGCTTACCCGTCTTTTTCCGGAAGCGATAAAACCCATAGCATATTTCCCACCTAACGGAATCAAATAAGATACCGGCAACAAAAGAAACATTCTCCAATATACCGAAATTCCGGTAATATATTTCGCAATAAATTCGGCAGTCAACGGATTTAACACCAGCAGGAAAAGTACAGCAGTCTGACCGATAAAAAGGAGTTTCTTTCTCACTGATTTTTCCAGAAAAATAATAAGAACCAGTGCTGTTATAAATAGCACCGTGTATATCCTTTCCTGAACAAATGCTTTTGTGTAAATGCTTTCGATATTGAATCCCTGTCCCGCTATTGTCTCATTTCTCCCGGAGCGGATCATTTCTTCCACTGCATAAATTCCTATCAAAATGAATATCCATAACGAACATATCGCACTTTTCAGCAAAAAAATTATTGTATTCAACCTACGCTTATAACCTAAAAACAGGATATACGGCACAGCTATTGTAAACAGATAAATCAATACTGTGTAGATACCTGTCGCCGTGGCTCCGACTCCGGCAACAGCTATAACCCCGATCTTAATCCACGTGGCAAATGTCTGCTTTTCTTCAACAATATCGATACATTCCGAGAGAAGCAGGGGGAGGATCAAATGAAACAGTAATGCTTTCCCTCCCCATGTCCCAACCACCGCATAAGAAGGTACTAAATAACCTGTTCCATAAAACATAACAAGCAAAGAGTAGAGAAACAAACACAAAAATCTGTCTCTGACAGTATAGGTTATTTTTCTCATCACCTGATCCGCCGCCATATAGTACAAGGGTAACAGCAGAACCGGCAAAAAAGTATGTGACAGAACTGCCGGGTGCACTCTGAACAATTTTGCGAAAAAAGCAATCAACAATTCCCAGCTGTTGATCCCGGGTCTCGAATTAAAGCTTTCCAGCATATAGTTACCAGCATACACAACCTTATCATTCAGTTCCACTATATTCTGTTCCAATGCCATATTGGATATTGCAATATAATAACCATCATCATAGCAGTCAAAGTGCATATAACAAACTACAAATATCTGTAAAATCAAAGTCAGAAAAAACAGCAGAGAGAAAGCACCGCCGCTTAATCCTCTGAAATTAATCCCAAAAATATTTCTCAGTCCCTTTTTTCTGATAAACAGGTATATTGCCATGCCGACTGTGATAACGAATATGACCAGGAAAATATAGTATAGAATATTAAAATAATTTTTTACAATCAGAAACGGAAAACAGATGATTTCAAATGCAGCTATTGTCAGCACACTTCCATATACTATTTTGCCTTCCTGTGGTTTCTGCCGTGTAATCTGCGAAAAAAGAAACCCTGTCATATAAAACAAAAAGTATAGAAAAATAATACAGACAATTCCTCTTAAAATCATATATTTCGTACCTCATAACTATGCGGTTTCGTTTCCGGCATTTCCGCTCCACCACACATGAAAAAACCTCAGTAATAAAACCACCATTATACCAACCGCTAAAGAATGCCCTGCTATCGCACCCCGAATACCATATTTCAAAGATCCGCACACACATCCTGCCAATGCCGCAATAGTGCCCGCTCCAAATATCCGGATCAGCCGTTTCTGTTCCCGCAGAATAACAGGTATCCAGTAAAACAATGCCGTAAGGGCCACAAGCACTCCACAGATACTTACCGTATATATGATTTCAAATATATATCCCGTAAAGTCTTTATGGTAAATAAAATCAAATACCATAATTCCACTGCTATACATGAAAACTGCCATAACACAGCCAACTGAAATAATAGCGGCAGAAATTCTTAAGATAAGTTTACGTACTTTTCCCGGATCCTTAGCCATATTCCCTGTGATATCGGGAATAAACGGATAATAAATAAAATTCCCAACCAGCTCAACTACGTTTAACAACATGAAAATATTATTAGTATATCCGGATTCCTCACGGCTGCAAAAGTAATATACCGTATATTTAGGGAGACTGTTTATAAAGGCAAATAAAAAATTTGAGATAAATGCCGGAAAAGCCATTTCCATAGCCCGAAATACAGAATTATCTCTCACAAAAACCATCTCACGCCACAAATCATGCGGACAATTCATAACACTGATAACAAAGCTCACAAAAAATGCCACTGCGAGAATGGTGTTCAGTTCCATCCTGCAAATTGACAGAATAAAAAACGAACATAAATATCCTCCTATCACAAGACATTTACTTATCCCCGCTTTATCCAGTCTGTTTTCCTGGAAAAGTCGATTTTGATATAAATCATCTATAGAAAGTAGTTGATAAAATGCAAAAATCCAGAAAAACTGCCAGAATTCTTCTTTTGCCGCCTCGTCAATTATTACATAAAAGCTAAACACCACCAGCGAAATCAGGCTGCTGGCAACTTTAGCTGAAAAATAGGCAGAGAATGGAAATTCATGATTCAGATCCGTGATCTGGTACTGGCGCATGGCAAATATCCCAATGCGATACATCAGTTGTGCCGTTGCAATGGCCACGCCAAAACTTCCGGCTTTTTCCACGCCATATCCTCTTGTCACACCTATGAGAAGCAGAAAGCTGACAGCCGCAAAAATGCCGCTCCCCAAACTGTTCCAGAATGTATCTGTCATCCTTTTTCTCAGTTTCATTTAATATCCTCTGCTATTTCTCTTTCGACAGACATAGCTGATTCCTCCACCTGGCGCATAAATGTTTCGGCTTCTGTCATCAGCTTCTCCTGTATAACCAAGTATTCTGCCTGAATATTTTTCACCAGATGCAATAACTTTTCCGGCCTCACCAAAGCCAAATCAATTTCATATTGTTCCATATGCAGCATCTTCAATAGCTGGTGTACCTTTTCATCATAAACAATTGCCACAAATGGAACCCCCTGTCTTGCCGCCATAATAATCGAATGCATCCTCATCCCAATCAGCAGATAGCTGTTTTCTATGATCGCCGCCATACGATCTGCATTCCAGCTGTCGGGGCATAATCTGAAATCAACTTCCGGCATTCTTTCTTTTAACTGCCTTCCCAGAGTGATATCCTTAGCCTCCGTCGGAACAAAAAGAAGCGGCTTATGAAATTCGTTATATATCTTCATGATGCATTGCGCCAGATTCTCTTTTTCTCCCGAAAAATCCATCTGATCCCTTTCCCAGAAATTTTCGGAGTGAAACCACTGGCATGCCGTCACACAGATATACTCGCCGTTCCCCACATTCATATCCCTTAGTACATCCGTCCTGCAGCCGCTTTGTCTATAGATCACAAAAGCTGCATCTGCCGTCATTTTTACTTTCCTGACTCCTGCTTCTCTGCAGATTTCAAGACCTCTTCTGTCGCGGACAAACACCCCGTCCGATTTAGAAAGATTATATCTGCAAAGTCTTTTCCCGATTTTTGTCCTTATCGGTCCAACTCCAATAGAAAAAAAGTACACTCTCTTTTTGAAGATCCTGGCCAGCCATGCCCAGAAAAACTGAAATAACAGATTATACGGCGTAAGATCATGGATCAAACTTCCACCGCCATACACCACTATGTCCGTTCGATATACTTCACGAACCAATGGAAAAAACTGTCGTATTAAACTGCACATTACAGAAAACGAGATACCCTCGTTCATTCTGCAGGAAACAGTCCTGACCGGCAGATATTCTGATACATCCTCAAGCGCTCCGTTAAACGCTGTAATCTGCCACTCAGAAAAAAGGCTGCATATTCCCTGCAGGATCGCATCGTCACCACGGTTGCCACAGCCATAGCATCCTATGACCAGCATCCTGCGGCTCACGCCGCCACCCCGTTCCGGTCATCATAAACACCAAACCGGACAATATACCGGCGATCACATCTACACGCTATACCCCCCCCGCACACCAGACGTTTTATACCCGAGAACTTCGTTGATATCCTTAAAAGTTTCCTCCGTGTAATGAGCCGGAATATTTATCTCCTGATACTCTGATCCGGAAAACATCGACAGCAGATTTGATTCCATTCTGTCCCAGAAGCGTTCTTCCTTCGGAACATCATTCACATAATAATAGGCATCAAGGTATTCATTAAATCTTGTCGTCTCAAATCGGTCGATTATCAGAAGTTTCTCAATGAATTTCTTTTTTGAAACTTTTTTCACATGCACTTTTTCTCCGGAATACTTTGTAAAAATAACCATCTGTCCAAGCGGCGCTTTATCTTGTATTTTTACGCCCCGGATCACATTCCATATATCTACTTCATGCGTGACATCGGCATACCCGAAAGACAACCTGAAAATCCATGTTCGGATGCTGATCTGCAGTTTGTCTATCGCTAACATATCTTCGCAGATATAAGGATTTGCCTTCAGATTATAATCATGCAAACGTAACGGCGTCGGATAGGAAAACACCTGTCCATCTTTTATGATTGTATATTCGTCCGCTATAAACCCCATCCCAGAATGCAGCCAGTTCAACATGGTTGATGTCTTTCCGACACTGGGCGATGCAGGAAATACAAATGCTTTTCCATCTACAAACACTGATGATGAATGGATCATAAAATAACCTCTGTCGTTCAGTTTTAACCGTATGACCGGTTCAATAAAAAATTTATAGAGAATATAATAGCCCCAGTAGTTCCCGTCAAAAAATATCTGTGTTTTCCTTTTTTGAAGACCTGCTATCAAAAATTTCCATTTTGCCGCTTTATATGAATCTTCCGCAAAAATGGTATCCCCGCGCACCCTGTATTTCCTATTGACCACTTCATATTCGTTCCCCATAATTTTATTCTCATCAAAGCGGCCTACCCTGACTTCTATATCTACATTATCCACCGGCTTCTTACACTGAAAATAGGAATACTGCCTGTGCACATAGTCTACTTTTTTCCCGGGGCCGACAACGGAAAATGTCATTAAATTATTGATATTATAAAACCTCTTTTTCACAATTGATCTCCTTTATCCCTAACATTCTTTTTTTATTCCTTCTGTCAATGTTCCCAACACAGGCAGCAGGGTTCTTCTGATTTATACATACATATTTATTATTCTCACATATATATTTGCAAACATAATGATCATGAACATTCCATATATAACCGTATTATACATTCGCCAGTTAAAATTACTCTGCACATGTCTGCTTCTGCAATAATAAAAAAACGGAAACATAAATGCCATCAGATACATTGGATTACACCCGCTAATAACGGCGGCTCCAACCTCGCTGTAATTCATATACATGACTGTACAGATCCAGCAAATATTTACAAAGGTCAATCCAAATACCAAAACACGTTCTTTTCCCCTCAGCCCTGACTCTGAATTTACTTTTTTATCTGTAATGATAACCCATACAAACAGCAGCAAAACGATTGTTGGCAGCACGCCAGGCATTCCCGCTCTTATACCTGTAAAGCCATCTTTTCCAACCACAAAAGCCGAAAATGAAAACAGCCTGTATATGTTACGCAGCAAAATCCCTGCATACTTAACCGGATGCATAACAATAAACTTCATCTGCCCAAATGCATTGACATTCGTACCCCCCCGAACATCACTGTAGATATCAAATCCCCTTTCATTTACAAAGATCGGAATAATCAGTGTCATAAGCAGTACCAGCATCGTACCACCCATTAGCACCATATATTTTCTGTATAAATTTAAGTTCTTAAATTTCTGCCCGGTAATTAAAAGTGCAATCGGTATCATCAAAAAATATGGTGCTTTAACCAGCATTCCGGCTAAAAAGGATCCTGCAATCACCAGCATATCCTTCCATCCCACCATTTTATCCGGTCTCTGCGTTTCACCGATAATACAGGCGCCCGCAAACGTCATCCAGGCAACCACCCATGGCGTATAAGAATATCTGGTCGCCAGAAACAGCATTCTGGGCAGCGAAGCAAACATAATCAACGTCAGTTTACCGGCTTTTAATTTGCGTGCCCCCTGATAAATCAAAAAAATATAAACAAATGCATTGCACAGCTGGCCTGCGAAATATGCTGCAGCCGGAGGCATATTGATCGCATCTGCGACAGCAAGTGCCGCAGCCGGCGGAATATATGCAATATAGCGCAGAGAAGAAAGTTTTAAGGGTTTAGATTCTGTATAGGAATAAATCGGATCTTTATCTGCCTCTATGATCGCATGATCCATTTTCTCAATCAGCACATTTGTGCCTTCCTCATTATAGGATTCCTGTTCACTCTCAAACTCCGCTTCCTGATAACTTTGAGCTAACTCTACTGTACGTCTGAAGTGTATTCCCTGGTCTCCACCCATAACAAAGACCGGAGCCGTAAAAATATAACATACCGAGACAAGCATCGCAGTCAAAAGAAACATGGTCTCTGCGTTTTGTATTTTTCCACGAAAATAATAGTATTCTACAATAATAAACAGTCCGAAACAGACCAGGAGTATAAGATGATATCTCAAAATCATTGTTCCGATCAGTTTCAATATCACAAATCCGCCAAACAGTATACCGGCCTCCAGAAACACCATATCGCAGATATCTTTTTTACTCACATACTTAGAACTACCAATAAAAAAATTCCATATATTTTTCCGACAAAACAAAATAAGTAAAGAGAGACCAAACCAGACTGCCATTCGGAACCAGTTTACTATACGCATTGCCACAACGGAACCGTCCGGTCCGTACATTTGATTATCGGTAAAAAATAAGGATAACGCTTCAAATACTATACTGAACAAAAGTGCCGCTATTATATACCTTAAGAATGCTGCTGTCTTCCCTCTTAAATTACAGTTATCTTTCTCTACCATTTAATGATCCTTATCACATATTTTTTCAGATAGGGAATCAGATAAATCACCCCTGTACCGTACATAAGCCGAACAAGTCTCACTTTCCTGAATTCCTTATCTCTCAGACAACACATATAACTGTTCCGCCCGGGAAATTCCCTTTTCAAAAAAACCTTCACCTTCTTTATATATTGCCTGCTCTCTTCCGGCCGACAGCGCAGTAATAACGAAACTCCCAGATGAATATATGCCGCTATTTCCATAACACTGTTCCATCTCTTATCATCCGTGATCTCATATACATACTTCTTTGTCGCTCCAAAGCTCTTCAGTATATTATCCGTTTCATCAATTGTTACACAGGACATTGCCGTGCCGCCGCGCACATAATACCAATACCCCGGTTCCGGCAGAAATGTAATACAATGAACATACGGATAAATGCTCAAAAGAAACAGCGCATCTTCCGCAACCCTTGGCGGTCTCTCAAATTTTATGTGTTTCAGAGCAATATCTCTCAAAATAATCTTGTTCCAAAGTGCCGTGTTCAAAAAAGGAAAACGATAAAACTCATTTCCAACTTCCCACAATCCCTTTCCCCATGTATTCATTTCAACCAATATTTTTTGTTTTCCGCCAGTTTCAACTATTCTCTGATAAGCAGTGACAGCCATTTCCGCCCGGTTTGCAGCTGCAATAGTAAACATTTTCTCATACATGTCATCCTCAATCTGATCATCGCAATCGACAAAACCAACATATATTCCCTGCGCTTTTTCAAGTGCCAGTTCTCTGGCTTTCCACACTCCCTGATTTTCTGTATGAAATACAGTCAGTTTTTCCGGATACTGTCTTTCATATCGATCCAGGATCACTGCCGAATCGTCCGTAGAACCGTCATCAACGCATATAACCTCCATCTCCTTTAACGTCTGTCTCATCACTGATTTCAAACAGTTCTCCAAATACCTGGCTCCGTTGTATACCGGAATAATAATACTGACATTGATGTCCCTGTCTTCCACTGTTATCCCCTTACTGAAATAATTTTTTGGCTCGAAACCCGATATACGTAAACCCGGCTTTTGTCACGCGTTTTAACTCCTGCCAGCTTAAATTGCATAAAAAAGTCTTTACAATATAGGTAAAGGAAAAATAATAGCGCGACATAAGCCTGTCCCGAAGTTTTTCTATCTCCTTCGCATCCGCATATGGATAATTTACCAGACAATCCAGATAACCGTCTTTATTCAGCCATTTTGAAAAATCTTCGGTCTTCAGATATCCCTTTTCTTTCACCCATTGATAAAAGGCAGTCCCCGGAAACGGAACTGCCTGTTGGAAAAACACCATATCGGGATATACTTTTTTTGCAAAACGGAAGGTCTCTTCAATCGTCTCCAGGTTATCCCCCTTCAGGCCGATCATAAAGCATCCGAACACTTTGAGTTTCAATTTTTTTGTATTTCTGGCAAACTCCAGCGATTGTTCAAGTTTTATCCCTTTCCTCGTCTCATCGAGCACCTTCTGGCTGCCGGACTCATAACCTACCACCAGAAGCCGACATCCCGCCTCTTTCATCCGCTTCATCACTTCATAGGGCAGATCCGCCCTTGTATTGCACGACCAGACAGGACGAAGGCCTCTTTTTATTATCTCATCACAGATCTCCACCACCCGTTTCCGATCAGCTGTAAAAGTGTCATCCTCTATAAAAATCTCCTGTATTTCCGGCATCTTCTTACAGATATATTCTATCTCGTCCACAAAATTTTTGACGCTCCGTCTCCGTAAATTTCTCCCGCTCATCGTTTCCGGATAGGAGCAGAAATTGCAATGGAACGGGCAGCCCCTGGCGCTGAAAATCTGGATCATGGGTTTTCTCGCAAAGGCATAAAAATAATCGTTTACATCCAGGAATTCCTGATATATTCTGGAAACAAACGGCAGCGAATCCAAATCCTGCGTCCACTGTCTGTCTGGATTATAAACAATATCTTTTCCGCTTCTCCATGTAATACCTTTTACTTCCTGTAAGTCTCCGACCACCCCCATAATTTCCGGAAGCGTAAAATCGTACTCCTGTCTGACAACAATATCTATCGCTTTGCACTCTCTTAATACCTGCTCCGAAAGAGCAGTCGCATGCGTACCGCCGATTATAATTTTTCCCGAAGGATACTTTTTCTTTATTGCCTCCAGCACTTTATAATCATAATATACAGACGATGTTGTCAGTTCTCCCATAATATAGTCCGGACGTATTCTGATTACCTCGCGGATAACATCCTGAACTGACATCTTTCTGGTAATACAGTCTATCAACTCAACCTCATACCCTTTTTCTTTACAAACTCCGGCAGCATAGCAGAGCCAGTACGGATAATATAAAGTTCCGCTCTTTGTCTTTTCCGGCCAGCGGCTTGCCCTGCTCAGTTGAAATTTATAGGGTAGATTTAAAAACAGAATTTTCATGTCACTCCCATCCGTCTGATCTCACAGACACTCCATTTTAAAATAGAAAGCACTTTTTCAGCTTTTATCTTCTTCCATCACATTTTCTTTAGCTATTTTCTGTACCAGACGCTTTAATTTATCTTCCAATTCCGATACTTTTCTGGATAAAAGAAAAATTTTTAAAAGCAATAAAAAAATCACAATTAAAAATACAAAATTTACTGGCGAGATCACCCCCAGTTTTTTTGCTCCAACAGTTAAAACTCCCGGAAAAATACTGATTAAAATCAATATAAAGGAAAAGCAGATCCAGAAAATAGAATCATCTATTTTAAATTTTGAATAACGGATTTTTCTCAGGACATATATTCCAAACAGAACCGAACCGATTATCAATAAAGCGCAAAGTTCAACAGACATTAAAGTTCTTTCCTTTCTCTGACGGCATGCAGCAACAATATGGAGAAACAGATCCTCCACATATATTTTATTGAATTAGCAAAATTCAGATAACTTTCACCAAATTCCCGCCCCCCCATCTCAACCGGGTACTCTCCGACTTTTGCGCCACACTTTATTAAATATGCTATTGTATCCGGTTCCGGCGCCATATTCGCTTCATAAGCCATGCGCTTCATAACCGAACGGTCAAACAGCCGCATTCCCGATGTCGAATCCTGAATTTTGACCCCTGTCACTATTTTTATAAGTGCGCTGATAAGCCTGCTCCCTATCATACGCGGATTTAACGGTTTCTTTTCTGCTATAAATCTGGATCCTATCACAATATTATATTTCTCTTCTTCTGCAAATTTCATCATACCGTTTATGTATTCCGAACGATGCTGCCCGTCTCCATCAAACTGAATTGCATAGTCGTAGCCCTTTTCATACGCATATTGCAATGCAGTCTGAAAGGCTCCCGCCAGGCCTAAATTGATCGGAATATCGAGTATATTATAGTTCCTTTCTCTGCAGATTTTTACCGTATCGTCTATGGAACCATCATTTGCAATAATATAGTCATACTCTCCTTTTAATCCTGATATCACTTTTTCAATATTTCCTGCTTCGTTATAAGCGGGAATTATCAAAAGTATTTTCTTCATATGCATCTCCGATTTTCATTAAATTTAATATATATACTTTCTGATCTGATTTTTCCAGCATTCATAACCTTTCGCATTGATATGTACACCATCCATACTGTATTGATCCGCCAACCAACCGCTGTGATCCGAAAAAATACTATATAAATCTATATACTCTATCCCCTTTTCACTGCACATCTTTTCTATGTATCCATTGAGCTCGATAATATTTTCCTTTGAGATACCTGAATTTTCATTGACAGGCAGAACAGATTCCACATAAATTCTGATATCTGGGACTTCTAATAAGGAATCTACGATACTATAGTAATTATTCATGATTTCCTCTTCTTCCACATCTGCTCCAAGATCATTTATTCCAATCATAATAAAAACTTTTCCGGGCTTTGTTTTTATGATGGAGTCAATCCTGGCACACACTCCGCCTGTCGTATCTGATGGAATTCCCCTGTTTTTTACATCCAATTCCGGAAATATTTCATTCCATTGACATCTGTAAGTTATGCTGTCTCCTACAAAAACCACATCTGTCGGATAGGAGTACCGTGTCATAAATTCAGATTCCAATATCCAATAATCTCTGTTAGCATTTGCATACATCCATTTATTTTCATAATCTGACATATTGTCATCTGCAAATACTACTGTATGTCGATATTGCGTTCTATTTACTTTAGTTCCCCAAAATAACAGCGGCACAACAGCTATAATTATCAACAGATACCCGGCTTTGCTCCACCCCCCCCGGTATGCGACAACTGCTTTTTTACCTCTTTTTTGCATTTCATTCCTCCCCGTACCAGCAAAAATAATAATGATCACTTACTCGATATTCATTTCTCTTATTTTTCTCGCCGGATTTCCGGCTATCACACAATTTCCTTCCGGAAAACTTTTCGTAACCACACTCCCGGCACCGACAACCGTATGATCTCCCAATGTCACTCCCGGCAATATCATACTGTTCATTCCAAGCCAGCATTTTTCTCCGATCACTACATCATGGCCGGACTCATGCTCATCCGGATTCTCTGTAGAATGATTCGTGGTAACAATTCCGACATTCATAGCGATCCATGTGCCTCGACCAATATAAATATGCCCGTCTAAAGCCTGAAAATAGTTACCTGTTCCCTGAAAATTGTTAATGTCATCCGGATGGAAATGAATATTTTTATAATTTCCAACCCGGATCTGCGGTGAGCAGGGCCACGGTACACAAGGATTAAATCTTCTTCCCATCACATCTATACAGATCCATCTCCACCCAGGCGCTGCAATTCCGCCAAAATTGCCCTGAAAACATCTCCCATAATAATACTTTCTTTTATAAAACAGAGGCCCCAGTATATGGCCCCATATATAAAACCAGATAAGCCCTGTCATTTGCCTTACTGTATAGCTTTTACATGCTTCTCTAAATTTTTTTACAGCTTGCATTCTTCACCGGATCCTCCGCTTCGACCTGTACTTCAATAAAAATATTTTTCAGTTCCTTTCCCTCATAGTGCCCAATAAACTTTTTAACCCCTTATAATTCCATCCGAAAATCAGGGCATTAAACAAAAAGTATCCAAAAAACAACTTGACGAATGCATTGCTGCAAAAATTCCCGATCACAGATACCAGCAACCGGACTGTCACTCCACATATTCCCATTTCTGTAAAAAGACATATGATTTTCCTCGGAGCAAAGACTTCCCAAAAAGAAATATTTACCAATCTTGCACTTGTTCTGAAATACAAAGCCGCAGAAATGACCAGGCTGATCACTGTTGCTGCCGCGGGCCCGGGCATACCAAGCCATAAATACATCGGATAATTCAAACAGATATTGATCGCGCAGGAAATCACCGAATATTTCAGGACAATATCCGTTCTCCCCAAAGCTGTCGGCACCATTCCGAAATAAGTGAACCGCATCATAGATGCGACCGTATATATGCAAAATACTATAACGCCATCGTCACTCAGATATGCCCCGGAATATAAGACTTCTATCATCTCCGGCGCCAGTATGGCAGCTCCGACACACAATGGCCATGTAACCTTATAGCCCACCTCCAGATAAGAAGACCAAAGATTTTCAAATTTTTCGTACTCGCCGCTGCTAATATATTGAACGATCAACGGAGTCACTACCGCCGTAAAAGAACTGACAATGAATGCAAACGGAAGTTCTTTGGAGACATTTGCATATAAAGCGTAATCCTCTGTACTCATAAGCCCGCTGACCATCAGTTTATCTATATTCAGCGAAATAGTACTGAGCGATGCCGCAAACAACATGGGAAGTGCATATTTCAATATTTCTCTGACAAGCGAAAAATCCGCCTCAAAGATCGAAACTGCAAACTTTCTTTTCCGATAAACTCCTGCAAACCAAAAAAGCTGGATCATATCCAACAGCAGAAGCAATATAAAAATCAGCCTGATATTATTTGGAAAACAGGAAATTCCTCCTACGATCCCTATCTGTACAATCGAAATTATCAAATTCCGTCTCGCAATAGTGCCGGCATAGCCGCTGGAAATATAGAGAGGCTGATATAGTGAAATCAGATTTTGCAGACAGGGACGAAACGCTATCCAGAAAATCAATCCCAGAATAGCAGTATTTTTAAAATATCCTGCAATCTGATTACGAAATCCTATCATAAACATTCCGCAAAGCATACCGCTGAATATAGAAACCGTGAAAATCGTGTTGATGAATTTTTCTTTTGACGCTGTTTCTGCAGATTTATTGAAAAAATAATTCACTGCATTTTCCAGCCCCAGAGAAAAAAAAGGAGCTGCAAAACTAATGATCAGCAGTGCCTGCGAATATGTTCCATAATCAGCCTTTGCCAGTGTTCTGGATAATATCATTGTCTGAACTATCCCCACAAGCATTGTTATCACTCTCACGAAAACAAGTGCTATGGAACTGCTGACAATGTCGTCCCCCATGTACTTCCTGATATTGTACAGATTTCTTTTAAAATTTGATTTTCTTTTCATACACTGTCTTCATATTCTATTTTCCTTTTTTACTTATACCCTGTCTTTTAATAACTATAAACAAACCGGTAAACACAGCTATCAAATAATAGCTTGTAAGAATACCAGACGGCCCCATAATCCACACCCAGAGGCTGAACACAACGGTCATTGCCACTATTTGAAATTTCGACCATTTTTTCTGCAGAAACATCTGCAAAACTTTCCCCATTATATATCCCAAAAAACAGATCCCGGCCAAACCAAACTCTACGCATAATTCCATCCATGCATTATGGAGTGAGATGGCATCCTTTTTAATCCAAATCGGTATTATCTCATTATCCGGGATCAATGCTCTGAATAATCTTCCTGAATTTCCCGCACCGATTCCTACCATAAAAGTTCTTTTTATCCATTCAATTCCAAATATAATTACATTGGTCCTGTAGGATGTCGATGAAGCACTTCGCTCATATGGTGTTCCGGTGATAATCCTCCAGATCGGCTCCATCACTATTCCCTTTAAAGCATATCCATTAATTTCCAATGGCGAATTTAGCACAAAAATGCACATGATAAGGAAACTAAACATGAAAAGATATGATAAAAACCTTGTCCCCGGGAATCTGCTGTTTCTTAAAAGTAAAACCAATATAATTCCGGTTTCCAAAGCCACTCCCAGCAAACCCAGTTTACAGTCCTTCGTATAAAGTAAAAAATAGACCAAACTGCAAAAGATTATATTTACAAGTTTTTTTTCTTTAAATAATTCATA
Organism: uncultured Lachnospiraceae bacterium; assembly: GCA_910578085.1. Lineage (GTDB taxonomy): Bacteria > Bacillota > Clostridia > Lachnospirales > Lachnospiraceae > 1XD8-76. Next base: position 3,876 of record CAJTPM010000014.1, on the reverse strand, counting down.
AAAAAATACTGGGAATATTGCGGCCAGAAATGCTCCATACTCATTGACATCATGTGCATAATTCCCCAATTGTTTTTCAAACAGCATTATCAGCATATAAATAACAGCGACTATTTTCAATACCTGAAAAAACTGCTGTTGAAAATTCTTTCTATCCAGTTCATATATCGTATAAGTGAAACAAATAATTGCAAATATACAAAAATAGAAATATGCATATTCCACAAAATGAAACACGGAAAATGATATTCCATAAGTATTGCAATTTGTAAAAATAAAGCTCTGCAGCAAATTATAAATAAGAAACAACATAAAAAATAATAGTGTTTTTATAAATATTCTTGTTTTCTTTCCCATACAAATCAGTAATGCCGCTATAATAACTATACGAAAAACTGTTATATCACTGTTTTTATAACGCATCCAGTCACTGAAAAAAGCTGTTATCAACACAAAATACAAAACACATTTTTCCAGATTTATTCTGCCTGATTTAGTGATCATAACGTCTTCCTTTCAGATATTATCCTGGCACACTTTACAATACAAGTCCATCATTATCTGGACACAATGATCCCACTCATAATTTTCCTTCACCCAGCTACGTCCATTTTTGCCGAAATAATTTCTTAATGCAGGATCATGATATATTTTCTTCATAGCTTTACATACGGCCCCTACATCATTTCGTGGAATAATTAATCCCGTTTTTTCAGATACCACTACTTCTTTATACCCCTCTACATCACTGACAATAACCGGGACTTCACATGCCATCGCTTCCACTGCCGCAACTCCAAAACTCTCACTGTCAATAACACTGGTTAAACATAAAACATCTATCTCACACAATGCTTCTGATACGGATGCATTACTGATAAATCCGCAGAATTCTACCTGTTCTTTTATTTTCAGTTCTTCTGCCAATAAGCTCATCTTTGCAAGAAGGGGCCCTTTTCCATATATTTTCAATCGGACTCTATTTTGTTCATTCTCATCCAAATCACAAAGAAACTCGGCAAATGCCTTAATTAAAATATCAATTCCATACTGATACTCTAAGGACTTCATACTTCCAAAAACAAATTGATCAGAACCAGAAGACCGCGTTTTCCCATAAAAAACAGTGGTATCCACTCCAAACGGTGTTACCGCTATTTCTTTATCCTTATTCAACAGCCGCTTTACCTGTTTCTTCATGCAATGACTTGTAGATGCAATGTGCGGAGCAAATGCCAGATTTTTTTTAATAATGAGATAAGAAATTTTATTCCTGTATGGAAATCCATATACATCATCTCCCCACACGGAAAGAATACACTTCTTTCTTGGAAGTCTGCTTATCCGCATAAGCGTCCCATAACCGCTGGCATAATGTGCATTTATGACATCCGGTGCAAACTCCTTTTCAATTTTTCTCAATGCAGCTGCATTGGCATAATATCCTTTTTTCCCGTTAATCTTCAGATATCGTGTTATAATTCCCTGTTCCAAAGTTTCAACCGCCCCGTGTTCAGCCAATGACACCAGACAGACTTCATTTCCTCTTTTCTGAAGAGCATTTACCCATTTGACCGTATGGACACTGTTAGCCGGCGCCAAAAAAAGAATTTTCAAGTTTGATTTTCCTCCTATTGAACATTAAATTTCTGCATCCATGCCTCCAATGATATCATTCGGAATAACAGGGTCTCATCTTTTCCCGACAGCAGCTTCTCCCAGTCTTCCAATACTTTTTCCCGTCTTATGTATCTTCCGGCTCTGAAATCGGGAGATTCAAAGAATCCTTTAAAAAAGTTCTCTTCCTTCTTCAACCATGTTTTTTCAGGTGCAATAAAACCAAGTTTATCCTTCCTTTTTCTTATCTTTTCAGGCAGATGTACCGAATCGCGCAAAATAGCTTTAGAATAGCCCCTGTCTATTTTCTCGGATAAAGGCAATCCGGCACAAAATTCTGCGAATCTGTAATCAAGAAACGGCAGGCGACTTTCCACTGATGCAGCCATGGAATTACGATCCGCATATTTTAACAAAACAGGCAATGAAATTTTATAGACGTCGTTGTACTGAAAATCCATACCGGTATCATATCCGGGCAGATCATCCCCGGAATATTTCCTAAGATACCTGTTTTTTTCATTACTGTCTTTCATGCTAAAAATTCTTTTCAGTTTTCTGATATCATCCTTTATATCAAAACTGGTTTTAACCTGAGACATTGACCATATCAATTCCCCAAAAGCTCTGCCATATTTTCTGTTCTTTAAAAGTCTTTTGATATAATAGAGCCTCGATTTTCTGTAACCGCACAGTAACTCATCCGCTCCCTGGCCATCCAGCAATACCTTTATTCCCTGCTTTCCGGCCTCATGATATACAAGATAGCCCGCCATTATGCTTGCAGAGGGAAACGGTTCTTCCTGGGTATAGACCAGCTTTTCAAAAAGTGATTTTACATCTTCTTTCGTCGCATATACATAATGCGGATAAACTCCGGTTTCCTTTACCACTTCTTCCATGTATTCTTTTTCATCAATTTTCTTTTCTTCAGCACAAAAGGAAAACGTATGCTGTTCATGTTCTTTTTCCGTAATTCTATCGACAGCACATACGATCGCCGAAGAATCCAGACCTCCTGACAGACAGCTTCCCGTCGGCACATCCGAACGAAGCCGTAACTGTACGCTCTTGAAAAACAATTCCTTAAAGGTTTTTCTATTTGCCGGATCCTTCTCTGTCATCTTATCTGAAAATTTCAATTCATAATATCTGTGGCACTCCACCTTCTTTTCCCGGCTGTCCACATACATAAAACTTCCTGCCGGACATTTATAAATGTTTTTGAAAAAAGTTTCATCTGTGTGTTCCAGCAGAATCTGTTCCAAAAAATCAAATACAAGCTTATCATTCGCCTTCCTCGGAATCCTTTCATCACATAGAAGTGCCTTGATCTCAGAAGCAAATAAAAAATACATTTCATTTTTATAATAATACAGCGGTTTTACTCCAAAACGATCCCTGGCAAGCAGCATCCTTTCCTCTGCCTGATCCCATAATGCAAACGCCCACATTCCGTTAAAAAGGCTCAGACAATCTATCCCATAATAGTCATATGCCGCCAATATAACCTCTGTATCAGCAGATGAAAGAAAAGAATATCCCTTTTTCTCCAGCGCTGATCTGATCTCGATAAAATTATATATTTCCCCGTTAAACACGATGGTGTATCTATCTCTATAGCTCATCGGCTGATGACCGCGCTCTGACAGATCTAGGATCGACAGTCTGCGGTGTCCCATTCCTACCTTTTCACAAAAAAAGAGCCCTCCGTCATCAGGCCCCCGATGGAATAAGCATTCATTCATCTTTTCGATCAGCTTTTTATCTTCCGGGCCAATACCCGTATAATTAATAGTCCCGCAGATTCCGCACATATTCTGTCACCATTTTTATCGTTTCTCCGCCTGTTCTTTACAGCAGACGCAGGATACGATATATCTGTTTTTCTCCTTTACATATCTGTCAACAAATCCGTCCAACATTCCCAACATCCCGGATAATTTTTTTGTTCTTCCAAATACTCCCCAGAAACCCATAGTCTGGAATTCCATTGACGAAAATGGACTTGTCAGTTCCTTTATCTCATCTATCGTTACATATCTCCATCTGCCCCCCCAGTCCGTAAATTTTTTTCTTGCAAACTGATGCAGTAGTGAAGCTGTCAGATTTTCACAAAAGCATAATCTCCCCTTCTCATTTAACGCCCGATAAATACTCTTCATCATTTTTTTCTGTCTTTCATAGTTGTCGTCATATCCTACTCCTCCCTATATTGTCAAGTGATTTTCCTTAAAAAATCAAGGAATTTATAGTTAC
>CAJTPM010000013.1:63745-110711 GCA_910578085.1 uncultured Lachnospiraceae bacterium | reverse complement strand
AAAAGGCATCTGGAAGCCTTGTGTTTATTGGCTTAAAGATTCCGAGAGATTATATGTTTTGAAAGGGCGGATGAGAAATGGCGCTTCTGGATCTATAAAGAACAACAGCTGGGGGAGGCTGTTGAAGAACTGCTGAATAATATGCTGGAAAAGATAGGAGTTCAGGGGAAAAATTTTTTGAAAGTACAGGATACGGAACTGGACTTTTACCTGAATTTTTTCGGAGACACATCCCGACAGATCGGCAATACATTTCTTGGAATGCAGGAATTTCTAAAAGAAATCCAGGTCCTTCTGGCTGGAAAAGAAAAAAATTTAAACGAATCGGAACAGGAAACGTTGTATGAAAGCTGCAGGCATTTTATGCAGATCGCGCTGACTGCAAACCACAGTCTGGCGGAAATACTGGAAAACGTGGATGAGTTCATCAGTGAAATATTCTGGCTGGAACATAACAACTGGAAATTTTATATTTCTTATAAGTATCTGTGCAGTTTTTTGAAAGAGCTTACCCGAAAAGAAAAAAAGGAAACTGTTCTGTGGGCAACCCTTCAATTATATTCCTTAATGCTTTTTGTGGAAAACATCCTTGTGATTATAGATTACTGGGCGGAAAACCGTGTGACGGGAAGACATCGTGTTCATGGCGTTACCGGAATGGCAGACTTCATGTGTGAGCAGGTGTTTCAGGGAAAGCAGAAGCTGCGCACAGACTGGAGTGCGGAAGAATTTTTCCGCCATTACAGTATGACACTGAACAGAATATGTTATTTATCCGGACTGGAGAGCAGCCCTGAAAAATTTGACAGGGAATATCTTTATTATTTTCTGGATTATTCCTACAGTGAGGAAGTGGGAAAGGAAACGCTTCTTACGGCTCTTGAGGCAAACCGTGACTGGCTGTGGGAAACAGCGGGAACACTTTCTGCAGTTTATGGAAATGTTTATCTGATTGGAGTGAAAGAGATAAATAACTGTCTGACTTACCGGGAAAAGCATAGCTTATGCCGGTACCAGCGTACGATAGATTCTATCCTGCAAGTGGATCTGCGTAAATGCCTGAGTGAATTTGATGTAAAGGAGAGAGCGGAAAGGGAAGTTGAGGTTCTGGAAAAAATACCTGAAGAGGTAAAAGGGGGAAACAGCGGAAAATATAGTGAGAGACTGCGGGAGGAACTTCGTGAAAAAATAGAAGATGCGGTGATAGATGAATTGTTAGCGGAGTATTTGGATACGCACAAGGACAGCTACCTGGATATAAGAGGCAAAAATGATAAAGAGGAAGCATTCTGGAATGAGTTCTGGGAAAGCTATGATGAAAGCCTTAACAGTGAGTATTTAAAGAGAAGGGCAGTTCCGCTGTATGAAGTTATCAGTAAAATTGATGAGCAGTGTGAGAAAGACAGCCTGGAAAAGCTGTTAAGGAAACTTCCCGAGGGGATAGTAAAACTGATCGTACATTGCCTGCAGGGAGATCATGGAAAAGACCGGCTTTTACTCAGTCTGAATGTGATGCAGAATTTTCTGATTCAGTGGGATCAGAAGGAGCATTATATTATATTTGAGGATCCTGACAGTTTTTTGAAACTGGCCGCGGATATAGGAAACCAGGGAGACTATTATATTGAAATATTAAATACGGCGAACTACATCAGAGAGGAAGTTCCGGGCTGGGCGACAAAGGGGAGATACTGCTCCATGGATGACAGGACCAGATATATGACATTGCGGGAAAGTCTGAAAAACATGTATCTTCTGTCTAAAAGCGGGGAAAACAAGTCGAAGGGCAGCAGGAGTGGAATATATAGCAGTATGGACAAGCTTGGGAAAACCTTTGACATTGCAGTTGATCTGGAAGACAAAGGAGAGTTTAAAGATGCGGTAAATATAGGGTTGGTCGTTCAGGTAATGAAGAGGATCCAGAAACTTTACCTGTATCAGACTGTAATTGAAAAATATAATTTGAGAGATAATAATTCATCTGTAAGGCTGGAAAGAGCGAGAATAAAAAAGAGAACGGATAAAGATGCGGGAAAAGAGAAAAATTCCTACTATTATGCCATGTTTCTGACAATGAAGGAAATATTGCGGAGGGAAAGGGTAAAAGGTACTGATGAGGAGGAAACTCTGAAAAACTTTGTGGAGAGGGCTGTCTGGGAGAGCAGGAACCAGTATCTTACCAAATTGATTGATGAGGTAAAAAATGAATCGAACGCGGATTAATCGGATGCTGGGAGTGCTTCTGTTCCCCTATTTGGATGTTGGCCTTCAGAAGGAGGACTGGTTTCGGAAGAGATATGAGTCCTATCGGGCCTATATGGGAATAAGGGGAAATAACATCGCTGATCTTGGCAGGAAGCAGAAAAGTGATGAAGAGTTCAAAAAGGCCACAAACAGGCTGATAGAATATCTGGAATTGAAAAGCGGGGCAGGAACGGAGTCCTATGACGATCTGCTGATGCTGTGCGAACTCTATTATCCGCTTGCAGAGGTTGAAAAAAGAGAGGGGCAGGTAAAGGACGGAGTTCTGCGATGTTATTTGAATAATTTATGGAGGATTGCGGCCTCTCTTCTGACATATCGGGATGGAATCATAGCGATACGTTTATGGAATACCGATGAACAGGACATTTTCAATTTCCCGGATGTGTTTGACAAAGTACAGATATGGAATATGCTGTGCTGCTATATGGTTCCGGATATTCTGATTGCAGCATTTGCAGTGCAGTGCAATTTTTCAAAAAAGATTCTTTATGAGCAGAAGCCATACATATCACTGGCAGATAAACTGCTTGTTAAAATACTGCAGAAGGGAATGGCGGAAAACCACCTTCATTTTAAAGCCGGTTTTGATTATGAAGCGATATGGCTGAATTATATGAACCTGGAAAAGTTGTCCAGAAATTACAGTTTTGAGAAGGAAAAGCGGGAGAATATCTGGGCGGCGTCTGTGTTTCGCATTCTGGCGGCCAGATTTTTCAGAGATACGGAGAGGGCTGCGGAAACGGGGGTTATCGCGTGGGCAGCTGAGAGAGAAAGCGCAGAGGCAGAGATGATCCTGCAGGGGTTACTTTCGGGCGAAATGCATGGAAGTATACCGGAAAATGCAGAAAAATGTGAGTGGCTGAAATCTATTATTGAATCTCATGAAAAGGAAAGTGAAACAGACTATCTGCTGGCGACGATATACAGGGACTGCGCAGATCTGAAAACATCATCCGAGTTTATACTGTTGTATGACTGCTTTACATACCTTAGAGAGGGTCGGGAAGATGAGTGTTTTGCACGGATTTTTCTGCAGTATATCCGGATTAAAAACGAACTGTTTCAGAATATACATCAGTGGAAACTGCTTCCGGGACTTCGCCATTTTCAAAGATATTTTGATGCGGCAAAACAGGCAGAAGTGGTTATAGCAGGCGAGGATGGGCTGGCATTGGATGTGTTCAGGGCACAGGCGAAACAGACATATTTAAAAAAGCTGGAGATCAGGATCGCGCCTGATATTGTGATGGACAGAGTGGCAGGTGTCGATAAGTATGGGACAAAAGGATATATCAGAGAAAAACTGTGCAGACAGCTATACGAGATATTTTTTCTTTACAGAAGATATCTGCTCGAGAGCGTTATGGGAGTGGTGGAGACAAATAAACAGATTGATCTGGAGGAACGGGAAGAGAGGAACGGAAATTTTTCGTTTAAAAGAGTGCTTGAAAAAGTCAGTGAAAAAAGTTTTGAAGTAGAGAAATGCACTGCCCCCACATTGGGAATTTTATATCATTTGCTGAAAATGGAAAAGCTGGAATATATATCGGGATATTCCTGCGCAAGGGCAATAGACAGAGAGGGCGGCCTGCACCTCGGGCACAGGCTTTTTATCCGGGAGATAATGGCTGAAATCACAGAAGTGATAGAAGAGTTGCGGGGAGAAATACCGTATATCAATGAGTATATAGTTGGATTGGATGCTGCGTCGGACGAAAATGCCATGGAACCGTGGATGTTTGCCCCTGCTTACAACCGGATGCGGCGCAAGGAAAAGACAAAACCCGTAATGCAGATCAGTACGGAAGGAATCCAGCAGTATTCAACGATTCAGAATATGGGATTTACATATCATGTGGGGGAGGATTTCAGGCATATTGCATCAGGACTGCGGCATGTGGATGAGGTGATAGAAAATTTTCATTATAAAGCAGGCGATCGTCTGGGGCATGCCATTGTTCTTGGCATAAATATCAATAAATGGGTAGAAGAACATGAGATGGCAGTATTGCCGTTAGGGGAGCATTTGGATAATCTTCTGTGGATCTGGGGGAAGAGTGTATATGACGGTAAGGATCTTTCTGTTCAGTTTGAGCGGCTGGAAAAGGAAATATTAGAATGCGCAGGAGAAATATATGGCAATAACAATGGAGAAATTACAGTTATGATGCTGTATGAAGCCTATAAAAAGAAATTTATGAAGGATCACAGGAATATTATTGATAAATTGAATGAGGAAATGGCAGGGGAATACGGAGAAAAAAGGAGAGAAGGGAAGAGACCAAGAGGCTATTGCAAATATATGGATTATGAGTGTGGGGCCTGTCATGGCAGCTGCCAGTTGTGGAATGACGAAAGGCTGCTATATACAAACTATTGCCCTGTATTTGAGGAAAACAGAAATAAGGTGATAACATGTTCTATCAGTGAAAATGATGTAAGGGTCTATACGGAATTGCAGGAGGATCTCTTACGGAAAGTGGAGAAAAAGGGAATTTATGTAGAAACAAACCCGACTTCCAATGTGACTATCGGGTATATTGAAGATTTGCGGGAGCATCCTGTTTTCAGAATGAATTCTATGATGGCGGAAGGACACCATGTAATGGTAACAGTCAATTCGGATGACCCTGCCGTTTTTAATACGAACGTGGAAAATGAGCTGTCCTATATCTATCATGCAATGGGGAGAGATGGATATCCGAAAGAGGATATTCTGAACTGGATCGATAAGATTCGCCAGAATGGAGTGGATGCCAGTTTTGTCCAGAGGGTAAAAGATGTAAGGACGTTACTTCAGGAAGCAGGTAGCATATTGGATGAACTGAAAAAATACAGGTGAGATTATTTTGATAAGGCGAAATACGCCATGTTAAAATATTATATTGTTGAAATGGAAAATCCGTGATACACTAAATAAGTAATTCTGATTTGGCAGAAGGGACTCCCACAAAGCGGGGGCTGCTATTTCTTTATAAGAATTGCAAATGAAAAAAATGGAGCAGACGAATATGAATGAGAGAGAGATCAGTATAGTTGATTTAATGGTGGACATTTTGCTGCACTGGCGTGCGTTTATCATCTGGATGCTGATAGGCGCGGTGGCACTTGGGGCGTTCAGCTATGTGCGTTCCGTGAATGCTGTAAAACAGCAGGAGGCTCCTGCGGAGACGAAACAGGATCCGGAGGAATGGTTAACGGAGGATGAAATACTGAACGTAACCTATGTGGTGGATTATGAGAAGGCATACTTTCTTGAAAAAGCCTACAGGGATGAACTGCTTATTCTGCAGGTGGATCCTGAGAAGATATGCAAGGCGGAAGCGACGATTGCTATTGATGGTGGAGAACGCCAGAGAAGTTATGATATAGCAAAAGTATATGAAGATATTATGGTGAGCAGTGAGTTGTGCGAAGAGGTTGCGAAAGAAACCGGAATGAGGACCGTAGATCTCAGTGAAATGCTCTTTTTAAACAGAGGCGGATCAGGCGGTGACAGCCTGGGCGTCACGGAAGGAGTCAGCACATTCAGGATTTCTGCGATCCACGGTGAGGAAGCACAGAGTAAGAAAATGCTGGAGGCAGCTATTGATTTTCTGAAGAAAAAAGGTTCGGGTGTGGCGGACAGCCTTGGCGAGCATGAGGTTACCGTGGTGAATGAGTCTTTTGGTACGGTGACGGATATGCAGATAGCGGAAAGGCAGAAGAATTCTCTTTCTACAATAGAGACCATGAGGAGAAGCATTTCCGATATGAAAGAGGGGCTTTCTGAAAAGGAGATGGAATACTACGAACTTCTGACAGAGGATGAGCAGGAAAAGGAAGAAGAAACTTTATCTCCGGTGGATGGAGCGCCATCAGCCGGCATCAGCGTAAAGTATGTTCTTCTCGGCGCAGTTATGGCGGCATTTGTGTATGCCTTTGTTCTGCTGCTGGTATATATTTTCAATACAAAGGTCCGCGATACGGACAACCTGCAGGAGCTGTATGGACTTCCCCAACTGGGAGTAATTCCCGGACAGGCAGGGAAGAAAAAGGTTCTGGGTGTTGTAGATCGATGGATCCTGACCATTCGGGATCATAATAAGAGACAGTTCAGCCCAGAGGAGGCGCTGGAACTTTCTGCTGTTGCGGCAAAGATGGCGGCAGGAAAGGAAGGTCTGCAGGATATCTGCCTGATGGGCTGTGGATTGAAGGATCATTCGCTGGATATATGTGGAAAACTGAAAGCGCGCCTGGAGGAGGAAGGTCTCCATGTGACGATTCTGAACAATGTGCTGTATGATGCCCAGATGTTGGAGGAACTGGAAGGCGCGAGAGGCGTGATACTGGTGGAAAGCGTCGGAGCCACATTATATAATGAGATATCCGCGGAGCTGGAACTTTTAAAGAGGCAGGATATCAGGGCATTAGGCGGAATTCTGGCAGGTTAATTTGTAAAACGGGCCGTACGTAACGGAGAGGAAAAGGATCACCCCGGAGTCTTTGACTTCCGGGGTGTATTATTGTAGCCGGTGTTTTTTACTCTGCCACTTCGTAGACATAGATATGATACCAGCTGTCCTGTGTCTCAAAGGGAGCCTCGCGGAGCAGAGTGAGGCCGTTTTCTTCCGCGTTCATCAGGTATGCTGCAGAAAAAACATATTGGCAGTTTAATTCTTTCAGCACCTCCGTATTCAGGGCGAGATCGTAAATGACGCTGTTCCATTTTTTCTCAAATGTATAGTAATCGGACTGCTCTGCCGTGGTGATATAGCAGCGGTTTCCCCAATTGTCAAAAAGTGCACGGATATAGTCACTTTTGTCCAGCTCATCGGCAATGATCTGCCGGAAGGTATGCTTGTAGGACAGTGGATAATTGTTGGAGTATCCATCCAGACAGTAAAATCCGTTATAGACGGCAGCGGCAGGATAAATACCGACACTGATGACCCGAAAGTCTTCTTTTGGTCTCCCGATCGTTCCATTGATCTGATCAAAAATATCTGTGGCAAAGAAGCGATCCCAGTCGAGCGCATAATAATTTCCGTTTTTTAATAGTTTGGCGATATTGGGGTAGGCCGCGCTGTGAAACAGTACGATGATGCCCCAGAGGCCAAGGGTGGCAAGTACGACCCCCTGTCGCAGGATGCGCTTCCATAGTGGCGTCTCAGGCGGCAGACAGTTTAAGGCAGGGGTGCTGCGGGCTAAAGCGGAATCCTGATTTTCCGCTTGAAAGAAGTTCATAACAAAGGACAGCAAGTATGCCGCCAGGACACACCATGCTGCAGGCAGCAGCCAGCAGATACGGTCAAGGTTAAAAGTCTTTATGATACCATCGGAACTGTTGCGCAGCTGTGTCATATAACTTCCGTGATAAAAAGCGGCAAGCAGGCAGATGATAACAATGCATGAAAATGTCACAAGAGCCCGGAAAAACAGCCCTCGGAGATGAGAGTTGCTTTTCTCCTTTTTAACTGCCATATGCAGGAAAAACAGGATAGAACAAAACGGAATCAAAAGGAGCAGAACTTTGGGATAGCTTTGGGCGTAGGAGATGCCTGTCCCAAAGCTGTCTTTAAAATAGGAAACCGGGTCCTGAGCCGAGAGAACCAGTTCGGTCTTATGGCTGATATAAGTGCTTTCAGGAAACAGGACCTGTCTCACCAGGTCACGATTGCAGACAAGGTAGGTGAAAAGCAGGGTGATGGTAGAAAGCCACAGTGGAAGCGGAAAAGATTTTTTATAGCGAAGTGCCGCAACACTTTTTAAAACTGCAAAAATCCCCAGAATGATCAGACAGGCAAAACCAACCAGTACGGGGGAAGAGCAGGCTCCATAGAGAACGATGAGGAGATAATAAAAGAGAGCAGGCCGCTTTCGGGAAGCCTGTTCCTGATCCTGGGAAAAAGAGCGGGCAGTCTCCCTTTTTTCCAGGGAGAGAACCGCATAAAAAAGTAACGGCTGCCCTGGAATACAAAGCCCGTAGACAGGATAAAAGGGCAGCAGTGTAAATATCATAGAAATTCCGAAAGAGATAAATTCCTGTCTGGTAAGTTTTAATAAAAGCAGATACATCCCGGAAAAAGCGACCAGATATATGATCCACTGGGAGAGCAGAAAGGCGGTAAACGGCTTAAAAAGGGCATAAAGCAGTACAAACAGCGGGGCAGGAGGTACAGCACCGGCTGCCGGAAGCCCATTCATGATCTCCGGATAAATGCGGATATCCGTAAACAGATATCTGGCGGCCAGGATATAGTTTAACAGTTCACCGTCAAGCTGATCGTGGTAGGTGACAATACTGCCTGTACCAAGCAGTAAAAATGGGATCATAAGGAAACTGGCAAAAATAAGGCCAACTATAAAATAACAGTTTTTTTTGTGGGTATGATAAAAAGATAATAATGTTTTCATAAGAAATATAATAAATAGGAAAGCGGAGGATGTCAACTCCCCCTTGCCCGTCCGATCTGCCTGTGTTAGAATAAAGGGCGTAAAATCATTATAATTTGAAAACTTTATAGCTGATCAGTATGAAAATAAAATGAAAAGGGAGAAAACAATGTTAAACGATAAAACGATTTTAATTACCGGAGGAACAGGAACCTTTGGAAAGGCTTTTGTGCGATATGTGCTGGAGCATTATGAACCGAGGAAACTGATTATTTATTCCAGGGATGAATTCAAGCAGTTTCTGATGCAGAATGAATTCAAACAGTATCAGGATAAACTGCGCTTTTTTATCGGTGATGTGCGGGACAGGGAACGATTGCCCAGAGCTTTTGAAGGGGTAGATTATGTGATTCATGCGGCGGCCATGAAACAGGTGCCGGCCTGTGAGTATAATCCGGATGAGGCCATTAAGACAAATATCCACGGCGCGCAGAACGTGACGGCGGCGGCATTGGACGCAGGAGTGAGAAAGGTAGTTGCGTTGTCTACGGATAAAGCGGTAAATCCCGTAAATTTATATGGCGGAACAAAACTTGTTTCCGATAAACTGTTTATTGCGGCAAATGCTTACGCGGGAAAGAAAGAGACCTGTTTTTCTATTGTCCGATACGGAAATGTGGCGGGCAGCAGGGGATCCGTTATCCCGTTTTTTAAGAATATTCTGGAACAGGGCGGGAAGGAGCTGCCCATTACAGATTATCGTATGACCCGTTTCTGGATCAGCATTACCGAGGGCGTGGAACTGGTGATCAAAGCCCTTCAGGAATCTAACGGCGGCGAGACATTTATCTCCAGAATTCCCTCTTTTAAGATTACAGACCTGGCGCAGGCCATGCTGCCGGGGTGTGAGATGCCGGAGGTAGGTATCAGAGAGGGAGAAAAGCTGCATGAGATCATGGTGACGGAGGAGGATGCGCCTAACACCTATGAATATGATAAACACTTTATCATTTTTCCGCAGATGACCTGGAATAACAGGCAGATGCCTAATCCGGACGGAAAGGGGAAGAAAGTGGCTGAAGGATTTTCCTACAGCTCAGGCAATAATTCCCAATGGCTGTCTGTGGAGGAGATCCGTGAGCGTTTATCGCATCTGGAGGAACATTAATCATGCTTATGGCAGAAAAAAAGGGGAGAACAGACCGCATTACCCTGATTGTTTTTCTGTTATGTCTGGCGGGATATACGGTACTTATGTACAGGCTGTTTTATCTGCAGGCACTTCACTGTGGAATCAGGGATATCTACATTTCGGATATTAAAGCATATCTCCAGACCATTTTGGGTCTGGAGAGCGGCTATGATTTCCCCTATCCGATCTATTTTGCCCTGGGAAAGTTTTTCCTGTTGTTTACCAATGTGGCAGTGGCCGGGGCGCTTGCTGCTGCGCTGTTAAACTCACTGGGAGTTGTAGTACTTTTCTGTTATATGCGGAAGTTTTTGAAAGATTATGGGAAAGGGACAGCTTTCGGAGAGTATGCGGGATTTGCGGCACTGTTTTTGTCATTCAGCATGTTCTTTATTTCCATGCTGTATCTGCCTGGGAATCTGTATCTGCCTGGAATGGGGCATAAGTACCTCGGTACCTTTACGCCGAATCCCTACCATAATATTACCTATATGGCGACAAGGCCTTTTGCGACTCTGGCGTTTTTCCTTTATGTACGGATCCTGGATTACTATGAAGAAAGAACGGATGTGAAAGAGTTTGTTCTCTTTGGGGCAAGCCTTCTTCTGACGACAATGACAAAGCCCAGCTATACACTCGTCCTGGTGTCTACGGCGGGGCTATTGATGGTGTGGCGGCTTTTTAAGAGAAGGTGGAAAAATTTCAGGCGTTCTCTCTATCTGGGATTTGCCTTTGTTCCCACATTTATTGACCTTCTCTACCAGTTTGGCGGTGTGTTCGGCAAAAATTCACTGGTGGGTGATGAGGGCGGCATCGGGTTCGGCATTGCGTCGGTATGGAAACTATATACGGCCAATATCCCCTGTTCTGTGGCCCTGGCGCTGGGATTTCCGCTTCTGGTGCTTTTGTTTCATACCGGGGAGATAAGGAAAAACACTTTGTATCGTTTTTCCTGGGCTCAGATGGCAGTCAGTGCGGGGGAGTTCTTTGGACTTTACGAAAAGGGATACCGTTTTGCGGATGCAAATTTTTCCTGGGGCTATATGCATGGTCTTTTCTTCATGTTTGTAGCCAGCCTGCTCGTGTTGTCAAAAGATACGATGAAGAAAAGCGCAAACCGGTGCGTTCTGTGCCTGCAGTGGCTTTTATACGGGGCACATCTGATCTGCGGTGCGGCATATTTTCTGTATGTCTGGAGAGGAAATCCCTATCATATGTTCTGACAAAGCAGAAATTTGACAATATATTTCAAACTGACTATAATGTCAAAGAAAGGTTTCACAGAGAAGACGTTCCCAGGGGCTGATCTGTGGGACAAAAGATGGAAAGACAGTGATAAATGTTATGAGCAGGCGTACGTTATCAAAAAAAAAGAGGTCAAAAAAGTCCGGTAAAAAGCGGTGGCTTGCCGGAGTGGCAATTCTTATGGTTCTGGCGGTTTCTGTCACCGTTTTTCTGCTATACGAAAATTACAGAGTGTACGGTGAGTGCTATGTGGAAGCCGGTGTGGATGTGACCGTGCAGGATTTTCTGCGCCGTCCGGACAGTCAGGCCTGTTTTGCAGAGGGCAGTGATGTGATAGACAGTACGGTTCCCGGTGACTACTTTGTAAGGGTAAAAACGGGGCTTCTTGCCCATAAAAGTACATTGCATATCATAGATTCCATTGCCCCCACAGGGGAGGGGGCAACGGTGAGCCTGGAGATCGGGAAAGAGTGTGAGGCGGATCTGTTTGTGGAGCAGATAGTGGATGCCACAGCGGTGACGGTATCTTATGTGGAGCGGCCAGATTTTTTGATGCCGGGTCTGCAGGAAGTACATGTTATGCTGACTGATGCGGGCGGAAATCAGACGGAAGTCGCGGGAGAGCTTTTTGTTTCACTGGTGGCAGCAGAGCTGACAGTAGAGGCCGGGAGCATGCCGCCGACTTTGCGGGATTTTGTGATCGAGGGAGAAAATGCTGCGTTTCTCACGAACATGGGCAGCATTGACTATACAGTGCCCGGGGACAGGGTTGTGGAACTTTCAGTGGATGGGGCGGAGTATTCTACCACAATGCATATCGTGGATACTGTTCCGCCGGTGATGCAGGTGAAAGACCTGCAGAGTTTTACCAAAGTTCCAAGATCGCCGGAGGATTTTGTGGTATCTGTGGAAGATGTGACAGGGGTGAGCCTGTCTTTTGGAAAGGAGCCGGACCTTACGGCCGAGGGTGTCCAGACAGTGGAGATCGTGGCTGTGGACAAAGGGGGAAATGAGACAGCAAAAGAGGCAAGGCTGACACTGGCGGCAGATCATGAAGCGCCGGTGATCACCGGGGGTGAGGATCTTACAGTGCTCGCAGGGGATGCTGTGTCCTATAAGAAAAATGTGACGGTTACAGATAACTGTCCGGAGGGATTGGAATTTACGGTGGACAACAGTGCGGTAAATCTCAGCGAGGCCGGGGAATATCCTGTGGTTTATATTGCGAGAGACGCCTCCGGAAACGAGACGACACAGACAGCGACTGTGATCGTCGAAGCGCGGATGTATGACCTGGAGACAGTTTATGCGTTAGCTGACAGCGTGCTGGCGGAGATCATAACACCGGAAATGACGCCTCTTGAAAAAGTGAAGGCTATCTACCGGTACAATGTCACTCATATCGCTTATATCAACCACTCGGAAAAGGATGATTGGGCACGGGCAGCTTATGAAGGACTGGCAGAGAGGAAAGGCGATTGTTATGTATATGCCTGTACGGCAAAGGTTCTGCTTGACCGTGCGGGGATCCATAATATGGATATTGCGAAAATTCCCACCAGCAGGACTCATTTCTGGAATCTGGTGAATCTGGGGGATGGCTGGTACCATTTTGATACGACGCCAAGATCGGATCATCCGACGATCATCATGTGGACAGAGGAACAGCTGATGGAATACTCGGGAAGGCATCACGGTTCCCACAATTATGATCATACACTGTACCCGGAGGTAAACTGAACAGTGACAGGAGGGAAAAAATTAGGCGTGATCGGAGGCCTTGGTCCGATGGCAACTGCATATTTCATGGAACTGCTGACGCGGATGAGTGATGCAAAAACGGATCAGGAGCATATGGAGGTTATCATTTACAGCAAACCTTCCATACCGGACAGAACAGGTTATATTCTTGGGAAAAGCGAAAAAAGTCCGTTGCCTGATATGCTGTCCGTCGGGGAGAAGCTGAGAACGGCGGGAGCTGAGCTGTTAGCGATGCCCTGTATTACGGCGCATTATTTTTATGAGGAACTGGAAAAAAGGCTGGGGGTCCCTGTGATCAACGGGCTTTCGGAGACGGCTTCCTATCTGGCAGGAGAAAAGAAGACCTGCGTGGGTATTCTGGCGACAGATGGGACCATCAGAAGCGGAGTGCTGCAAAATATGCTGAGAGAGCGCGGTATACGGAGCATTGTACCGGAAGAAAATTCTCAGAAAAAAGTAATGGCTATGGTCTACGATGAGATAAAGGCGGGACACCGGGCAGATATGGAGAAGTTTGAACAGGTGTCCGGAGAACTTTTTAGGAGGGGAGCACAGGTAATTCTGTTAGCGTGTACGGAACTTTCCCTGATCAAAAAAGAACATCCGCTGCCCGCCGGATATCTGGATATTCTGGAAGTGATGGCCTTGGCTGCTGTGGAAAAATGCCATCGGGTGCGGGTGGAATTTAGACATCTTATCACAGAATGATATCTGCTTCGGGGAAGCAGCCTCGGGGCAGACCGGCAGAGGGCTCGGAGCAGGTGGGAGTTTTTGTAAAATGAATGGAAACAAAGGAGAGATAGCGGAGCATGCAGACTCATGTTTTGGATTATCTGGCGGAGGCGGTGGCAAAGGCGCCTGAAAGAACAGCATATTGTGGTGAAACACATTCCGGAGAGATGTATCGGCTATCTTTCCTGGAAGTTTATGAACAGAGTCTGGCTGTGGGGACATTTCTCCATCAGAAAGGCATTTACAGGGAGCCGGTGGTTATCTTTATGGAGAAATGTCCGAAGACGATCGCTGCTTTTTACGGTGTGATCGCCGGCGGTAATTATTATATCCCTGTTGACGTGGAGATGCCTGAGAACAGGATCCGGTTGATTCTGCAGAATGTAAAATCCGGCATGATGATCTGTGATGCGGCCACCATAGAGCATGCGAGGGACTTTGAATTCGAGGGACAGATCGTAGATTATGATGAGATCTGTTATACGGAAGCTGACAAAGAGGCATTGGACAGAATTTATGAGCGGGCTATCGATACGGATCCGATCTATATTGTGTTTACTTCAGGCTCTACGGGGATTCCCAAAGGGGTGACGGCCTGTCACAGATCGGTGATCGATTATGTGGAGCATTTATCGGAGGCTCTGGAGTTTGATGAAAATACGGTGTTTGGCAGCCAGGCGCCGCTCTACGTGGATGCCTGTCTGAAAGAACTCTATCCGACTCTGAAGTTTTGTGCGACCACTTACCTGATTCCGAAAGAGCTGTTTATGTTTCCGGTTAAACTGGTGGAATTTCTCAATGAATATAAGATCAATACGATCTGCTGGGTAGTTTCTGCGCTGACCATGATATCGGCCTTCGGAACTTTTAAGACCGTGACGCCGAAATATCTGCGGTTAGTCGCTTTTGTCAGTGAAGTTTTTCCCATTAAGGAATTTAACAAATGGCGGGAGGCGGCGCCTGATGCGGTGTTTGTAAATCTTTATGGACCTACGGAGGGAACCGGGGTCTGCTGCTACTACAGAGTGGACAGAGAGTTCGGACCGGGAGATGTGATTCCAGCCGGGCGCCCATTCAAAAATACGGATATTTTACTGCTGAACGATAAAAATGAGGAGGCAGAGCCCGGAGAGGGAGGGGAGATCTGTATCAGAGGAACTTCTCTCGCTCTTGGATACTACAATGCGCCGGAAAGGACAGCGGAAGTCTTTGTGCAGAATCCCTTAAATCCCTTTTATCCGGAACTGATCTACAGAACCGGGGATATGGGGCGGTGGAATGAGCGTGGGGAACTGGAATTTATTTCCCGCAGGGATTACCAGATCAAGCATATGGGGCATCGGATCGAACTGGGAGAGATCGAGACAAATGTGAATCTGTTTGATGAGATCAGAATGACCGGCTGCATTTATGACAGGACGAAAAACAAGATAGTGCTCTACTATGTGGGAGAGACAGATGAGAGGAGCCTTGCGGCAGCGCTTAAGGAGAAATTACCCAGGTATATGATGCCCAACCGGATCATCCGCCTTGTGCAGATGCCGCTTACGCTGAACGGAAAGATTGACCGCGTGGCCCTGAAAGAAATGTATGAAAAATAGGAAGAAGCAGACAGCTGTGGAACTGGAACAGGAGATAAAAGATGAATGAATTACTGGAAATTTTAAATGGTTTGCACCCGGAAGTGGATTTTGAGACCTGTGAGAGTCTGATCGATGACAAAATATTGGACTCCTTTGACATCATAGCAATCATATCAGAGATCAATGAGGAGTTTGATGTGACGATCTCTGCAGAATATATCGTTCCGGAGAACTTTAATTCAGCGAAAGCGCTGTATGCGCTGATACAGAAGCTGGAGGATGAGGACTGAGTATGCTGTTTACATCCTTTGAGTTCCTGGGATTTATCCTGATTTTATTCCTGGCTTATTACCTGATTCCGAAAAAGTATCAGTGGATGCTTCTTCTGGCCGCCAGTTATTTTTTCTATTTTATGGCGGGAGCGTATTGCCTGATCTACATACTTGTCACAACGGTGACGGTATATCTGCTCGGAAGAAGGATCGAGGATCTGCGAAAAGAGCAGAGCGATTATCTGAAAGAGCATCGGGAAAAGCTGGGAAAGGAAGAGAAAAAGGCCTACAAAGACGGTATGAAAAGGAGACAGTGGAGGACGCTGCTTGTTGGACTTTTTGTCAACCTGGGAATTTTGGCTGTCGTGAAATATACAAATTTCGCAATCTACAATGTAAACCTGGCACTGCACGGTTTCGGGAGCGGAAAACAGTTTGATTTCCTGGATATTGCGCTGCCCATGGGAATTTCTTTTTATACTTTTCAGGCGCTGGGGTACCTGATAGATGTGTATCGCGGGACTTCGAAGGCAGAGAGGAATCCTTTTCGATTCGCCCTGTTTGTCTCCTTTTTTCCGCAGCTTGTGCAGGGGCCTATCAGCCGTTTTCAGGATCTGTCCGGAACGTTGTACAGGGAACACTCTTTTGATGCGAAGACAGTCAGTTTTGGTTTACAGAGAATTTTATGGGGATTTTTCAAAAAGCTGGTAATTGCGGATAGAATCCTTGTTGGTGTGAATGAGATCGTAAAAAATCCGGAGAGCTATGGCGGCGCTTATGTGTTTGCAGGTATGATGTTTTATGCGTTGGAATTGTATGCGGACTTTACCGGCGGAATAGACATTACCATTGGTGTGGCACAGGTGTTTGGCATCACCGTGACGGAAAACTTTAACCGCCCGTATTTCTCCAGATCCATCAAAGAGTACTGGCGCAGATGGCATATTACCATGGGGACATGGTTTACGGATTATATTTTTTATCCCATATCAGTCTGCAAGCCGATGTTAAAGTTCTCAAAGTTTTCCAGAGAACATTTTGGAGAGGCTATTGGAAAGCGGATGCCTGTGTATCTGTCTTCCTTTGCGGTGTGGTTTGCCACAGGAATCTGGCATGGGGCCAGCTGGAATTTTGTGGTATGGGGGCTGGGAAACTGGATCGTGATTATGATTTCCCAGGAATTTGCGCCGTTATATCTGAAATTTCACCGGAAAGTCAATGGTATGATAAACAGGCAAAGGGCAGGAATTTCCGACAGGATGTTTGTTCTGGAAAACAACAGTTTCTATCGGCTGTTTCAGATCCTTCGGACGATTTTTCTCATGAGCTGTCTGCGTTCCTTTGACTGTTATCGCGATGTGCCGCTGACATTTCGGATGTTCGGCTCCATGTTCACCGGTGGAAACTGGCATATTCTGTGGGATGGGTCCCTGCTGGGACTGGGACTTGATATCACGGACTATGTGATACTGGCAGCAGGATGCGGGCTGCTTGTCTTGGTGAGCCTGATACAGAGAACGGGAAGTGTACGGGAGAAGATCGCAGCGAAACCATACCCGGTGCGATTTATATTGTGGTACGGTTTGTTCCTGATCGTGCTTCTGATGGGGGCGTATGGGATCGGATATGACGCCAGCCAGTTTATTTATAATCAGTTCTAGCGGGAGAGGTCGGTATCTCAGAAAAAGGAAGAAGAGACAGGCTGCGAGAAAAATATTTCATTACCGATTTGGGCCTGAGTGAAGCGAAAGGAATGTAAGTTAGCGTGAAAGCGAAAAAAGCGGTGAAGTGGATCAGTTCGACGGCGTTTATTGTAGTCAGCCTCTTTCTGCTGCAGAAGTTGCTCATGCCGAAATATGTGAGCGATGTGGTGGAAGGCGGACTGATCGCTGAATATTATGAGGAAGAAAAGGATCACGATGTGGTTTTCATCGGTGACTGCGAGGTGTACGAAAATTTTTCGCCGAAAGTGCTCTGGGAGGATTATGGCATCAACAGCTATATCAGAGGGAGCGCCCAGCAGCTGATTTGGCAGTCTTATTATCTTCTGGAAGATACGTTGCGTTATGAGAAGCCGGATGTGGTGATCTTTAACGTACTTGCCATGCAGTATGACAGACCGCAGAGAGAGGCTTACAACAGGATGACATTGGAAGGAATGAAGTGGAGTCTCTCCAAAGTGAGATCCATAAAGGCATCTATGACGGAGGATGAAAGCTTTTCGGATTATGTGTTTCCAATCCTGCGCTACCACTCCCGCTGGAGTGAAATCGGGGCGGAGGATTTTGCATATATGTTCCGCAGAGAGAAAGTGTCCCACAACGGTTATTATATGCGGGTGGATGTGAAGCCTGCGGAGAATGTGCCGGAGGGGAAGATCCTGGCGGATTACCGTTTTGGAGAAAACGCCTACGACTATCTGGACAGGATGACAAAGCTCTGTGCGGAGAATGATATACAGCTGATTCTCGTGAAGGCACCTTCTCTTTACCCGTACTGGTATGATGAGTGGGAGGAACAGATGGAGGAGTATGCTGAAAAGAACGGGCTGCTCTACATCAATTTCCTGGAACTGACGCAGGAGACAGGGTTAGATTTTTCACAGGATACCTATGACGGCGGTCTGCACCTGAATCTTTCCGGTGCAGAAAAGATCACCGCTTATCTGGGGCAGATTTTGCGGGAGGAAGCCGGATTACAGGACAGAAGAGGAGAACAGGCACTGGCGGAAAGCTGGCAGGAGAAAATTGCCCTGTATGAGGATGCCCGTGCTGAGCAGGAAAAAGAAAAGCAGGACAGCGAGCTGTAGAAAGGACAGGGTTATTATTATGAGAAAAAAGGCGGCAGTATTCATTTTGGGTGCAGCGTTATTACTTGCAGGCTGCGGCAGCGATGCGAAGGTTATTGAGGGAGAAATAAAGACAGCAGGTAATGAAGAAGCAGAGGAGACGGACGGGGAAACAGCAGATGAAGTGGAAGCGGAAGACAAAGAGCAGGCATCGGAGGGCGTAAGTGAAGCCTCCCATAAAGGGTATGTTTTTGTCTATCATGATATTGTTATGGAGATGGATGCGGATGCGGCTCCTGTAATTGAACAGCTGGGGGAGGCAAACTCTTATTTTGAGGCGCCCAGCTGTGCCTTTGAGGGCATTGACAAGATGTACACTTACGGCAGTTTTGAGCTGGATACTTATCCGACAGAGGATAAAGATTATATTTCTGCGGTCATTTTTAAAGATGATTCCATCACAACGAAGGAGGGTGTCGGTATTGGAGATGCCAGAGAGAAAATGACGGAGGCTTACGGCGAGGGAACGGAGGAACTGGGCATGACCGTCTACCGGAAGGATGACATGAAACTGTGTTTCATTTTACAGGAAGACAGTATTGTGTCGATAGAGTACAGATCAACTGTGTTGGATGAATAAAGATACTGTAACATAAAAGACTGTATGGCAAATGCTGTACAGTCTTTTTTATTCAGCTTATCTGTGATAGTAAGCACACAGTTTCCTTACTGCATAAATGACCTGCTCCACCTGCTCATCGGTCAGGGAATAATAAAGCGGAATACTTAAAATTCGCTCATAAAGAGCTTCCGCCTCTGGACACAGTCCCTTCGGATATCCGAGAGCCTGATAATAGGGGAGTCTGTAAACGGGAATGTAATGTACCTGACAGTGGATATTTTCAGCGGCCATTGCGTCGAAAAATTCACGTCTGGTGCAGGTGAGGACATCCGGATCAAGCTGTATGATGTAGAGATGTCTTGTGGTATCGGATTCCGGTATTTCTTTCTGGACGATGATGCCGTCGATCTTTTCAAAGGCTTCATCGTAACGGGTTACGATTTCTTTTCTGCGCCCGGAAAAGGCGGAGAGCTTGTCAAGCTGGCTGGAAAGCAGCGCCGCCTGCATATCGGTGAGCCTGTAGTTATACCCCAGAGAAACCATTTCATAATACCAGGGATCATCCGAAGGGTATACCATCTGCGCCCGGTCTCTGGTGATGCCATGGCTTCTGGCTAAAAGAAGTTTCTGATAGAGAGCCTCGTCGTTGGTCGTCACCATGCCGCCCTCGCCGGAGGTGACGGTTTTAACGGGATGACTGGAAAAGCAGGTCATATCGGCAAGAGAGCCGATCGGCTGTCCTTTGTAGAGAGTTCCCACAGCGTGGGCGGCATCCTGGATCAGAATCAGGCCATGTTTTTTGCAAAGTGCGGCAATCTCATCGTAAGCCACGGACTGGCCCGTATAGTGAACCGGAATAACAGCTTTTGTGTGGGGCGTGATGCATGCCTCGATAGCTGCCGGATCTATATTGTAGGTTTCAGGATCAATATCTGCAAAAACAGGTTTTCCACCACAATAGGAAACACAGTTGGCAGAGGCAGCGAAGGTGATGGGGGTGGTGATGACCTCATCACCCGGAGCGATACCTGCTGCAATGCAGGCGATATGCAGGGCTGCCGTGCCGTTGCTGACAGCTACAGCATATTCCGCGCCGGTGATCTCACAAAATTTTTGTTCCAGTGCCGGTATTTGAGGGCCGCAGGTTAAAAACGGACTTTTTAGTACTTCTGTGACGGCCCTGATATCAGCCTCATCGATATATTGTCTGCCATACTGAACGGGTGTTGCGCAGGCAGGTATTCCTCCGCAGATCGCAGGTTTTTCCATGATGATAACCATGCCCTTTCCATATCTTGCAAATTTTTTACACTATCTGTCAGTATAGCATATCGGTATTTATTTGACAAGAACCGGGTCTGTTCTATTCTTCACCCGGGAAAAGGTTCGGCCGGGAGGTTTAGCTTTTACTCCCCCAGAGCCAGAAAAGCGGTCTGCAGAGCATTGGCAGTCTGACTGTCGGCCATCACAAACAGGACCACGTCCCCTACATTTTCCACGATAACGCTCTCAGCTTCCACACAGACCCACTTTCTGGGATCGGCATGGTCGACAAGGGTCTGTTTGGCCGTTTCCATATCCGTTCCTTCCGGCAGTCTGAGCAGAATGCACTGATAAGGAACGACATTCATCAGAGGCATGGAATAAAAACTTTCATCATATGCCACATCGGTGGTACCGATCAGGTATTCCGCAGATTCCGACGGAATTTCTCCGGAGTCATAGTCTGCCAGGGAATCCCTGAAGTCCTGTGACAATTCTGCATTCTCATAGAGGGAATCCATGACCTCCGAAAGTGGGCCGACCAGTTTTGAAGAAGTTTCTTCGGCGTCCTTTTTTCCGCAGGAGACAAGAAGCAGAGTGGCCGTGACGAGAGATAAAATAAGCATTATTTTTTTTGACATAATATAAATCCTTTCTGGTAATTATTTTCCGGGAATCTACAGAAGTGAACCTGTATGATCCCGGAGGATATCCGCAATTACCATTATATAATATGCGCGTATATTAGTCTATCTTTATTATAGTCTGCACCGTTTATGGGCTGATATGCGTGGAATAAAAACTTTTTCAGCTGATTCGGCATCAAATAAAGGTGATTTTGTTTTGTAATATCAGGAGAAATATGGTAAACTCTTTGCATGGGGTTTCAGAGGAATCAGTATGAACGACAGGATATATGTCTGCCACACTTATTATCACGCTTATGTGGCATTTTTAAAAGAACTTAAACTGCGGCGGGAGAAAGGCCCTGTGGAGGCAGGGGAAGCTTCGCTGGTCTTAAGCAGTATGTCCAATGATTTTGAACAGTTCGGGGAGCGGGCGGCAGCTACCGGACTGTTTGCTGAAGTGATCCCTTTTGATGAGAAAAGAGAAGATCATTTTCCTGAACTTGCATGTTTCAGGCAGGATAAGGGGAATATTGTATTTAATATGTGGCAGCGTATACGCTTTACGAAGCGCTATGCAAAGCTGGAGGCGCCCTTCATCCCGGTAGATTTCAGAAAATATCGGGATGTTTACGTGTTCTGCGATTCGGATCCCATAGGATATTATCTGAATCAGAATAAGATTTATTACCATGCTCTGGAGGATGGTTTAAACTGCCTTGTCCATTTTGATGCGGCAAGATATGACAACAGGGGACATTTCAACCTGAAAGCTTTTCTGTCAAAGAAGTTAAATCTGATTTTTGTGCAGAATGGTTATGGAAAGTACTGCCTGGATATGGAGGTCAACAGTATTTCGGCGATTGCTCTTCCCTGTCCCTGTTATAAGGAAGTACCCAGAGGAGAACTTGTGGATGCTCTGACAAGGGAGGATAAGGATATTATACTGAGAGCTTTTGTGAGAGATATGGACGGGTTATTGCAGAAAATAGAGGAATGTAACGAATCAGGGGCGGAGAGAAAGGATAAAATACTGATTCTGACAGATCCCTTATGTACTTTGGATGTACGGGAACAGATCTTTCGGGATATTGTGGCAGAGTATGAGAAACAGGGACAGGTCTTTATCAAGCCCCATCCCCGGGACGGGCTGGATTATCACGGGATCTTTCCGGAGAAACCGATATTTGACGCTACGGTACCGATGGAGATGTTAAATTTTTTTGAGGGGCTGCATTTTGAGCAGGTGGTCACAGTCTTTACGGATTTAAAGGGAATACGTTTTGCGGACAGGCTAGTCAGACTTGGAGATGAGTTCATGGACAGGTACGAGGATCCGGAGATCCACAACCAGAATAAACGGATCGGCATTTTGGAAAAACCGGATGAATAAAACCTGAGAAACAGATAAAACAGGAGGATTGCTTCCTGAATAACCGGGGTTGGAGCGGAGAACAGATATGCGGGATATTTTAAAAAAGTTAAATGTTTTACTGGATAAAAAGCAGAAAAAAACAATGATTCTCATGGTATTTATGATGATTTTCGGCGCCATCCTCGAGGCCTGCAGTGTGTCCATGGTGATTCCTGTGGTCGGAGTGGTCATTGATGAAAGTTCCGTCACAAAATATGAGGCCGTGGGAGATGTGTACGAGGCGCTGCATATGCAGAGTATCACACAGTTTGCGCTGCTGATGATGACGGCGTTAATACTGATCTTTGTGATCAAAAATATTTATCTCTACTGGCAGATGAAGTTTATGTATCGGTTTGTCTATACCAATCAATTCAGAACTTCGGAGCGGATGATGAAGAATTATCTGCGGAAGGGCTATGAATTTTATTTAAATGCGGATACGGCGATCATTCAGAGAAATATTACCTCTGACGTGAATAATATGTATGCGTTAATTTTATCACTCTTACAGCTTGTCTCAGAGGCTATCGTTTTTGTGGTGTTAGTGGGAGTGATGCTGGCCTCCGACTGGAAGATGACCCTCATTATCGCGGTCCCCTTACTGGTCACGCTGGTGGTCATCAAGAAGGTGGTAAAACCGATCATGAACAGGGCGGGCAAGGAGAACCAGGATTTTTACAGCGGTCTGTTTAAATGGATATCCCAGACCGTACAGGGGATCAAGGAGGTAAAGATCGCCGGGAAGGAACAGTATTTTACGGAAGAGTACATCAAATGCGGAAAAGGGTATGTGAATGCGGTGCAGAAATATACGCTGTATAACAGTATTCCAAGGCTTTTAATCGAAACAGTCTGCATTGCTTCCCTGGTGGGGTACATGATGATCCTGGTGAGCGAGGGCCAGAGCGTGAAAGAGGTGACGGCGATTCTCTCGGCATTTGTGGTTGCAGCGGTGCGGATCATGCCCTGTGCGAACCGGATCAACAATCAGCTGACATCCATTGCTTTTTACCAGCCCTTCTTTATGGGAGTCAGCGACAATCTTCAGGATGAGATATCCGGGGAGAATACGGACATGAGCTTTGCAGCGGTGGCAAAGGAAAAACTGCCGGTGAAGAAAAATATTGTGTTAAAGGATATTACCTATCACTATCCGGGAGCGGATCCCCTGATTTTTGACCATGCTGATATGGAGATCCCGGTGGGAGCGGCAGTTGGCATCGTAGGAACATCCGGCGCCGGGAAGACTACGGTCGTGGATATTCTGCTGGGCCTTCTGGAGATAAAGACCGGAGGTGTCTATGCGGACGGCGTGAGCATTCAGGAAAATTACAGAAGCTGGTTGAAAAACGTGGGGTATATTCCACAGATGATTTTTATGCTGGATGATACGATACGGAAAAATGTGGCGTTCGGGATCGCTGAGGAAGAGATCGATGAGGACAGGCTCTGGGAAGTGCTGAAAGAAGCGCAGTTAGACGAGTTTGTGCGGGGGCTGCCGGAGGGTGTGAATACCAGTATCGGAGAGAGGGGCATCCGTATTTCCGGCGGACAGAGGCAGCGCATTGGTATTGCCAGAGCTCTTTATTATGATCCGGAAGTACTGATTCTGGATGAGGCGACATCGGCCCTCGATAATGACACAGAGGCGGCGATCATGGACTCCATCAACAATCTGCACGGCAGAAAAACATTGATTATTATTGCCCACAGGCTGCAGACAATCGAGAAATGCGATATGATTTACCGGGTAGAAAACGGAAAGGCAGTGTTGGAGAAGGACACAAGACAGGAACAGCACAGGATGCAGAACGAAAGCAGGAGAACAGAATGAAATGCAGCGTGATCGTGCCGGTCTATAATATGGCGGCGGAGGGTAAACTGGAATATTGTCTGGACAGCCTGCTTCGTCAGACACTGCGGGATATGGAGATCATTGCCGTGGATGACGCTTCCACAGACGCTTCCCTGGAAATTTTAAGACGCTATGAGGAGGATCATCCGGAAAAGATCCGGGTGATCCACTATGAAAAAAATAAGAGGCAGGGGGGCGCAAAAAATGAAGGGCTGAAAATGGCCGGTGGAGAATGGATCGGCTTTTTAGACAGTGATGACTGGGTGTCCCCGGATTTTTATGAGAAACTCATTAGTAAGGCGGAGGAGACCGGAGCGGATGTGGTGGGCTGTGATTACAGCCTGGTGTCTGAACACACTATGGAAGTGGGGAAGATCATTCAGAATAATACGGACGATCAGACCGGCATCTGTGATGAGGAGAAACATAAAAAGCTTGTGATGCGACCGGGCAGTATGGTGATAAAAGTTTACAGGGGGAGTATGATCCGGGAGAACGGATTAAATTTTCCGGAAGGGATCTTTTATGAGGACAACTGTGCGGGAACGGTGTGGATGTTATACTGCCGCCGTTTTGAGAAGATAGAGGAACCGCTCTATTACTATTATCAGCACGGAGTCTCCACGGTGCACCATATTACGGAACAAAAATGCAGGGATCGGATGAGCGCCGGAGAGCTGATGGTCATGGAGTGCAGCAGCAGAGGGTTTCTGACAAAGTACCGTACTGAAATTGAGTTCCGGTTTGCCGAGATTTACTATATTACAACTTTATTTTCCTATATGTCAGGGGTAAGACGCAGAAAGCTGTCGTTTTTAGCAGAGCTTCGGGACGGGATGAGGAAGTACTTTCCGGATTTTCAGAATAACCCTTATTACCTGAGCGAGATCGGGGCGGAGGAAAGGAAACTGGCAAAGATCCACCAGAAGAGTAATTCGGGATTTTACTGTTATTACATTCTTTTAAATGCATATCGGAAATGGATGAAAAAAATGCGGAGACAGTGAGCGGAAACATCAGGTGGAAACAGGGACAGCGTGGGAAACACTGTCTGAAAAGATAGAGGAAGGCGTTATGAAAAAGATTGCAATCATCACCGCGAGAGGCGGCAGCAAGAGGATACCGGGGAAAAATATCCGCCCTTTTTCCGGAAAGCCGATCATGGCATATTCCATAGAGGCAGCGCTTGAGAGCGGCATTTTTGACGAAGTGATGGTGTCTACGGAGGATAAGAGGATCGCGGAGTTGGCAAAACAGTATGGGGCAAAGGTTCCTTTTTTCCGCAGTGAGGAAACGGCGGGGGACTTTGCCGGGACCAACGACGTGTTGTTGGAGGTGCTGGAAGAATACGAAAGGCGGGGAGAGTGTTTTGAGTTTGGCTGCTGTATTTATCCCACAGCCCCTTTTGTGACGGCGGAAAAACTGAAAGAAGCGATGGGCAGACTGGCTGTAGAGGATGCGGACACGCTGATACCGGTGGTGGAGTTTTCTTATCCGCCGAAACGCGCCATGGTGATCAGGGAGGGCCTGTTACAGTTTGGAGATCTGCGCTATATTGACAGCCGTTCCCAGGATCTGGAGAGGGAATATCATGATGCAGGGCAGTTTTATTGTTTTCGGACGGAGGCTTTCCGGAAAAACAGGAAACTGATGTTGGGGAAGATCCTGCCCTATGTAGTGAGTGAAACGGAAGTGCAGGATATTGACAATGAGACAGACTGGCAGATCGCGGAACTAAAATATCAGGCCATGCAGCAAAGAGGAACGGTATGAATTTATTACTGACATCCATAGGGAAAAGAATTGAACTGATCGAACACTTAAAAAGCCGCTTTCGCATCATTGGAGCTGATGCTTCCACAGAGAATGCGGCAAAATATTTTACAGATGTCTTTTATCAGATCCCGAGGTGCAGCGAAGAAAATTACGTGGATAAACTTCTGACTATCTGCAAAAAAGAAGAAGTTTCTCTGCTTGTACCGTTGTATGAACCGGAGTTTATGATTCTGGACGGGGCAAGGGAGCGGTTTCGGGAAGCTGGTGTGACCCTTGTTCTGTCAGACAAAGCAGTGCTGGATATCTGTGATGATAAAAGAAAAACAGCAGTATTTTTTGAGAAGTATGATATTCCGGCGCCAAAGACATTCTCCGCACAGGAAGTGGAGGATATAATTGGCGGGAGGACGGCGGCGTATCCTCTGATCGTTAAGCCCGTGGACGGTATGGGCAGTGAAAATATATTTATGGCGGGAGACAGGAGGGAGTTGGCCTTTTTTTACGGCTATGTAAATAATGCACTGGTGCAGGAACGTGCGTCCGGGACAGAATATACGATCGATGTGCTCTGCAATTTTTCCGGAGAGCCAGTTTATCTTGTGCCGCGGGTCAGACTGGAAGTGCGGGCCGGGGAGGTCACAAAGAGCCGGGTGGATCCGGATGCGCTTGTGGAAAAAGAGACAGAGAGACTGCTTGCGGCGCTGCGCAGAGAAGGTGGTGTGAGAGGCCCGATGACGATACAGTGCTTTTTGGCAGAGGATAAAAAAAGCCTTCAGTTTCTGGAAATCAATCCCAGGTTTGGCGGCGGGGTACCTCTGGCCTTTGCGGCAGGGGCAGACTATGCATCGGCACTTTCAGAGATGGCCGCAGGCAAAGGAACGGATGGGGAGGCGGAGAAGGATTTCCCGGGAAAAGAGATAAAGAAACTGACGATGCTTCGGTATACGCAGGCAGTTTATGTGGAATAGAGGTAAGATATGATAAGTGCAGTATTGTTTGATCTGGACGATACATTGTACAGAGAACTGGACTATGTGGAGCAGGGATTTCGGAACGTGGCGGGAGTCCTGGCAGAACATTTGAGTAAGATGGGCGCAGGAAGGAAGGCTCCGGGGCCTGACATGCTTTGTTATCAGATGATGGAGCTGATGGAAATGGAGGGCAGAGGGAAGATTTTTGACCGAATCTGTGAGAGGTATGATGCGGACATATCGGTGCAGGAACTTATTGAGGTCTATCGGGATACAAAACCGAAGCTGTCCCTGTATCCTGACGGAGAAAAACTGCTTGAATGGCTGAGAGATAAGAAAAAGAAAACAGGGCTGATCACAGACGGGAACGCACAGGTGCAGCACCGCAAGATCGAAGCGCTTGGCTTGGATAAAAGATTTGACGTGGTGTTGGCCAGCGATGATCTGGGGCTTGCGAAACCGGATCCGGCAGTTTATGCTTACTGTATCGACAGACTTGGCATTGCGCCGCAGGAGACGGTGTATATCGGAGACAATCCGTCAAAGGATTTTATCGGCGCAGGGAAGATCGGTATGAGAACAATACGTATTATCAGACCTGAGGGCATGTATATGCGCAGGGAGGCGGAAGATGGATTTGATGCGGATGTGACAGTCCATTTGCTGACGGAAGTGGCGGCATGGATTCAGGATGCTGAGGAATAGAGGAAAAAATGAGAAAAGAGATTGAGATAGCAGGAAGAAAGATCGGGCCGGGGCAGCCCGCCCTTCTGGTTGCGGAAATGTCAGCCAACCATAATATGGATTATAACAGGGCCCTGGAGATCATTCATCAGGCGAAGGAGGCCGGGGCTGACGCGATAAAAATACAGACTTACACTGCCGATACCATAACGATCGACAGCGATAAGCCGTATTTTCAGATCACCCAGGGGACACTCTGGGACGGCACGACGCTGCACAAACTCTATGAAAAAGCATACACCCCATGGGAGTGGCAGGCAGGATTAAAGGAGGAGGCCGGGAAGGCAGGGTTACTCTTTTTTTCCGCACCCTTTGATCATACGGCGGTGGATTTTCTGGAGGAGCTGGGGGTGTGCTGTTATAAAGTGGCCTCTTTTGAATTAAATGACATTCCGCTGATCCGAAAAATTGCAAAAACTGGCAAACCCGTTCTGATGGCCACGGGTGTGGCTTATGAGAAGGACATTGAGCTGGCAGTGCAGACCTGCGCAGAGGAGGGGAATGATCAGGTGATTTTACTGAAGTGTACTTCGGCTTATCCCGCGCCCCTCTCTGCGGTGAATCTGAAAATGATTCCGGCTATGGCAAAGGCCTATGACTGCCTGACGGGGCTTTCGGATCATACCATGGGGTATCAGGCGGCACTGGGGGCGGCGGCGCTGGGCGCCTGTGTGATAGAAAAGCATCTGACCTTGAGCAGGAAGGATGGTGGGGCAGATGCCGCATTCTCGATGGAGCCGGCAGAGTTTCGTCAGATGTGCGAGGGAGTCCGTATGGTGGAACAGGCTCTGGGGAGAGAAACCTTTGAGCTGTCAGAAAAGCAGATACGGGAAAGAGAACATTCCCGTTCGCTGTTTGTGACAAAGGATATCAGGGCAGGGGAGTATTTCGTACCGGAAAATATGCGTTCGATCCGTCCGGGTTTCGGGTTGCACACAAAGTATTTCGAGGAGATACTGGGAAAGCGGGCAACAAGAGATCTGGAGAAGGGAACGCCCATGCGATTTTCCTATGTGGAGGGTATGGAAGGACGGAAGGATGAGAGAGGGCTTGATTAAAATTGTGAAGTCCAAAAGAAAGGGAATCCGGGAAACCGGGAGAGAGAAAGGCAGCAGAAATGTTTTATTTCAGGGCGGATGGAAATGAAAAGATCGCTATGGGGCATGTGATGCGCTGCCTGACAATTGCGGAGGCGCTCAGGGAGCGAGGGGAGAAAGTGCTGTTTCTCACGGCGGATGAGAGTCCTGTGCAGTTTATAGAGAAGAGGGGATTTGGGGTAAAGGTACTGCATGGCCGCTATGATGAACTGGAGACGGAACTGCCCCGGATCACAGAGATTCTGGCAGGAAACAGTGGGGAAGGGCGGACAGGTATCGTGGTGGACAGCTATTTTGTTACACCATATTATCTGGAAAAGCTGCGACAGTCCGCAAAGGTAATCCTGATGGATGATGAAAAAAAGGCGGTATATCCCTGTGACGGTCTGGTTAATTATAATATATTTGGCAAGACTTTAGGATATGAGAAGGACTACCCTTCAGGGACGAGGCTTTTTCTTGGCTGTGATTATATGCCGTTGCGCAGACAGTTTCAGAATTGCAGTTATACAGTGCGGGACAGGGTAAAAAATATTCTGTTTACCACCGGGGGCGGAGACAGCCTGCATATAGCACTTTGCATGGCAGAAAGGCTTATGGGGAAAGAAAACCCGGAAATTGGCGGGCCTGTCTGGCATATTGTCTGCGGCCCATATCATCCGGATACGGAAAAGCTTGAGAAGATGGCAAAAGAGAGGCCTTTTTTACAGATACATAAAAATGTGACAAATATGTCAGAATTGATGCAGGAGTGTGATCTGGCCGTTTCAGCGGCGGGCAGTACACTGTATGAGCTCTGCAGCATAGGAGTGCCCGCGGTGGGATTCTATTTTGTGGAAAACCAGCGCAGGAATATGGAGACTTTTGAAGAACTGACGTCGATCAGGAATGCGGGAGATTTTTCGGCGGATCCGGAGAGAGTGATAGAGGTGATTGAGAAAGAGGAGGAAAGGCTGTGCAGGGAAAAGGGACTTCGGGAAAGAATCAGCCAAACCATGAGAAACGTAGTGGATGGCAGAGGAGCACAGAGGCTGGCGGAAGGAATGCTTTCTCTCTGATTGCTGTTGCTGTGGCCTTTGGCATCTGCGGCCTGCTGTTATACTTTGGCTATCAGAGTGTGGAATCGGAGATAGTGGACAGGTCCTGGGATGTGGTAGTAACCGGGGACAGCATTATCGGAAAAGAACGGACAGACGGACCGGTAAATGCGTATTTTGAGGAATATTCCGGTATGACCATGTTAAACGGGGCTTTCGGCGGAAACTGCGCCAGCGTCGGAGAAAATGCCGACAGATATTCTTTCCATGAGGAATCCATCAGCCTGTATCATCTTGCGAAGGCGGCCTGCTACCGGGATTTCGGGGTGCAGTGGGCGGATCTGGCGGCAAGCCAGACAAAGATAGGATATTTTGAGGAAGCGTTAGCGGGGCTTTCGTCGGCGGATCTTCGACAGACCGAATTTCTGATGCTGTCCTTTGGCACCAACGATTATACAAACGGCAGGCAGTTAGATGATCCGCAGGATCCCTACAACGTAAAAACTTACGGCGGCTCCCTTCGGTATGCGATAGAGCTTTTTCAGAAGACATATCCCGATTTGAGGATCGTGCTTGTGACACCGCCCTACTGTCATCTCACCGGCTGGGAGAACTGTTTTGAGACAGATTTCGGCGGTGGGACGTTAGATCAGTATGTAGAGCTGGAAAAAGAGATCGGGGCACAGTATGGCGTGTATGTTATCGATGCTTTCCGGGAATCAGGGATCGATGAAACCAATTATGAAGAGTATATGGAAGGTGGACTGCATTTTAACAGGGCCGGGAGAGAGCTCTACGGCCGCTTTCTTGCAGAAGAGATGATGAAACTGTCAAAGGAGACAAACAAATGAGAACTCCAATGGAAGTATGGAACGATCTGAAGGCGAATATGCGGAAGGAATGGAAGGTGGCGTTCTGGACAGTATTTTTGTTGGGGCTTATGATACATTTTCCGGTGATAGCCGGCGATTTCCCGAATC
The DNA here is from genome assembly GCA_910578085.1 of uncultured Lachnospiraceae bacterium. GTDB lineage: Bacteria > Bacillota > Clostridia > Lachnospirales > Lachnospiraceae > 1XD8-76. The sequence continues at coordinate 80,113 of CAJTPM010000013.1, read as the reverse complement.
ATGACGGACTGGCGAGCATGTATTTCGACCAGAATATGATCACTTCCGGCAGGTGGTTTCTGACGGTGGCATGTGGATTTTCTTCCTATTTTTCTCTGCCCTGGGCGATCGGACTGCTTTCGCTATTCTTTTTAAGTATCGGTGCGGCGGCGCTGATTGAATTTCTGGAAATAAAAAATGAACCGGGGATCATACTGATCTGCGGATTGCTTGTCAGCTTTCCGGCTCTTGCGTCCACTTATGCCTATATTTTTACGGCGGACGGCTATATGTTCGCGCTGTGTCTTGTGTTTTTAGCGGTGACAGTGACGAAAAAGAGTGACTGGGGATTTATTCCGGGGGGTATCTGTCTTGCCTTCAGCATGGGGACCTACCAGTCCTATCTGTCTTTTGCCATCCTTCTGAGCATGTATGGCTGTCTGATGGTATTTTTCAGTGAAAATTCCCTGAAAAAGAAGGTGAACGGTATACTTCGTTATCTGTACATGGGACTGATCGGTGTGGGGCTTTATTATGTGATCCTGCAGGTTCTGCTAAAAGTACAGGGAAGAGAACTGGATACTTATCAGGGAATAAACGGAATGACAGCAGGAGGCAGCCTGCCGTTTTCGGAAAAACTGTGGAATCTGTATGGGGATTTCTTTGCGTTTACAGGAAATGGAAATGTGTTGTATAATAATATGATATCTTTTGCTGCCTTTGGTGTGCTGACGATAGCGGCGTTTATCCTTCTGATGCGGTTTGTGGTACGGAGAGGCTATTTCAGAAAATGGTATTTCTATCTGATCTGCCTGTTAACAATCCTGGTGGTGCCGGCTGCTTTTAATGTGATCCTGCTGATATCTCCGGAAGTGACTTATCATCTGCTGATGCGGTATCAGTGGTGCCTGCTCCCGGTTTTAATGCTTGCATTCATGCTGCGCTACGGTTTCGGGCAGACTGAGCTTTCCGGACAGTTTTCACCACTGCACAGAAGAGACCCCCAGGTGCTAAAAAAACCTTCCGTGATCAGTAATATTGTGCTGCAGTGGGGGGTGGTGCTTGGCGGATTTATATTAGTTTTTAATTATGGTGTGACGGATAATATCGCCTATTCCAATCTGCAGAAAAAGTATGAGAAGACCTATGCTTACTGTCTGCGTCTTACGGACCGGATGGAACAGACCAGGGGGTATTATACGGGAATACCGGTGGCGATGATCGGGGTACAGAATAAGGAGAATCTGCCGGAGACGGATATCACCGGGGCGCTCACCGGCAATATGATTGGTATGTCGGGGGACTATCTGATCTATACGGATACAAATTATCAGGCTTTTATGAAACATTATCTGGGTGTGACCATCAATCTGGTGCCGGATGAGGAGATGGAGAGGATATACGGGACAAAAGAATATCAGGAGCTTAAGAGCTTCCCGGAGGAGAATTCCATGAAAGTTGTGGATGGGATCCTCTATATTAAGACAGAGTAAAGCATTCAGGAGAGTAAAAGTAAAATGCTGTCAGTAATCATACCCGCTTATAATGAGAAAGAGAATATAGAGAGAACGGCAAAGACTGTTTCAAAAATTCTGGAGGAAGAGAAGATATCTTTTGAGCTTGTCTTTATCAGCGACGGTTCCATGGATGGCACCTATGAGGAGATATGCCGGCTGGCAGCTTTGGACGGCAGAGTGCGGGGAGCGGAATTTTCCAGGAACTTTGGGAAAGAGGCGGCCATCTTTGCGGGATTGGAGCTTTCGGCCGGGGATGCCTGTATTGTGATGGACTGCGATCTGCAGCATCCGCCGGAGGTGATTCCTGAGATGTACAGACTGTGGAAGGAAGGTTTTGAGGTGGTGGAGGGTATCAAAAAGAGCCGCGGGAAGGAAAGCGTTTTTCACAGCATGTTTGCCGGAATGTTTTACGGGATCATGAGTAAGATGATGAAAATGGACATGCGTTCCTCCTCTGACTTTAAACTGCTTGACATAAAAGTGGTGCGGGTGTTACTAAGTCTTGGGGAGCGGAATACTTTTTTCAGGGCGTTGTCCTTCTGGGCAGGTTTTCGATCCACAAAAGTGGAGTATGAGGTGAAGGAGCGGGCCTTTGGCAGCAGCAAATGGTCTTTCAGGAGCCTGATAAAATATGCTGTCTCTAACGTGACTTCTTTCAGCACGGTGCCGTTACAGATGGTGACGGTGATGGGGATAATCTCCATTTTGTTCAGCATCGTTCTTGCAGCGCAGACGTTGGTGAAATATGTGATGGGCACGGCGGTGGAAGGGTTTACGACGGTAATTCTGCTGATTCTGATCATCGGCGGATTTATTATGATCAGTCTTGGGATGATCGGTCATTATCTGGCGAGGATCTATGAGGAAGTGAAAAGACGTCCCCGGTATATCATCCGCAGGACGACGGATGAAAAGCAGGCAGACAGGTATGGACATGAATAAAACAAAGCAGCATAAAAAAAGAATGTCAAATATGGAGGCTCTGCGTCTGGCGGCGATGATGATGGTGGTATCGTTACACTATCTGGGAAAGGGAGAGCTTCTGGCGGACCTGACAGGTTCTCTTTTGCCGGTGGATCACGCGGCATGGATTCTGGAGAGCTTTTCCATTGTGGCGGTGAATGCCTATGTGCTGCTCAGCGGCTATTTTCTGGTGGAGACAGCATTTCGGGTTAAGCGTCTTTTAAGCCTCATACTGCAGATTTTGTTTTACAGCTGTCTGATACCGGTGATACTGATATTTGCGGGAAAGCTGCCACTCAGTGAGCTGACGCTCTATGATATATGGCAGTGCATTTTTCCGATCCAGATGAAGCAGTACTGGTTTATGTCGGCATATGTGCTGATGTTTCTGCTTACACCGGTTTTAAATGCGGCGGTGCATGCCATAAAAAAGGAGCAGCTGCAGGCTGTTATTTTCCTGCTGCTGATCCCGGAATCTCTGGGCAAGACGATCATACCGGCAAGACTTACGCTGGATAATGAGGGATATGACGCGCTCTGGTTTATCCTGGTATATCTGATCGCTGCCTATATCAGACTTTATGGCATCCCTTTTCTGGAGAAGAAAAAGAGCGCGGTGCTTTGCTATGTTTCAGGTTGCCTGGGAATATACGGTCTGCTCATGCTGATCCGGGGAGTTTACCTCGTTACAGGGCGGTTTGAAGATTTCATGAAGTCGCCGACAGGATACAATCATCTACTGACGATCGGGGCATCTGTGGCGCTTTTCCATGTCTTTAAGAACTGGAAATTCGGGAAAGAAAAGACCCGGCTGGCAGCTTTTGTCTGCAGGATCGCGCCTTACAGTCTGGGAGTATATCTGCTCCATGAGCAGATCTATGTCCGCTATGAATGGCCCTTTTGGCTGGGAGCGGATCGGTGTACTTCCGTGGCATCCCTGCTATGCCACTGGGGAATTGCCATTGTGATCGTCATGGCCTGCGGACTTGTGGTGGATTTTTTCAGAAATATTCTGTTTTGCAGCGTTGGGAAACTGTTTGCAGGCAGTGGATTGGATAGGGCGTTTGAAAAGCTGGATGACAGAGTAAACGGGATGTTGCGTTAGTCTGCCGGAAGGACGGGATAGTATTGATCAGTCCGGGAGTGGCAGCAGGAAAAGAAGTGGAAGTATTATGACAGTAAAAGAGCATAAATTTAAAAAAAATATATTTCTGGTTTTGCCGGTAATCCTTGCTCTTTATCCCCTGCGGAATATCTGGCTGGGCGTGGAGATGACAGACGGCGCCTACAGTGCCGGAAATTACCGTATTCTGGATACCATGGATCCGATGTGGCTTTTTTCCACCTATCTGGCCAACATTGCGGGGCAGTTTTTCACGAAGCTGCCGGGCGGGCACACGCTTATGGGCTTAAGATTTTATACGGCGCTTGTAATCAGTGTGATCGCTGTGACAGTGTATCTGTTTTTTACCAGGGTGGCCCGGGTGGAGAAACCCCTGGCATTTGCCGGGGAACTGTTAGCCATCAGTTTATGCTGGTGTCCGACAACGATTCTCTACAACTATCTCACGTACCTGTTTTTCAACGCGGGAATCGTGGTGCTGTACCTGGGTCTGGTGAAGGAAAAAAGGCTGCTTCTTCTGGGGGCGGGGATCTTGCTGGGAATGAATGTGATGGTGCGGTTTCCGAATCTGGCAGAGATGGCGTTGATCTGTTCCCTGTGGTATTATGGTTTTTTGCAGAGAAAACGCTTTAAGGATGTGCTGCAGGAAACGGGGATCTGTCTGGCCGGTTATCTGATGGGGATAGGAGGTATTCTGTTTACCATTGCACTGAATTATGGGCTGGATAATTATATGGAGGGAATTATCAGATTGATGCAGATGCCTTCTGAAGCTGCAGAGTACAACGCTGCAGCCATGGTTATGGCGGTGCTGATGGATTATAAGGCCAGTGCGAAATGGCTGATTCAGATAGTGCTTCTGACGGCGGCAGGGAGCCTGGTTTCCTTCATTTTTTTTCAGGGAAAGAAACATTTTGGAAGATCCGGTGTGGTTGAGGAGACGGGAAAGGACAGTTTTATACAAAAGTATCCGGGAACGGCCGGAAGGATTTTGTTTCTGGGGGCAGTTGCGGTGCTGTTTCGCAGGTGGCATGCCATCGGTGTATTCAATGTGAAGTATTATACCTATGAGAGTATGTTTCAGTGGGTGGTGGTATTTTTACTGCTGACCATTTTTACAGGTGTTTATGTGCTGTTTTCGGGGAAGTGTACACGTAATGAAAAACTGCTTGCGTCGATAGTGCTGATCGTGATCGCGATAACCCCTCTGGGCAGTAACAACCATCTGTATCCCAATATGAATAATATGTTTCTGGTCTTTCCTTTTGCTCTTGCGTTTTTTGTGCGTTTTTTGAGATATGTGAGAGAAAGAAGTGTGACGAAAGCTGGGAGCAGGGAATGGAAAATTTCGCTGTTCCCTGCGGGGGCAATGCTTGCGGCATTTCTGGCGGCCACCGCCATTCAGTGCCTGTTATTTGGGGCAGTGTTTACTTTCAGAGACGGGATGCAGGGAGAAAAAAGGAATACAAAGATCGAAAAAAATGTTATACTGAAAGGAATGGTGACAAATGCGCCGATGGCGCAGGCCGTAGAGGGCCTGACAGCGTTTGTGGAGAAGGAAGGACTTTCTGACAAGAGTGTCATTTTGTATGGAATGATCCCGGGTGTCTCCTATATACTGGATATGCAGCCGGCGATCTCAACTTCCTGGCCGGATCTGGCATCTTATCATTATGGGGTGCTGGCGGAAGATATGGAGGATCTGTGGGGAGATCTGCCAGAGAGCGACAGACCGCTTATTATTCTGGGAAATAATCCGGAACGGTGGATCAGAGGGGAACAATTCACCGAAAAGGAACTGGAACAGTGTATGTTAAATGAGAAGTGGGAGCTGCTCTATTACTATATGGTGGAACAGGGATACGAAAAGGTATATGAGGACGGCGTATTTTATGTTTATCGGTAGATAATGATTATAACGGAAACTATTCTGAAGAAGAGAAGCATAAAGGAGACAGGATCATGATAAGATTTAATGTGCCCCCCTACACGGGCAAGGAAATGGAATATATCAGACAGGCGGTCGATGCCCAGAAGATCTGCGGAGACGGGGAGTTCACGAAGAAGTGCAACGAATGGATCGAAAAAAGAACAGGCACAAAAAAATGTCTGTTGACCACATCCTGCACCCATGCGACGGAACTGGCAGCGCTGCTCTCCGGGATAAAGGAAGGGGATGAGGTGATTATGCCATCCTACACCTTTGTGTCTACGGCAGATGCTTTTGTGTTACGTGGAGCAAAAGCGGTGTTTGTGGATATCAGGCCGGATACAATGAATATTGATGAAAAGAAGATAGAGGCGGCGGTGACGGAAAGAACGAGGGCGATCGTGCCGGTTCACTATGCCGGGGTGTCCTGTGAGATGGATACGATCATGGATATTGCAAAACGGCATCACCTGGCAGTGATCGAAGATGCGGCGCAGGGTATTCTGTCCACGTACAAAGGCAGACCTCTTGGCGTCATTGGAGATTTCGGGTGTTTCAGCTTCCATGAGACGAAAAATTACAGCATGGGGGAGGGCGGTGCGCTCTTAATCCGGAGTGAGAAGGACATTGAGGAGGCTGAGATCATCCGGGAGAAAGGCACAAACAGAAGCAAGTTTTTCAGGGGGCAGATCGATAAGTACACCTGGGTAAATTTTGGTTCATCTTATCTGCCCAGCGATATGAATGCAGCCTATCTGTATGCGCAGCTGGAGCTTGCGGATGAGATCTTTGCAGACCGCATGCGCAGCTGGGAGCGCTATAAGGAGTTGCTTACGCCGCTTGCAGAAAGAGGAAGAATCGAACTTCCTGTGATTCCGGAAGGCTGCACTCACAATGCCCATATGTTCTATATCAAAGCGAGGGATCTGGAGGAGAGGACGGCACTTCTGTCTTTCCTGAAAGAAAAGGGCATTTTGGCAGTATTTCACTATATCCCTTTGCACAGTGCGCCGGCGGGCGAGAAGTTTGGGCGATTTGTGGGGGAGGATGTCTACACCACGAAAGAGAGCGAACGGCTTGCAAGGCTGCCGATGTATTACGGATTGAAGCCGGAGGAGGTGGACTATATCTGCAGGCAGGTTTTGGAGTTCTACGGCGAATAAGCTGTCAGAACGAGGAGATATTATGGAAGAATTGCGGTTAGCGGGTGAGAAGGTTTATCTGCGTCCTATGACGATAGAGGATACGGACAAAATCGTGAGATGGCGGAATAATCCCAGGGTGCGGAAAAATTTTATATATCAGAAGCCGTTTACAAGGCAGGGACATCTTACGTGGATTGAGGAAAAGGTAAACACCGGTGAAGTGATCCAGTTTATTATCTGTGAGAAGGGAACGGACAGGCCTGTGGGCAGCGTCTATTTCCGGGATATAAATGCAGAGCATCGCAGGGCGGAGTATGGCATTTTTATCGGGGAGGACGACGCGGCAGGGTGCGGTTTTGGTTCGGAGACCTGCCTGTTAGCCTGTGAATATGGATTCTCGGTGGAAAAATGGCATAAGATCATATTGCGGGCGTTTTCAGATAATCAGGCAGCGATCAGAAGTTATGAGAAGGCAGGGTTTGTGAGAGAGGCTTATCTGAAAGATGAGGTGTGCATTGACGGAACTTACCGGGATATGGTCCTAATGGGATTTATCAATCCGGAGGAGAGGAAAGGCTGAGGAACAGACGTTTCAACGGTTGGTGGAGAGGCTGTTTCAGCAGACAGATGGGTGTTTCTATGAAAAAAGTCAGTTTTGTAATTCCATGTTACCGGTCTGCGCTTACGATCGGTAAAGTGGTGGAAGAAATAAAAAACAGTATGGAGAGGCTGTCGGACAGATACAGCTATGAAGTGATTCTGGTGAATGATTTTCCGCAGGACGATACCTTTGAGGTGATAAAGGAACTGGCGGAGAAAGATGACCGTATTATGGGAATCAATCTGGCCAGAAACTTCGGGCAGCATGCGGCGTTGATGGCAGGTTTTCGTTACTGTGACGGAGATATTACGGTCTGTCTGGATGATGACGGGCAGACACCGGCGGATGAAGTGGGGAAGCTGCTTGATAAACTGGAAGAAGGCTATGATGTTGTCTATGCCAGATACTGTCACAAACAGCATTCGGCGTTTCGGAATTTCGGCAGTAAGGTGAACGAGCTGATGACACGCTTTATGTTGGGAAAGCCAAAGGATCTCTATATTTCCAGTTATTTTGCGGCAAAAAAATTTGTGGTGAAGGAGATGATAAAGTACCGGAACTGTTATCCTTATGTCATTGGGCTGGTACTTCGGACAACGAAAAATATCACCAATGTGGAAGTAAACCACAGAGAGAGGGAACTGGGGACCTCCGGTTATACGTTAGGAAAGCTGTTTGGTCTGTGGTTTAACGGTTTTACGGCATTTTCCATCAAGCCGCTGCGGGTGGCGACGGCCTGCGGCGGGTTCTGCGCCACAGCGGGATTTCTGTATGGTATTTATACGATCATCAAAAAGTTTCTCAATCCGTTAGTGCCAATGGGGTGGAGTTCCACGATGGCGGCAATGGTATTTATCGGCGGTATGCTGATGCTGATGTTAGGATTGATCGGGGAATATATCGGGCGGATCTATATCAGTCTGAACGATGCGCCACAGTACGTAGTACGGGAAATAACGGGAAAAGAAGGATGAAAAGAACGGTAATCTGGGTATTATATATTTTGATGGGCGTGCAGATTGCCTTTGGTTTTGCTTATTTTGTCAGCAATTTTGGGATAACACAGCAGTTTCGGGAAAATCTGGACTTCTTTTTGCCGATGGAGGCGGTCTGTCTGATACAGCTTACTCTGGCAGCAGTTTCCAACTGGTATGTGCTGGGGGAACTGGGATTTCGGGAAAACAGATATATGAGGGGTTATGTATGCGCGTTTCTGCTGACTGTTCCCTGGCTGCTGCAGATGCATATGGCAAGACTGGTGTGGTCTATGGCATTTTCTGTTTTTTTATGGCTGTCCGGTCTGATACTGCAAACAATAAGAGAGGGAATTTCCGGAAAAAGAACATTACTGCTGTTTGTAGCCTATCTGCTGTATGGGATAATCTGCCCTGATGGTGTATATCTGGGCGGTTTTTTGCTGCTTTTTCTTTTTTCACAGAAGAAACAGGTGGGAGCCCGAGCGGGTTTTCGTTTCGGGGCTGCGGCTTTTTTGACGGCATGCATTATATTCACTGCGAACTGGGGTCTGAACAATACATTTCCGGAAGCACGTACGATATACAGAGAAAATAATCTGGGTGTGACAGCGGTGTCCCGGCTTGTATGGCCAAATTTTGGAAAAAATTATTTTTTCTGGGACGATGATGTAAAAGCGGTACTGTCAGAGGAAAGGGCAGTCTGGATCAGCTGGCGGGTGGACCTGGTGGGTGAAGAATTTTATCCGCTTCTGGAGGAGAATTACGGAAAAAAAGAGGCGACAAAACTGTGTCTGGAGATGGGGCTGCGCTGCCTGAAAGACAGAACAAGAGAGACAATATCGGAAATAGGCCGGGATCTCAAAGATTATTTTCTGCTGCCCTATACGATAGAGAGAAACCTGAAGGGAGAGGGGAGTTCCCTGACAGCCTGGAATTATGGCAGGATGCGGGAGCATACCCCTGTTCTGGTAAAATATTATTACAGGTATGGGACGTTTGAGCTGCCCGTTCTTCTGCTTGGCAGCTTTTTGCTATGGGCTTTTCAAATAAGTGAACAGATAGGCATGTTTTTAAGAAGGAACGCTGTCGGAAAGGAAGCAAAACGGGAGTTACTTAGACCCGGAGAGGGAAAGGAAGCTTCTGTGCGGAAAAAAATGCTGTTTTATGTTCTGATACTATATACGGTCTGGTATGCAGCACGCAGCAATGTGCCGATCGACTATAAACTGACACTCCCGATTCTGTTTATCTGGTATCTGGCGTCTGCGGCAGGACTACTATACGGGACTGCGGGAAATCAGTGTGGGAAGAGTGTTTTGCCGGCGGATGGCGGGAATGAGGAACGGAAATGATATTGAAATTATTGATGTTAGGTATCTGGATGGTGTTTGTGCCTTTGGGGACTGGATATTTTGCACTGAGTGTCTCCGGGACAATAGGGTGGAAAAACGGGACAGGCAGTAAAAACGGGGGGGATGTCTGGTATGCTCTCGGGCTTGGCTATATTTTGATATGGGCGGTCTTTCAGCTTGTGGCAGTGCCTTTTGTCATTAAAATTGGGAGATTCCTGCAAGTGGCCTTTGTATTTGAAATGATCAGTCTGACTTTTTCCATCGCAGGGATGCTGCTGTTTCTGCTGCATTTGAGATATGGTCTGTGGGAGACTTTTGTCAGCCGGGGGAAAGATATTCTGAAGGCGGGAAAAAGCAGGGAGGGAGCGCTCACTCTGTTTTTGTGGCTGATCTTTTTGGCCGGATTGTTTTTTCAGGTGATGCAGGCGTACAGACTGGCCTATGCGGACGGTGATGATGCCTTTTATATCCCTATTTCTGTCGATGCGTACCAGGCGGGGGAGCTATATACGGGAGATTCCTATACAGGCGGGCCAACTGACGTGAATCTGCGATATGGGCTTGCGCCTTTTCCGATCTGGGTGGCTTTTATTGCATCCAAATGTGGAGTGAATGCTGCCGTAGCCGCCCATTCCCTGATACCTCTCGTGCTGATTCCGGTGACTTATGTGCTGTACCTGGAGATTGGAAAAATGCTGTGCTCCGGTGTGGCAGCCGGTGGGAAAAAGGATGAGCGGACAGGACGGGCATGGTTTTTGCCTCTGTTTATGATTTTTGTAACGTTGTTGCAGGTGTTTGGCAATTATTCTATTTATCCGGCTTCTACTTTTCTCCTGACCAGAACAAGGCAGGGGAAGGCGGCTCTTGGCAATGTGATTCTGCCATTTTTCATGCTGCTGCTTTTTAAAATTGCAGAAGAGGTAAAGAAACGGGGAAAAGCAGGCTGGCAGAATGTGCTGTGGCTGATGGCGGCGATGGCGGCGGGATGCCTTTGCAGCACCATGGCGGGCTTTTTGTGCAGTATGCTGGTGATGTTAGTGGTGTTTCTGATTTTTATATTATATCGGAAACCTGCCGTCCTGCTGCAGGGTTTTCTGGGCTGCGTTCCGGGGATCGTGTATGCGTTGATCTATCTGAAACTTTAAGGTCAGGAAAGGGAAAGAAGAAAGATGTGGGGTGAAATTGTACTCTTGTTTAAAAATTATATCGGAAATGGCTTTGCTGCCTGCCTGTTTGCTGCCGCAGTTTTCTATCTGTTGTTTACGGAAAAAGATAAAACGAAGAGGATCATCCTGCTGTATACATCTATTGCAACGCTGGCTCTTTTTTTCTGTCCTCTGTTTGCGGCAGGAATCTTTCAGTTTCTGGATGGGGAAACTTATTATCGGATACTGTGGCTGGTGCCGATGACTATGGTTGTGGCCTATGCAGGGATCAGACTGACGGCCGGATTTTCGGGAAAGTGGACGAAGACGGCAGCAGCGATGGCGGTGTGCACGGCAATTGTGTTCACAGGAGATTATGTCTATGACAACCCATATTTCAGTCCAGCCGAGAATCGGTTCCATGTACCGCAGACAGTGGCTCTTGTCTGTGATGCGATCATTGTGGAGGGCAGGGAAGTGCGGGCGGTTTTTCCGGATGAAATGCTCCCCTATGTCAGACAGTATACGGGTAATATCCGCATGCCCTATGGGAGAGAGATACAGGTAGAGCGATGGGAGTATGGCAATGGGCTTTATGAGGCCATGAATGAGGAGATTTTAGATTGTAAAAAGCTTACCACCTCAGCGGCGGAACAGGAATGTCATTATATTATTGTGCATGAGACAAAACCCGGTCAGGAAGATTTTGAAAAAAACGGCTACCATTATGTGGAAACGGTAGCCGGATATTGCATTTATTTACAGGATGGCGCTTATCTGGGGCTGGGCTCGGGCGAGGAGGAAGCTGAAGATTAAAAGTCATAATCATGAAATCTGTTCAGTGCATCCAAAAATCTATCGGCCAGAAGCGCATGTCCCTTTTCATTTAACAGAATATTATCCTTCAGGTATTCCTCTGCGATTTCTTCGTAGATACTGCCGTAAAAATTGTCCACGAAGGAAACGTTGGCTCCCATGCAGGTCTGGGCTTCAATCCCGATATAGGTGGAGAGAGGCTCTGACAGAATACCTGTCTCAAAGGAGGAGGAATAATTCCCGTTTTCATCCACTACGTAAGCATAGCTGGGAGACATCACGATGATACGTATATGGGGATAATTTTCCTGGACCAGCTCGATTCCGCTGTTCAGTGCCCCGCAGAATGTGGAAGGATTCGTATCATCCTCCAGATCAACTACACTGCGCTGGTCCAGATAGTCTGCCGCATCATAATATACACAGAGAACATCCAGTTCGCTGTAGTCAATGGACTGCAGCAGGTCGATAGATTCCGTTACTTCTTCCGGCAATGTACCCAAATCCCGTTCCGCCCAGGAAACAGTTTCGGTGTTTCCCACCGTGAAAAGAGTGCACAGAAGGTAAAAGGAGAAAGCATCATAGGAAAAAGAGTTCATGTATGTCTCATTTTTCATGCTCATATAAGTGTCGGGAATGGCACAGTTATAAACAGTAGCGCCGGTTTTTTCCCGCACGATATTTGCCAGGTTGGTATCCGAGGTTTTATCATCGGCCAGAGAGCCATTTCCAAGAAACAGGATCCGCAGATCCTTATCGATCTCCTTTTGGCTGGTATCTGATGAATCCAGGGGGATAATGGAGTCCAACGCTTCCGTGTCAAAAGAAAGCGTTGTGTCATTTTCCCGTTCTGTATTATGGTGTTGCCTTTTATCCCAGAAGAGCAATTTAAAAGCGATTACGGCAAAAACCAGGGCAATGACGGTAAGCAGGATCGCATGAAAATTTAATTTTGCTTTTTTCTTTTTTGCAGGTCTTCTGTTGGGAGTATCTGCGTTTTTTCCATGAGAAGTATTTTTATGGTGAGAAACATTTCTCTGGCCGGAAAGATTCTTGTGGACAGTTTCTGTATCTCCGGATGCAGATTTTGAAGGAGAACGTTTTAACCGGGGCCTTTCATCTTCATAAATATCTTTTTGTAAATTGGTTTCTTCCGGAGTATTTTCTTCCATAATATCCTCTTCTAAATCGATCCATTCCGGTTCCATGGATCTTTTATCAGGGGATATTTTGTTTTGCTTTTTTTCTGACATTTTTAACCCTTCTCTTTCTTATAACGTTATTATACAGGAAATTATGGTAATGTAAAATCATTTTGAGAGATTTTAATGCAGATTTAATGTTCTCATTAATAATGTTATTTTAAGCATGCTTCAATTTGTATTGTTTATACATATAACGGCTGATATCGCAAAACGGTATCTTTTATCTGCTGTATTTATAAGATTACGTTGCAGATAAAAAAGTTTAAAGCGTTGAGACGGAAAGGACTGTCTCAACGCTTTTTCTTTTCGTAGATTGGTGTAATCTGCGAAACAGTTATTAAACTTATAAAAATATATTTTAAATAAAACAGCAATACTTTTTTCTTAAAACATAGTTATTATACAATTTTATGTGACTTTAGTCAAATTCTTTTTCAGTTTCTGTGGTCCTGAAACGCTGATTTATGATACACAGTACCCTGAAAAAAGAAGACACAAATGTATAAATGGTCACAATAAGTGGTCAGAAAGGAAGGATAATATTATGCCACGACGAGGAGAAAACATTCGCAAAAGAGCGGATGGAAGATGGGAGGGGAGATATGTGATATATCTTCCGGAAAAAGGAAAACAGCAATGCTCAGTTTATGGAAAAACCTATGGAGAAGTAAAAAAAAAGAGATCTGAAGCGATCGAAGCCATAAACGGCCGGATACCGGATCAAACACCACAGAAAAATCTGGCTGGCAAAAAAGAAATCTGGTTTGATGATGTAGTGAGAGAATGGCTGTTGAGTATCGAACAGACTAAAAAACCTGCCACATATATAAAATACAATTGTATTTTTGAAACATATCTGGAAGATATTTTAGCAGATCGTCTGTTGCGTGAAGCAGCAACAGACGATTTTCAGAATATGCTTATCATGAGAACCGCCGACTGTTCCGAGAGTATAAAAAAGAGTATCTACAGTGTGATATCCGGTGCCCTGAACTACAGTTCCGAAAATTATCATACTTTGCCGGTTCGACTGAAAAGAAAAAGCATCCCGGGATTCAAAAGAAAACTTGATATTTACACACAGGCAGAGCAAAGTACTCTTTTGCGTTACCTTTACACAGATATGGATATCAAAAAGACAGGGATCATATTATGTCTGTCCACAGGGCTGCGCCTGGGAGAGATCTGTGCTCTGAAATGGCAGGATATCGATTTTCAGAATAAAATACTCACTGTGAATCATACAGTGCAGCGGATCTACGTCGATGATCAGATCAAAAAAACTGCTTTACATGAAGGCCAGCCTAAAACTTTCTGTTCTCAAAGAGATATTCCTTTATCTGATGAAATATTGTTATTATTATTAAAATTCAAACAGAATGATACATACGTACTGAACCGTAAAAAGCCATTGGAACCCCGCACCTACCAGTATCAGTTTCAGAGATACCAGAAGGAAGCGGGTGTTACCTGCAGAAATTTTCATGTACTTCGCCATACCTTTGCAACAAATTGTATTGGGAGTGGTGTCGATGTAAAAAGCCTCAGCGAAATTCTTGGACATTCCAATGTACAGATTACCTTGAATAAATATGTACATCCCACATTGGATACGAAAAGACAGCACATGAATAATATTTCATCTATTTATGGTCAGATCGTGGGTCAAAATATTTAGAAATGTCCTGACTCCGGGAAAAATAAAGTCTGTTTCGCAGATTACACCAATCTACGAAACGGAATTTTCCGGAAGGGAAGGTGTTCAATGTGTGGTGTGCTGTACATGTAAAAAGCGGTAGAGAATCACAGATGGAAACCTTTGTATCGAAGCTTCTTTCGGAGGATATAGGGACGCAATGCTTTCATCTGACCAGATACAGACGGAAAAAATACGGCGGAAAGTGGCAGACAGTGCAGGAGAATATTCTGCCGGGATATGTATTTATTACAACGGACAAGCCGGAACAGATCCACAGAAAACTCAAAACGGCGGAAAAACCTGGGATTTTGTGGGGAGATGATGAGTATGTAGCTACATTGGATGGACGGGAAGCAGATCTTATGGAGCGAATTACTGATAATAAAAAGCCGGGTGAGATTGCTCTTTCACAGATCGTGGTAGAGAAGGACGGAGAGATAAGAGTACTTTCAGGACCGCTTCTTCAGGTAGAAGATATGGTGAAAAAGTTTGATTTTCATAAAAGAGTTGCAGAGATAGAAACAGATTTTATGGGACAGAAAAAAGTATTGTATCTGGGAATTGAATTTGAATAAACAATAAGAGAAATGAAATAAGCAAATCAGGGAAGAAATCGTCGCATTGCCGCGTTTCGGAACGGGTTGAACACATAGGGACCGGACTGTGCCAGAATAGTTTTTTGGCGCGGATGGCGAAGCCTGTCTATTTTGCCTGTTTTCTTTTGGAAACTGGAATGTGAGAAAGCGGCGGACAGAGAGGCTTTTACTATGTGGTATGTTATTCAGACACTGGCAGGGCAGGAAGAGATCGTAAAGCTGATGGCGGAAAAGTATCTGCCGGAGGATAGCTACGAAGCGTGCAGGATCCTGTATTACATCAGAAAGAAGCGATATCAGGGGGAGTGGCATGAGATAAGAGAACGGTTGCTGCCGGGCTACTTGTTTCTGGTGGCGGACTCGCCCTGGCCGGCCTGGGAAGCATTAAAAAAAGTGTCAAAGTTTTCTAAAATACTGAGAAATTATGAGGAGAATGTAATTTATCCTGTTTCGAGGGAGGAAGAGGAGTTTTTAAAAAAACTTGCGGGGGATAAAGACGAGGTTGAGTTGTCTTACGGGATGATTGAGGGAGACAGGGTCAGAATCATTTCCGGAAGCCTGGTGGGAATGGAAGCTGTGATACGGAAAGTTGACAGACATAAAAGGGTTGCCTATATTGAGATGCGGATTTTCGGAGAGATTAAGCTGGTGGAAGTCGGACTTGAGATTGTGGCAAAGGAGGAAAGAGGAGAGTAACAGATAGAAGTATAAAAGATAGAAGTCAGAAAGGTAAGCTGTGGGATGACCATGGCTTATTTTTGTGTGGGAATAAAGGATGGATAAAAGAAGAGCGCTGCGGTACATGTTTTTTGGAAATCACTTTGCAGGGAAATGTGTTACTGCTGTGATGCAGGGAGAGTGCAGTGAGTAGCAAAAGAGGTTTTTGTTGATTGAGGCGGAAAGGAAAAGCGGAGAGTTGTTTGCAGGCAGTGAGAAGATAATACCTTTTGAAAATAAAGTATGGCTCTCTTCCCCCACAATGCATGGGGAAGAGCTCAAATATATGAAGGCAGCCTATGATACCAACTGGATGAGTACGGTTGGGGAGAACATCAATGAGCTGGAGCGGCTGGCAGAGGACCATATGGGGGGCATGCATGCCGTAGCTTTGAGCTGTGGTACGGCAGCCCTGCATCTGGCGGTAAAACTGGCGGCCGGGAAACTTTATGGCAGCAGCTCCGGTATTTCCACGCCGGATGGGCTGGGCAGAGGCGGTAGCCTCTATGGCAGGCGGGTGTTCTGTACGGATATGACCTTTGATGCCACGGTAAATCCGGTGGTGTATGAGGGGGGAGAACCGGTCTTTATCGATACGGAGGA
>CAJTPM010000013.1:0-63393 GCA_910578085.1 uncultured Lachnospiraceae bacterium | reverse complement strand
GCGCCCTGGTACCAGCATGAAGAGCTGGGATATAACTACCGGATGAGCAATGTGATTGCAGGAGTGGTGAGAGGGCAGTGGGGGCATCTGTGGGAGCATATCGAGAGGAAGAAAGAGATTTATGAGAGATACAGGGAAGGGCTAAAAGGCCTGCCGGTGCGGATGAATCCTTATGATGCGGAGAACAGTGCACCGAATTTCTGGTTATCCTGTCTGCTGGTTGACCGGGAAGCGTTATGTGAGAGCGTCAGGTCGGAGAAGGGATTTGGTTACAGGAGTGAAAAGGGAAAATCGTGTCCGGATGAGATCCTGGAGGCGTTACAGAGTATCAATGCAGAGGGGCGTCCCATATGGAAGCCGATGCATATGCAGCCGGTCTACAGGATGAATAAATTCATCCAGATGAACGGATTTGTGATGAGGGAAGGAAACGGCAGGGCGGAGAGCAATGCGTATCTCGGGGGCGGCACTGTCGGGAAGGATGGGAAGCCTCTGGATATGGGGATGGATATTTTTGAGAGGGGGCTGTGTCTGCCCAGTGATGTGAAGATGACGGAGGGGGAACAGGAGAGGATCATAGATGTGATTATCAGGTGCTTTAAATAGAAATAATCAGGATGGTAAAGAGAATAATTGTATGTAAAAGAAAGACATCTGTGAATATGAAAAAGACATTATTAAGATTTATACCTGGAATAATTGGGATGGCAATGGGAGCTATTGCATATCAGAAAACAAAAAAGCAACAGCAGAAAGCAAGAGAAGAAAAATATCACGTACCATATGGACCGTATGAAGCTTTTTTAAAACGGCCCTTGGATATTGTGATATCGATAATAGCACTTATATTATTGAGCCCTATATTTATAGTATTGACAATTTCCGGAGCTGTAAATATGTGTGGCAATCCTTTTTTTATTCAGGAAAGACCGGGAAAAGATGGGGTTATATTTAAGCTGATAAAATTTCGAACAATGAATAATCGAAAAGATAAGAATGGGAAACTGATGCCTGATTCCGAAAGACTGAATTTATATGGAAAATATCTCAGAAAAACCAGCCTGGATGAGATTCCGGAACTGATAAATATAGTAAAAGGAGATATGTCGATTGTCGGGCCAAGGCCATTGCTGGTTGAATATTTGCCTTATTATAATGAGGAAGAAAAGCATCGACATGATGTGAGACCTGGATTGACCGGACTTTCACAGGTGAATGGAAGAAATTTACTTGAATGGAAAAAAAGATTTAAGCTGGATGTCGAATATACGAAAAAAGTATCTTTTGTTAACGATTTAAGGATAGTAATAAAAACGGTAAATAAAGTATTAGATCGTTCGGATATATTGGAAAATACGACGATTGTAGAACCCAATTTTGCAGATGAAAGAAAGAATGGTAAGGTGTGATGGCTGAAAGCTATATAAAAAGAATCAGGAGATATGGAAAATATCTGTTTGAATGGATTTTTAAGGAGAAAATTCATGGCCTGGATTTTACGATGAGAGATGCGCATTTACTTAGTGAAACAGATGGGC
Organism: uncultured Lachnospiraceae bacterium; assembly: GCA_910578085.1. GTDB lineage: Bacteria > Bacillota > Clostridia > Lachnospirales > Lachnospiraceae > 1XD8-76. The sequence continues at coordinate 61,855 of CAJTPM010000013.1, read as the reverse complement.
GTCTGCATGGATACAGCAAAACCGATGAGGCTCATGCAAAGAAGATATTTGAGGCGCTGGGGGTTGATAAGGAAAAAAGATTGCTGGATGTAGGATGTGGAAAGGGGGCATTTTTAAGAGAGGCGTCCAAGTATCCTTTTGGAAAAATCACCGGGATTGAAATAGATAATGCACTTGTAAAAACAGCTAAAAAGAATTTTGAAATTTTAAATCTTGATAAGCGTGTCAGTATTTATTGTACGGATGCATTAAAGTTTGAACATTATAATTTATTTAATGTGTTTTATTTCTTTAACCCATTTGATAAGGAAATTATGACAGAAGTAGTAAAAAAAATAAAAGATTCCAGAGAACACTACAGGAAATACTATATAATCCTTCATAATCCAGTTTGTGCTGAGGTAATTGAGGAAAATGGTGGTAAATTAGCTGAGAAATTGTATGATGAAATGAAGTCATATGAGACACATATATATGAATGCGAAGGTTGAGGGTAAATTGAATATATTAATATTGAGCTGCGGAACAAGAAATAAAATAGTACAATATTTTCGAGAAACAATAAAAGAGTATGGCGGAAAAATAATTGCAACAGACTGCAGCAGACTGGCACCAGCGTTATATGAGGCAGATAAGTATTATATTGTAAAACGTATTGATGAAGTTGGATATCTGGAACAAATAGTAGATATATGTGTGAAGGACGATATCAATGCAGTACTTAGTCTGATAGATCCGGAGTTGAGTTTTTTATCAGAACATTCAGAGGTTTTTAAGGAGGCAGGTACAGAGATCATTGGTTCATCTTATGATTTATGTGAAATGTCGCTGGATAAATATCAGATGTATAAATGGCTGACAAAGCATAACTATAACTGTGCGAAGTCCTATGTGGATAAGGCACAGTTTTTTGATGCGAAGAAGGAAGGAATAATAGATTATCCGGTGTTTGTGAAACCGGTAAAGGGAAGTGCAAGCATCCATATTTCCGAAGCAAAAGATAAAGAGAGTATAGAATTCCTGATAGGGCGGGAAGAGGGGCTGATGATTCAGGAATACTTGAGGGGACAGGAAATCGGTGCGGATGTTTATATTGATATGCTATCAGGAGAAGTTGTATCAATATTCACTAAGAAGAAGATCAAGATGCGTGCTGGGGAAACGGATAAAGCAGTCAGTTTTAAGAATCAGAAATTGTTTGATTATATAGAGAGATTTGTGATGGAGGCGGAGTATAAAGGCCAGATAGATATAGATATTTTTGATATAGAAGGAAAATATTATATTTCGGAAGTAAATCCAAGATTTGGAGGGGGCTATCCCCATGCTTACGAATGTGGATGTAATCATATGCGTATGATTATGGAAAATCTGGAGGGAAGAAAAAATGTCAGGAGTGTTGGGAATTATATGGAAGGTATTTATATGATGAAATACAATGAAGTAGGGATAGTCAGAGGATGAAAGTATTATTTCTTACGATAGGCAGCTTTCCAAGTATAGAAGATCACGAGATGTATCCAGATTTGATGAGGGAATTTCTCAGGCATGGCCATAGTGTATATGTTGTATGTGCCAGAGAAAGAAGAATGAGAGTTCCCACAATTTATGTAAAAGAAAATGGTGCACATATTTTAAAAGTGAAAATTGGAAATATCACGAAAACTAATATAGTGGAGAAAGGTATTTCTACAATTTTGATAGAAAGATTGTACTTGGCGGCTATAAAAAAACACTTTAAAGATATTAAGTTCGATCTGGTGATATATCCGACGCCGCCAATAACTTTGTGTGGAGTTGTAGATTATATTAAGAAGCGGGATCATGCCAGGACATATTTACTATTAAAGGACATATTTCCACAGAATGCTGTAGATTTGGGTATGATGGTTACATTCGGGTGGAAGAGTATTATATACCGATATTTCAGAAAAAAAGAAAAAAAATTATACAGAGTTTCTGACAAAATTGGGTGTATGTCAAGTGCAAATGTTGAGTATGTGTTGAAACATAACATAGAAGTCAGGAAAAGAGATGATGAAGAAAGAAAACAAAATGGCAGAGGGATAATAGAAGTTTGTCCTAATTGTGTAGAAATAACTGATACAAGTATCAGCAAAGAAGAAGGTATAAAAATACGAAAAAAATATAATATTCCACCAGATAAAACTGTATTTATTTATGGAGGCAATTTAGGCCGGCCGCAGGGAATAGAATTTATGCTCAAATGTCTGCATTCTCAAAGGAAGAATGATAAGGCATTTTTTTTGATTGTCGGGAATGGAACCGAATATGGCAGTGTAAAGAGATATGTAGATAAATATAAATCAAAGAATATTGCATTACATCAATGGATTCCGACAAATGAATATGAAAAAGTTGTTGCGGCCTGTGATGTAGGAATGATTTTTCTTGATTATCGGTTTACAATACCTAATTTTCCAAGCAGACTGCTGAGCTATTTGAGTGCAAAGCTACCTGTATTGGCGGTGACAGACAAGGCTACGGATGTTGGAAAAGTGATTGTGGAGAATGGCTTTGGTTGGTGGTGCGGGAGTAACAAAGTAGATGATTTTGGTAAAATGATTAGTTTGGCCTGCAATGCAGATAGAAAAGAGATTGGCTTAGCGGGAGCAAGATATTTAGTTGATAATTATACAACTGAAAGATCGTATGAAATTATAGTGAAAGATAATGTGAGTGTAGAATGCAGGTAAAATTATGAAATGTAAAGCAGATATAAGGAGAGGACACAGGATGATAAATTTGTACGAAGAACTTATTGAAAAAAAGGAAAAACTTTCTGTAATAGGTCTTGGATATGTAGGTATGCCGATTGCTTTTGAGTTTGCCAAAAGGGGCCTGGATGTAATAGGTTTTGATCTTAATGAGACTAAGATTAAGACTTATATATCCGGCGTTGATCCGACAGGAGAAGTTGGCGATAGTGAAATAAAAACTACTACGGTTCAGTTTACGGCTGATGGGAAGAGGCTGCGTAATGCTAAGTTTCATATCGTTGCAGTTCCGACACCTGTTAAAGATGATCATACGCCTGATTTATCACCGGTAGAGGGGGCAAGCAGAATTTTAGGGCAGAATTTAACAAAAGGCTCTGTAATCGTTTTTGAATCTACTGTTTATCCAGGAGTAACAGAGGATATTTGTGTGCCTATATTAGAAAAGGAATCGGGGCTTATATGTGGAAAAGACTTTAAGGTCGGGTATTCTCCGGAAAGAATAAATCCGGGAGATAAGGTTCATCGTTTGAATACCATTAAAAAAATAGTCAGTGGAATGGATGAAGAGACTCTCGATGTAATTGCTAAAGTATATGGAATTGTTGTGGATGCGGGAGTTTTTCGGGCGGAATCGATTAAGGTAGCAGAGGCGGCAAAAGTTATTGAGAACAGCCAGCGTGATATTAATATTGCGTTTATGAACGAATTATCAATTATTTTTAATAAAATGAGGATTGATACTAAAGCTGTTCTGGAAGCTGCATCAACTAAGTGGAATTTTCTCAATTTTTATCCGGGGCTTGTAGGGGGGCACTGTATTGGAGTTGATCCGTATTATCTGACATATAAGGCGGAAAGTATGGGATATCATAGTCAGATTATTTTAGCGGGACGGCGGATAAATGATGATATGGGGAAATATGTTGCAGAGCAGTTAGTAAAAAAATTGATCAGTGAGGAAGTACCTGTAAGAAATGCTAAAGTTGGGATCCTGGGGTTTACGTTTAAAGAAAATTGTCCTGATGTAAGGAACACAAAAGTAATTGATATAGTTAATGAGCTAAAAGAGTATGGGATTCTTCCGATCATTGCAGATCCGGTTGCGGATACTCATGAGGTGGAGTATTTATATGGAATAAATTTCTGTGCCATAAAAGATATTAAAAACTGTGACGCCGTTATTTTTGCGGTGGCACATGAGGAATTTGTAAAATTTTCAATGGATCAAATTGAAAAAATGTTCAGAAACAATACGGGTAACAGAAGAATTCTTTTTGATATTAAGGGATTCCTGAATAAAAAAGAATTTATAATGGCGGGGTACAATTATTGGAGGTTATAAAATGGGATATAAAGATATAATTTTTAGTAAAGAGTCATTATTTCTCGTTACTGGCGGTGCAGGGTTTATCGGTTCGAATCTGTGCGAAGCCATACTCAACATGGGATACAGGGTACGTTGTCTTGATAATCTTTCAACAGGTAAAAGGGAAAATGTAGATATATTTCTTGATAATACAAATTATGAATTCATTGAGGGAGATATTCGGAATTTTGAGACTTGTTTGAATGCATGTGAGGGTGTTACTTATGTATTAAATGAAGCCGCTTGGGGAAGTGTTCCAAGATCAATAAAAATGCCATTGTTATATGAAGAGATTAACATTAAAGGCACTTTAAATATGATGGAGGCGGCGGTTCAGAAAAAGGTAAAAAAGTTTGTGTATGCTTCCAGCTCTTCTGTATATGGAGATCATCCGTCGCTGCCCAAAGTAGAAGGACACGAAGGTAAATTGCTTTCTCCATACGCGCTTACAAAACGGGTAGATGAAGAATATGGGAGTTTGTATTTTCAATTGTATGGACTGGAGACATATGGCTTGCGGTATTTTAATGTCTTTGGCAGGCGACAGGATCCTGATGGCGCATATGCTGCGGTGATTCCCAAATTTATAAAACAGCTTTTAAATAATGAGCGTCCGACAATAAATGGAGATGGCAGACAAAGCCGTGACTTTACATATATTGATAATGTGATTGAGGCGAATTTGAAAGCATGCCTGGGAAGTCACGAGGCTGCTGGACAGGCTTATAATATAGCCTACGGGGGCAGAGAATATCTTATTGATATTTATCATATTTTAACAAAATTGCTGCATAAAGAAGAAATTGAACCAATTTACGGAAATGATCGTGCAGGAGATATTAAGCATAGTAATGCAGATATCAACAAAGCCCGGAGACTTCTGGGTTATTCTCCCGAGTATAGTTTTGAAGATGGAATAAAATTAGCGATTGACTGGTATATAAATAATTTGGAGAAGGCAGATCCAAATGATTGGAAAAGATAATTTTGCGAAAGTGAAACAGCTATATAGAAAACGTGTAATTTATATAGAAGATAAATTACGAATAGAATATAGTAATGGAAAAGTTTACTGTATTGATAATGATACAGACAGGCTCCTTTTCCAATATAGTTTTGAGTTTGCTGTGATTAAAAAAATAATATCGGGTATTTCTATAGTTGAGAGATTGCTGAGATATGAACCTCGTTATGCGATAAGATGGTCAGAAACAGAATTTTTGATATCGTGTAATGGATGTCTGTATAAAATAGATATTGCTCTGAAAAAGGGTGAAAGGTTATTTTCATATACAAAAGGTACAAATAATCCATTGCATTTTTGCGTATACATTAGAAACGGGGTAAAGGAGATTGTCTTTGGAGATTATGGTGGGCATGATGAAAATGGATGTGTTGGAATATACAGATATTCGACCAATGGTTTACTTGAGATCGCAGCTTTCCAAAAAGAACAGATAGATCATGTTCACCGGGTAGAATATGACAGGTATAGAGACTGTTATTGGATATTTACAGGCGATACAGACAGTGCTTCCGGGATATGGCATATGGGGTATAGCGAGGAAAAAGCTACCCCTTTTTTAGTGGGAAATCAGAAGTATCGTGCATGTGTGGCATTTGTGGATTCAGACAGAATATTATTTGCCACAGATAGTCCTTACGAAAAGAATTATATATGTAGCCTTAATATAGCAGATAAGACTGTGGATATGATATGTTCTATTCCCGGGCCATGTATATATGGAACGGCTGTTAAAAATAATGTTGATGATTTTATATACTGTTTTTCGACGTCTGTTGAGCCGGATAGTTCGCTGCCGGATTTTGTGTATAAATTTACGTATAGACTTGGGGCAGGTGTAACAGATAGATACAGCTATATATTAGCCGGTAACGATAAAGAAGGTTTTCACCAAATCTGGAAGGCAAAAAAGGATATACTTCCTATGTGGTTGTTTCAGTTTGGCAATCATCGTTTTCCGTCACAGGAATTGAGGGGCAGAGTGTATTTTTGTCCGCAGAGCTGCAGAAAGGCGAAAGGGACATTTGTATATAATTTCCTTTAATATAACAGTGTGGAGTTAAGATAATGGATGGAGTAAGTGTAATTATTCCAATGAAAAATGCGGAATTAACCATAGAAAAATGTATTTTGTCTATAGTGAATCAAAGTTATAGTTTTTTGGAGATTATTGTTTGTGATGATGGCTCAGCGGATGGGTCAATTGCTGTAGTTGAACATTTGATGCAAAAGTATGATAATATTACATTACTGAAAAATAAAGTGAGTAAAGGTGCAGCAAATGCCCGGAATCGTTGTATTGCTGAAGCAAAATATAACTATATTGCGGTTCAGGATGCAGATGACTGGTCCGCCAGGGACAGGATCGAAAAAGAAATGTCGTTTTTGGCGACGCATCCGGAATATGCAGTTGTGGGATCAGGATGCTATAGAGTAAACGAATTCGGAGAAAAGAAAATTGACATCCCAATGGAATATATAAGTAAAAAAGACTTAATATGGGGCGGTCACTTTGTCCATGCCTCCTGTATTTTCAGAAAAGAAGTATTATGTGAGGTGGGAGGCTATACCGACAATAAATATACAAAGAGGGATCAGGATTATCACCTTCTGTTGAAATTATATGGTAAAGGTTATAGATTGTATAATCTGCAGGAGTGCTTATATTATTATTTATCAACAGATGCTACCTATATCAGGCAGATAGATTTAAAAAAAGTCAGAGGATTGATGTGGATAAGATATGATGGATATAGAAGAAATAATATGCCAATTTGGGCATATTTTTTTGTTTTTAAACCGCTGATTGCCGTTTTGATTCCAAAGTGTATTATGCTTGGCTATTATAAAAGGAAGGTAAAAACTATCAAAAATGATAATAGGGAGTAGTTGCATAAATACAGAAGGCTGTTTAGTAAATAGAGACAATTGTAGTGAGGATAGTTTAGACAGACTGGGAAAAATTTTATTCTTTTTTTGTGTTTTAATGGAAAAGAATGAATTTTTGGCAAGGCTGAATTACCTGCAGTGGCCAATACTGTTTATGTTAACTACAATTTTGCTTATACGATTATCATTTAAAAATAGAATTATAAATGATTTTATATTTACCTGGGCAATTGCATTTACTCTTTGGGTACTCTGTTCCCTTATCTGGGCATTTAATAGCGGAAAAGTACTGGAGGATGTTAAGTATCTGATAAAAATTATTGTTATATTGGGATATGGCATTTATATATTAAAAAAAGACCAGAGCATAAAATTTTTGGTGTTATCAATGATTTTTTCGACATTGATAAGTATTTCCATGATTTTACCGAACATTGTCATTAGTGGTGAGAGCCAGATTTTGAGCAGAGCTCAAATAATTATCAGAGGAGTAGAGGTTAACACAAATCAGGTATGCCCCAGTATAGCGTTTGCAGTAATTTTTCTAATGTATCAGATTAAGATATGTAAAAAAATGTCATATAAGATATTATATTTTTTTATGGCGGCGTTGTTTGTAATGACAATTCTTTTTCTGGGAGCTCGAGGCAGTCTGCTCATCGTTTTGATTGGTATTATGCTTAGCGCATTAAGCGGTTCCGGCAAAAGTGTTATCAGAAATGTTATTTTTGCATTTATTTTGATTATTATAATGCTGATCATGGTAATGAATATACCTTTTTTATATGAGGCAATAGGAAACAGGATCGTGGATACTGTCAACTTAATTTTAGGGAATACGTATGTAAGTGAAAATCAAAAAAGTGATAATTTCCGCATGATGTTGATCAGCAATGGCTGGAATATGTTCTTAAAAAGGCCATTACTGGGATATGGTTCAGGCAATTATGCAAGTATAAATTTAGTAGAATTTGATGTGAAATATTACTCACATAATAATTATATAGAATTATTGACAGGTCTGGGCATAGTAGGAACAATTATATATTATTTGTTCCATTTCAGACTTATTTTCCTGATATTCGTTAATAGAACATTACGTCATAACAGTTATATCAATCTGGCAAAACAGATTATATTGTGTATGCTTGCTTTGGACATTACATCTGTAACATATAATGTGATGGATATGTGGCTTTGTCTGATAATTGCTTATGGCAGTATATATCTGGGGAATACAGTTAAGGATAAAAGGGTCCGGCAATGAAAATCTTATTTGTTCTTGAACAATTGAATATAGGAGGGCCTCAGAAAAGCCTTTTGGGATTACTCGAAAATATTGATTGTAATCATAATAACATTGATGTTCTTTTATTACAAAATGAAGGAAGATTATGTGAATATCTGGGAGATAGAGTAAATCTACTGAAAACACCAGATATAGTAGATGCGTTTACTTTCCCTGTAAAACGGGTAAAGAAAACGCTTTTTACATTTTGGCGTACAGGAGGCCTCAGGCTTTTTTTGTCTGGTTTGTTTTTACTTTGCCGGCATGCACTTACTAAAAATTGTATGAATGTACAACGGCAGAAATTTTGGAAAAAAAATAAAAAATATTTGCCATTACTTGAAAAGTCTTATGATATCGCGATTGGATATGCACCAGTAATGTCAACATATTATGTAGTAGATTGTGTGAACGCGCAGTTTAAATGTCATTGGGTAAGGTGCGATTATAGAATATTAGATATGGATAAAAGGATAGAAGCAGAATATTTCAGGAAAACAGATGGAATCATTGCTGTTTCTAAAATATGTGCGGATATATTTGCAGAAGAGTTTCCTTTTGCAAAAGAGCGAACCACATATTTTTATAATTTTATCCCGTTAAATTTTTACAATAAATTGCCTGAAGTTGAATTTGCCTCCAAAAAGAGCAGTAAAGAGATCAGAATTATAACTATTGCGAGAATAGACAGGTATAAAGGGGTAGATATGGCGTTAGAGGCTTGCCTGGAACTTAAAACAAAAATTGATTTTAAGTGGTATTTTGTAGGAGATGGCTCAAGCAGGAATTACTATGAGAATATGGCCAAAGAAATGGGAATAAGCGAATATGCGGTTTTTTCAGGATTTCAGCTTAATGTGATGTCCTGCCTGAAACAAAGTGATATTTTTGTTTTGCCATCTCTGTCAGAAGGAAAATCAAATGCAGTGGATGAAGCAAAATACTGTGGGATGCCTGTTATAGTGACGAATTATCCCACGGCCACAGAACAGATTGAAGATGGTGAAAACGGGCTTATATGTGGAATGAGCGGAAAGGATATTGCGTCTGCTGTTTTGAAAATTGTTAGCGATAACAAGTTTGCAGAGAGGCTGACAGAAAACTGCATAGCCAGAAAGCAGACAAATGAGGAGCCGGAACATTTATTTGAACGAATTATGAAACAGAGATTTGTGGAGGACTCCGGAAATAAAATTTCGGAAATATAACCGGGAAAATGAGCATACCGATAAGATTATATATTATATCCAGAAAAATGTATGATAGACGATGGGGAAAAGGGATCGCAAAATTTATCTGGCGTTTAAACAGAATTATTTTTTCCTGTGAAATAGATCCTTCTGCAGACATTTCTCCATCTGTAAAGACTCCGCATAATTTGCTTGGATGTGTGATTGGTTCTGATGTGATAATTGGAGAAAACGCTAAAATACTGCATAACGTTACGATAGGAGGGAGAAGGGGTTCACCTGAGATGCCGGTTATAGGAAAAAATGTCTTAATTGGTGTTGGAGCAGTAATTCTCGGGGGGGTAATTATTGGAGATGGTGCAAAAATTGGAGCCAATGCTGTTGTTTTGCAGAATGTACCGCCGGAATCTACAGCAGTTGGAGTACCTGCAATAATAATTCCCAGGAGAAACAGTGAATGAAAGTTAAAAGTCCATTTGAGAAAGTAATCAGCAATTCCATATTTTATTCTATAGGAACGATTTTAGGGAAAATTGTTAATATTGCAATGCTGCCGGTTTATACTTATTTCCTGACAGACAGTGAATATGGAATGGTAAACACTCTTACCGGGTTTTCAACAGTACTTTGTATTATTACAATGCTTTCCTTACGAGCGTCGCTCATGCGATTTTATGGTGAGACGGAGCAGAAAGAAAAACCGGTATTTGTTAATACTGTACTTTGTGTGATCGTATTAAACAGTTTTTTTGTAATTGGAGGATTGTTTATTTTCAGAGATTGGCTTATGCGTTCTCTCTTCCAGGGCATTGACTTTTGGCCGTTGGTTTTCTTTACTTTTTTAATCATTCTTTTTACCACTTTGTTTACCACATATCAGACAATTTTACAGGCAAAACAGGAGGGAAGGAAGTATACTACAAGTAACATAGTTTATATGTTTACACATGCTGTATTGAATATAATTTTTATTGTTATATTAAGGCAGGGGGCAATTGGCTATATGGCTGGCCTTATGATTGCAAATTTTATTCTTGCAGTCTATGGATTATTACGACTGTATTTGTCAGGAGACGTTGTATTTAAGATAAACTGGCATTATGCTAAAAAATCAATTAAATACGCATTGCCGATTGTGCCACACGATTTATCAAATAATATTTCGGAATACATTTCCAAAGTATATATAAATATGTTTCTTTCGTACGCAGCTACTGGTGTATTTAGTATTGCATCACAGGTGGGTGGAATGATGAGTCTTGTGCAAACTTCCCTTAATTTAGCATTTCACCCCTGGTTTAACGAACAGATGGGTGCCGGAGATCAGGGGAGGATAAATATAAAGAAGTTTTCCGTTTTTGTCTTTATAATATATTGTTATTTTTGTATGGGGCTTTCCTTTTTTTCAAAAGAGGCATTATATTTTCTTGCATCTGATGAATACAATAGCGCATGGCGAATAGTGCCGGTAATTGCTATTGGTTTGGTTATCAGATTTATTTATTATTCTCACGTATTAGCTATTCTATATAATGTAAAGGCCAGCAATTTTATATCGGTGTGTTCCATAAGCGGTTGCCTGATCAATCTGGCAGCGTCCTATTTGCTTATAAAATATTTTGACTTATACGGAGCGGCATTTGCTACAATAATATATATTTTTTTCCTGACAGTTATTACAGTGCTCTATTCACGAAAGAACTGCAGAGTGGATTTTGGAATGCCCAAAATGTTGGCTGCCCTGCTGATTACAATTATTGTGACTGGAATAGGATTGGTGTTTGACTATCGGGGAAAGGATGACAACATTCACTTTGGAAGCACATGTTATAAAATTATGATCACTTTATTTGTGACGGCAGGTATTTTCTTTATGTATAAAAAACAGATCAGACTTTTGTTTTCGATATTAAAAAGAGGTAAAAAATGAAAATCGGCGTGCTGACAATACATGATACATTTAGTATAGGGGCGACCTTGCAGGCTTATGCTCTTTGCAGAAAATTATCTGAGATGGGACATGAACCGGAATTAATTGCATATTCACCAGAATATTTATACAGTATTTATGATGCCAGAGTAATAGGTATTCAGGAAGATTTAAAAAGTACTGTCCGTAGTTTTTTTGCATACAAAAGAAATGCGGAGATGAAAAAAAAATTTATAGAATTTAAAGAGCGTTTCCATCCACCAATGACAACGCGCTATTACAGAAAGGAAGAAGTTAAACAAAATCCGCCCCAGGTGGATGCATATGTCTGTGGGAGTGACCAAATATGGAATCCGGAACATATTATGTATGATGATACTTTTTTCTGCGGATTTGAAAAACGACTGGTCCCCAAGGTGGCATATGCGGCAAGTATAGGCCTTGATGAATTAGAAGAGAAAGATGTGGCATTTTTAAAAAGACATTGTAAGAATATGACCGCTATTGGTGTGAGAGAAGATACAGCAGTTACACAGTTGTGGGAAATGGGATTTTCAGCGGTACAAAATATAGATCCTACTTTGTTGTATGATAGAGACGTGTGGAAAGAACTGGAAGTTCCGGTTACTCAGAAACTGCCTTCGAAATATATTCTATATTATCCGCTATCTGAAAATAGCATAGAATATGAACTATTACCGCTGGTAAAAGCATATACAGGGTTGCCCTGCGTTGTAATAAGCCCGAGTCTGAGGGGATACAAGCATGCGGATTATCAGATATGCTGTGCCGGCCCTCAGGAATATCTGTATTTGTTTGACAATGCAGAAGTAGTGTTTACAAATTCATTTCATGCATTGTCATTTTCTATTATATTTGAAAAAAAATCTGTTTTGTATGAACATAAAACCCGAAACTCCAGATTGGAAAGTTTACTTAGATTAGTTAATTTGGAAGAGAGACTGGTAAGAACAGTGGAGGAATTTAAAGTGAAAGATTGGAAAACCATCTGGAGAAAAGGATATATCGGATGTAAAGAGATAATATGGAAAGAGCAAAAGCAGGCTGATATTTATTTGAAGGAGGCGTTGAGTGAATGTAAGTAATGTCCCAATAGAAGGAAGATGCACAGGATGCCGCGCCTGTGAACAAATATGCGGCGTGCAGGCAATAACATTTGGATATAATGAGTTCGGCTTTTTGCAGCCAATAATAAATGAACGATGTACACAATGTGGACTATGTCTGTCTGTATGCCCGGCTAAGTCTATGAGGTCCGAATTGTTTCATAATATAAATCAATGCTATATTGCATATGCAAAAAATAAAAGGCGGGCTTTGAACAGTGCTTCTGGCGGAGCTTTTATTGTTATTGCGGACAGGTTTTTGAGTAGATATAAAGGCATAGTTTATGGCTGTTGTATGGATGAACAATTCAATGTGTTTCATGCCGGTACTGACAACGCGGAGGAACTTGTACGTTTTCAGGGCTCAAAGTATGTTCAGTCAAATCCTGAAAATAGTTATAATTCAGTTAAAAATGAATTACAAAAAGGAAGACATGTGCTTTATACAGGAACGCCCTGTCAGATTGCAGGATTAAAGATGTTTTTGAAGCGTGATTGGGATAATCTTTATACTGTAGATCTGGTATGCCATGGGGTCCCAAGTCAAATATCCTTTAAAAAATATATAAAATATCTGGAAGCGGATATAGGGGAGCAAATCCAGTCATTTCGTTTCAGAAATAGAAACATCTTTGATGCCAGCGGATATTTAATTAAAGTCAAATATAAAAATGGAAAAACTTTTAAATGTGAGGCTGTGGAAGATTTATATTTTCGAATATTTTCTAAAAATATGTCATTGAACAAAGCTTGTTACCAATGTGGATATGCACAGAGTGAAAGACTTGGCGATATTACAATAGGAGATTCTGCAGCTGCCGGTGTATTGGGTATATACCGGTTTGAGCCTAAATCCAGCATCATGATCAATTCAGATAAAGGTGAGGAATTATGGGATCTGATAAAGGACGACTTAATTTATACAGAAATTGATAAGACAGTGGAACTGGAAAGAAACAGACAGCTTTCGGCCCCAAGTCCATGTTTTGAGAATAGGGACACGGTTTGCAGACTTATGGCTGAGGGGAAGTTTGGGGAACTCAATAAACAATATCCATTAGATAGAAAAAAGCATTTTGATATTCATGATATAACTGCAAAAATTCCAATGGTAATTAAAAAACCGGTATTTTATGTGTTATCTGCAGTATATCGTTTTATAAAGAACAGATAAATATGTGACCTTTTGAATGGAAGGGGTAGTAATGTGTGGAATTTGTGGGATTTGCAATAGCAGTGAGGCAGTTTATGACATCAGATGTATGATGAACTCGATAATACATCGAGGCCCGGATGATGGTGCAGAGTATGTTGACAGCAACAATGGGGTGGCATTTGGCCACAGACGTTTGTCTATCATAGATTTGTCAGAAGCAGGGCGGCAGCCTATGCAGTCCATGGATAAACGATATATTATAGTTTTTAATGGCGAAATATATAATCATCTGGAACTAAAGGCTTTTTTGGCGGATGACGTAAAGAATCAATTGAAAAGTACTACAGATACTGAAATTTTATTAGAACTATTTTCAGAACTGGGAATTATCGAAACGTTAAATATAATCAGGGGAATGTTTGCGATAGCTTTATATGATCGCAGGGAAAAAAGTATTTATCTGATGCGGGACAGGGCAGGTGAAAAACCGCTTTATTATGGTTTCATAAATAATATATTTGTTTTTTCATCAGAACTCAAAGCAATTCGAAGTATAGCCTGTGAAAAGGGAATAGGACTGAGCATAAATAATAAAGCTATAGGCATGTTTTTAAGACATAGTTATATTCCAGCGCCATACTCGATCTATAATGAAATATACAAAGTGGAACCTGCCGGAATTGTTAAAATTAAATATCCCTTTTATAAAATTGAAAATTGCAGGAATTATTGGAGACTCAAAGAAAATGTTATAAAAAAGGTTGAGGAAAGAAAAGCACCTGAGAAAGAGTTATCCAAGCTCTTGTACAGCACAATTTCTGAACAAATGATTGCAGATGTACCTTATGGAGCTTTTTTATCGGGAGGAATTGACAGTTCACTGATAGTGTCGTATATGCAGAAGATTTCGAAAGAAAAGGTAAAGACATTTTCCATCGGATTTGAAACAGAGAAATATAATGAAGCACCTTATGCCAGAGAGATTGCTTCCTGCATTGGCACTGAACACCGGGAACTTTATGTTACAGATGTTGAGGCAATGAATGTCATTCCTGATATCCCGGAAATATATGATGAACCTTATGCTGACAGCTCTCAAATTCCGACTTATTTAGTGGCAAAACTTGCAAAAGAATGTGTTTCGGTTGTTTTGACAGGAGATGCGGGAGATGAATTATTCTGCGGGTATGAACATTATAAAATAATTGAAGCATATTTTAAAAGGATTAACATGTTGCCTCAATCAATAAAATATAGTTTGAGTGCATTGTTGAAAAGCAGACTGTTTGAACCAATAAACAGACGGACATTTAATAATAAGATTAATAAATTATCGAGAGCCCTGCGGGCATCAAATATTATAGATTTTTATTATGAGATGCTCAGAATAGACACTGCAGAGGATGCTTTGATGAAGCCGGGCATATCTGCAGATTATTTTGCAAGTTCCATAAATTATTTATTTGATCAGAATGTTGTCTATGCTATGCAGCTGATAGACTTTTACACGTACTTACCTAATGATATCCTTGTAAAAGTTGACCGGGCTGCAATGCATCATAGTTTGGAGACCAGGGTTCCCTTTTTAGATAAAAGAATTATTGAATTTGCGTATTCTTTACCGATGGAGTATAAATATAACAAATTAGGAACAAAGGCAATTTTGAGGGAATTACTATATGACGAGATCCCCAGGGAGCTTTTGGAGCGACCTAAAAAAGGATTTAGCATACCATTAGATGACTGGTTACGGGGGCCTTTAAAAGAATGGGCAGAGGAAATGATATATTCTGAAGAGTTGAGAGCATTGGAAGGATTTGATCACGGTCAGGCGACTGCTATCTGGAAAAAGCACCTGTATTCAAAAGAAAATTATAAATCAATATTATGGAATGTGATAATACTTGCACAATGGTTGCAGAATGATAAGAAATATAAAAGGTAAACAGTAAGTAATAATGAATATGAGGATTAAATATATAGATTATACACGTGCTTTGTGCATGTTATGGATAGTCGGCTTTTGGCATTTAGGGGGGGTATCCGACTTTCAGTACTCAAATAAAGTTACTTTACTATTTACAAAAGGTATTCTGGCTACTTTTGTTTATTTATCAGGGCACTTGTCAGCGGGGAAAAGAATTTATAGTTCAGGGGATCTCCGGAGATTTTATCTCCGGAGGTTTTTGAAAATTTATCCATTATATTTTATATCAGTTACCATCTTCTATATTTGGCATTTATTCAATTCAGACTTATGGTATATAACATCTTTACGACAATATATTATGAGCATATTGGGAATAGCCTGCGTATTTCCACCTGCTCCAGGGACAGTATGGTTCATAGATATGATGTTTCTGTTTTGGGGAATAACACCAATAATTATTGTTAGAAATAATTATTTCAGTAAACTTTTTTTTAGTGTGTTTATATATATTGGATTTTTACTGCTTGTTTTTGCTGGCGGAGATGACAGGCTATTGCTATATTTACCCGCGTATGTGACAGGCTTGCTTTTAACGGAATGTAAAAAAGATAAGGATAAAAAATGGAATCAACGAATTTGGCTGATAGGCGTTAGTATAGGTTTTGTACTATTATGTGTGATTTACACTAAGGCTGTCAGCAAGGTCGGAATTTATTTTGCAGAATTATTTGGAAGTGGAACAGTGATCTTTATTATGATTATGATTGGAAAAGGGATAGAAAAAATTTCAAACAGTTGGTTCAGTAAGTTGTTGATTTGGATGAGTTATATAAGTATGAGTGCTTATTTATTTCATAGCCAAATCTATGAATTTCTGTCAAATATTTTAGGGAGATTTTCATTGACAGAGGCTTATTTGGTCGCACTGCCGATTACGTTGATTGTATCCTGGATAATACAAACAGTGTATGATAAAGTATTTTTTTGCTTCGACAGAAGGAATCATATAGCTGGAAATTGAAGATATAAAGATTAATAACAAACAGGCAGACTGGATATAGTCTGTCTGTTTGTTATCGGTAAAAATGGAGCAGTATGAAAATAATTAGCAGGAGGATTCTGTATGAGCAGCTTCAATAATGCGACTCTTTTAATTACTGGCGGAACTGGCAGCTTCGGGCACACTGTCCTGAAGCATTTTTTATGTTCAGATATCGGGGAGATTCGCATCTTCTCCCGAGATGAAAAAAAGCAGGATGACATGCGCCATGAAATACAGGCAAGACACCCGGACGTGGCAAAGAAAGTCAAATTTTATATTGGGAATGTCAGAAATTCTCAATCTGTGCATGATGCCATGTCAGGAGTAGATTTTATTTTTCATGCGGCGGCATTAAAGCAGGTGCCTTCCTGTGAGTTTTTCCCAATGGAGGCAGTTTATACCAATGTAGAGGGAACCAATAATGTGCTCCATGCCGCTATTGAGGCAGGCGTAAAAAAGGTGGTGTGTCTTTCTACTGACAAGGCGGCCTATCCCATCAACGCCATGGGAACCAGCAAGGCCATGATGGAACATGTGGTCAGAGCAAATGCCAGGGTGGCGGCGGAGCGGGGAAAGACAGTGATCTGCTGTACAAGATATGGAAATGTGATGTGCTCCAGGGGATCGGTGATTCCTCTTTTTATTGACCAGATAAGAAACGGCCAGCCGGTTACCATCACCAATCCGGAAATGACACGTTTTCTGATGAACCTGGACGAAGCGGTAGATCTTGTTAAATTTGCTTTTGAACATGCGAATCCTGGAGACCTGTTTATCCAGAAGGCGGATGCTTCCACAATCGGTGTACTGGCGGAGGCAGTGCAGAAGCTGTTTGGAGATAGTGGCACGCATATTATCGGCACTCGTCATGGGGAGAAGCTGTATGAGACGTTGATGACGAGGGAAGAAAGATTGCGTTCCGAGGACATGGGAAGGTATTACCGGGTATCTGCGGACAACAGGGACTTAAACTATGACAAGTACTTTGTAGAGGGGCAGAACCAGACAGAGGCGGAGGAAGCATATACGAGTCACAACACGAATCTGTTAGATGTGGAAGGGACGGTGGAGAAGCTCCTGACCACGGATTATGTGCGGGGGATTCTGAAGACGGCACAAGGATGAAAAAATATTTTTAAAGAGTGTCTTCAGGGCAGACGGAGGAGAATAAGAATGAGGATACTGGTAACAGGAAGCAACGGCTTTGTAGGAAGGAATCTTGTATGGAATTTAAAGGAATTGCGAGATGGGAAGAATGGGACAAGGCCAAATCTGACTATTACAGAAATTTATGGATATGATACAGGCAGCACGAAAGAGGAGTTGGAGGCCGCCTGCAAAAGGTGCGATTTTGTGTTTAATCTGGCCGGGGTGAACCGCCCAAAAGAGTCATCGGAATTTATGGAGGGAAACTATGGTTTTGCATCGGAACTGTTAGATACGCTGAAAATGCAGGGTAATCGCTGCCCGGTTATGCTGGCCAGTTCTATCCAGGCTTCCCTTTCAGGACGGTTTGTGGGATCAGAGTATGGAAAGAGCAAGCTGGCGGGTGAGGAACTATTCTTTCAATATGGCGAAGAGACAGGGGTGAAAGTACTGGTTTATCGGTTTCCCAATCTGTTCGGAAAATGGTGCAGGCCAAATTATAATTCTGCGGTGGCTACCTTTTGTCATGCAGTGGCAAATGATCTGGACTATACAGTGAATGATCCTGCTACGGAGCTGGAGTTATTGTATATCGATGACTTGATTGAGGAGATGTTAGATGCTCTGGAGGGAAAGGAACATCGTATAAATTATCTGTGCCCGGAAGGCGGGGAAACAGTGAAAAATTTGCAGAATGGTACTTACCACAGACAGGAAGCGACGGAGATGACATCTGCTGTATATGGCGGTGCGGTGGCAGTATCAGATCCTGCTGGCAAATACTGCTATGTACCGACAACTTATCATGTGACACTGGGAGAGATCGTTGAGCTTCTTTACAGGTTTAAGGAAATGCCTGTGACATTGCGGATTCCTGAGATTCCAGAAAATTCTTTTGCAAAAAAACTCTACAGCACCTATCTGACCTATCTGCCACCGTCGAAGATCGCATACAGTTTTCGGTCAAATGTGGATAGTCGGGGAAACTTCACGGAACTGGTCAGGACTTTGAATTGTGGGCAGGTATCAGTGAATGTGGCAAAACCCGGGATTACAAGAGGCGAACACTGGCATAACAGCAAGTGGGAGATATTCATTGTTGTTTCCGGGCACGGCCTGATCAGGATGAGACGCATCGGTATTGATCCGGAAACTGTGGAGGAGTACCCTGTGATCGAGTTTGAAGTAACAGGGGAACAGATGAAGGCAGTGCAGATGCTGCCTGGTTATACACATAGTATTATAAACTTAAGTCAAACGGAAAATCTTGTGACTGTAATGTGGGCTAACGAGATCTTTGATGCGGGACATCCGGACACCTTCCATGAACCGGTTCTGTTGGGGAAGTTAGATAAGATCGTCAATCCGGAGAAAGGGAATATATGATGAAAGAAACAATTTATCCGCAGTGGAAAAACAATGGAAAAATAAAACTCCTGATTATCGTGGGAACGAGACCGGAGATTATCAGACTTTCAGCAGTAATACATAAGTGCAGAATTTATTTTGACACGATCCTTGCCCATACAGGGCAGAATTATGATTATAATCTGAATGGTATATTTTTCAGGGATCTGGGTCTTGCAGATCCGGAAGTGTATTTGGAAGCTGTAGGGGATGACCTGGGGAGCACGATGGGGAACATAATAGATAAGTCCTATAAACTGATGGCAAAGATCAGACCTGATGCAGTGCTGGTGCTGGGAGATACCAATTCCTGTCTGTCTGTGATTGGAGCAAAGCGCCTGCATATTCCGATCTTTCACATGGAGGCAGGAAACCGGTGTAAGGATGAGTGCCTGCCGGAGGAGACAAACAGGCGGATCGTGGATATCATATCGGATGTGAACCTGGCCTATTCGGAACATGCGAGACGTTATCTGGCTGAGTGTGGAGTGCCCAGAGAGAGGACTTATGTGACGGGGAGTCCAATGGCGGAGGTGTTGCATAATAATCTGCAGGCAATTCTGTCTTCTGATGTGCATGACAGGATTTCAGAGGAGACCGGACAGGAAATCAGATCGGGGAAGTATATCCTGCTATCGGCACACAGAGAGGAAAATATTGATGAGGAGAACAACTTTCTGTCGCTGTTCGACGGAATAAATACTATGGCGGATAAATACTGTATGCCTGTGCTATATTCCTGTCATCCAAGAAGCAGAAAGAGGCTTGCGCAAATGGAAGAGGAGGGGAGATTCCGGCTGCATCCACGGGTGATAGCTCATGAACCGCTGGGATTCCATGATTATAACTGCCTGCAGATGAATGCATTCTGTGTAGTATCAGACAGTGGGACACTGCCGGAGGAGAGCAGCTTTTTTGCGTCCATGGGGAAGTCGTTTCCGGCGGTATGCATCAGGACTAGCACAGAGAGACCGGAGGCGTTAGATAAAGGATGTTTTGTCCTTTCGGGGATTGATGCGGAAGGACTGCTGCAGTCAGTGGAGTTGGCGGTAAAGCTGAACAGGAACGGAGAATATGGGATACAGGTACCAGATTATTCGGATACAAATGTGAGTACAAAGGTAGTGAAGATCATCCAGTCTTATACGGGAATAGTTGACAGGATGGTCTGGCGGAAAACATTTCAGGGTTTCTGTTGAAACACATCTTCTTTCCCATCAAAATAGTAATCTTCAAAGTAATGTACCAGTTCGGTTTCATATCTCAGGAAACCGTTTGTCAATAGGCAATAATAAAACTGTCATATCTGTGAGTGTCCGGATATCATGCCGGAGCAGTTCCTTATTGACCACATCAATATTGAAAGTATTATTTTCCCACTTATTTTATAAACAATAGAATTCCCGGCATAAGATAAATAATTACGCCGGGAATCTTGTCTGAAATGAATCTGAGTGATTGAAACAGCTCTGCAGAACAGAGGAAAAGAGTGCACTGATTGTTCCGATAGAGTTTGCGGTATCAATAAATGCGATAGACAGAAAAAAGCTATGCTGGATATTCAGACTTATCTGTTTTTTCTTTTATATATTTATCCCTCCAAAAACAGATATTGTAACATTAAAATTAAATTTTTTTATATATTTTCACCCATTGCCTTTTCTTTCTATTACGTTTAAAATAATGGATATGGCTTTGGAACAGATATATGTTGAAAATGTGATCCGAAATGTGAGGCACAATAAGGGGTGAATGTATTATGAAAAAAGAATATCTTATCACGGAAAAGCCCTGGAAAGCACTGCTTCTGTTTGCACTGCCAATGATCATTGGCAATTTATTTCAGCAGTTCTATACGATGGTGGATTCTATCGTGGTGGGCAGATTTGTCAGCGAGAATGCACTGGCGGCAGTAGGGGCATCTTATGCATTAACCACAGTATTTATTTCTGTCGCCATTGGTGGTGGTGTGGGAGCGTCTGTGATCACAAGCCGTTATTTTGGCGCCCGGGGTTATGAAAAGATGAAGCTGTCTATCCGTACGGCATTGACAGTCTTTCTGGTGCTCAGCCTGGTGTTGGGTGGCGGTGGCCTGCTGTTTGGAAAGCAGATCATGATAGCACTTCGTACGCCCGCCGATGTGCTGGGGGATGCCACGGTCTATCTGAAAATTTATTTTCTTGGCCTGCCGTTTCTTTTTATGTATAATATTTTATCAGCCATGTTTAATGCGTTGGGACGGTCTGAAATTCCACTGTATCTGTTGATATTTTCGTCCTTATTTAATATCGTGCTGGATATATTTTTTGTGAAACAGCTGGCGATGGGGGTGGCCGGTGTGGCCTGGGCAACGCTGATTGCCCAGGGAATATCGGCGGTGTTTTCCTTCCTGATCCTTTTGAGAGAGATGAAAGGCTATGAGGTGGAAGGAAAGCTTGCCCTGTTTGATAAAGAGGAGTTTTTTTCGATGGCGAGAGTAGCACTGCCTTCTATCCTGCAGCAGTCTACGATCTCCATCGGGATGATGTTGGTGCAGTCAGTGGTAAACAGTTTCGGCGCTCAAGTGTTAGCGGGGTTTTCAGCGGGGATGCGGGTGGAGAGTATCTGCATTGTGCCGATGGCGGCGATGGGGAATGTGATGAGCGCCTATGCTGCACAGAATATCGGTGCGGGAAGGCTTGACAGAGTGAAACGGGGCTATCACACGGGATACGGAATCGTGGCAGCTTTTGCAGTACTGCTTTGCTTGATCCTGGAGCTTATTTACAGACCGTTGATCTTGCTGTTTCTGGGGGAGGAGGCCTCTGCGGCTGCTTATCACACAGGGGCGGGATACCTGCAGTTTATTGGGTGGTTTTTTGTGCTGATTGGTATGAAAATGATCACTGACGGACTGCTTCGCGGTGCGGGAGATATGGCGATGTTTACCGTGGCGAATATGGTAAATTTGGGAATCAGAGTGTTTGCATCCATGATCTTTGCACCGAAATTTGGCGTAGAGGTAGTCTGGATCGTGGTGCCCATCGGATGGGCAGCAAACTATGTGATTTCCCTTCTGGAATACCGTACCGGGAAATGGATGGGAATACACAGGAACAGGGAAGAGGAATCCTGAATTGCATAAGGAAATACAAAAGGGAAACGGATATTGGTATAAAAAGGGGCTACGGGATGGAATTCCCATTGCCATGGGTTATTTTGCCGTTGCTTTTACTCTTGGGATCACAGCAAAAAATATCGGTATGACACCAGTACAGGCGGCGGTTTCTTCCATGTTGCTGCACGCTTCGGCAGGTCAGTATGCGGCGATGACAGTGATTGCTTCCGGTACAGGTTATCTGGAGATGGTGATGACTACGCTGATCGTTAATCTGCGGTATCTGCTGATGTCCTGCGCGCTGTCACAGAAGGCTGGAAGCAGTATGAAAACGGGACATCGGATGGTGGTTTCTTACTATATCACGGATGAGATTTTCGGGATCGCTTCGGCGGTGGAGGGAAAACTGAATCCTTTTTACAATTATGGCGCGGCCACAGTGGCAGGGCCGGGATGGACAGTTGGTACTTTTCTGGGAGCGTTACTTGGCGCAGCATTGCCGGAAAGGCTCGGAAGGGCGTTTGGCGTAGCACTTTACGGGATGTTTATCGCCATTATCATTCCGCCGGCAAAAAAAAGCAGGATCATATGTGGAATCGTGATTTTTTCCATGCTGGCAAGTTTTCTGTTTTCTCTTATACCCGGGATAAGGGAGATTTCAGAAGGCTTTAAGATCATTATACTTACTGTTGTGATCGCGGGTTTTGCGGCATGGAAATTTCCGGTGCGGGAAAACGACACGGAACAGGAAGGGAGGGCGGACAATTGACACAGAATGTTTATTTTTATCTGATTGTGGCGGCACTCACGCTGTATGCGATCCGGGCACTGCCAATGACATTGATCCGAAAGGACATAAAAAGTCCCTTCCTTCGCTCTTTTCTGTATTACGTGCCCTATGTGACGCTGGCAGTCATGACATTTCCGGCCATTTTGCATGCGACGGGATCTCCATATTCAGCCTGGGCAGGATTTATCGCGGCGCTTGGGATAGCCTATGTAGACGGAAATCTGTTCCGGGTGGCGATAGGGGCATGTGCTATGGTGTATGTTGCGGAGTTGTTTTTATGATCATAGTTGGGAGGCTGAGGTCTTTACGTTGACTGAGGAAAGAACGGGCAGATCAAAATAAGGCGCATGGAATAAGAGAAAGCGGGAAAGAGGGAAAAGTATTATTTTGAAAAAAGAGGACATACTGATAATAACGCTCATTATGTACAAGCCGCCGTGTGGCCGTTTTATGAAAAAACGGAATTTTCTGTAATTGATATAATAATCTGAGAACACACATATTAAAATAAGAGTAAAAGAAGCAGACAGAAAGGAAATATTATGAAAAACAAAGTACATTATGTGGACAGTAGGAAAGTGGCAGTCATCGGCTGCGGATTTGTGGGATCAACAATCGCCTTTGCGTTGATGCAGAGCGGTTTGTTTTCCGACATGGTTCTGATCGATGTGGATATGAAAAAGGCGGAGGGCGAGGCGTTAGATATCGGCCATGGCATTTCCTTTGCACGTCCGATGAAGATATGGGCCGGGGTTTATGAGGACATTGCGGATGCCGGGATCGTGATCATCACGGCCGGGGCAAACCAGAAGCCGGGAGAGACAAGGCTGGACCTGGTGCATAAAAATATCGGCATTCTGAAAAACATCATGCCGGAAGTGACAAAGTACAATAAGACAGGCATTATCCTGATGGTGGCAAATCCGGTGGATATCCTGACTTATGCGGCCTTAAAGATCAGCGGTCTTCCCGAGAACCGGGTGATCGGTTCCGGGACGGTGCTTGATACCGCCAGACTGAAATATGAGGTGGGAGAATTGCTGGAGGTGGACAGCAGAGGGGTACATGCATTCATCGTGGGCGAGCACGGCGACAGCGAGATCGCGGCCTGGAGCAGCGCTAACGTTTCCGGTGTGCCGTTAAAAGATTTTTGCAGGATACGAAGCGATATTGACAGCAATATGCTGAGAGAGGCCACAAGGGAAATTGCAGACAGAGTGAAAAACAGCGCTTACGAAATTATTGAGCGCAAGCAGGCCACCTATTACGGTATTGCCATGGCAGTAAAGAGGATCTGTGAGGCGATTGTCAGGGATGAGAAGTCCGTGCTGCCGATCTCCAGTATGATGCATGGGGAGTATGGTCTGACGGATGTGGTGCTTTCCATGCCCGCCATTGTCGGTGAAAATGGCGTGGAGCATGTGGTGCCAGTGTCGCTTGACGAGGAAGAGCAGAAGCAGCTGTGGAATTCGGCGCAGGTGCTGAAGGAGATTCAGAAGCAGGAAGGCCTGTAAAATAGAAGAACTGAAAGAGGAAAAAAGCCGGTGCACTCACCGGCTTTTTTCAAATGATGAAATGCGGTTTGTGAGAGCGTGTCTGAATCAGATAGGTTCACTCTTCCACGGAAACAGAATTGATAATTGTTTTCCATAGGGCATCGCACTGACTGAGAGAGTCAACGGTTTTGCCGGAAGCAAAGTATCTTCTGCCGAGGCTTAAGCCGGAGAGAAATTCCTGGCTGTCCCCTGTGATATTATTCTCACCGAGGGGGATCGTGTAGGAGCCCAACGGCATGTCTGCGAGGGTGCGGCTGTCGGCCCAGAGAATCACTTTATCCGCGGTGGAAACATCCGCTTCATCAGGGGCGCTGCCGTCCGGAGCGGCGAAAAGCTGAAAACTCTGCTGCAGTGCCTCCGGATCGTCTGTCAGGAAAAAGTAACTCTGGCAGGCGGAGATATCGCCCATCAGACGTACCTCGGAAGTATAATTTGTGGAGGCTGTCTGCGGATCGGAAGACCGGAGATCCAGGGTATACTGGTTGAGTTTCACAATGGCTTCTCCGTCACCGTTAAAATCTCCGGTAAGTTCGGCAAAGGCCTGTTCCAGAGCGGAGACGGTATCATCGGGAAGAGACATTTTTCCGATATAGGCGATCTGAAGATCCGGCTCTTTCGTCCAGAAACCCAGCATGTTCCCTGCGATATTCCAGAGCATCAAAATCAGTAAAATGCCGCAGATCACATACCATTTGTGATAGTACCACCAGTTTTTCAGGCGGTAGGGTAATGGCCTGGTACTCAGGTCCAGGGGATCGGTATCTGTCTGTTTGTCCGTCTCTTCCTGAGGCAGCAGTGATGGATCGTAAAGTTTCATAGAATTTCCTCCCTTCCGGCATATTCATTGTATGTGGCTGTGTCGGAATCATAAAGATTCATGGAATCTCCATTGTTTCGGCATCTTCTTTCAGCGATGCGGTATGCTCTCTGGTTGTCCCGCCGCAGGCGTAGGTGACCGGAAGGCAGACCAGGGGCGGCTTTGTGGAGAGGCTTTCTCTGGTCAGAAGTTCCACACACATTTCCGCAATCTCCTGCACCGGCTGCACGATGGTGGAACAGATATAATCTTCGTCGCCGAAATAGCGGATGCCGTCAAAACCGATCACCTGCACATCCTCCGGCACATGGATGCCCAGTTTTCCAAGCGCTTTGATAATCAGCCAAGCGAGTCTGTCCGTGACGCAGAAGATGCCGTCAAAAGTGAACTTTCCCCCCCTGATATGCTCCCTCAGAAATTCCTTAAACAGAGAGAACGGTTCCCCGTCGTTTAAGATTTTCATTTCACAGGATAACCCTCTGGAGAGACAGCCGTTCTCAAAACCGGAGCGGCGTTTGTTGGTCTCGCTGTTTAAGGAAGAACCGATCCGCAGAAAGGCAACGTTTTTGCAGCCCAGGTCGGCCAGCTTTTCGGCAGCCAGCTGTCCGCCGGCAAAGTTGTCGCTGGCGACACAGGGGAAGCGGGGGCTCATGGAGCGGTCGATGGCCACGAAGGGAGTGCCTTCCTCTATGACAAGGTTTGGGTTGTAGGTCAGGCCGATGATACCGTCTACCTTGCCGCGCTGTGCCATGTTGATATACTCCTGCTCAGAGGCCGGATCGAAATCGGTGCAGCACAAAAGCATCCGGTATTTCTGGCGGGAAAGCGTCATATTGATATGATGGGCGAGGGAAGCGAAATAGGGATTCTGCGTATTGGGAAGCAGCAGCGCAACGGTGTAGGTCTTGTCCGCCTTCAGGCTCTGGGCGTAGGTGTTAACCTGATAATTCAGCTTTCTGATGGCCTCTTCCACCCGGATTCTGTAAGATTCGCCCACCGGCAGATCGTTGACGACTTTGGACACGGTGCCGAGGGCTACGCCGGCCTCCCTGGCTACATCTTTCATGGTTGGCGCCTGATTTTCTTTCTTCATCATAATAAAAAGGTCCTTTCTGTATTTGCAGTCATGCTCTCTGTTTTATGATAGGGCAGAGAATAGGCGGATGTCATATCTGTGATTCCATTGTATCATGTATTTCATGAAATTCAAGAGATAATTTCATGGATTAGATGAAATGAGTAGCAGTACAGTGTACGGGAAGAAATGATATCCGACACAAAAAGGGAAACAGGAAAGGAGAGAAAATATGAAAGGAAATACCTTAACTGTGGGGAAACCTGCAGGAACGGATAAGGGCAGACTTTTAAAAAAGCGCATAAAGGACAACTGGCAGCTTTACGCAATGCTGCTGGTGCCGGTGGTGCTGACGATCATCTATAAGTACATACCCATGTACGGCATCCAGATCGCGTTCCGTGATTATAAGGCGAGTAAGGGGTTCATGGGGAGTGAATGGGTAGGATTTGAATGGTTTACGCGGTTCTTCACGGCGCCTACCTTCTGGCGGATGATGAAGAACACGATCCTGTTAAGTTTATTCAGCTTGTTGTGGAGTTTTCCTATTCCTATCATACTGGCGTTGATGCTGAATCAGATGAGGTTTCAGAAATTTAAGAGGATGACGCAGACAGTGCTGTACGCCCCGCACTTTATTTCCACCATGGTCATCTGCGGTATGATCCGCATTTTCTTAAGCCCATCGGGGGGTTGATCAATCTGATCGCGGGAACTTCCGTTGACTTCCTGACGGAATCCTCCGCCTTCCGTACGATCTATATCGCATCGGGGATCTGGCAGGATGCAGGCTGGGGCATCATCATCTATATGGCCACATTGTCCAATATAGATACTTCCCTCTACGAGGCGGCAAAGGTGGACGGCGCTTCCTTATTCCAGAGGATCCTCCACATCGATATACCGGGACTGCGTTCCATCATGGTACTCAATCTGATTATGAGCATGGGCGGTCTGATGAATGTGGCTTTTGAAAAGGTATGGCTGCTGCAGACGGACTTAAACAAGGCGGCAAGCGATGTGATCTCTGTCTATGTATACCAGATGGGTATCGAAAATGCCAAGTACAGTTATTCCACGGCGGTAGGGCTGTTCAATACGGCGATCAATATTATACTGCTTGTGCTTGTCAATAAGGCAGCGGGAAAGATATCTGATGAGACGAGCTTTATTTAGAGAAAGGGAAGGGTTATGGAAATGATAGCAAGCAAAAAAGAAGGAAAGCTGACAGGACTTTCCGAGAGAAGCAGCGATGTTATACTGATCGTCATCTGCGCCATTATCCTGTTGATCGTGGCATATCCTTTATATTATGTACTGATTGCGTCCCTGTCGAATCCGTACGACGTATATGCGGGCAAGACATTCCTTCTGCCCAGCGGATTTACGTTTGACGGCTATAAGGCGATCTTTGCTGATGACAGCATGTTGACCGGATTGATCAACAGCTTCAAATATACGATCATCGGCACGGTGTTCTCGGTGGTGATGCTCTACATGACGGCCTATCCGTTGAGCGTGAAGGATCTGCCGGGCAGAAAATTTCTGAGCATTTTCTTCATTATCACTATGTACTTCGGCGGCGGGATGGTTCCCACCTACCTGATCGTCAAGCAGACCGGCCTGATCAATAATATGTGGTCATTGTTTCTGCCGGGCGGCGTGGCTGTGGGAAATATGATCATCGTCAGGAATTTCTTTGAGAACAGTATTCCGAAGGAGATGATCGAGGCGGCGGAGATAGACGGCGCTTCCAAGTGGACCACATTTATTAAGATCGTAGTGCCTCTTTCCCGTTCCATTATGGCGGTTATGGTGGTGTTCAGCATGGTGGCTTACTGGAACGACTGGTTCACGGCGATGATCTACCTGCCCTCGCCGGCAAAAGCGCCCCTGCCTCTGGTGCTGCGGAATATCCTGATCAAGAGTTCCGCCAGCGCGGCTCAGGCCAGCACCATATCCGGCGGTTTTGCGGAACTGAACAAGATGACGGAGATGATCAAATTTTCATCCATTATCGTGGCGGCGCTGCCGATGTTAGTGATCTATCCGTTTGTGCAGAAATACTTTGAAAAGGGATTTATGGCGGGCGCGGTGAAAGGGTAGAGGGAGTAACAGTGAAGCTGGACGCCCGGATAGAGATATCCCTTCTGCAACGCGCTCTCGCTCCGGGCTAAACGCAGCGGATGCTAAGCTCGAAAATACCTCGCTAAGCACCGGCGTTTAGCAGGGTTGCGTCAGGGATATCTCTATCCGGGCTGGTAATGGGTTTGACGAAATGATATGATGGTTGAACTGTTATGAAAAGATTTGTGCCTGAGAGAATAGCATATGGTGAAATGAAACTTGGAGGCGGAAAGATGAACAATAAAAAGAAACAATATATCTTGTGTAAAAAGATCATATCCTGTATCCTGATAACAGGGCTTGCGGTATCGCTTACGGCCTGCGGGAAGAAGGAATTTGGAAATCATGAAAAAGGGGTGGCGAATTCGGATATGAGCCAGACGGAGTTTTCCATTATGGGCGGACAGAGCGCCTTAAGCCCCGGCTATACGGACAATGTGGTGATGAACGGACTGCAGGAGGAGGCGGGGATCCATATCGACTGGACCACCATGAGCGAGTCTCTGGCAGAGCAGGTGAATATCCGGATCGCCGGGGAGGAGCTGCCGGATGCCTTTCTGGGCGTGGGTTTCAATAACTACGATATTTCCAGATACGGCGACGACGGGACTTTCATCGATCTCACGCCTTATCTGACGGAAGAATATATGCCGAACCTGGCGAAGATCCTTGAGGAGAACCCGGATATTAAGAGTGCCATCACCATGGATGACGGCTATATCTACGGGCTGCCTGCCGGGGAGCGGATGGGAACGGCCGGCATCGGCGCGCCGGAAGACTACAGCATCTATACGATCCCGCAGTTTTCCATGATCAACAAGGCCTGGTTAGACGAACTGGGGCTGCCTGTGCCGACGACGCTTGAGGAACTGCACACTGCCCTAAAGGCATTTAAGGACAACGATATGAGCGCGACTTACTACGGGAACGCGCCGGGGAGTACGATCCCGATGAGTACCGGATTTGATCAGTGGTGCTGGGGGCAGAATATCTTCTATGCGGGCTTCGGTTTTACCAACTGGCCCAACGATGTCTGCAACGATCTGGTGCTGCGGGACGACGGTACGGTGGAGTTTGTCTGTGTGAGCGATGAATACCGGGATGCGGTGACCTACTTCCATGACTGGTACGCGGAAGGATTGGTGGATGTGGAGATGTTCAGCCAGTCCGATACGCAGCTGATCTCCAAATGTTCTCAGGGCTATGTGGGCGTCTCCACCTGGTGGTATATTGAGGAACTGATGGGAGATTATGCAAAGGACTATGTATTTCTGCCGATCCTGGACGGCCCGGACGGCACCCACAATGTGACTGTCAGGACCGGCGGCGGAATTAACAGCGGGCAGCTCAATATTACAAAGGCCTGCAAGAGTCCGGCAAACCTGCTGAAATTCTTTGATCTGTGGTATGCGCCGGAAAATGTGATGCAGCTCCAGTACGGTTCCATCGGCGTGTACTTTACGGGACAGGATGAGAACGGCGTGTGGCAGAGCATCTCCAATGAGGAGAGCCTTGAGAAATATGGAAAGGGTGCAGGCGAATTGAAGGGCGAGCAGGAAGTGGCAGGGCCCAAGCTGATCCTCAGCGATTATTATCTGACGACTTTCAGGATGGAGGACCGGGCTATCGAGAGACTGACGGACCTGTACGACTTCTGGATGCCCTATGTGGACAGTACGGCGGTTTACCCTGTGGACTGTGTCTATACCGGCAGGGAGTTAGATGACATCGACTGGTACAAGACCAGCTTTGAGAGCGCCGTTTCGGAACAGGAAGGGCTGTGGATCAAGAACGGCGGGCCCACCGATGAGGAGTGGGAAGCCTATAAGGAACATCTGAGCAAGAAGTGCGGGATGGGTAAACTGCTTGCCACTTATCAGGCGGCCTATGACCGGTATGCGGGGAAGGAGTAAACCGGGGAATTTCCATCCGGGCCGGTATCGGCAGAATACATTAACAAAGCGGAGCAGATGATAGGAGGAGCTATGACAAGTCAGGCGTTAAGAGAGGCGAGAAAATATGAGGAGGCTTCGGAGAAGCTGATTAAAGAGGAAGAGCGGCCATTGTTTCATCTGGCGGCCAGAACGGGATGGATGAACGATCCCAACGGATTTTCTTACTATAAAGGGCAGTATCATATGTTTTATCAGTATCATCCCTACGATGCCCACTGGGGTCCCATGCACTGGGGCCATGCGGTGAGCAGGGATCTGCTGCACTGGGACTATCTGCCCGCGGCCCTGGCGCCGGATGAATTTTACGATATGGACGGATGCTTTTCCGGCAGTGCGTTAGAATTGCCGGACGGCAGACAGCTTCTGATGTACACGGGTGTAGTCAGAGAGCGGCAGAGAAACGGCGGCGCCTGCGAAGTGCAGACGCAGTGTCTGGCGGTGGGCGACGGCGTGGATTATGAGAAATATGAACAGAATCCGGTGCTCAGTGAGAAAGATCTGCCGGAGGGAGCGAGCAGGTTTGATTTCAGGGATCCGAAGATGTGGAGAAAAGCAGACGGCACTTACTGCGCGGTTATCGGAAACAGACCGGTGGACGGCAGCGGACAGATTCTGCTCTGCACCAGTGAGGATGGTTTTCACTGGCAGTACCGAAAAGTGTTTGCGGCCAACAACAATCGTTTCGGAAAGATGTGGGAATGTCCGGATTTCTTTGAACTGGACGGGAAGGGCGTGCTGATCGTCAGCCCTCAGGATATGTTGCCTCAGGGGTTTGAGTACCATAACGGTAACGGGACACTGTGCCTGATCGGAGAGTACGATGAGGAGACGGACAGCTTTGCGGAACAGCATAACCAGTCGATAGATTACGGCATCGATTTCTATGCGCCTCAGACGATCCTGACACAGGACGGGCGCAGGATCATGATCGGCTGGATGCAGAACTGGGATACCTGTGCGATCCGCATTCCGGAGGATAAGTGGTTCGGGCAGATGAGCCTGCCGAGAGAGCTGTCGATCAAAAACGGAAGGCTGTACCAGAAGCCGATCAGGGAACTGGAAGAAATGAGACGGGACAGAGTGGAGTACCGGGAAGTCTTTGTGACGGATACCATCAATCTGGAGGGGATCCGGGGGAGAAAGGCGGATATTGAGTTAACCATAAGGCCTGCGGATGAACAGAAACTTTATAGGAAGTTTGCGGTCCGCTTTGCCCAGAATGCCCAGTATCAGACCTCGGTCAGCTTTAGACCGCAGGAGAATATTCTGAAAATTGACAGAAAGTTTTCCGGTTCCAGAAGGGCGGTGATCCATCAGAGGAGAAGCAGGGTGAAGAGTGAAAACGGCCATCTGAAACTGCGGATGATCTTAGACCGGTTCAGCGTGGAAATTTTTGTGAATGACGGCGAACAGGTCATGAGCGCGACGATACAGACCGCGCCGGAGGCGGATGGCATTTCGTTCTTCGCGGACGGTGAAGTGAAGATGGATATTGTGAAGTATGCGTTGGAGTAATAAGGGTGCGGCCCTGCGGCAGCTATGTGAGCTGCCCCGGGGCCGCAGGTATGTCTGCCTTGAGAAAAGTCAGGGGATATGTTTCAGAATATGATCCAGCAGTCTGTCAGCGACCTCCTCCTTACTCATCATCGGAAGCTTCACAGTATCCGTTTCCGACAGCAGTGTCACAACGTTGGTGTCCGTGCCGAAGCCGGCTCCTTCCTGCTTTAAGTTATTGGCGATGATCAGATCCAGATTTTTCTTTTTCAGTTTCTCTCTGGAATTTTCTTCCATGTTCTCGGTCTCCATGGAGAAGCCGCACAGAAACTGGCCTTCTTTTTTATGCGCGCCCAAAAAGCCCAGAATATCCTCCGTGCGCTCCAGGGCGATGCACATGTCGTCGCCGTCTTTTTTCTTGATCTTTTCGGCCGCGGTATAACGGGGACGGTAGTCCGCCACAGCGGCAGCTTTTATGATAATATCCTGCGCATCTGCCCGCTTTTTAACGGCTTCCGCCATCTCCGCGGCGGAGGTGATGCCGACCACCTCCACTTCGATCGGCGGGGTAAGGCCCGTCTTCCCGGTGACCAGAGTGACTTCCGCTCCTCTGCGCATGGCTGCTTTCGCGATGGCATAACCCATCTTTCCGGTGGAGTGGTTGCTGATATAGCGCACCGGATCGATGGATTCCTGTGTGGGGCCTGCCGTGACAAGCACTTTCAAACCGACCATGTCCTTCGGCGTCAGCGCCTTCACAAGATATTCAAACAGCACCTCGGGCTCGGGCATTTTCCCTTCCCCCACGTCGCCGCAGGCAAGGTATCCCAATGCCGGGGTGATCACTTCGATCTGATAGTGCCGTAACAGTTCCAGATTATCTTGAGTGACCGGATTGTGGAACATTCTCGTATTCATGGCGGGAGACACGATCTTCGGGCAATCGCAGGCTAAAAAGGTGGTGGTCAGCATATCGTCGGCGATGCCGTGGGCCGTCTTTGCAATCACGTTGGCGCTGGCCGGGGCGATCAGGAAGACGTCGGTCTGTCTCGCCAGAGAAATATGCTCCACGCTGTGTGCAAAATTCCGGTCAAAGGTATCCACAAGACATTTATTTCCGGTCAGTTCCTCGAAGGTAATGGGATTAATAATATTTGTGGCGTTTTTTGTCATAATGACGGTGACGTCCGCATGCTGTTTTTTTAACATGCTGGCAAGCGAAGCGGTTTTGTAGGCGGCGATGCTGCCCGTCACGCCCAACACGATATGTTTTCCCTCTAACATGTCGTTTCCCTTTCCGGCTTTTCAGCCATATGGCTCTCTGTATTTTTGCGGTAAATGATATCAAGCCCCTTCAACGTAAGCTCATTATCGCAGATGATCCTGTTGCGGCAGTGAGGAATAATGGAGCCGGCAAGTCCGCCGGTGGCCACCACATTTGTCTCATACCCTAACTCGTCCCAGATCCGCTCGATCATGCCGTCCAGACAGGAAGCCTGGCCGATAATGACGCCGCTTTTCATACAGTCTATGGTATTTTTGCCGATGATCTTTTTCGGCGCGTCCAGACTGATCCGGGGCAGCTGGGAAGTGCGGTTGACCAGGGAGTCCAGGGATACCCGTACGCCCGGCAGGATCATGCCTCCGATATAATTTTTGTTTTTATCCACCACGCTGATGGTGGTGGCGGTGCCCAGGTCGATCATAATGATGGGAGCGCCGTAATAGTGCAGTCCTGCCACAGCGTCCACGATCAGATCCGCCCCCACCTGTCCGGGATTGTCCATCAGGATGTTTAAGCCTGTCTTCACGCCGGGACCAACTAAAAGCGGTGTGACGTGCAGGAGCTTATGCAGGGCGGAGAGCACGATATTGTTGAGAGGAGGCACCACGGATGCCACAATGCATCCGGTGATGTCCTCGATTCGAATCTGGTATAATTCCAACAGCGTTTTAAAATCCACGACATATTCCAGTTCCGTCTTGAAGCTGTTGGTGGATACCCGCTCCACGAAGCGGCATGTTTCCTGTTCCATGCAGCCGATGACGATATTTGTATTTCCGATATCCAATGCCAGAATCATAATGTATCTCCTGTCTGAGTTTTATATTTTAGAAAATTCTTCCGGAGCTTTCGAGTTCGCCGCAACCGCTGCTTTGGGCCGGCGGCTATTCCGGAATGCGAACTTTGTTCGCCGCTTTAATATACCGCTTTTTGGGGCAGCGGTCCGTTCTTCAATTCTTTGACGGACTTCTCCTGTCCCGGCTCCTTTACGGGTTTTACCTGCAGCAGAGCAAGGCCTACGCCTGCAATCAGAACAGCGGCAACTGTGGCTTCCACAATACCGTTAAAGCTGACAATGCCCATGATGACGTTGATCACCGTATCTCCGGCGATTCCCAGAGCCTGCGCGTAGGCGTCTTTGTACAGAATGTAAATACCGCTCATGACAAACAGGGTATTGGTAAAAGCGCCAGCCATGCCCGCGTAGGCTAGGGCTGTGCCTGCGGAAGCTTTCTTTCTGGAAGCTATCGTCAGCACCACAAATAAAAGAATGCCGGTGAGCACGCCTGCCACAGTGCCGGGGATGCTGCTTTCGCCGCCCTGCATCAGATTATTCACAAAAGCTCTGACGGAAAACAGGAAAATGACGGATAAGACCACGTTGATCACAATGCGCCACACTTTCTGATTTCCCTTTAAGAGATTGCGGATCAGAATGAAAACAAAATAGGGAATGACACCCACCAGGATTCTCGGCACAAAGCAGATGTAGAGGCTCTTAAAGATGCCGGAAACACCTGCCACATTCGCCGCCAGAACCGGCGAAAAAACAAAGGCTGAGGCGGTGGCCGCCTTGAATGTGTTGTTGATAAAACTTGTGAAACCAAATACAAATCCTAAAAATGCACCTTTTTTCGGTCCTAAAAATAGCGCTCCAAGGATTACCGGGATATGGATGATCGTTGCGTTGATCACAACAAGCGGGATATATCCCAGGGGTGTGAATGCCATTATGACAATAATGGCGGTGAACAGTGCTGTGAGCACCAGTTCATAGGTTTTTTCATTTTTCATGGTACGTTCCTCCTGTTATTATTCTCTTTCCGAGATACAATACGCTGACATCATACCACATCGGGGGCGTAGAGGCAATAAAAAAATGAGGGGGCTGCAGAAACCATCAGGAGTGGGGCTGCGGGCCCCATGGTCTGACTGACGCAAAACAGGCGGCTGCAGCCGCCTGTTTTTGAAAAACGGAATCGTTATGACATACCGCAGCCGCAGAAGAGGCTCTTTACGTGTTTTACTTCTTCTGCATCTGCCTTTGCGGCGGGAACGTAGTAGGAACGTTCGCGGGCCAGCTGATACAGCTCTTCCTGTGACTGCTCACAGGCGTTTCTGAACTGTTTCAGAGTCTGCTTCAGTTCCTTGTTCTCTGTCTGGGGAATCATTTCGCCGAATCTTACAAGTTCGCCGTTGATGCCGGCGAGGGTATCGTTAACCATTGTTTTGTCCTGCATAGGGCACCTCCTTATTTGTTTTTTGTTTTGTCTGTGTTTCGGATAACTTGCGTTGGCATCCGATCTTTAATTTAAGAACTGCATGAGCTGTTCCTTGTTCTGGGCGGCGCCTTTTGCACCCTGCTCAAAAAACTGTTTCAGCTGCGGATCCTGTGTGGTGGAAGCATAGTCCTGCATTTTGCACTTGGTGGTATCGTAACCGCCGATCAAATGTCTCAGGTTCTGAAGTTCCAGTTCTGATAAATTAGCCATTTTGTAACCTCCTTTTCTGTTCAAACGTTCAAGCGACGCAGATGTTTTCCGTTTTTGCGCGCAGAGGCGCATGAGAAAATCGGTTGCTTCGCAACATGCGTCCTGTGTGGCGGGCAGGTGTTAATAAATTTTCCCTGCTCGATTCTGTCGGGAAATATCTGCTGATTTCAGTATTTGAATTTTGAAAGAAATTATGCCTGTGAAAAATTGCTAGAAAACTTGAGGCATACCATAAATTGTGCTATGATAGAAAAGATAAAAAACAGTTTTATGAATGCCCTGTAAAGGAAACGCTACAGGAAGACAGTATGATTATCAAAAAGAAAGCGGAAAAGAGGATGAAAATATGGCGGCGCAGAATGTTTTGACACAGGAACAGAAAGAAAGGATGGAGAAAAACGGTTTTAATGTGGCGGAAGCGATGCAGCGCTTTATGAACAATGAACAGCTCTGGATAAAATTTTTGAAAAAATTTAAACTGGATACCAGTTTTGGGGAACTGGTGAAGGCGATGGAAGAAAAGGATGCCACAAAAGCTTTTGAGGCTTCCCATACGTTAAAGGGGATCACCGGAAATCTTGCATTGTCTGAGTTTAATAAGTTAGTCAGTGAGCAGACGGAGTATCTGCGGGGAACGGAGAGCAATTTTGAGGCGGCAGTCTCGATGATGCCGCAGATCACGGAAGTGTACGAAAATACGACAAAGATCATTGATGAGGTTTGTGGGGAATGACATATCAGGAAGCCTGTAAAAAACTGGAGGAGGCAGGGCAGTTCCATGTTTTAAAACACTATGACTCTCTGACGGAGAAGCAGAAGAAGAATCTGCTGGCAGATATTGAACTGACGGATTTTACGGTACTTTCCTATCTGGAGAAGAGGGAAGAACTGATGAAAAAAGGGGTGATCACGCCTCTTGCTGCCATGGAGATCTCCGAGATAGAAAAAAGCAGGGACTGGTTTGAGGAGCTGGGTTACCGCGCCATCAGGCAGGGAAAGGTAGGGACGGTTCTGCTGGCGGGCGGTATGGGGACAAGGCTTGGCTCCGAGGAACCGAAAGGCATGTATGACATCGGTCTGACAAAGCCGGTCTATATATTCGAGCGGATCCTCTCGAACCTGCTGGATGTGGTGCGGAAGGCTTCCGCATGGATCCATCTGTTTATCATGACCAGCGATAAAAATCATGACGCCACCGTGGCGTTTCTGGCGGCCCATGACTATTTTGGTTATAAGCCCGGCTATATCCATTTTTTCAGACAGGAGATGGCGCCAGCTTCTGACTACAGCGGAAGGGTTTATATGGAAGGACCGGACAAGATCGCCAATTCGCCGAATGGAAACGGCGGCTGGTATTCATCCATGGCCAACGGAAAGATACTGGAGATCGTAAAAAACAGAGGAATTGAGTGGCTCAATGTGTTCGCGGTGGACAACGTACTGCAGAGAATGGCGGATCCCTGCTTTGTGGGAGCTACCATCGCAAGGGGATGCAGCTGTGGGGCAAAGGTGGTAAAGAAAAATGCGCCGGATGAGAAGGTGGGGGTGATGTGTTTAGAGGACGGCAGGCCATCCATTGTGGAGTACTATGATCTGACCGACGAGCTGATGAACGCTAAAAACGAAAAGGGGGAGCCCGCATACTATTTCGGGGCGATCCTCAATTATCTGTTTGAGGTGAGAGCATTGGAGGAGACCATTTCCAGAAAGCTGCCGTTACACATCGTGGAAAAGAAGATCCCCTATATGGACGATAACGGGAATTTCGTAAAGCCGGATAAACCCAACGGTTATAAATATGAAACGCTGGTGCTTGATATGGTGCATATGATGGACAGCTGCCTGCCCTTTGAGGTGGATCGCCATTATGAGTTTGCGCCGATCAAGAATATGACGGGGATCGATTCTGTGGAGACGGCGAGAGTGTTGTGTCAGGAAAATGGAATTGAGTTGTAACAGGAATAAAAATAATACAGGAGGAGCAGGTTATGGCAATTTTAGTGACAGGCGGCGCTGGTTATATCGGCAGCCATACGGTGGTGGAACTGCAAAATGCAGGGTATGATGTGGTGGTGGTGGACAATCTGTCCAATTCCAGTGAGAAGTCACTGAAGAGAGTGGAAGCGATCACAGGAAAGCCGGTGAAATTCTATAAAGCGGATATTCTGGACAGGGAAGCGCTGGAAGAGATTTTTGCGAAGGAAAATCTGGACAGCTGTATCCATTTTGCGGGACTGAAGGCGGTGGGAGAATCCGTGCAGAAGCCATGGGAGTACTATCAGAATAATATTGCGGGGACATTGACGTTAGTGGATGTGATGAGAAAGCATAACTGCAAGAATATTATTTTCTCCTCCTCCGCGACGGTCTACGGCGATCCGGCCTTTATCCCGATCACTGAGGAGTGCCCAAAGGGACAGTGCACCAATCCTTACGGCTGGACTAAATCCATGCTGGAACAGATCCTGACGGATATGCAGAAGGCGGATCCGGAGTGGAACGTGATATTACTCCGCTACTTTAATCCGATCGGCGCTCATAAGAGCGGCACCATCGGTGAGAATCCCAACGGCATCCCCAACAACCTGATGCCCTATGTGACGCAGGTGGCGGTAGGGAAGTTAAAAGAGCTTGGGGTGTTCGGCGATGACTATGATACGCCGGACGGTACGGGTGTGAGAGATTATATCCATGTGGTGGATCTGGCCATCGGCCATGTGAAGGCCTTGAAAAAGATCGAGGAAAGGGCCGGACTTTGTATTTATAATCTGGGAACCGGACAGGGGTATTCGGTGCTCGACATCGTGAAAAATTTCGAGGCGGCTAATGGTGTGAAGATCCCCTATCAGATCAAACCCAGACGTGCCGGCGATATCGCGACCTGCTATTCTGACGCCACAAAGGCGAAGGAAGAACTGGGCTGGGTGGCCGAGAGAGGCATTAAGGAAATGTGCGAGGATTCCTGGAGATGGCAGAGCAGTAATCCTAACGGGTATGAGGAGTAAAAGTAATACACACGAAAAAATTGAGGAGCAGGACCGGTATTTCCGGTTCTGCCCGCTTTCCCAAATATTGTACGCCTCTCGAGGCTGCACTTTCCTTGCAGCCTCGATCAGCTCACGTGTACCGCAGTATATCACAAGGGTGATCACCAGGATAAATTTCTCATCCTTTGTCATACCTGGGAGAAACGGATTCGTCCCTGTCACGAGATCTATAAAATGCTCCAAAGCTGTATTTATTTCTATTAATCTTCCTCAATCACATGAATTTCCAGGTAATCAAACTCCACGGTTTCCACAAAATTATCCTGTGAAAACCTTGTCTTTTTATGCCGTCTGAATTCCGTCACATTGGCGTCTAACCAGATCGGTTTTCCAAGATCAAACTGATAGCAGATCTCCTCCAGCGCAGAGAATATTTTGTGCGTTCTTGTATCCGGGAGATCGTTTTCCACAACGGTGTCCCGGAGCATATGATTGTCTTTAAAAATTTTTCCCCAGAGTCTGAACATGGTATGACCTCCTGTATAGAGAATACTATACAGGAAACAGGAAAACGGTGCAAGCGCAAAAAAGCAAATAAAAGTTGTTCTGTTAAAGGAAACTGCTGCATATATATAATGGTGTGCGCAAAACGGCTTTTGTAAAAACCGACGAAAACTATTAAATAAAACGAAAATTTCTATAAATTATGCACACGAACTGAAATAATATGCTATAATAAAACTGGAATTTTTTCCGGAGGAGTAAAACAGCAAGGCGGGGAGCAGTATGGATATAGAACTTGACAGACCGGATGATGTGGACAATTGGACGGAGCTAATGCTGATTTATACATCAGCGCTCAAGCAGATCGAGACAAAACTGGAAATTTTAAACGAAGAATTTCAGCATGTACATTGCTATAATCCGATAGAGCACATAAAATCAAGGGTAAAGACATCAGAGAGCATTGTAAAAAAACTAAAGAAGCACGGCTACGAATCAACACTGGACAATATGGTAAAATATGTAAATGATATAGCGGGTATCCGGATCATCTGTTCCTTTACATCGGATATTTACCGGCTGGCAGATATTATAAGAAACCAGCAGGATATCAGAGTGATCTCAGTGAAAGATTACATAACAAAACCGAAGAAGAGCGGTTATAAGAGTTATCATATGATCGTGACGGTGCCGGTATATCTGTCCGACCGGATCCTGGATACGAAGGTGGAGATCCAGATCCGGACTGTTGCTATGGACTTCTGGGCCAGTTTGGAGCATAAGATGAACTATAAGTTCGAGGGGAACGCGCCGGAGCATCTGAAAAATGATCTGGTGGAGTGCTCCAAGATCGTTTCCATGCTGGATACACAGATGATGATGCTGAATGAGGAGATGCAGAAATACAGCAGTGACAGGTAATGCAGATACTTCAGAAAAACCGAGAATAGCAGGCTGCCGTTTGAAGAGAGAAAGACAAAGCGGCAGTCTGTTTTTGTGTGCAGGCTCGTGCGCAATGCGTTTAAAGCACACAAGGAAGTATGCTGTTAATGCGGTGCGTGAGCCGCACACGGACAGAAGGAAAATCTTCTCTGCCCGAGTATTGCTGTGTCTGTAAAAATGAGGAGTGCCCGAATACCTCTCGGCATCCGGGCTATTATGAAAAAATTATCTATGTGTTATCCACCCTTCTCTAACTGATTTTCAGTATACAACTTAAATATGGATAAAGTATGAACAAAGTGTGAATAATGGGTAAATATTTCCAACTGCAAGGAAGAATGAAAATAGAAAATATACAAAATGCACAATTCGAAGAGACTGTACTGGAATATGCTGTGGTCATACTGGATAGTTGTGGTGTTATTTGGGAGAAAAAGTGGTTTCAGGTGACAGGTATCCGGCATGTATACTCCGGAACGGAAAGTACGGAATCTATTGATTGTCAAAAGAAAAAAAGAATGCTATACTGATAGCCAGATGAAATGGAAGAAATTGCTGATGAACAGGAGATGAAACAGGGGGTACACATGGACAACTTTATTGATAAATTTGCACAACGGAGAAATGCGCAGGATATGATCCGAGCCAATGCAATGGCGGAAGCGGAAGAGAGGGAGAGGATTGCGGCAAAACTTTCCGAATATGAACTGGCCATGCAGGAACTGCGGCGGTGTAACCTGCAGAATCTTGAAAATGCTGAGAAAGTGAAAGAGCTGCTGGCGGCGAGCCTTTATAAAATAGAGGAAGTACAGAAAAAGGATGCCGGGGTCAGCGAAAGGCCGGAGAAAACGGTTGAAGAAGTGAGGGCTTTGCTGGAAGGGCTGAAAAACCAGGTAGCACAGACTGTGCAGGATCAGCAGAGCAGGACAGCAGAGTTGTTTGAAAGGCAGCAGAGCCGGATGTCTGCACTTCTGGAGGAACAGGGAAACCAAACTTCGAAGATGCTTGAGAGACAGCAGAGTCTGATATCAGCGCTTCTGGCAAAGCAGAAGGATCAGCTTGCAGAACTGCTAAAAGAACAGGGCAGCCTGCTGGAAGGCCGGGAAGGGTTGACAAAGGAGC
The DNA here is from genome assembly GCA_910578085.1 of uncultured Lachnospiraceae bacterium. Taxonomy (GTDB): domain Bacteria; phylum Bacillota; class Clostridia; order Lachnospirales; family Lachnospiraceae; genus 1XD8-76. Next base: position 20,375 of record CAJTPM010000013.1, on the reverse strand, counting down.
TTCTGGAGGAGCAGAATACACAGACGAAGGAGCTTTTGGAGGCACAGCAGAAGGGGATCGAAGAGCTGCTGCATGGCAGTGATGAGTTCAGTCACAGGGAGGCGGTAAAAGTATATCGGAATGTGCAGGCGGTCATTGAAGGAGCTTTGCCCAGGCAGACGAAGGAGATTACGGAAGCGTTGAAAAGTACAGAGGGAAAAAGGGGGGCTTTTGCAGGAATAACTGTGCTTGTGGTATTGACTTTTTTTGCAGCCGCCGCGAATATCGTCATTGAAGTGCTGAAAATATTGGGATATCTGTAAGTTTGTTAGCTGTGATTACATTGCATACTTTTGTAATGAAATACGGGGAGAGAAATGATGGCAAAAGTGACATGGAAGCCGGGAAATATGCTTTATCCGCTGCCGGTGGTGTTAGTCAGCTGTGCGGATAAAAGCGGAAGAGATAATATTCTGACGGTGGCCTGGGCAGGAACGACCTGCTCTGATCCGCCCATGCTCTCCATTTCTGTCAGACCGGAACGTTATTCTTACCATATGATAGAGGAAACAGGTCAATTTGTCATAAATCTGACCACAGAAAAACTGGCTTATGCCACAGACTATTGTGGCGTGAGAAGCGGAAAAGATGTGGATAAGTGGAGAGAAATGCATCTGACAAGGGAAAATGCGGATGTGGTGGAAGTGCCGCTTATCAGGGAGAGTCCTGTCAACATCGAATGCAGGGTAGTGGAGAAACGGGAGTTGGGCTCCCATGTGATGTTTCAGGCGGAAGTGGTGGCAGTACACGCAGAGGATGCCTACTTGGATAAAAATAACAGGTTTCATCTGGAAGAGGCAAAGCCGATCGTGTATTCCCACGGAATCTATTATTCTCTGGGAGAGAAGTTGGGAACTTTTGGCTACAGTGTGAAAAAGGATAAATGAAGCAGATTATTTTAACAGTGTCCCACGCACGATGGCATCTTTTCCATATTTGGCGCGGATCTTATCAAGGGCCTCATTGAGGCTCTTTTGCTTTTCAGAGAGAGGATTTTTGGCAGTCAGATCAGACAGAGAAAGCTGGGTAGGTGCATCTTCATTCTCCAGTTTGGAGGTACGGACGCCGAGAAGCCGCACAGGAGTACCATTCCAAAGCTCAAGAGCAAGCTTACGGGCTGTATCGTAAATGGCACCGCTGTCATTGGTGGCTGTCAGCAGTGTGGTTTGATGGGAGGTGGTCTGAAAAGAACTGTATTTTATTTCTACGCTGACCATGGATGCCTTCAGATGGGCTTTCCGCAGTCTGGAAGCGACCGATTCCGACAGCCCCAGCAGGCATTTGCTGATATCAGCGGGAGTCAGAGCATCCTGGGAGAGCGTAGTGGAGTTGCCAACGCCTTTTGCTTCTGTGGGGATAGTTGTAACGCGGGAATCGTCTATGCCGTTGGCGAATTCCCAGAGCATTTTACCGTGGCTCTTCAAGTGGGAGACAATGATCTGCGGATCACTTGTCGCCAGATCGCCTATGGTGAGGAGCCCAAGATTGTGCAGGGCTTCCACGCTGGATCTTCCGCACATGAAAAGGGAAGAGAGGGGAAGGGGCCACATTTTTTTGGCGATCTCGGACTGGTACAGCGTGTGAACGAGATCAGGTTTTTTAAAATCAGAAGCCATTTTGGCTAACACTTTTTTATCGGAGATGCCGATATTGACAGTGAAACCGAAGGTATCACGGATGCCGTCCTTGATCGTGTGGGCAGCAGCAGCGGGGCTTTGATACCGGGCGGCGATAGGGGTGAAATCCATATAACATTCATCGACGCTGACCTGTTCGAGATCCGGACAGATATCTGCAAGGTATTCCATCAAAAGTCTGCTTTTTTCGGAATACAGTTTGTGATCAGGCGGGCAGGATACTAAAAAAGGGCATTTTTTCAGAGCGTCTGTAACAGGCTCGCCGGTGCGGATACCGTAAGCCTTTGCGGGGATAGATTTGGCCAGGACTACACCGTGGCGTGTCTTTGTATCGCCGCCGATAATGGATGGAATGGTGCGCAGATCTGTACAGTCCCCCTGTTTTAATTTTTCGAGAGCGCTCCAGCTTAAAAAAGCGGAGTTGACATCAATGTGAAATATAATCTGATTCATGAGAATAGTGTAACACAGTTTTCGGAAAAATGTATAGTATCTTTACAATCAGAGAAAATACTGTTAAAATGGAAACTGTTACAAAATTGTTACAAATGAGATAGAGTATAAAGTTTGAAAGTCCTTTTCAAACTTATATGGAAACAGTACCGCAGTTTGGACTGATGGTGCACAAAGGTACGGATATGAGAGAGAATTTCAGTAAAAAAATAAAATATATTTATTTTAAGACTTCGGTTGTAATGTTATTTTTCGGGGCTTTGTTTCTGCCCAGTCTTACTTTTTTTGAACATACCGGTGATAATATGTTTGATGTCTATCTGAACGGTACGTTAGTGGGACAGGTGACGGATGAGGAGACTGCAAAACGGCTGGTCACAAAAGCGAGATACGAAGTGGCCGGTGAGAGCGAAGACCTGGTATTTATGAAAACAGAACTTTCCATGGTGGGAAAGGAGGTTCTGTTTGGAGAGGTCAGCAGAGAAAAAGATGTGATCGGGCTGATGAAAGGTGTCATGGATCACAGCAGAGAGGATACCATGGAGCATGCCTACACGGTAAAGATCAATAATTTCACGGTAAATCTTTCAGACATGGAACAGGTGCAGCAGCTTTTGCAGGCAGCTGTGAACAAATATGATTCCACTGACAGTTATGGTGTGGAGATGGTACAGGATACCGGGAGAGAATTGAATGTTCTGACGACAAATGTGTACAGTGAGATAGAGGCACAGGAAGAAGAATCACAGGAGAAGAAGGCGGATGCGGATGCGTCCAACCTGCCAAGCTTCGGTGTTTTTGCGTTTTTTAAGGATGCGGCGGAGGCCGCCCGGGTGGAGGAAGAGAAGGATCTGTCAGAATATAATCGGGGATTGATCCATATGAATTTCGGAGATACGGTGGAAATTGTGGAGTCCTATATGCCAAAGAGTCATCTTTCCAGTCTGGAAACTGCTATTGAAGAAGTAACAAAAGATCAGGAAACGAATAAAATATATGAAGTGGTAGCCGGCGATACACTGGGAGAAATTGCGGAAGCACACAATATGAGCATCGCGGATGTGGTGGCGATGAACGGAACGCTGGAGAACGAAAATTCCACGATACGGGTGGGGGATGAGCTGATCATTTCTGTGCCGGAGCCGGAGCTTTCGGTGGAACGCGAAGAGGAACTGTACTATGAGGAAGATTATGACGCAGATATCGTTTATATCGACAACGATGACTGGTATACGACGGATCAGGTGACAAGACAGCAGCCTTCTGCCGGTCACAGGCGGGTTGTGGCGATCGTTTCCTACCGGAATGACAGCGTGGTAAATACCGAGATCATCAAAGAAGAAGTGGATATGGAAGCGGTGGCCAAAGTGGTGGAACGGGGTACAAAGATTCCGCCTACGTATATCAGGCCTATTTCCGGTGGCCGTCTGTCCTCCGGTTTCGGCGGCAGAAAAGCGCCAAAGAGAGGAGCCAGCACAAATCATAAAGGCATCGATTTAGCGACACCTACGGGTACGGCGGTGATGGCTTCCTGCGGCGGCACTGTGACAAGGGCCGGGTGGGCAGGAAGCTATGGGTACGCGGTCTATATTCAACATCCTGATGGACGGGAGACAAGGTATGGCCATCTGAGCAAAGTGTTAGTGTCCGCCGGCCAGCAGGTTTCCCAGGGACAGAAGATCGCTCTTTCAGGTAATACCGGAAACAGTACAGGGCCGCACCTGCATTTTGAGATCCGCATTAACGGAGCGCCTGTGAATCCATTAAACTATCTTAATTAAACAGACCGATGAAACAGATTTTTTATAAAAGTTTACAAAACGGGATAAAAGTGGTAAACTAGTCAAAGATGCAAAACTAAATCAGAGGTCAATATATGGAACAGTATGTGATTAAAGGTGGAAATCCTCTGGTTGGCGAGGTGGAGATCGGTGGGGCGAAAAATGCTGCGCTGGCGATTCTTGCTGCGGCGACCATGACGGATGAGACTGTTTTGATAGAGAATATGCCTGATGTGCGGGACACAAATATTCTGCTGCAGGCAATTAAAAGTATTGGAGCCATTGTAGAAAGAATTGACAGGCATACCGTTAAAATAAATGGTTCTCAGATCAGTCATCTGATCATAGCGGATGACTATGTTAAAAAGATCAGAGCATCCTATTATCTGATCGGTGCATTGCTTGGAAAATATAAAAGTGCCAAAGTAGCGCTGCCGGGAGGATGCAATATTGGCAGCAGGCCGATTGACCAGCATATCAAAGGCTGGAAGGCGCTTGGCGCAACCGTAAAAATTGAACATGGACTGATTATTACAGAGGCGGAAAAGCTGTCGGGAAGTCATATCTATATGGATGTGGTTTCTGTGGGCGCAACGATCAACGTGATGATGTCAGCGGTGATGGCGGAAGGCCGTACGATTATTGAGAATGCAGCAAAAGAGCCCCATGTGGTGGATGTAGCCAATTTTTTAAACAGCATGGGGGCTAATATCAAAGGTGCCGGGACAGATGTGATCCGCATTAAGGGTACTGCCAGACTTCACGGTACGGAATATACGATCATACCTGATCAGATCGAAGCGGGGACATTTATGTTTGCCGCTGCCGCTACTAAAGGGGATGTGATGGTGAAAAATGTGATTCCCAAGCATCTGGAATCCATCAGTGCAAAGCTGGCAGAGATCGGCTGTGAGATTGAGGAGTCCGATGACGCGGTGCGGGTGGTGGCCAGCAAGCCCCTGAATCATACTCAGGTAAAAACCCTTCCCTATCCGGGATTTCCTACCGATATGCAGCCGCAGATGGTGGTGGCACTGGCGTTGGCGAGAGGTGCCAGCATAGTGACGGAGAGTATTTTTGAGAACCGCTTTAAGTATGTAGATGAAATGACACGCATGGGCGCCGATATCAAGGTGGAGGGGAATACCGCTTTTATTAACGGCGTTGAGAAGTATACCGGAGCCGGGATTGTAGCGCCGGATCTGCGGGCGGGAGCAGCCCTTGTGCTGGCGGGACTGGCGGCGGAAGGTATTACCACGGTGGACGATATCAAGTATATTGAGCGCGGCTATGAAGATTTTCATATCAAGTTGCAGAGTCTGGGTGCCGTGATGGAACGTGTGGATTCTGAGCGGGAGCTGCAGAAATTTAAATTGAAAATCGGGTAAAGAGGCCCTCGCCGGATGGCGGGGGTTTTTATGCAGTCCGTAACAGAGTATCGCGGCGGCCGGGATACTCTGCTACTACGTTTTGACATTATTTATGCGGGCGATGAGCCAGGTAGCCATGCCTGCACGGATAGTTCACTTCCAGATCAGTTCAAGCCATTCCGTGCACAGTGAAAACCATCCTGCGATGTGAGGATCTACGGAGGCCGGATCTTCCCAGGCGGTTTCTTTGATGGCTAACGACAGGCCGTGCCGGTTTTCGGGATAAATATGCAGTTCTAACGGCACATTTTCGCGGATACAGGCCTGAGCGAAAAGGAGGCTTCCCATGACCGGCACAAACTCATCTTCCTGTGTATGCCAGAGAAAGACAGGGGGCACATGTGTGGTGACCTGTTCTTCCAGGGAATAGAGATGAAGCTCTTCCTCGGTGGCGTCAGAGCCGAGAAGATGATCGATGGAACCTCTGTGGGCGAAGGGGCCCGTTGTCGTGACCGGGTAAGCCAGGATGAGGGCGTCGGGCCGTATGCGCTCGGGAGAAAGGGCGGTGCGCTCCTTCAGCCACTCCCTGTGCCAGTGGACGGCAAGGCTTCCGGCCAGATGCCCGCCTGCGGAAAAACCGGCCAGGGCCAGACGACCGGGATCCAGATGCCACTCCCGGGCATGACCGCGGATAAACGCCATGGCTCTCGCAAGCTGTTCCAGGGGAAGGGAGTGGAGCGGTCTGCTTCCATCTTCATTCACCGTATAATTCAATATAAAAACATGGTATCCTTTCGCCAGAAACTGCACGGCGATACATTCCTGCTCGTGGTCCACGACACAGTGATAACCGCCCCCCGGCACCAAAACCACCCCCGGCCGCGGCGACTGGTCAGGGTTGCGGGATGGTCTGTCATTTAAAAGACAGCACGTAATATCCGCCCCATCTGTGTAGGAAATTGAAAAATGCTGCATGATAATTCCTCCTTTTCGATATCGTATCAGGTCTCAATGTCATTTACTGTAAAAGTCTTGAATCCGGCTTGCAGAAATCCCTGAACCTTCCGTTATGGTATGCAGTTGCCTCATGGCCTCCGGTACCACTGTGTAAAAATAACCCCTCAATCCGGCTTACTCTTCGGGATCCGGTTGAGTTCAAGCCGCTGGGTATTGTTATCAAAATTCCGGTTCAGATAGGCTGTATACAGAATATCTATTATATTGAGCTGAGAGATGCGGGAGGACATGGCACCGCTTCTGAACAGGTTCTCTGCATTTGCCACATAGAGGCACCAGGTGGCAAGCCTTGCTAACGGAGAGGTATAAAAACGCGTGATTACGATGATGGGCGTATTCTGTTCCCGCAGTAACTGCGCGCAGTGTATCATCTCTTCCGTACATCCGGAGTAACTTAAGATAATGGCAACGTCTGTAGGTTTGGCATTCTGCGCATAGAGATACTGGGAATGGATATCCTCGCTGCAGTAACAGGGCTTGGCCAGACGTAAAAATTTCAGATAGGCGTCCTGGGCCACCAGATAGGAAGCGCCAATTCCAAAGAGCAGGATCATATCGCTGTTACAGATAGAATTTACGCTCTCTTTCAAGGCGTTCGCATCCACCAGATGCATGGAATTTTCCAGAGAAGAAATATTTCTGGATGTAATTTTGTTCACAATTTCCGTAAGCTGGTCATGAGGATCCATGTACTGAGAGCGCTGCTGCCTGTCCTGCTTCTGCAAAACCAGCTCGCTGAGCAGGGAATTCTGCAGATCTCTGTATCCCTCAAAACCCAGCTTGCGGCACAGTCTTACAATGGTGGAAGCGGAACTGTAGGAGTGTTCCGAGAGCTGATGAATGTTATGCCGCACGGCCTTGTCCGGGTTGGAGAGGATATAATGTAAAACCCCCTGCTCCGCGACGCTGGCATTTGGCAGATATTGCTTGATTCTAACTAAAACACTTTTCATAAGGCCTTCTTTCCTATGGATAATCCACAAAAATGTATTTAGGATTATAACGAATCTTGTCAGAGTTGTCAAATAATTCAAAAAATCTCTCTGTGCAAAAAGCACAAAAACAATTCCAAAGAATGAAATTTTGTTCCAAGAGATTGCGAAACTATTGAAAAAAAGTTTAAAATAGATACAATGTGTTTATCAACTTTAAAAGGAGGATTCATATGAAAAGGATGAAAAAAGTAACAACGATGTTAATTGCCGTTTCCATGCTTTTAGGCCTGTGCGCCTGCGGAAGCAATGAGGCGGATAATACGGCACCGGCGGAAACCGGAACTCCGGCTCAGGAGGCGGAAGCTCCTGAAGAGAGTACGTCCCAGGAGACGACGACCGGAGGGGCGAAGGATACAATCGTGCTTGCAACATCCGGTGAACCTTATCGGTTTTATGCACAGGGTTCCCAGAGTTGTGCGGGAGATGACAACCTGGCGCTCTCCAATATCTACGACTGTCTGCTCTTTCTGGAGCCTGATGGAAGTCTGACGCCGGCGCTGGCGGAAAGCTATGACGTTTCGGAAGACGGACTCACCTATACCTTCCATCTTCGTCAGGGCGTAAAGTTCCATAACGGCGAGGAGATGACGGCGGAAGATGTCAAGATGACTTTCGACACAGGCGCGGCAGGCCCCATCGGTTCCGCACTGTTCGTAAACTATGAGAGCTGTGACATCGTGGACGACTATACGGTAGATATCCACCTGACAAGCCCCTATGCGGCGTTCCCCTACGGCGTAGCGTCCCGTATCGGCGGCATCATCTGCAAATCCTATTTTGATGAAGTGGGTGAGGACGGGTACTATGCGGCTCCGATCGGAACAGGCCCCTACAAGTTTGTGGAATATGTCAAGGGAGATCACACCACACTGACAGCAAACGAAGAGTACTGGCGCGGCGTACCGGCGATCAAAAATGTGGTGATCCAGACTGTGGCGGATACCAATACGCAGATCCTCGGCTTACAGAACGGTGACTATGACGTGGTTCGTGATCCCGCTATCGACGTCTGCCTGCGCCTGGACGATCCGAATGTCACCTGGGCAAAGGAGAATTCCGTGGGACGTGTGACAATGTACATGAATTCCTGGGGAGCAGGCCCCGGCAAGGATATCAATTTCAGAAAAGCGATCCAGGCTGCAGTGAACAAGGATGATGTGAACCAGGCAATGTACAGCGGCGAAGCGGATATTCTGGACATCGATGTCTGCGCAAGCTACGGCGGATGCCCGGATCCCGGCACATACCAGGTAGTAGAATATGATCCTGAGGCGGCGGCGGGATATCTGGCAGATTCCGGCTACGACGGCAACACCGAGTGGAAGATTCTGGTACAGTCCGGCTCCCGGTATGAGAGCGGCGCGAAAGTGATCCAGGCACAGCTTATGTCCATTGGCATCAACTGTGTTGTGGACGCAAAGGATAATGCTTCCTATATGGAAGAGTACAAGGCGAGAGAGTGGGATGCGATCATTGCGGATAATCTGTCCTCTCTGGTGGATGCAGACAGTCTTATGACATACCACAGTATGGACAGCTGGTGGGATCCCGCAGTGCAGGGAAGCCCCAGAGATCCGGAGATCTGGGATCTGATTCAGGAAGGACGTGCGACACAGGGCGACGCGAGAAAACCGATCTATGCATCCATCGCCGATATCGTGACGGAAGAAGCGTATGATGTTCCGCTGGTTAACAGTATTGTGACGGTTGCTTACAATACGAAACTGGACGGGATGAAAGCGCACTGTCTCGGTAACTACAACTTCTATTACTGCTCCTGGAATGAGTAGAACGATACACAGACAGCAAATCGGTTATCGGCCACAGAGTGGACGGTAATGACATAACAGGGAAGCCGGGAGGATGAACTGTTATGTGATGACAGGGGGACATGAGAAAATGAGACAAAAAGTGGCCGGCCGCAACTGGTTCGGCCACTTTTTAAAATGATAGAGAAATTCAGACCGGCTTTCGGGCATCCCTTAGAGTGATAAAGGAGGAGATTAGATTGAGTTGGTTAAAATATACACTGAAACGATTGCTGATGTTGATACCGGTAATCATATGCGTGACATTTATTCTGTACGTGATTCTGTCCTTCGCCCCCGGCAATGTGGCGTGGCAGATTCTGGGGGAAGATGCCACGGCGGAACAGATCGCGCAGCTGGAAGCGGAGATGGGACTTGACAAGCCGCTTTTAGTGAGATACGGAAATTATATGCTGGGGGTGTGCCATCTGGATTTCGGCACTTCCTGGTTTGGCGGTGAGGACATTGCGAAGCTCTTTCTGGGAAGACTTCCATACACCCTTTTAGTGGCAGTGCTCTCGATTTTATTTGCGGTGGGGATCGGCTGTCCCCTGGGAATCGGCTCGGCCATAAAACAGTACAGCCTGATGGACTACGGCGTCTCCTTTGTGGCCATGTTGTTGACTTCCATGCCGGCTTTCTGGCTGGGAACCATGTGCCAGATCTTTTTCTGCCTGACTTTAAAATGGCTGCCGGTGTCCGGTGTGGGTACCTGGAAGCACTATGTGCTGCCATCGGTTATCCTGGGTGCAAACACGCTCGCTTCCATGATCCGCATGAGCCGTACCAGCCTGCTCGACGTGATCCGTCAGGACTACATACGCACGGCCAGAGCAAAAGGAGCTTCTGAGCGGAAGGTGATCATGCACCACGCCATGAGAAACAGTCTGATTCCCATAGTGACGCAGATCGGTATTACCTTTGCGGGCGTTATCGCCGGGGCGGTGGTGACGGAAAACATTTTTGCGATACCGGGCGTGGGCGTGCTGCTGATCAACGCGGTGAAAGCCCGCGACGTGCCGATCGTGATGGGGACGGTTATCTTTGTGACAATTATTGTTGGGATCATCAACCTGGCGGTTGACATCATCTGCGCGCTGATCGACCCACGTATTGATTTTGCGTCATAGAAGGGGGGAATGGGAATGTCTCTGGGAAAAGCAAAGAAATCTTTATCGGAATACAGCACAGGCGAACTGGTCATGTTCCGCTTTCGCAAGAATAAACTTGCCATGTTTGGCGTGGTACTTCTAGCGGTCATCGTGGTGACGATCCTGATCGCGCCGCTCATCTCTTCCTACGATGCAGTGGTACAGATGAATATGGCCGACAGATTCCAGTCGCCGAATGCGAAGTATCTTTTCGGCACGGATGAATTTGGACGGGATCTGTTTGCCCGCATTCTCTACGGCGGACGTATCTCCATGTTTGCCTCCCTGGCCGTGATCGGCATCGCTTTTGTAATTGGGGCAATCATGGGCGGCGCAGCTGGGTATCTGGGTGGCAAGGTGGACACTGTCCTGATGCGTGCGGTGGATGTGCTGATGGCGGTGCCGTCGGTGTTACTTGCAATGGCAATCATCACTGCTCTCGGAAACGGCGTCTGGAAACTGATCATTGCGCTTGCGGTGTCACAGGTGGCGCGTTTTGCGCGTACCGTGCGGGCCTCCGTACTGACACTGCGGAATGTGGAGTATGTGGAGGCGGCCAGATGTTTCGGGGCCAGCTCCTTAAAGATCATATTGAAGCATATTCTGCCCAACGGGATTGGCCCGATTATCGTCTCCGCCACCATCACACTGGGACAGACGATCTTAAGTATTTCCTCCATGGGTTATCTGGGGCTCGGCGTTGCCTCCCCTACGCCGGAGTGGGGAACCATTATTTCGGAGAACAAGATGAACATCGGCACGTACCCGTATCTGGGCCTGATCCCCGGCATCTGTATCTGTCTGGCGGTTATGGCAGTGAACTTTATCGGAGACGGTCTGCGTGACGCCTTCGATCCGAAGACAAAAAATTAGGGAGGAGACTGAAATTCCATGAGTGAAAAGAATAGGGAGAGAGCACAGGAATCAGAGAATTTGCTGGAAATTTCTGATCTTCATGTACAGTATAATACGGATGATGCCGTGGTGCATGCGTTGAACGGTCTGAGTTTAAAGGTGAAGAAAGGCGCCAAGCTGGGACTTGTGGGCGAGACCGGTGCGGGGAAGACAACCCTCGCTCTGTCGATCCTTCGGCTTCTCCCGGCGAGAGTGGGGGAGATTACACAGGGCTCCATCGTGTACGACAAAGACAATCTGCTCAAGCAGCCGGAGAGCTTTATGTTGGGGCTTCGGGGGGAGAAGATCTCCATGATCTTTCAGGATCCCATGACCAGCTTAAATCCTACCCACACGGTGGGGGATCAGATTTTAGAGGTGTTGGATCTGCATTTTAAGGAGATGCCGAAGGAAGAAAAGAACAGGAAGGTGGACGAGATTCTGACACTGGTAGGGATTCCGCCCGCCAGAAAAAATGAATTTCCCCATCAGTTTTCGGGCGGTATGAAACAGAGGATCGTGATCGCCATGGCGCTTGTGGCGGAGCCCGAGTTGCTGCTTGCGGATGAGCCGACAACGGCCCTTGACGTGACGATCCAGGCGCAGATTCTGGAACTGATGCGGGATCTGAAAGAGAAGTATAATTCCGCGGTGATTTTGATTACCCACGATCTGGGCGTGGTGGCGCAGTTCTGTGACAGTGTGGCGGTGGTTTACGGCGGGAGAGTGGTGGAGTACGGCAGTGTGGAGCAGATCTATGCGAGAGAAAAGAATCACCCGTACACAGCGGGGCTTTTCAGCTGCATCCCCGATCTGACCATAAAAGCGAAGCGGCTTACTCCCATAGAGGGAAGGATGGCCGATCCGAGAATCGTACCCGCCGGGTGTTGTTTTGCAGATCGTTGCGAGCACTGTATGGAGTTCTGTAAGAACAAAGCGCCGTCGGTATATGAGGAGGATGGACATGGAATCCTGTGCCATCTGTTTACGGAAAAGGAGGGTGAATAAATGTCGGTACCTCTGATAGAGACAGTGAATCTGAAAAAATATTTTAAGACCGGAAAAGGTATGCTTCACGCCGTGGAGGAAGTAAATTTAAAGATCGAGGAGGGAAAGACTCTCGGCGTGGTGGGGGAGTCTGGCTGCGGCAAATCGACGCTTGGGCGGACGATCCTGCGTCTGCATCCGGCAACTTCCGGCCAGGTTCTGTACAAGGGAGAAGATATACTGAAATACAGCAAAAAGGAAATGAGGAAAGTCAACGTCAACATGCAGATGGTGTTCCAGGATCCCTACAGTTCCCTGGATCCCAGAATGTCCGTGCGGGGACTGATCTCGGAACCCCTTGAGACCTGCGGAACCATAAAAGACAAGAAAGAGATTGGCAGGCATGTGGAGGAAATCATGGAGTTATGCGGTCTGCCGGCGAACCATGCAAACCTCTACCCCCATGAGCTGGACGGCGGGCTGCGGCAGCGTGTAGGCCTTGCCCGGGCGATGACGCTTGATCCGAAGTTTATCGTCTGCGACGAACCGGTTTCGGCACTGGATGTGTCAATCCAGGCGCAGATCCTGAATCTGCTCATGGATCTGCAGGAACAGAAGAAGTTGTCCTACATGTTTATCACCCACGATCTGTGTGTGGTAAAGCATATCAGCGACGAGATCATGGTCATGTACATGGGACAGGTGGTGGAGCGCGCGGAGACCGATGAGCTGTTTGCACATCCCGCGCATCCTTATACAAAAGCGCTGCTTGCGGCGATCCCGACAATCGATCTGTCGAGCAGGAAAAAAGAACGATTTGTACTGACAGGGGAAGTGTCCAATCCTATCAACCCGGAGCCCGGATGCCGCTTTGCACACAGGTGTCCCTATGCGACGGCAAAGTGCAGGGAGGACAACGCGCCGAGAGAAATATCCCCAGGGCACTTTGTGGCGTGTAATCTGTGCTGAAACTGCAGGAATGAGGGTGAACTGATTTGGACGGCAATGAGGGCTGTATCGGCGTTCCAAAGCTTATGGGCAGGGAGAAAGGGTAGTTATTAAAATGAAGAGAGACATGACGGTCGGGCCGCCCTGGAAGACCATACTGGCATTTTCCCTGCCGATCATGGCGGGGAATCTGTTACAGCAGCTGTATCATACGGCGGACACGCTGATCGTGGGAAATATGGAGGGAGAGACGGCGTTGTCAGCAGTGGGAGCCTGCGCCAGTCTGACGGAGCTTTTCACAGCCCTTGCCATCGGTTTTTCCGTAGGCGCAGGGGTGTTGTGCGCCCAATACTATGGCGCCCGCAGGGAGGAGATACTCAGAAGATATGCTTCCACCGCCATCCTGTTTATCCTGGGACTGGGGGCGGCGGTATCGCTTTTTGGTGTGGCAGCGAGCGGGTTTATCCTGAAGAATCTGCTGAATGTACCGGCTTTCATGCAGGAGATGACGATCCTTTATTTCCGGATCTATGCTTTGGGACTGATTTTTCAATTCGGTTACAATATTTTTGCGGCCATCTTGCAGGCGGTGGGGGACAGCAGGGCTACCTTATATTTTCTGGTGATCTCCTCATCGGTCAATATTTTACTGGATCTGTGGTTTGTGAAGCTGTGGGGCGTTGCCGGGGCGGCGACAGCTACGGTGATTTCCCAGCTGTGCGCCTGTCTCGCCGGCGGGATCTATATGGGCAGGAAGTACGAATTTCTGCGGTTTCGTGTGGCTGAGCTTACGTTTGAGGGCGGGAAGGTCCGGGATGTGCTGCGGGTGGGGATGCCCATGGCTCTTCAGTACACGGTGACACATCTGGGCATCCTGATCCTGCAGAGGCTGGTGAATTCTTACGGGCAGGCAATGATCGCTTCCTTTACAGTGGTGGTGCGCCTGCAGGGATGGATCACGATCCCGACCAAGGGGCTGCAGACCACGATGACGACCTATGCGGGACAGAATATTGGAGCCGGTGAAAGGGAGCGGCTTTCCCCCGGGCTGTGGCAGGCCATCGGTATGTCCCTTGGAATTACAGTGGTTTTAGCGGCGGTGGTCTATGGCTTTATGGAAGGCATTGTGGGCAGCTTCGGTATAGACCGGGAGGCGGCGCAGATCTGCGCCAGACATCTGCGGGTGATGGTGCCGTCGGTGCTGATGTATGCGGCATATTTTCCCATGAACGGCATGTTTCAGGGGGTGGGAGACGGCGTTCATGCCAGCGCTTATGCATTGCTTGCGCTGACACTCCGGATCCTTTTTTCCTACACGCTCTCCGGGGTGGGGGACTGGGGGTATACTGCGATCTGGTGGAGCGAGACCTATGCCTGGATCATTGTCATTACGGTATATTATGTTTACTATTTCAGCGGCAGATGGAAAAATAAGGCGCTGATATCCTGAGAATATGGATACGAAAGAACATCTATGGCAACAGCTTTGCGCATAATACCTGCACCGTACTTTTCACAGAATGTTTGTGTCCGGAAAGACATAAGGGACAAGTTTGGAAATGTTATATGGGACAGATGAGGCAGGCAAAACAGATAATCAGAAAAAACAGCTGTATTTGCCCATAAATGATACAGGCAGATAAAGCGGAATCAGGATGGTCTGCCGCATTTATCTGTATGATATGGGTGGGTAAAACGGAGAATCAAGGAGAATGGAAAGGACGAATGGCTATGGAAAACTGGAGACAGATAGCTACAGAGGAGAAGAACAGCAATACGGAAAAGATCGATACGCTAACTACGCTGGAGATGGTTCGACTGATCAATGAGGAGGACAAGAAAGTGGCAGTTGCCGTGGAGGCGGAACTGGAGCATATCGCGGCGGCCATTGATATCATTGCGGCGCAGCTCAGGATGGGTGGAAGACTGATCTACAGCGGGTGCGGCACTTCCGGAAGGCTCGGGGTGCTGGATGCGGCGGAATGTCCGCCCACTTACTCTACAGATCCGAACCGTGTGGTGGGGCTTATCGCCGGCGGAAAAGAAGCGATGTTTTCAGCAGTGGAAGGCGCGGAGGACAGCGAGCAGCTGGGAGCGGAGGACTTAAAAAAGATCGGCTTTGGGAGCAGGGATGTTTTAGTGGGGATTGCGGCATCCGGCCGGACGCCCTATGTGATCGGCGCCATGAAGTATGCCAGATCCTGCGGGGCTCATGTGTTTGGGGTGACCTGTTCCCCCGGCTCGGAGATCGAGAGGGAGGCGGAAATTGCCATCACGCCGACGCCGGGGCCGGAGGTGGTGACGGGTTCCACCAGAATGAAAAGCGGAACCGCCCAGAAGATGGTGCTCAACATGCTTTCCACCGGCGCCATGATCAAGCTCGGCAAAGTGTACGGCAATCTGATGGTGGATGTAAAACCGTCCAATGAGAAGCTGATCCACCGCTGTCAGAGGATCGTCAGTGAGGCGGCTCATGTCAGTGAGGAGGAGGCTACGGCTGTTCTGGAAAAATGCGATTATCGTCCCAAGACAGCCATTGTCATGCTGCTTCGCAAAGTGGGTGCGGAAGAGGCAAAGGAGCTGCTCGAGCGAAACGAAGGAAAAGTATCGGCAGCCATCGGGGAGGTGTAGGCATGGCACATTTAACCTGTACGTTCAGCTCGGAATGTCTGAAGATGAATACGTCCCTGACCATCGTACTGCCGGAGGATCGGGAGATGTGCAGAACCAGAGTGGTTTATCTGCTGCACGGACTGATGGACAACTGTACCGGATGGACGCGCTATACCGCCGTGGAGCGGTACGCGAGAGAATATAACGCAGCGCTTATCATTCCGGAGGTGCAGAGAAGTTTCTATACGGATATGGAGATGGGCCTTAACTATTTCAGCTATGTGCTGGAGGAGGTGCCCGCGTTATGCCGGAGATTTTTCGGTTTTTCGGAGAAACGGGAATACAACTATATCATGGGACTGTCCATGGGGGGATACGGCGCCCTGAAATGCCTGCTGACAAAACCGGAGAGATATGCAGGCTGCGCCACGTTCTCCGCGGTGACGGATATGCCGGGAAGAGTAGCGGCTGCGGGAGAGGAAGACAGGCGGGAATTTCAGGCGATCTTCGGCACGGCATGCAGGGTGCCTGAGAAGAGCGATCTGTTTGCGCTGGCAAAAAAGGCGGATGCCGCGGCGCTTCCGAAGATCTATACGGCCTGCGGAGAGGGAGATGATCTGTACCCGGAGAATGTGCGGTTTGCAAAACTATTGCAGGAGTCGGGGGCCGGGAATCTGTTTGAGCACTGGGAGGGGATCCATGACTGGATCTTCTGGGACAGGGCGGTGAAGCGCGGGATGGATGTGATATTGGGGGAGCAGTAGAAAGGACAGAGACAGATATGGAATTTGTGGCCGGGATAGATGGCGGGGGAACGAAAACAATTGTTGTATGCAGTGATCTGGATGGGAAGATACTGCGGGAAGAAAGGTTTGGGGCGTTTAATGTAAACAGTATCGGGAGAGAAGGGCTTACGGCGCTGATGGAGGAGATCACAACGTTTCTGCGGGGGATGGGACGGTGCGCTTCCCTGTGCATCGGCGCGGCAGGGTGCAGCAGTCCGAGTATGCAGGAAGTAGTTGCAGAGGCCATGAAGCGGGCGGATATCGGCAACTGGAAACTGGTGGGGGATCATGAGATTGCGCTCTGGGGAGCGCTGGAAGGAAAGCCCGGGATCTGTCTCGGAGTGGGAACCGGTACTTTCTGTTTCGGAAGGAATGAGAGAGGCGAGAGCGTGCGTGTGGGCGGCTGGGGCCATCTGATCGGTGATGAGGGCAGCGGCTATGCGCTGGGAAGAGATGCGCTGCGGGCGGTGACGCGCCAGTGGGACGGTTACGGGGAGACTACGACACTGACGGAAGCGGCGGCGAAGGAGCTGGGAATCGACACAGGCCAGAAGATGGTGGCATATGTGTATGGAAAGGACAAGAGCGCTGTAGCGGCTTTCTCCCGGGCTGTGGAGAGAGAGGCGGCAGCAGGGGATACTGTGGCAAAGGCAGTACTGCGGGAAAATGCGAAGCTGCTGATCGGACAGGCGGCAGTGGCGGCAAAGCGTCTGGGCATGGAAAACGGGGAGCTGGCGCTGATCGGCGGTTTGGCGGAGAGCGATACGGTTTATCGGGAATGCCTGCTGAGAGAAGCGGCGGAATGTATGCCTGGATTTACCTGCGTTTCCCCGAGACAGACTGCGGCCGTGGGAGCGGTGATGATGGGAAGAGCGCAGCTTTGAAATATGGATAATAAATGGTGGAAGATATGAGTAAGATTACATTTACAAAGACACGCATGCCAGCTGCCCACATGGGGAAGGCATCGGATTATCCGGTTTTATATACTGGGAAGCGATTTTATAAGGGGAGTGTTCTGGGCGAGGAGGAGGGATTGTATCTTAACTTCGGCGGTGTGCAGTGCGGGCTTCCCTACACGGCGCAGGACAGCTATGACCATACGGAACAGATGCGGGAGTTCGATGCGGCCATTCTGGAGAATGACTGCCTGCGGGCGACCTTTCTGCCGGGGGTGGGGGGAAAGCTCTGGTCTCTCTATGATAAACGGAGGGAGAGGGAGCTGCTTGCCAGCAATCCCGTGTTCAAACCCTGCAATCTTGCAATCCGCAACGCCTGGACGGCGGGAGGCGTGGAGTTCAACTGCGGCGTCAGAGGGCATAATCCGCTGACCTGTGATAAAATCTTTGCGGCGGAGGGAGTCGGGGAGGACGGGGAGCCTTTTCTGCGCCTCTATGCTTTTGAGAGAATCCGGGCTATTACTTATCAGATGGATTTTTATCTGCCGGAGGGTTCGGCTTTTCTGCTTGCCAGGATGCGGTTAGTGAACGGCGCTGATCTGCCTGTTCCCATCTACTGGTGGAGCAATATCGCGGTTCCTCAGGAGGAGGGTGCCAGAATTTTAGTACCGGCGGATAAGACTTATGTAAATCATAAGACGGATCCGGTTTACATAATTGATATTCCTATGGTGAATGGTGTGGATCAGTCTTATCCGACAAATCATGTGGAGACCATTGACCATTTCTACAGGATTCCGGAGAATTCGAGAAAATTTGAGGCTCATATCCGTCAGGACGGCACCGGGATCATCCATGCCTCCACGAGACGGTTAAAAGGCAGAAAGATGTTTGTATGGGGGATGTCTGTGGGCGGACAGAACTGGCAGAGGTTCCTGACAAATAAAGATGGGCAGCCCTATGTGGAGATCCAGGCGGGTCTGGCGTACACCCAGAATGAGAGCCTGCTGTTTCCGGCCCACACGGCCTGGGAGTGGGTGGAAGCCTACGGCGCTGTGGAAATGGATCCGGGAAAAGTTCATGGGGCGTATCGGGAAAGCCGTGTAAATGTTGAAAAGTGGCTGGATGAACATCTGCCGGAGAGAGATCTGGACGACTTTCTGATGCGGACGAAAAAGGATGCGGTGAAGGGGACGACGACGGCATTTTACGGGGAACCCTGGGGGACTCTGGATGATGAGATCAAAGTAAGCCTCGGTGGAAAAAGGACAGCGTCGTATCTGGACTTTGGACCTGTGGGGAAGGAACAGGAACTCTGGCAGAGACTGCTTCAGACAGGAAAGTTTGATGAGCCTGCCCCGGAGGAGGCGCCGGCCTCTTTTATGGTACAGGACGAGTGGTTTGAACTGCTGAAAAAGTGTGTGAAAGAAAGAGATCAGGAAAACTGGTACGCCTGGTATCATCTGGGGCTTTCCTGGTTTGCAAGGGAAGATTACGAGCGGGCGGAAAATTGTTTTCGGAAGTCACTTGAGTTACAGGAGAGCACCTGGGCTTTCCACGGGCTGGCAAATGTGGCCGAGGCGCAGGGAGAAAGAGAAGAGGCGTCCCGGTATATGCGGGAGGCGCTTTTGCGAAACAGTGAGAATGTCACGATCACAAAACAGGCGATCCGAGCCGCTTTTCTGGCGGAAGATTATGGGCTTGTGGAAGAGATTTTTGACAGGGGAAAAAAACTCTGGCCGGAAGACGGTCTATTGTGGTGTTATCACGCCATGGCGTTAGCCCATACGGGAGAGCTTGAGGAAGCTAAGGAGATTTTTGAGACCTGGGGCGGGGAGAAAGTGGTGGACCGCAGGGAGGCGGCGGATGCCATCACGGATGAGTATATCTATACGCTGAGAGAGCTTGCAAAAAAGGAAGGACATCCTTGTGGGGAGGATGAGGAGCCAGAGGTTCCCTGCTATATTGATTACAGGATGTATTATACGAGAATGAGAGAATAAATTAGGCGGGAGTACAGAGAAAATGTAGCTCCCGCATAATTTATGCACACGGATACAGAGGCAAAAATGGAAATATGGGAAGTGTTGGGCATTGCGCCCACAGCGGATAAAAAAGGCATACGCTGCGCGGGCAAAAATGGTGCACCCGGAGGAGAAGCCGGAAGAACCGAAATGGCAGTGATTGGAATTGATCTGGGGACGACTAACAGCCTGGCATGTGTCTGCCGGTATTGGTGAAGGAGGGTGTTTTTTCGGAAGATGTTTATGGGATGTACGCCCTGTCCCATCCGGATATTGTGTTTGAGGCTGTGATCAAGTACGATATCATAGACGATACGATCTGTGGTATGAGAGAAGAGTACGGACTGCGGCTGACAGAGTATTATGCGACAGAGTATGGGCTTCACTCCCTTTTTCTGGCCGGAGGAAACGATGAATGGCCGGAGTCCATGGCGGAGTATGACATGATCAATGTTCTGTGTTATGAGGATCCGGATGAACTGGATGAATTTTGTGATACGGTGATCCGGATGTTCAGGGAGCAGGAGGAACTGGGGAAGATAGAGGAATTTATTCCGCGGTAAAAAGTGGAAAGATAATAAAAAAACGGATTGTGATGTTTTTGTTGACAATCCGTTCCGTTAGTGATATCGTAGCTTTATGGCAAACAAGTCAATCATGTTGACTTTATACAGAATCTCTCTTATTCAGAGTGGTGGAGGTACATAGGACCTGTGAAGCCACGGCAACCCCGGAGACGGAAGGTGCCAACCTGAGCGAATGAATGATCGAACAATAAGAGGATTTGAGGGTACACTTTAAATCCGCTTCATTGTCGAAGTGGTTTTTTTATGCGCAGGGGTGCATAAGGAGATTTGCTGCCAGGGCAGCGTGCCGTCTGTGCAGCGGGCAGGAAAAAGGTTTCCTGCTCCATCATCATATATGATCTCTCGGAATTCTGATTGATCCTGCCAGCGAAACTCTGGCATTGGACT
>CAJTPM010000012.1 GCA_910578085.1 uncultured Lachnospiraceae bacterium | reverse complement strand
AAAAAAGGCATCTGGAAGCCTTGTGTTTATTGGCTTAAAGATTCCGAGAGATTATCAAAGACAAACGGGGGTAACATAATGAACAACGGGAAAATGCTTGTCCTTAATGATTTGAATGTGTGGTATACGCCGGGAAAACCTGTTCTTGAAAAATTATCTATGGAGCTGGGAACGAATGAAGTGATAGGACTGATTGGATTGAACGGAGCGGGCAAGACCACTTTTATCAAAACGCTTTCCGGACTGCTTAACACTTTTCATGTGAAAGCTGCTTGGTGGCAGGGAAAACCGCTTCTATTCCGTGACCGGGAATTTAAGGAAGAACGGTATGTTGTTTTTGCCGAAGATCATTCATTTCAGTTTTTTACGTTCCGCGAGTATGCTTCCTATGTGGCAGCGTCTTACGGCAGGAAGTTATCTGATATTAATGAATTGATACATGGTTTTCACTTTGAAGAATACACTGATGTTTTGCTGAAAGAACTGTCAACGGGCAATCTGAAAAAGGCTTATTTAATTACAGCTTTTGCTTTGAAGCCCAAACTGCTCATACTGGACGAGCCTGTGAATGGACTTGATTTTCAGAGTACCGAATACCTGTACCAGCAGATCGAAAGCTTCCGGCAATACGGAACAATCCTTTTTTCGTCCCATATTCTTGAAAGTATCTGCCTTACGTCTGACCGGGTAGCGGTATTAGAACAGGGGCAGATAAAAAGATGTTTTGCCGGACAGGAAATCAAAGCAGAGAAGATACGGGAGGTATTAAAAGAATGATTATTTTTCAAAACCTCGGGGAACAGCTTTTCGGCGCAAAGTATGAACGTGCTGTAAAAAGCCCTATTGCTTGCATTATCCTGTTTCTTGCTATCCATACCGCAGGAATTGAAATAGAGATTGCACCGTCTATTCTCTTGTTGACAGCTACGGCTTTTTCAATGGGTATCATGTGGCAGACTCTTAATTCTTCGGGAAATGCAGACCGTATGACCGGGCTGTTTATGCTGCCATTTCGGAACAGGGAAATGACGTTTTCACTTGTGCTGGCATTTACAAGCTATACATTGATTACCAAAACATTCCTTGTAATGGCTTTGTTCTTTGCCGTACATGAATGGAGTGTGCTGCAAATTGCTGTATCTTTGATCTGTGCCTGTAATAGCTGTTTTTCGGCTGCTGTATGGTATACCATGAAAAAGAGAAAAATGTTTCTGCCTGTTTTCATTTTATGGGGTGGAGCGATTTTCGCGCCAATATTCCTTGTGCGGGAAACGGTGATTATTTGTTTTATTGCGTTTACAAGTATGCTCATTTCATTTTTAAGGTTACTGAAAGCAGACGCTTACGTTTTCTATCACCCAGTATCAGCAAAACTTCTAATCAGACACACAAAAGGGACAGGAAGCATATTTTTATATTTGCTGCGTTATCTGATAACAAACAAAAACTATCTTTTGAATACTGCCGGATTATGCGTAATCGCTGGTGTTATGCCATTCATATTAGGGCAATTTGAGGGAGTAAATGTTATGCCGCTGGGGTTTGCCGTTCTATGCCTGAATACCCCAATCTGTATATTGCTTTCCTGTGATCCTGGTTTAGAGCAGGCAGTCCGAACACTACCGGGACAGGCAAAACGCTTTTGCACGAATTATTGCTTTTTTATCTTTTCTGTCAATATGGCGGTAAATAGCGTTTATCTGATTAGCTGGCAAATAGGCAAAAGAGGCGTAAATAGTACAGAAATCATTACTGCGCTTATAATCGCGCTGCAAAGTGCAATCTTGTCTGTCCTGTTGGAGTGGTTTTGTCCCGTCCGTAACTGGAAGATTGAAAATGATTTATGGCACCACCCACGAAAGTATATTGTACCGTTGATTATGTTTTTGGTTGCAGGGCTTATCGGTATGTGGTCTATAAGTATATGGGTTTTGCTCTGCATTGTCATAGCTGAAGTTTTAAGCTTATCACTTGTCGTAAGGAGGATATAATACCATGAAAAATACAAAACGCTGCCCTAAATGCAGCTCACAAAATATTGTCCGTGTTCCCGATAACCAAAACCGCCATGCCAGCGGGAACAATATTTATACTTCGACCTTTACATTGATGAAAAAAATCCCGGTTATACGCTATGTCTGCTGTGATTGCGGATATGTTGAAAATTGGGTGGAAACACAAAGAGAACGTGACGAGATCAAGCGCACATTTGGATAATGAAAGGAGGGCTGCAAAATGGAAAACATTATCCTGCAAACACACGGAATATCCGTGAAATACGGTAATTTCCTTGCTCTTGATGATGTAAGCATTAGTCTCAAAAATAAGCATATATACGGCTTTATCGGTGAGAACGGCGCAGGTAAGACCACACTGATGAAAGTGCTGACAGGGCTGCTTTATCCGACAAACGGTGATTTTTCGCTGTTCGGGAAGAATAAACCGTGTGATATTCTGAAAATGCGCCGACATATCGGCAGTACCATTGAAGCTCCTGCCCTTTATCCGGAATACTCTGCTTACCGTAATCTTGAATTGCAGCGTATCCTTATCGGTAATCCCGACAAGGAAATATGTGATAAGCTGCTTGGAATGGTGGGGCTGACCGAGGTTAAGGATAAGAAAGCAGGAAAATTCTCTATGGGCATGAAGCAAAGACTTAGCATAGCAATGGCTCTTGTCGGTAAGCCGAGGCTGCTTATACTTGACGAGCCGATAAACGGTCTTGACCCTAAAAACATATCCGAACTGCGCAGCTTGCTCAAAAGGCTGAATGAGGAAAATGACGTAACACTGTTCCTGTCAAGTCATATCCTTAATGAGCTTTATCTGCTTGCCACTGATTATTATATTATCCACAGGGGGAGGATAATCAAGTCGATCACCCATGATGAACTTGACAAAAAACTTTCAGTTACGGGGCAAAGCCTTGAAGAATACTTCCTTAGCATTACGGGAGGTGACAGCAATGTATAATCAGCTAATCATTGAAAAATACAAAGCGAAAAGATTTATTATCATGTATCTTGCGGCGGTTGTTCTTGCAGCAGCAGGATTTTTCCTTGGACTTCTTAAACTCCCGGAAAATCTTGATACAGCAACGGTGTTTTCTCTTTCGGTTTGCGATACATCTTTTATGTTTATCATCTCACTTGTTGCAGCTTGGTTTGCTGGAAATGATTTTCTAAACCGAACGATACATAATGAGATAAAGGCAGGGTACAGCCGTTTTTCAATATTTATTGCAAGAACTGTTACTACCGTTATCATGGCAGTGCTGCTTCATTTAACCTATGTTTTTGCAACAGTTATTGGATTTGCTGTTAAGTACAGGTTTGACACCAGTATATTTTCTGTAACGGATTTTGTTTGGCTGCTGGTTGTCATATTGCAGATATGTGCTAACATCTGTATCGTTATGTTTATTGTCTTTGCCCTCAAAAAAGTTACATCGGGAATAGCTGTAACAGTTGTGTTCAGCTTTGTGTCCTGCAATATCCTTAGAAACTTCATCAGCGAGAGCGTTTTCCGGCTGACCTGTTTTAGCCTTGCACAAACGAGCGATAACAGAACACTTGCATTATCGGCGTTGTTTGCAGCAGCGGTGATTGTTATTTCACTAACAGCAACACACTTAGTTTTCAGAAAAGCCGAGATAAAATAAGGATTTCAGCAATGACACTACTGTTGTTTTCTTGATTATATCGGAGCATAGTTTGTATTGAATATAGCGGTAAACAGTGTATATCTAATTAGCTGGCAAATATGGCATGGCGGCGTAAATAGTACAGAAATCATTACTGCGCTTATGCAATCAAAGAATTGCAAGAGCATGGTGTTATAGTGAAAATATGCTATGGCTATTTTTGCGATTACCAATCAAAAAATATCAGAATATTGAGAGCACTATCTTATTGTTCTTGAATAAGAATATGTTATTACAAAAATAAACAAATACGCAGGAGGTGATGACATGGAAAAAATAGCAATGCTCGATATATCAGAAAGTGGTCGGCAAATTGGTAAAAAATTGTTTGCTGTTCTTGAATCTAAACAGAAGAAAGAATTAACGCAATATATTTTTGAACGAGATAAACAAAGTGATGTTGATAACCCCGTTGTCATTACCCCTAATCATGATTCATCGGAACATCAGGGATACCCTTTGACGAAGATTTACGAAGGCGATCTGTTTTTTTGTCTGGAACAAAGGATAGTCTGTGTGCAAGATCAGAAAATCGATTTAACTGCAAAAGAGTTTGACCTTCTCGCCCTGTTGATACGCAATCCGGGGCGGGTATTTACATTTGAAATGATTATGGATTTGGTCTGGAATGAGGAAGATTCTTTTTATTCCCGGAAGGTCATTATCAACCATGCCAGTAATCTGCGAAAGAAATTGAGAATTTCTGATGCGGTGCCGGATTATATAAAAAGTATACGTGGCGTAGGTTATAAATTTGACAGTGACTGCCGTGGGACAACATAGACAGACAGTTATGGGTGTGTATCTGTGATTTCAGGTACACACTTTTTTCTGCTTTAATGTGTCGGGATATGGGAGAATTTGCGGCCATAATGATTGTAGCGAGGCTGTACCGAGGCAAAGGCTTGGTGTTCGTTCTGTATAATATCGCCCAATAAGATAGGAGGCTGTTAACAGGCGCAGTTATCGTTCCTCCTGGTTTGGGAGGATATAGGGATGCTGTCGAAAGGTTCCGGGAGGCGGAAGCGCTGTCCTGTATGTGATGTTTTATTTGCCGTAGTCCATATATTGTGGATTACGGCATTTTTTGTTTCGACAGAAAAAGATATTTTCCAACAGTGTCCTTCTGTTTTTCTGAAATATGGCTGTATAGGTGTACCTGCTATTTTAGGGGTACGCCTTTTTATATTATTCTGCGGTACCGGTAAGGGCAATGTCCCAGGATGCCGCTCCCCACCCTCTGATTTCGATTTTGCCAGTCAACTAAAAAATCGAAATTGGAGGAATTACCCATGAAAAAAATCAATCTGCGGGAGTATTACCCGCTTTATACGCAGGACACGATTGTTGAAGTACCGGACGAGGTGGCTGATCTGCTCCGGGAATATAAGTTGGCGGAAGCCGCCTATTTCCTGCGTACATATCGGCACAAAGCATATTTTTCTCTGGATTATGACGTGAACGTTGAGCGGGATGTTCTAATGGCTGCGTTGTCGCCTCTTGATATTCTGGAACAGAAAGAAGAAAATATCCGGCTGTATCGGGTGCTTGCTTCTTTGCCGGAGAAACAGAAAAACCGGATTTATGCACATTATTTTCTTGGCATGAGCAAAGCAGATATTGCAAAAGCGGAAGGCACTCATAAGAGCAGAATCACCCGCTCTATCAACGCTGGTTTGCACAGCCTGGAAAAAATTTTGAAAAAATTTCCTGACAGACGGCAACTTTAACCTCAAAAATGAAATGAATAATAGAGGGACATATTTATCCGGCGGGACAAGCCTGGCGGGTGTGGCCGTACAGCATATGCTCCGGCCCGCTCCAACTGAAAAACTGTCATAACTGCCACGCCCCTCGCTTGCTCCTTGACAATCGAATACACGCTGTTACAGGTACTTCATTCTGTGTTCCGAGCGGCAGATGGGGCGGCGCGGTGACAGGCGGCCTAAGGAGGTGATGAATCCAGGCTGTCCGAGCGGTAAACGCAACCCACGAAACCGGCTGTGGCAGGCCGGACGCGACAACGGCACAGATCACAATGGTACTTCCTCACGGCTCCCTAAAGACTTGGGGAGAGTTCCTGCGGCGTGCGCCTGCTCTGGCAAAGCGGCGGCGTATGCGGGGCTATGATGCGGCGACGCTATCCGCAGCCTGTAACAGCCCCGCCTTGTTCGTGCAGGGCCTGCCGGGGGGCGTGGCAAATACGGCAGATGATCGAAATCAGATACAATGGGCCGGGTCTGTGACTGTAAGAGCGCAGGCCCGACTTATTCATGTGGTTTCGATAGCCAGAAATTTTCAGGAAGGAGTTGGTATTATGGAGAATACGGTTGTTGCCGGCAGGACCGGCGCACTGGTGGACATCCGGGAGGTTGCCGTTGATAAGGAGCTTTCCCGTGAGGAACGGATCGCCGAATTTGTACGGCAGATCAAAGACCCTTACCGCTTCAAATGCGGGCGGTTCACCGTACAGGCCAGCTTTGCCGCAGGCGGCGCCACCCTGGAGGAATGTATCAAGGGAATCTTACGGTGAGCCGGATTATTTTAGGAAAAGGGCTGACTTTCCCGCAGGGGCGTGGTACAATAAGAACTGGAAAAGGAATTGAATACGGCACAGCCACACTTCTTGGATTGCGGGGATTTTTCTGCGCAATGAAAGGAGTGTTTTTTTATGCAGGTTTACAAAGCCATTAAGTACATCCGTCTTTCTTATACCGATGATAAGACGGTGGAAAGCGACAGCGTCGCCAACCAGCGGCGGCTGATTGATGATTATATTGCCCGGCACCCGGAGATTGAAGTTGTGGCAGAAAAGATTGACGACGGTTACAGCGGGGTCCTCTTTGACCGCCCGGCATTTCAGGAAATGATGCGGATGATCGAGCAGGGCGAGGCCAACTGTGTGATCGTCAAAGACCTCTCCCGCCTGGGTCGTGAATACATAGAGACCGGCCGCTATATGCGCCGGGTATTTCCGGCCTACGGCGTCCGCTTTATCGCCATCAACGATAACGTGGACACAGAGAATGACGCTGCCGATGACCTTACCGTATCAGTAAAAAACATTATGAACGAGGCATACAGCCGGGACATTTCCGTCAAGACCCGGAGCGCCCTGGATGTGAAACGGCGCAGCGGTGATTTTGTGGGTGCGTTTCCCATCTACGGATATATAAAAGCCGGTGATAAGCACAAGAGCCTGGAAATTGACGAATACGCCGCTAACGTGGTGCGGGATATTTTCAGAAAGCGGCTGGAGGGGTTCAGCGCTTCCCATATTGCAGACGAGCTGAACCGCATGGGCATTCTCTCACCGCTGGCTTATAAGCGCAACAACGGGATGCCCCACGCCAAAGGCGGCTATACGGACCGTAAAGATTGTAAATGGTCTGCCACAACGATCATCCGCATTTTGCAGGATGAAACCTATACCGGAACGCTGGTGCAGGGAAAACAGACCACGCCCCACTTCAAGCTGAAAGAGCGTGAGGACAGGCCTTCCTCTGAATGGGTCCGTGTGGAGGGCGCCCATGAGGCGATCATCCAGAAACATGATTTTGGCCTGGTGCAGCGCCTCCGCAGGATTGATACCCGGACATCTCCAAAATCGGATAAAGTTTACCTGTTCTCCGGCATTTTGATCTGCGGCTGCTGCGGCTGCCGTATGACGCGCAAGACCAACCGCTATAAGGATAAGGAATACCACTATTATTATTGTCCTACCGGCAAAAAGAACGGGTGTAAATCTTCCGTCATGGTGAAAGAGTCCGACCTGATCGAGTGCGTGCAGGGCAGCCTGAAAGGGCATATTGAAAATGTGGCTTCCCTGGATGCGCTGCTGTCCAGTATCAGCCAGGAGCGGATCAACCGGGAACTGGCCCAGGAATACGCCGGGCAGATCAAAGCAAATGAGAAACGTATGGCGCAGGTTGAGGGTTTCAAGGCAAAACTCTATGAAAATCTGGTGAGCGGGATTCTTACCAAAGAAGAATTCCTCTCCTATAAGCGGAAATACAATGCAGATATTGAACTGCTGCAGAAAGCGGTTGCCGAGTGGAACGAAAAGCTGACGGACGTACTGGAGAACCGCAGCGAGCGGAACCGCTGGATCAACCACTTTATGCAATTCTCCACGATGGAGGAAATTGACCGGAGGGCGGTCATGCAGCTTATCCGCAGCATACGGGTAATGGGGAAAGACGAGCTACATATTGAATTTAATTACCAGGATGAATACCAGAAAGCGGTTTCCCTGGCGGAACAGATTGCCGTACAGGGCAAAGAAAGGAAGGTGGGCTAAATGGCAAGAAAGAGCAGGAAACAGAGGTTGGCTCCCATGCCGGCCCCGTCCTTATATGTGCATGTGGCGCTCTATATCCGTCTTTCTGTGGAGGATAATAAAAAGCGGGGCTGTTCGGTGGAAAACCAAAAGCTGGTGTTGAATGATTTCCTTGCGGACAAACCGGATTTCGTTGTCTATGATACCTATATCGACAATGGGGCGACGGGCACGAACTTCCACCGCCCCGGTTTCCAGCAGATGCTTTCTGATATCGAGGCGGGCCATATTGACTGTGTGATTGTCAAGGACCTCTCCCGGTTGGGACGGAATTCCATTGATACCGGTTATTATATCGAACAGTATTTCCATACCCACAACGTCCGTTTTATTGCGGTCACGGACCAGTTTGACACGGCAGACCCCGGCAGCCTCCACAGCGGTATTATGCTTCCCCTGAAAAATATGATAAACGAGGCTTACGCATTGGACATTGGCAGAAAGATCAAGGCCCAGGCAAGGCAGGCCATGAAAGACGGCGATTATATCGGCGCACGGGCGCCCTACGGCTACCGCAAAGACCCGGACAACTGCCATAAACTGCTGATCGATGAAGATACCGCCCCTGTCGTAAGGCAGATTTTTGAGTGGGCGCATGGGCATGTGGCGCTGAACCGTATCGTCCGCAACCTGAATGAAATGGGGATCACAGCGCCCAGCCATTACAAAAAATCCACCGGGGAGATCACCAGCCCTGGCCTGATCGGGAGCGGGAAATGGCAGACACGCACCGTAATGAAGATTCTGGAAAGCGAGGTCTACACCGGCGATCTGGTGCAGGGAAAGACAAAGATCGTGGACCATCAGCAGGTTAAGGCCGGGGAGGACAACCTGATTATTGCAAGACGCACCCATGAACCAATCATCAGTTATGAGCTCTTTACAGCGGTGCAGGAATACCGGAAACAAATCTGTGAGGAAAGCCGGGCGGTCCCAAAGCGGCCCTACACCCCAAACATTTTCAAGGGGAAGGTGTTCTGTGCCGACTGCGGCAGGAGCCTCCACCGGCAGCGCGCCGAGCGCAAGAAAGGGCCGGATGTTTACTGGTTCCACTGCCTCACCAACAGCCGTGTGGCAAAGGATAGCTGTAAAGGCGTGATGATGCAGGAAACGGAGCTTATCGCCACGGTCACAGCTATTCTGGAAAAAGAGCTGTCTGTTGCCCTGGGAATGTCCCTCCCCCTCTTTCAGCTGGAGGCAAAACAGAAAAAGGACAAAGACAGGCTGAAAACCCAGATGTCGGCCAGGCGGCAGGAAACCGAAAAGAAACGCCGGCTGATCCGCGGACTGTATGAGAACTTCGTCCAGGGTATCTTAACAAACGAGGAATACTTTGAGCTGAAAGCGGATTATGAGGAATCCATCCGTACACTGTCCGGCGAGATTGAGGCGCTTGAAAAAGATATGGACGCCCTGGACAGCCGGCTTGTGCGCTACCGGGCAATGGAAAAGGATGCGAAATCGCTGACACAAGACCATGCGCTTACGGCAGAACTGATTGACCGGCTGATTGAGCGGATCGAAATCGACCATGAGCGGAATATCCATGTAACTTTCCGCTTCAAGAGTGAATTCCAGGGAAAGGCGGTGGAACCATGCACAAAAAATATGTGATCGCCCTTTATATCCGCCTGTCCGTGGAGGACTTTAAGACCGAGAGTTTGAGTATTCCCAACCAAAAGCTGATCCTCCGGGAAAAGGCCATGTCGCTGCCGGAATGGGATAACGGCGAAGTGCTGGAATTTGTTGATAACGGCCATACGGGCACGAATTTTGAGCGCCCTGCGGTACAGGAGCTTTTGACGATGGTCCAGGCCGGGAAGATCGACTGTATCATCGTAAAAGACCTCTCCCGGTTTGGGCGAAACAGCATTGAGACCGGCTATTTCATAGAGCGGGTATTTCCGCTCTACCATACTCGGTTTATCTCCGTCAGTGACGATTTTGACACCGCCAATTTCAAAGGAGATACCGGAGGGATTGACGTTGCCTTTAAGTATCTTATCAGCGAATGTTACAGCCGGGATATGTCCATGAAAACGAAAAGCGCCAAATATGCAAAGATGCGCCGGGGCGAATACCAGAGCGTCATCTGTCCCTATGGCTACCGCAAGAGCGCGGACGGGCGCATGGAGCCGGACGAGGACGTTGCAGGGATTGTACGGCAGATATTTGAATGGGCGGCTGACGGCAATACGGCCGCCGGGATCACGCGGAAACTGTATGCCATGAATATCCCCACCCCTGGGGAATACCGGAGGGATAAAGGGAAAGACCACTATAATGTGTCCAGGACACACGGCGTCTGGAGCAGCTCAACAGTCCTGCGGATGCTGGAGGACCAGCGGTATATCGGCACTTATGTGATCGGCAAGCGTAAGGTACAGGAAATCGGCAGCCGCCGCATGAAGCTAAAGGATGAAAGCGAATGGTTCAAAATACCGGACCACCACCCGGCAATCGTAAGCATGGAGCTGTTTGAGAAAGCCAACGCTTCGATCAGGCGTTTCTCCCTTCCGAATAAAAAACGGCGCGACTACCTTCTCCGAGGGAAAGTATTCTGCGGCTGCTGCGACCATGCTATGTCACTTAGAAATGGAACGTGGTTTTACTGCCGTCACTCCGAAGTGGCAGAAACCCTTCCCTGCCATGGGGTAAGGGTGAAAATGGCTGATCTGGAGCAGGCGGTCCTTGAAACAATCCGGGCACAGATGTGTCCGGCGCTGGGGATTGACAGCAGCAAGGATAAGCTGAATTTGCAGACGGTCCAGCAGGCCGAGCATGAAGATAAGCTGCGCTCTATCCAGGACAGCAAACGGCAGCTTTATGAACAGTATGCACTTGGAGAGATTGACCTGGAAACCTACCAGGAGCGCAAGGCGGTATATGATGTGGATCTGGTGCAGGCAAGGAATGTCCATGCCGCCATTACCGCACAGACCAGGCAGATACAGAGCGATTATGAAGCAAAGCTGAAACAGCGTGAGATCGTTCAGGAAGTAGGCAGCGCCGACACACTGACGCAAGCCCTGATTGACCGGCTTATCAGTAAGGTCTATATCTTTCCGGGAGACCGGATCGAGATTGAATATGTGACACAGGATTTCTTAGGAATAAGCGAACCAGGAAAGGAGGCGTGAGCCATGAATACCGTATTAAGTAGCTACGGGCAGCTATGCGGCTGCCCGGAAATCCTCAAAAAAAGTTGTAAATTTTTTTGTCGTGGGCTTGACATACGGGTGACGAATATCGTGCAAGCGTATTCTTTTCACTCCCGAAGCCTTGATACCTCTGATAATCTCATGCTCCATATAGGATTTTGTAAAACGGAACATTCTTTCGTCTGCCATAATTCCGTATAAGTGCGAAGTATACTCTTTTAATTCCTCTGTCAGAAACGGCGGTATCGTTATGATACGTTTGCTCTTTGGCGTTTTGGGCGGTGTTATAATATCCCTGCCCTCTATCCGCTGATAAGACTTGTTTACAGAAATGGTGCGCTTCTCTAAGTCAATATCATTGTAAGTAAGCGCAAGTAATTCTCCAATCCTCATGCCTGTCCAGTAAAGGAGCAAAAACGCCATTTTTGTTTCCGGCTTGTTCTCCACAGTCACAAGAAACTGCTTAAATTCCTGTTTTGTCCAAAACTCCTTTTCCCCGGCGTGGCTCTTTCCGATACTCCCGGCTTTCCGGCAAGGATTATCTTTCAAATCATAGTACCGAACCGCATAATTGAAGATTGCCGACAACTGATTATTGACTGTTTTCAGATACGTTTCCGAATATCCTTTTTTCATCAGTGCATTTTGCCAAGCCCGAATGTCGGAAGCCTTAATCTCATTCATGTTCTTTTTCTTGAAATACGGAATGATTTTCAAATCAATAATGAATTTCTTTGTACGCATGGTATTTTCACGCAGACGGTGTTCCATATCCTCATAATAAATTTGTACGAAGTTCTCAAAATTGATGTCTAAATTCCTCTGCTGCTGTTGCAGGAAGTCACGCTCCCATTGTTCCGCTTCCGCTTTTGTCTTAAATCCCCGCTTGTTCTTCTTGTGGCTTACGCCCTGCCAGTCCTTATAATAGAACTGGCAACGCCACATCTTTCCGTCCCTTGTCGCTGACATAAAATCTCTCCTTTCCTACATGGCTACGGTCAGACCGTAGAATTTTTCTTCAAAGTATTTTGTCGGGACTTTGCCGCAGATTGTCCGATAGCCCTTTGCTTTCAGTTCCTCATTCAGCCCCCGGATAATCTTATAGGCATAACCCGTTGATACACCAAGCATTTCAGCCGCTTCCTCTGCCGTTACATACATTTTCTTTCCATTCTCCATATAGTCCTGTCCTTTCCTTTTTTATTTTAGGTACACATATGTGACCTTTATGTTTTTATTATACGGTACACTTTTGTGAACGTCAAGTATTTATTTTAAATTTTTATACACAAATGTGTCCTGATGTGATAGAATTTAACTAGGCACTAACGAATATCACAAAAATCGGAGGTATTGGCATGACTACCGGGGAAAAGATTAAACACTTTCGGAATTTGCGCGGCATATCACAGGAAACGCTCGGTCAGCTTTCCGGCATTAATTCCGCCACAATTAAAAAGTATGAGTATGGCATCCGCAATCCAAAGCCCGACCAACTGATGAAAATTGCAAATGCTTTGGGTATCAGTATCAATGTTTTCATGGATTTTGATATAGAAACAGTGTCAGATGTATTGTCTTTGATTTTGAAAATGGACGAGCAATTAGATATGAACTTTGAAGCAGAGAGGTACGAGGACGGAAGTTTCAATCCCGCTACAATCAAAATATCCTTTCAGAACTCCCTGCTCAATCATAAGTT
The DNA here is from genome assembly GCA_910578085.1 of uncultured Lachnospiraceae bacterium. GTDB lineage: Bacteria > Bacillota > Clostridia > Lachnospirales > Lachnospiraceae > 1XD8-76. The sequence goes on along the minus strand of CAJTPM010000012.1, from coordinate 107,027 downwards.
GGGCGTATACATGAAAGCAAGGGAATTGCAGGAGAACCTTTTGAATGATACGGAACGCTTCTCGTCAGAAGAAGAACACCAACGGGCGATTGAAGCACTCTCAAAGGATTTAGACGCTGTTAAGCAGAGTATTCTTGATGACAGTAAGATTGTCAAAAAGGGTGTTAGGGGTATATCTGTAAAAATTTATCCCGAAAATGAATGAAAAATTTTTGAGCAAAAAGTATTGACTTCCACGTAACGTGATACTGTATTCTTTTCTCATAGGAGCAGAATAGATATAAGCCGGCAATCTCTGTCTTGCTTCTTCACAAATTTAAGGAGCTGATAAGAATGCGAACCATAAGCCAAGTTGCAGAATTAACAGGCATAAGCACACGAACACTACAATACTATGACGAGATTGGATTGTTAAAGCCAAGCGAATTGACCGAATCCGGCTATCGCCTATATGATGATGAAGCCTTGCAAAAGCTACAACAAATCCTGTTTTTTAAGGAATTGGGATTTAAGCTGAAAGAGATTAAAGAAATTCTGCAAAAACCCGACTTTGACAAGATCAATGCTTTCAAAAGACAAAAAGAATTGCTTTTGCTGAAGCGCAATCGGACAGACAAACTTATACAGCTTCTTAGCCGCTTAGAGAAAGGAGAGCAATGTATGAGTTTTAAAGAATTTGACCTGTCTGATTACATTACCGCATTAGAGGATTTTAAAAATAACAGCACTGATGATGTTATCAAGCACTGGGGAAGTATTGAAAATTTTGATATGTTTATTCAAAAAATTAAAGATGATGAAGCAGAGGTAGCTAAACTTGCCATTCAACAATTCGGCAGTATTGAAAAATACACCGAAGCCATGAAACATAATTTAGAGCATTTCTCTGAACTCATGGAAACACAACTAACGGAAGAAGTGAAAGAAATTGGAAAACAATCTGATATTCTGTATGGCAGACTAACCACTAATTTGTCAGAAGATGTTTCCTCCCCTAAAATACAATCCATTGTACACGAACTATTGCGGCTTATACAGGAAAATAGCACCAGCGTATCCCTCGATAAGCCCTATATCAATGTTCTTATCGACACATATTCAAGCGATTATATCAAAAACATGACTGATAACAAATATGGAGAGGGGGCTTCTGATTATATCGTAAAAGCGTTCCATTACTACTCGGAGAATAACGCTTCCGAAAACAATTAGAGGCAACAGGCACTCTCTCTAAAAAATATATCCCGACAACTAATCATTCTCGCTATGCTGAAAAATAGCTTGCCACACTTTAGAGAGCCTTAGTGACATTTGAATTTTCTTGTGGTATAGTGGACTTCCACTTTTAAGAAAAGGAGTTGATGATATATGCCACAGATGAACAAAGGCGGTAAATTTATTTTCGGAAAGTCACTGATACGACATGATTTGACAATCCATCTTCCATCACAGGCACTTGCAGAATATAACGCCACATCAGAGGGAAAAGTCTATCTTTTTACCGGAAGCAAAGTCACTGGTGGCTTTTGTGTGACAAGAAAAGGATTGTTAGAACCGTCAAAATTAGGACACATTCTTACTGATAATCCAGCTTTACAGAATTATCAGACCGCAGAGGGCGAATTTGTCAAATATAAAGGGCGATCATATTGTTGGGTAAATATTTCAGAGAATGGTATAATTCAGCTTAACCAACAGATATTAGATTTTCTAAATCTGAAGATTGGAATGGAACTATTGTCTATCCGAAGCAGTGATATAGCTTTTACAATGGGCGCAACGGGTCCTCTGTTGGAAAGAGCCGATAACTATGAGGGCGAAATTCCTTTGTATTAAAAAAACAGGTATCATGATACTCGCCCAAAATCCAGTATTCATCAAATAATTAGAGCCATTTTAGAGCCAAACGGCATAAAACAATCCCGGAAACGCCCATTTTATCAGCATTTCCGGGATTTTATCCGTTACTCGAACTCGGCGTGTTCTTTGTTGTCATTAACTATATTTGTTTAAGTTTTATGCAAATACACACCTATTTTTATATCAACTACATCATTTATTATGGCTTGCTGATTTTCTGTTGCCAAAATGTTGCCACGCATTTATTATAGCAAATCCCCACAGATTAGCAAGCCATTTTTCAAATATTACGCAGTAAAAACCCATTTTTGAGGATAATGGTATAAAATATCGTTCTGCATTTATTTACGTCCTAAAGGTCTTGCAAAATAAGACTTTCAAAAGGGCTAAAGCGTAACATATTCAACACATATTTTCTCTTTGAACCTCCTTATCACTAAAGAAAATATTATTCTACTTCCTTCAAAACTATAACCCATCTGGCAGTTCCAAAAGCGATTTTACTCTATTTATATCTTTTTCTGATTGCCCTTTCATTGTTATCTGTGCCAATGAAATGATAATATTCTTTAGATCTCCATATGCTTCATCTGTATAAACATCCTCATACTCTCTTATCCTATTCATTATCGCTAATACGAATTTTAAAAATTGAATTGGTATTACCAAGTCCGAAATATCATTCCACCCTGTTATATTTCCATAAGAACGTGCTATTGCCTCCATTTTTCTATCACATATTCCTTTACAAACGCAATAAACTTCTGTATATTTATTCTTTCCAGCATTACATCTATAGTAGTCCATATCCTGAACAAATACGACTATTCCTTCATATTTATCCAACATATCCCTGTGAAGCAAATCTTTTCCGCACACCTTACATCGTAATGGTTCATATTTTGACAATAAATTGGAAGGTGATTTTAATTCTATTTCGTTATAGGATTGTGGAAAGAAACGCCTTATCAATTTATTAACTGCTCTATTTTCTAATAAAATTCTCTCTATCTTTTCTCTGTCAAATATTTCTATCTGATATTTATCTTTTAATGCCTCAAACTTTCTATTTAGTGGCGAACTAACAACCGTAGAATAAAAGCCAATAAATCCATCACAGCGATGAAATTGTATTCTATCTGATATATCTTCTTCATCGCTCACATTAACTGCTGAACCACTATGAATTTTATGTTTACAACTAACTAACCAACGTATCTCTGTATCATTTATAATGCCCGTCCGCTTTTCAGAAATGATTATATCTCTTCCACCGTCCTGTCCTCTGTCTGGATCTTCAAGAACAAAAAAACCTAATGCATGAAAAAACTCGCGAGCAAATAATTCAAAAACATCTTGATTTCCATTTGCGACATTGGCTTTGGGGATCTCTTTAAAATCTATAATAGCCATAACTCATCTCCTCATTATATCATTGGCAACAATTCTACATTTTGAAATAAAAAACTCTTTTTAGATAAAGCAAGTAACCTTATGAACTATCTTTCACATAAAATAAATGATATACCTTTTACGCCATTTTTATGTTCGGAACGGCTTATAAAATAAAACATTCCAAAAAGCTAATGTGCAACAAATTCAACACGCATCTTCTCTTTGAGTGTCCTTATTACATGGTGCTAGCACCATGTAAATACTACACATACGGAAAAACAGGGACAGTGCTACCTACCCCTATGCTTTTCTTTCCTTTTCTGCTGTTTCAGTTCAAACTGCCGTTGTTTTTCTGTTTCTCGCTGTTCCCGGCTCACAGTCTTTCGTTCAGTTTTCAACTGCTCCTGCTGTAATTTCAAAGCCTGTTGCGATTTTGTGCCTATCCCGGTATTCTGTACCTGTTTCCGTACCCCTCTTTGTATCCGTTTAGGATTGCGGCTAGTTTCTTTTACATCAGTTGCCACAGCCGGACTAAATCGTAGCTGATAGTAATTTCTCAGAACGAAATCGTATATTTCATAATCTTTTGGTTCTGCGCCAAATGTAACCTTACACGCAGACAATTTATTATCTGATATTCGTTCAAAAACACCTACCCAAAATGGTTCCTCAAAAAATACTGTCAAACTACCCGATACTTTATCCATGACAATTCCTCCTTAAAATGATTGTGATGAACAAAGAACGGACGACCCTAAGGAGGGAGGGCTACTTACACCCAAATGGTGCGACTGGACTACCTACCAGTTCTGCAAGATTTCCTTGCGTTGTGTTTTTATCTTTGCCCCTATATATTACCACATAACCGCCTACTTTTCCATAAAAATGTGACAATCCGCTTGATACTGCGAACTGCCACATTATTACCTTACCCTTATTTGCATTAACTTACATGGTGCTAGCACCATGTTCAAATTCATTACTAAGGAAAATGTTATCTCTATTTCCTTGCAAATTAAACTTTAGCCTATTACTTTTTTCATCCAAGCATTTAAAAAGGCAAGCTGTTCTTCCGTATGAAACCAATGCTCCCCATTTTCCATAACAGTAAGATGTGCATTATGATTACCAGTAAATTCACTCACTGTTTGACGGGATACAAGGTTATCATTTCCCGCATATAAGATTTCTGTGGGAATATTCCATGTTATAGGATTTTCTCTGACAAAACATAAATATTTCCATGACAATGTTTCCCCAAAGTCTGTAGGAATTTCGCCTTTCTCGCACAAATCTTTTTCTGATACATTTACCCAACTCATCATATCAAGTATAAGACGTTCCATATCAAGTACAGGCGATATAAATAAAGCCTTTTCAATATCACAAGCCTGTAATGTATGCATTGCAAAATAAGCCCCTATACTGTTCGCAATCAGATAAATTTTATCATATCTTTTATGTGCTTCGTCATAGACCGTTTGAATCTGATTTTGCACAATCCACGGAAGATAGTCGTTATAATCCACCCCTATCATATCAAAACCAGTGCAATTCTTTTTATACTGTTCGGCTTCTAAATAACTTCCGCCTTTTCCATGAATATATAAGATTACCTTTTTCAAAATACCACCTCTTTCAATTCTGATTTATAGCCATACTCCCCAATCCCCATATTGAAACGTCCCGCTTCCATGATGAAGTTTTCCATCTGCCCTAAGACTTCTAAACGCATCCCGCATACGGATTAAGATTTCCGGCTGTATATCCAGTGAATGATGTCCCGGAAATACTTCTTTCACAGGTAATGCCGCAACTTTTTCCAATGAATCAAGATAGCTCTTCGGGTCAGTAGACGGGTAATATGCAAATAATATATCTTTATAAACCAAATCGCCTGTAAATAAATATCCCCTGCTTTTCTCCCAAAAACATAAATGCCCCGGAGAATGTCCGGGTGTATGCAGCACTTCAATTTCCCTACCGCCAATATCAATCATATCATGGTCTGCCAGCACTTTTGTCGGCATACCTTGAAATAATTCATAATTATCCACACAGAAACTGTCAGGCAAATCACAGCGGTCTATGACCATCTCTCTAATTGTTCCGATTGACAAAGGAAACTTACCATTCAGCCACTTCAATTCATCAGCGTGGGCATAAAAATCTGAAAAATACTTATGTCCCCCGATATGATCCCAGTGAATATGTGTAGCCACTGCCGTAATGGGTTTATCGGTAAGTTTCAACACTTCCTCATATATATTGGAAATGCCAAGCCCTGTATCAATAAGCAGGCTTCGCATATTTCCATTCAGCAAATAACAATGCGTTTCCTCCCAATGTCTATATTCACTGATAATATATGTATTTTCATCAATCTCATCTATCGTAAACCAGTTATCCATTATTTCACGCTCCTTAAAATCTCAATAAATTTATAGTTTCTCTATCTCTGCCAAAGAATTTTGAATATCCTTACAGACCAATGGCTGCATACTGTCAGCATAAATTGATATATCCGCTTTTTTCAGTGCAGAAACAATATCGCTCTTTAACTCCGGCTTATTTTTTGCAATCAAAGGCAGCAATTTTATACACTGCCTTGCAGTTATCGGTTTCACATCCTCTATATGCTTCAAATATTCGTCGATGATTTCATCAATTTTATTATCCCTATCCCATTTGGCGTTATAGGCAATCAGTATCAGTCCTCTTGTCCGTATATAAGAATTATCGCTATCTATCATATCGGCTAGCTTATCCATATAGCAGTATATTTTATCCGATTCCTCACATTCCTTTTGTAACGCTTGTAATGCTTTATATGCAGTACTATTATTCTTATCAAAAAGCAGCGCAAAATTCTCCTCAACATTTATTTTCATTCTTTTTCATCTCCCATCTAAAATCACGCTTTCGATTATATCACTTTTTCCCAATGTCTGCCACTATAAAATATAGGGCATAGCAACCGCCACGCCCCACATTTTTTATCGTTCCAACGACTTCTCAATCTTCCATCTCTGCCCTTTCAAGTCATTCTGCTTTTCATACAGACTGTTCCGCTCCTTGCAAAGTTCTTTCATGCGCTCCAACTGCGCTCGCACTCCCTCCCGGCAATCCGGCTCTATCTTCTTATATTCCCCGGTCAGATTACGGATTGTATGTTATTCGTCTTAATCTGCTCCGACACACATATCCAGTCAATCAGATTCCTCATTTCCATATCCGTATCATATAATTCTGTTTCTGTCAAAATCTTTGCACACAGCCGCACCATGACTTTCTTTTCCATATCCGTCATATCCAATCAATCCTCTCTTTCCTACTGGCTCATTTCAAAGGCACGTTTCGGGCGTTTAATTGCCCTCTCCGCCTGTTCTAACGCCTTTGACCGTTCTACTATCAACTGCACCTGTTCCCTGCCGAAATGACGCTCCAAACGCCCCAAATCAGACGCTTTTTCCTGCAATCGCTCTATGGTGTCGCTCTGCTCCATGACCTTATCCGTCAAACGGCTAATCTGCTTCTGTTGCCCGTCCAATTTGGCGGTCAGCTTCTTTCCCTGCTCTGTAAGCTGTACGCATTTGATAGTCAGATTTTTTACTACCTCTTTTAATTTCTCCACAAGCGGTAAAGCCTTTTTGTCCCGATATGCCTTTGCGCTCATCAATGCCCCCGGCTCTGCCAACTGCCATTTTACATCTTCATCATAGGCGTATATGTTGCGCTCCATGACTTCCTTTGACTGCACCATTTTGCTAAGTTCCTGCTGTAACTTTTTCTGCTGTTTCTCCAATTTTTCATTTTCAGACAGCAGCTTTTCCTTATCTTCTGTCAGCGTTTCCGTCTGCTCTTTCAAAAGAAGATTTGTAGCGGAAAGTTCTGATACTTCCTGCCGGATCGCTTCGCCCTCTTTCCGTATCTGCTCCGTTTCCTGCCCTGCCGCTATCTGCTGATGAAAAATAGAGGATAATTCCTCTTTACTGCCGAAGATTGTCTGTTCCAGTTCTGCAACTTCTTTCTGCCGCTCCTGCTTTTCAAAATCAAGTACCGACAAATGTTTCTCATGTGTTCCCTTTTTCTCCCACTCAATATCATGCTTGAGCATAATCTCCGCAAGACGTTCCTTTTCTACCGCTACCCACTGGTTACGCTCCGTTTCACTCCTTGTGCCGCCTTTGAAGCCGAGTTCTGCCAGTGCCTTTTTTAATGACACTCTTGTTTCAAGCCCTCTTTTGCTTCCAGTCGTATAAGGTATAAAATCTATATGCAGATGTGGTGTTGCTTCATCCATATGGAGATGTGCCGAAAACACTCTCAATGTGGGATTGCGCCGCTGAAAATCCTGCATATATTCGTCAAGTATTTCTGCCGCAAGCTGTCCGTCTTTTGTCTTTGCCCCCATATCGTCTTTATTCCCAATTTGTAAAATAATCTCATGGAATGGCTTCTCCTGTTTGCCGGAACAGATTTTCTCATAGTAATTATCAATCCTGCGGTCACTTCTGGTCTGCTTCTCATTGTACCGGGCAAGTGCTTCATCAAATAATTCGTGGTATACGTCTTTAATATTTTCGTTACAGTATTCCACATTCAGACAGCTCCTCTCCGGGTCAGTGTTCTTTGCATGGAATTTTCTGCTGTTATGGTTGACAGAGCCTTTCCCTGTCATAACGCTGATTGTCCGTTTCAATATATTTCCCTTTCTCCCTATCGGGTAATGAGCGCCGGATACGGCGCATAGCCTTTGTTACTTTCTGCGAAAGTAACGCAAAAGCACTTTCGACAGGCTACGCTCTATCAAAAGTGCCTTTGCGCCCTCCGGGGGTGCAAGACGTCCGGGGGACGTCTGCTCTCACCGACCGAAGCGGAGCGTAGACCTTTTCCGTCCTTACGGACGGGGCGGCTTTTCGCCGCTTTACTGCTCCCCCATGCGTCGGTTTGCGTCGATAGCGTCGGTATTTTCTATACCGCCCCGCTATCAAAAATACCGTCGCAACCGACGCATATCGTCGCACTTTACGTTTTCGGCTCTAGCCGTTTCAGAATGATTTTCCTCTCATGCCCCCGCTTGTTGTCGTAGAAAATGCCGTAGTCATTAAGCAACTGGCTGTTCACTACATTTAATCTTCGGGAAAGCACATTCGCCGATAACTGCATATCCGGCAACTGTTTCAGAAGTTCCGTTGCCGTTCCCTCCCATTCCTGCATTTCCTCTGTCAGAAATTCGTTGATTGCTTCCAGTAATGGGTTGGGCGGCTGTTTCCAAAGTTCCGTTTCCGCTTTCTGAAATTTCCAAATACACTGTTCACGGTCAAATTCGATTGTTAATTCTTGATCGGGCTGGTCACGCCCTACAATATCCATGACCGCCGTGTTGTCCGTGCGCTTTTTCTTGTGCATGATAAACGCCCCGTCTGCCGCACCGAGAAGCCCGTTTGTGCCGGAAATCATATCGAAGCTGTCCTCGGACTCCAACTTGCGGGTGTGGTGAACCACCAACAGGCAGACACCGTATTTATCACTGAATGATTTCAGCTTTGTCACAATCTCATAGTCACTGGAATAGCTGTACCTATCCCCGCCGACCTCACGCACCTTTTGGAGCGTGTCAATGATAATCAGCCTTGCGTCCTTATGCTCTTTGATGAAACCCTCTAATTCTCCGTCCAGTCCCTCATTCAGCGTCTTTGCCTGCGTTGCGAAAAATAAATTGTCCGCACATTCCACGCCGAACATGACGGACAGCCGCCGCTGAAGCCTTGCGTAATCATCTTCCAGTGCAAGATATAGCACCGTCCCTTTTCTTACTGGATAATTCCACAGCGGAAGCCCCATTGCCACATGATAGGCAAGCTGCCCCATGAAGAACGATTTTCCCACTTTCGGCGCACCCACAAAGAGGTAAGTGCCGCCATACAGAAAGCCGTCCACAACAGGCGTTCTCGGCGGGTACACCGTATCATACAGTTCTGTCATGGAAACGGTTTGAAGCCCGCCGCCCTGCCCGGATTTCTCTGGGCAATTTGTGGCTTGCAGATTGTTTTTTACGTTTTCATTTGCTATAATTTCATTGGATATTTTTTTGTTCGGCTGTTCCCCATCTGCGCCAACAGATGATACGGGAGCAGTCGATTTCATTTTATTTGTCATTCATCTTCCCCTTTCAGACCGTCCAGTGTGATTGCAATAACTTGTAACGTGTAGAGCAGCTCGTCATTGTCCGGGCTTATGCTTTCCATGCGCTTCAATTCCTCATGGATTGCCGCCATCTGATTTTTCAGTGCCTTATACACCCTCGGATTGCCCTGCACCACAACGTCCCGGCATAAGAGCCGCCTTGTGATGTAGTCCTGCTTTGTCAGCCCCGACAGTGCCACCAAATCATTCAATAACTTTGCTTCTTCGTCCGATACCCGGAACGCCACCGTATGATTTCTCCATCTTCCCTTGTAATCCAGTGATTTTTCCATTTTACCTAATCCTCCTTTGTCATTCTCTCCATTTCCAATTTCTCCGCCATTTCCGTCTGCACTGTAGGGAACAAATGGGCGTAACGGTAAGTGATTTTCTCCGCTTCATGCCCCATGCGCTCCCCAATCGCCAGTACCGAAAATCCCATATCCAACAAGAGCGATACTGCACTATGTCGTAGGTCATGCACCCTTATTTTCTTTACTCCTGCCTGTTTTGCTCCACGCTCCATTTCATGGCTAAGATAAGATTTTGTGACCGAAAACAGTCTTTCGTCCGGCTTGATGTCATAAAGCATTTTGATGTACTCCTGCATTTCCTCACAGAGAAACGGCGGCATTTTGATTGTGCGGTTACTCTTTTTCGTCTTAGGGCTTGTGATAATGTCACGCCCTTTGAAACGGTGGAAAGTCTTGCTGATCGTGACCGTCTGCTTCTCAAAATCAATATCAGCAGGCGTTAAAGCAAGAAGTTCGCCGGAACGCATACCGCACCAGTAGAGCATTTCAAACGCATAATAGGAACGGGGCTTATCCATCATGGCTTCGGAAAATTTCAGATATTCCTCTTTCGTCCAAAAGTCCATTTCCTTGACTGCTTCGCTCCCAATCGTCCCCGCCCGCCTTGCCGGATTGTAGGGAAGATTATAAAAGTTTACCGCATGGTTGAATATCGCCGTCAGTTGTGCGTGTATCGTCCTTAAATAATCTGCGGAATAGGGCTTGCCTTTCTCGTCCCGGTACGCCATTAACTCATTCTGCCACGCAATCACGTCCTTTGCTTCAATCTCTGCGATTTTGCGGTTTTCAAAGTACGGTAAAATCTTTGTCCGTATCACATGGCTTTTGGACTCCCAAGTGCTTTCCTTGACACGCTGTTTCTTGTCGGCTTCGTACACTTCAAAGAAACTTCCGAACATCATATCCAGTTTTGCGCTCTGCTTTAGCATAGCTTCATGCTCCCACGCCTGCGCTTCCCTTTTGGTTGCAAATCCCCTCTTTTGTGTCTGTTTCCTCTCCCCTTTCCAGTTGGTAAAGCGGTAAATAACCCGCCACGTCCCCGTAGCGTTGTCCTTGTATACAGCCATCTAAACCATCTCCTTTCTATTCGCTGTAACATACCTTTTTATGAAAAAATGTAGCGTTCACACGTCCTGCCACCGTCAGATAGCCCTGTTTCTGCATTTCTGCGTTGAGTTCCCTTACAATCTGATAGGCTTTCGATTTTGACACACGCAGTTCCGCTGCCACTTCCTCCACCGTCATAAATGATTTCTCTGTCATTCAAATACCCTCTCCTTTCAATATTTAACTGTTTTTGTTTAAGTCTTGTTGATATAATACTAAATAAATTCCGTTAAGTCAAGTGGCTTTCAAGAAAATCTTAACTTTTTTTATTTAAGTTATTCTTGCTATTTCTATTGCGCCATGTTATACTGACTTCAACAGATTTGTTTAAGTACAGTCATGCAGGGCTGTACCACTTTCACTACAACGGAGGTTTTATTATGGCAATCGGCAAACGTATCCGCTTTTTCCGCAACCGAAAGGGCATGACACAGAAACAGTTAGGCGAAATCCTCGGCTTTCTCGGAAAGACCTCTGATGTCCGTATGGCACAGTATGAAACCGAAGCGAGGACACCAAAGCACGACCTTGTAAAAGAAATGGCGAATATCTTTGATGTAAGCACCCATGCCCTCACCGTGCCGGATATTGATACCTATATCGGGCTTATGCACACGCTCTTTGCGCTAGAGGATATGTACGGGCTGAAAATCGGGGAGATTGACGGGGAAATCTGCCTGCGCCTTGACAAATCCGACTATTCCACCTATACGTCCATGTTTGATATGTTCCACGCATGGCAGGAGCAAGCCGCCAAACTGGAACAGGGCGAGATTACCAAAGAGGAATACAACCAGTGGCGGTACAAGTACCCCGAACTGGACACTTCGCATCATTGGGCGAAAGTCCCCTCACAGGCGGTCAGCGATATGCTTATGGAAGAATTTCAGAAAATTGAGAAAGAAGAAAAGAAAACAGCTAAAAAGAAAAAACAGAAATAAGCATAAAAAGACCTTGCCGATATTCAGTTTCCATATCTGAAAATCAGCAAGGTTTTCTTATGCCATTGATGTAATTATTTAGTGCGTGATGTGAAAAATGTTGCCAAATCGTTGCCAGTACCTAAACAAATTTGTTTGAAAACCGCATAAACACTAGCTTTCTAAATCCCATTTCATCACTCGAACTCAATAGTCGCCGGCGGCTTCGGACTCATATCATAGCAAACTCTATTAACATGTTCCACCTCCGCCAGAATCCTGTTCGTAATCTTTTCCAGCACATCCCAGTCTATTTTTTCAATCGTTGCGCTCATAGCGTCGACCGTATTGATCGCCCGGATAATCACCATATAGTCAAAGCATCTGGCATTGTTTTTCACACCCACAGACTTAAAGTCCGGCACCACCGTAAAGTACTGCCACACCTTTTTATTAAGCCCTGCCTTTTCAAACTCCTCCCTGAGAATGGCATCGGACTCCCGCACTGCTTCCAGCCTATCCCTGGTAATTGCCCCAAGACACCGTACGCCCAGACCGGGCCCCGGAAACGGCTGACGGTAGACCATTTCAGCCGGCAGACCGAGTTCAATTCCGCAGGCCCTCACTTCATCCTTGAACAGCTGTTTTAACGGCTCCACCAGTTCAAACTTTAAATCCTCCGGCAGTCCACCCACGTTATGGTGGGATTTCACCATTTTAGCCGTTTTGGTTCCGCTTTCTATGATATCCGGATAAATCGTCCCCTGACCAAGGAAATCAATACCCTCCAGTTTTCTGGCTTCCTCCTCAAATACCCGGATAAATTCTCCGCCTATGATCTTACGTTTCTGTTCCGGATCTGCAACGCCGGCAAGCTTTCCTAAAAATCTTTCCGTGGCATCCACATAAATTAAATTTGTATGAAGCTGACTCTTAAATACGTCAATGACACTTTCCGATTCATTCTTTCTCATTAAGCCGTGGTTCACATGAACACATACCAGCTGCTTCCCGATCGCCTTAATCAAAAGCGCTGCCACTACCGATGAATCCACTCCGCCGGAGAGCGCAAGAAGCGCTTTTTTATCTCCCACCTGCCTGCGGATAAGCTCCACCTGATCCTCTATGAAATTTTTCATATTCCAGTTCGGTTCGGCATGACATACATCAAATAAAAATCCCCTTAAAGCAGCCTCATCCGGTGCCTTCTCCAATTTCCTGTCACATTTCGCAGTGGGATGATCTACGGCAAGCATCGGATAAGCGCAGCGATAGAGCTCGGGAGATACTTCCACCGCCGCCCCGTCTACCATACGGTTTTCCCCGCCATTTAAAATGATCCCTTTTACATTCTGCAGACCATTCAGCTCTTCCAGAGTAATATCATGGGGATGAATCTCACTGTATACCCCCAACTCCCTCACCCGGCGGGCCATCGCCGCGTTTTCGGTACTGCCCAGATCAAGAATTACAATCATGTCCTGCTTCATACTCATCTCCTCCTTTTCTTCTGTCTGTTTCCAATATCTCCTGGTAACGGCCAGACATTTTCTACGCCTGCGGATTTCCATGCGTGTCTTTTACGCATGGTGCAGCCACCGGGCTGCCCCAAAATTTAATTGCCGCTGTTCAGGTGCAACCCCGATTATCCTCAAAAGGCTATCTTGCATATCCTCTACCCATTTCTTCCAAAAATAAACCAGAAGCACAATACACGGGATACATGCCCCTCTGATTCAAACCGTATTGACACCTGATACCTCTCAATCCTTTTATTTTCAAGGCTTTCTCTCTCCATCCCTCTTACTTAAAATGATCTCATAGAAAGGAATCATCCTCTCTACAAGGTCATTCAAACTTACTCTATTCGCTTTTTGGGGCTGCCCCAGATTGCCTCACAGGATAATTGGGTGTGCCTCCGGATATGGAGAAATTGACCTTGTAAAGGTATTATAACGTATTCCGCCCCTATCGGCAAGGCTCCACTGGCATGGTATTCTTGCATAATTAACTTAAATGCAAAGCTGTGTATATTATGAAGTTCCTATCCCACCAAAATATGCACACTTGGAATGGAATTTCAGGACAATGCCTAAAGCTCCATGGGAACAGTAAAAAAGATTATCTGCTTCTTAATCGAATAGTCCAGGAGTGACCACCAATAGCAAAAGATTCCAAAGAAGAACCTGCTGCAGATTCAGGTTGTCCTTTGTCAAGATACAACCAACCTGTACCCCAACTAACAACATCCTTAATTTCGGGAGACCAAGTAATTCCACCTGCTTCCATCAATCCACGATAAACTGCAATTGCTTCTTCAGGAGTGTACTTATCACTTTCAACTGGTTCAGTTTCAACGGGAACAATCTGTTCAGACTGTTCGGGGGGCACAGGTGTCTCTCCTCCCGCAGAAGCCTGTTCCTGTTTATTTGCTTCCTCTGCTGCTACCATTGCATCCCTTTCATCCATAATAATTGAATTTGCTTCAATGTCAGAAAGCCTTGCATACCTGTTCTCACCATCCAAATCAAATTGGCACCAGCCTACATATCCTCCAGAAATAATGATATCAACACCCTCTTTGACATAGCCCATTTTTACATCATTTTCTGCATAGATGGGAACTTTTGAAGTGGTGACATACCCTGTAAAATCTGTGCCATTATAAATTACAGAGCCAAAGATATTTTCACCGTTATTACAAACAGTCCTATCTTCCATGCCATAGTAATAACCTTTTAAATCAAGCTCTGAATCATCTTTCTCCGTGATTTTACTGTCAATGTCATCTGATTCAGAAACAGAACTTTCAGATTCAGCGGTTTCCTTTTCTGCAACACCAACCTTTCCAGTTTCCATTGTTTCACTGGTACTGCTCTCTGCCACAGATGCATCTGTTTTGTTTGTATCTTCTGTGTTCCCACATCCGCTGGTAAGTGCCATAATTGCAACCATAAGGATTGCATAGATTCTTTTCCTCTTCATATCATTATCTCCCGCTAATTTTTAATATCCGAAATCAAATAAATCCTTATAGTAAATTCTACAAATAATCCAGCCATCAGTATCTTCCTCACACTCAATATACAGTGTTTTATAATTCGTTGGTCTAAATTCTTCATTATATATTTGCTGTTCAATCCAATATGTGTACTCTATTTCATCATCATATACTGAATCCACCCTACATTCCAAAAGTTCCATATCAGAAGCTTTCTAGTGTAAAAAAGTGTATTCAATTTCTTCCAGTCCATATTGCTCGATATAATCTTCAATCCTCCCCTGTGCAAGGTATATATTCAATATGTAACCCCCATTAAATGTAATGAATGTTTAACATTTTACATTGATACTAGAATGAACATATAAACATTGGGAACCCTGACAGGAAAGGAGGGAATCCGCATGATTTCGTATGAACCGCTGTGGGCTACCATGAAAGAAAGAGGAATCACGAAATATCAGCTTATATATCACTGGGGAATAAGCAGTAATACACTTAGAAGAATGGGGCATGGAGAGCCAATCACCTCCAACACCCTCAATGAGCTGTGCCTAATACTGGACTGCAGGGTAGAAGATATATTGCAATTCACTACAACAGAAGAAGAAATCTCCGCAATCAATGAAAGGAAAGAGGAAATCATCAATTTCCAGAGAAAGAAGCGAAAAAAATAGGCCTGTGTTCCAAGCGAGCATAAGGCCTATCCTGTTTTTTCAGCTAACCTGCTCCCACCAGGGCAACATGCAGTGAACCCTTTGAAAAAACAGCAGTCTAGATACCGCTATCCTCCAAACTTTATACATTTACAGGTTGCAGGCCCTTATCGGGCCACCCTCTTGTATTCGGGGTCTATATATTATAGACATCTGCCATACAGATCATAACTAAAACCAGAATCTTTCTAAAACAAAAATCAAGCGGGCGCAGGGACAGGCGGGGGAACATCTGTCAAAGCTGCCCCACAAAAGCGGACAGGCTGGAAGTGTTTTCCGGCCTGGTATACTGTGCGGATTGTGGGAGCAAATTACACTTCGCCACTTGCAAAAGTTTTAATGTCTCACAAGACCATTACCGCTGTGCAAAGTGCAAAAGCAATACGGGAAGCTGCATAGCTCACTTTATCCGCGAAGAAGTGTTGAAGCAAATCGTATGGGGCAGGATATTTGACGTAACTGCCCTCTTCTTTGATGACATCATGGCTTTCCATGAAATGATGTATCAACAACGCTCTGCCGAAACGGAAAAGGAAATAAAACGCAGGAAACGGCAAATCGGACAGGCGAAAAAACGGATTGCAGAACTTGACCGTATCTTCAAGCGGATTTATGAGGGCGATATAAGCGGTGCAATCAGCCATGGCAGATTTTTGAAGCTGTCCGCAGAGTATGAAGCGGAACAGTGGGAACTGAAAGAAAAGGTTAAGGCAGGCCAAAGGAAAATGCGCTCGTTGAGCGCAAGCAAAGACAGTACATCCCTTATAATTGGGGCTATACCACCTAATCTGAAATTACTTCCCTCAACCATAAACATTTTATTTTCAAGGCCCTCTCTCCCCATCCCTCTAAGTTCAAACAACCTCACAGAAAGGAATCTTCCTCTCTGCAAGGTCATTTGAACTTACTCTATTCGCTTTTTGGAGTTGCCCTAGATTGCCCTCACAGGATAATCAGGTGTGCCTCGGAACACCCGCGCTACTCAAATTCCACCGTCCCCGGCGGTTTACTCGTCAGATCATAAACCACCCGGTTAACTCCTTTCACCTCATTGATGATTCGGTTCATCACCTTCTGCAGCACCTCAAACGGTATCTGCGCGCACTCCGCCGTCATAAAATCGCTGGTGTTTACCGCCCGCAGCGCCACCGCGTAATCATACGTCCTGAAATCTCCCATGACTCCCACGCTTCTCATGTTTGTCAGCGCCGCAAAGTACTGTCCCAGCCCTTTATCGCATCCGGCTTTCACGATCTCTTCCCGATAGATAAAATCCGCATCCTGCACGATGCGTACCTTTTCCGCCGTCACTTCGCCAATGATGCGGATCCCCAGACCGGGCCCCGGAAACGGCTGCCTGTAAACAAGATACGCCGGGATCCCCAGCTCCAGTCCGGCCCGTCTCACCTCATCCTTAAACAGCAGACGGAGCGGTTCAATGATCTCCTTAAAATCCACATAGTCCGGAAGTCCGCCCACATTGTGGTGGGATTTGATCACCGCCGATTTTCCAAGGCCGGATTCGATCACATCCGGATAAATCGTCCCCTGCACCAGAAAATCCACCGCACCGATCTTTTTCGCCTCCTCTTCAAAGACACGGATAAACTCCTCCCCAATGATCTTGCGCTTTTCCTCCGGTTCCGATACTCCGGCAAGCTTCTCATAAAACCGCTCCTGCGCGTTCACGCGGATAAAGTTGAGGTCATAAGGCCCCTCGGGACCAAATACAGCCTCGACCTCATCCCCCTCGTATTTGCGCAGCAGACCGTGATCCACAAAAACGCAGGTGAGCTGTTTTCCCACTGCCTTCGACAATAACACTGCCGCCACCGAACTGTCCACACCGCCGGAAAGAGCGCAGAGCACTTTGCCGACCCCGATCTTTTCCCGAAGTTTTCTTATAGATGTCTCCACGAAAGAATCCATGCGCCACTCCCCCCTGCAGCCGCAGACATCCACTACAAAATTTCGCAGCATCTTCGCACCCTCTGCCGTATGCACTACCTCCGGGTGAAACTGCGTCGCATAAAGTCCCCGCTTTCTGTCCTCCATAGCTGCAACCGGGCACACCGGCGTATGCGCTGTCACAGAAAATCCTTCCGGCACCTTTGCGATATAATCGGTATGGCTCATCCAGCAGACCGTCTTTCCCCCCACATCCTGAAACAGGCTCGACGATGTGTCTGTGGTGACTTCCGTCTTTCCGTATTCACTGACCGGTGCTGTCGCAACCTCGCCGCCCAGCACATGAGCCATCACCTGAGAACCGTAACAGATCCCCAAAATCGAAATTCCCAGTTCAAAAATTTTCTTATCACAGAGGGCGGAGCCTTCCTCGTAAACGCTGTTGGGCCCTCCCGTCATAATGATCCCTTTCGGATTCAGTTCCCTGATTCTGTCAAGGCTCATATCGTACGGATGTACTTCACAATATACATTGCACTCTCTGACACGTCTTGCGATCAGCTGATTGTATTGACCGCCAAAGTCAAGTACAATGATCATCTCCTGCTGCATCATCTGTCCTCCCTGTTCTGTTTATCCTGTGTGTATTTCCCGTCATAAGCTATAGTATACCCCGAATACTTCCGTTTGTCTATTTTCCTTTTCATGACAGAAGGTCAGCCACTGCCGGCAGCGGAATAATAACCCTGAATATCCCGACTTATCCTCTTAAATAGCATCACTTCATTGGCTTTAAGCACGGCTACCTGGCTCGTTGCCCGCGGAAATAAAATTTCACATTCCGGGCACACTATCCCTATGAAAAAACATTCACCTCATTCCGATTTTAAAGCTCTGCCGAAAGACAGCCATACAACAACACAGGAATACATTACCCTGCTGATCTTCTACTTTTTTACCGCCTCGTTCTGTGGCTTTGTGTGGGAAGTGTTTCTCTTCTTTCTGAAAGAAGGACATTTCAGAAACCGCGGCTTCCTTTACGGCCCCTGGCTTCCCGTCTATGGGACAGGCGCCGTCCTCATGTATCTTTTCCTTTTTTCTCTGAGACGGCAACCTCTGAAAGTATTTTTTTATTCTGTTCTGGCCGGTACTTCTCTGGAATTGATCATAGGGCTGTTTCTTGACTATTTCTGGGAATTGCGCTACTGGGACTACAGCAGTTATCCGCTCAATTTCCGCGGCTATATCTGTCTCTATTCGGCTCTCGGAATCGGTATCGCCGGAGCCGCCTGGGTATGTTTGCTGTCCGCACTGTTGAAAAAATTGTGGTTCCTTATACCTGAAAAACTGAGAAGCATCATCACAGCCATCCTGCTTCTCCTGTTTCTTTTCGACCTGGCCGCCGCACTGATCTTCCCCAACACCGGGCGCGGCATTACCTTTTCATGAGAGCCCTCTGACAAAAGAAAAACTACCGAAAAGCCAAACTCTCTTTCCGATAGTTTTGATCTCCTCCTGTTTTATAGAATCAGCCGGTCGTATGCTGATGCAGGTATTTCTCTCTCGTAGCCAGACCACCGCGGATATGACGCTCTGATTTATTTACGTCCAGTACTGACCGCACCTGTTTTGCCAACGCTGGATTGATTGCCGTGAGCCTGTCAGTTACATCCTTATGTACCGTACTCTTGCTGATTCCGAACTCTTTCGCAGTCTGTCTTACCGTTGCGTTATTTTCAACAATATAGCCTGCCACTGCAATGACACGCTCATGAAGCAAATCACCTGACTTGCCGTACCCTTCTGTCTTGCCGCAAGCCTTTGATTTGTTTTTCGTCATATAGAAAATCCCCCCGCCATGCTTTGTTACATCTTATGCCTGGCGGGGGGATTTTATTCCTGCAGGTCATCAGCTATATTTGTTTCCGTCTCTGCTTCAAGATATCAGGTCCCCTCCCTGTTTTCCCTGTCTCTTTCCCCCTGCAAATACATCCTCACAGACGTACCTTACCAGACACATCAGCAAAGTCCGCCGTTTTCCGGTGCTCACTTATTTCAAATGTTCACTCTCATACTTCACAAAAGCATCTACCTTTGGCTGAGAACTGCAGCCCGATACGAACTCATTGGTCAGAAAAGCGTCAATCAGCTCTTCCCGCAGCTTATCACCGGTAGTAAATGCACCAAGACATGCTATATTTGCATCGTTGCTCAACCTTGCCCGCTTTGCAGTATACACGTCTGAAAGAAGTGCCGCGTAAGCACCCTTTACCTTATTGGCGGAAATAGACACTCCCAGTCCGGTACCACAGATCAGGATCCCTCTGTCATACTCGCCTGCCGCTACTTTTTCCGCTACTGCAACTGCTGTATTGGCATAGATTGGATCTTCACTGCCGAAATCTGTAATCTCACCGTAATTTTTTGACTCCATAAACCTGATCAACTCTTCTTTTGCCTGCTGCGCATTAGGATCACATCCGATCACTATCTTCATACCTTTTCTCTCCTATCTAATCATTCTATTTTATTATTATGCCGCCTGTGCCAGACAGCTGTTCCCACTATACCTGCTTCTGCCAATCCTGCCTCATCCTCTGTGCATCCGCTTTATCTGCCTTCCGCCTCAGCCTTCGTCTTTGCCATCCGGATCAGTTCATTAAACCTGTCTGCCTGCCATGCGGACCGTCCCACAAAAAGTCCGTCGATAGAGGGTTGTATGATCAGTTCTTCCGCATTCCCCGGATTGACACTTCCGCCATAAAGTACCGGGATCTCCTTACCGGCATCCCCGAAAAGCTCTGACAGACACTTTTTGATCTCACCGTGCATACGCTCCGCATAATCTGCTGTGGCCGGTATGCCGCCGACTCCGATGGACCACACCGGTTCATAAGCAACCCAGATCTTTCCGATGTGTGACACATCCACACCCTCAAGCCCGATCTTCAGCTGCGTTCTGAGCACTTCCGGTCCCAGATCATATTTCTTTTCCTCCGCCGTCTCACCGATACACAGCAGTGTCGTAAACCCATGCTCCAGACCGCATTTAACCTTTTTGTTCTCCTCCTCGTCTGTCTCCCGGAAAACATGCCTCCTCTCAGAATGGCCGATCATCACCAGATCCAGTCCTATTTCCTGCAGCATCAGCGGAGATATTTCCCCGGTAAACTGTCCCTGCTCCTCCCAGCACATATTCTGGGCGCCCAGCTTCACAAGACTTCTGTCCACCGACCTGGCTGCACGATCTAATGTCGTATAGGAAGGAATAATAAACAGCTCGATCTCTTCCCTGCTGATATCCGCTGTCAGACTGGCCAGCTCTTTCAGATACCGGATTGTATCTTCTATATTTTTATACATCTTCAGATTACTTCCAAAATACATCTTTTTCATACTGTCTGCCTCCCTTTACCCTATACTATGCTTCCAGCTGGTTTTCCACAAATTCCCTCATCCCCTGAAGTATCAGCCACACGCTTGTTGCGCCGGCATCCTGATGTCCGATGGCCCGTTCCAGCAGCGATTTGGCGCGCCCAAATTTTGCCGTATATTTTTTAGTATCCTCCACACCCTGCCATGCTGCCTCTTCTGCTGCCTTCAGCATCTCCAGCAGGCTCTTCCCCGCATTCTTTTCCAATGCTTCCACTGCTGGTAAAAGCGCATCCACCATAGTCTTATCACCTGCCTGCGCCTTGCCTCTTTCCTGGATCGCTGCCAGGCTCTTTCTCTCCATCCTCGCCAGATCATCGCCGTTTATCTCACTCCTAGCCTCCATCCCCTCAGCTCCTGCCAGATACAGACTGCCGAAAATAACCCCGGATGCACCCCCCATGGAATTGAGCATCTGTATTCCCGCTTCCTCAAGAAGCTTATAAACATTCTCTTCTCCTGTCATGGTAAGCAGCTTCTTCTTCACCTTTTTCATGCCGCCATACATGCCGATTCCATGATCACCATCTCCGATGGCGCTGTCGATCTCCGTCAGATAGCCTTTCTTCTTCATTACTTTATCCGCAATATATATCAGCATATTTCTGGTATCTTCACCATTTAAAGACTCTAACACACCCTCTTTGCTCCTGTTGATCTCTATTTCAACAGTATCTTCATCCTCCAGGATCAGCTCTTCTTCCTCCTCGGCTGCCCTTGTCACAGCACCGTCAACGCTGCCCTTTGCATAAAAGGGCGAAAAGCAGGGAGCGTCATAATATTTCTTCAGTTCCTCATCCATTCTCATAAAAGAAATGGAAAAGCCTCCCATCTCCTGGGATGTACAGTAGCATTTAATATCCGCGTCATAAACCTTTACCCCATCCCGGCAAAGCAGTTTGTACAGATCATAATAGACAATGTTTAATTCAAGCAAAGGAGTGGAACCAAGACCGTTCACGAGCACTGCGATCTCCTCCTCTGCTTTCAGGTCCATCTCCTTTTTCAGTTCCGCATACATCCTGCCCACGATCACCTCAGCGGGCGCCATCTTTGTCCTCTCGATACCAGGCTCCCCGTGGATTCCCATACCATATTCCATCTCATCATCCGCCAGTTCGAAGGTCGGCTTCTCATTGCCCGGAAGAGTGCAGGGCAGTGTGGCAATACCGATGCTGCTTACATGATCTCTCGCCTTCTCCGTAATGCGGACAACCTCCTCCAGATCAAAACCCGCGTCACAGGCAGCACCTGCCACTTTGATCACAAACACATCTCCTGCAATTCCCCGCCTGTCAGAGATCCTTTCTTTTGGCGCCGATGCCAGATCATCCCAGATCCGTACATGGGCAGTCTTTATGCCTTCCGCCTGCAGAAGTTCCTCGGCCATATCAAAATTCAGATTATCTCCGGCGTAACATCCGTACACAAACAATACTCCTCTGCCCTGATCCACAGCCATACCGGCTTCCTTCACCAGCTGTGGATTCGGAGAGGCACACACATTACCGCAGGCCACTGCGTCGGCTAGTCCCGCCCCGCAGAATCCCGAGAACATCGGCTCATGTCCTGACCCCCCGCCGATTACCAGTGCCACTTTGTTCTTTCTGTGTCCGCGGTAGGTAAAAGCGTTATATCCGTCCACCTTTCTGTAAAAGTTTCTGTAGGCTGTCAGATACCCCAGGAGCATCTCGTCCACAACATTTGATACATCAGAATTTAAAATCTTTTTCAATACATAACCCTCCTCTTTTTAAAATTACACCTCCAAATGTACAGGAGTCATCCGGAGGTGTATTCTTTCATTCTTATATTGATTATTCCATTACATAACCACCGCAGAGCAGATGACGAACCGGCACATTCCATAGTTACCCCCCTCGCCCTTTTTCATTATACTGTGTCAAACAGGCCGCCTGTCAACATGTGATATTTTCTGTTTTTGCACCCATTTATGCCTATACCTAAACATTCTCATAACATTTTACTTTGTCATCAGAACTTTGCAGCCAGAGGCTGAACCTGACAGCAACTGTTATAAACACCACAAAAAAGCAGCCATAAAAGTGGCTGCTATTACGTCTGGTTTAAAAACAATATTCATTGAAAAAAGTGCCCTGCCTCAGTATTTTCTCCCCAATAAAGTTACCCGATGCAGTACATCACTACAGCTATTAAATATATCCTTATAAAGCTGATGGTATTCAGGGAAAAAACTGTTGAACCACTTGTAGCACAGTCGGTGAGTCAAATGCATAAAAATAACGTTTTAAAATTTTTCCGTCAGCTTCTTTTTACTGATCACCGGTTCACAGGTAAGATCCACCCCCAGCCTTTTGAATGTCTTGATATCCACTTCGGAAAGCATCACGGTCGTATGTACCTGACAATCCTTCAGGTTCGGAAGTTGTTTTAACGCCGCTTTCGCATTTTTATCTCCTGTTGCCGCGAGAGACAGTGCGATCAGCACCTCGTCCGTATGGAGTCTCGGATTTTTCCCGCCCAGATACTTCACTTTCAGCTCCTGGATGGGCTCAATAGCTTCCGGACTGATCAGTTTTACATCATGCTCGATCCCCGCCAGAAACTTTAAGGCATTTAGCAGCAATGCTGCTGAAGCACCCAGGAAATCCGTTGTTTTGGATGTAATGATCTCTCCCCCGGACAGTTGTATCGCCGCCGCCGGAAGACCTGTCTCTTCTGCCCTTCTCTTTGCAGCCACTGTGACTTTCCTGTCGGCGGTGGTGATCTTCGCCTGTTTCATCAGCAGCTCTATTTTATAGATCTCGTTTTCCGGCGCCTCTTCCCTGACCACTTTTCCCGCAGTGGTATAATAGCGGCGGATAATCTCCATGCAGGAAGCTCTTTTACAGACTTCGTCATCTATTATACAGTTTCCCACCATATTCACGCCCATATCCGTAGGGGATTTGTAGACACTCTCCCCATAGATCCCCTCAAAAATGGCGTTCAGCACCGGAAATATCTCAATATCCCGGTTGTAATTCACCGTCGTTTCCCCATAAGCTTCCAGATGAAAGGGATCGATCATGTTGATATCATTCAGATCCGCCGTGGCAGCCTCATAGGCGAGATTCACCGGATGTTTTAACGGCAGATTCCAGATCGGGAACGTCTCAAACTTTGCATATCCCGCTTTGATCCCCCGCAGGTTGTCATGGTACAGCTGGGAGAGACAGGTCGCCATCTTGCCGCTGCCAGGCCCCGGCGCTGTCACCACGACAAGAGGCCTTGCAGTCTCAATATAGTCATTATGCCCAAACCCTTCTTTACTGATGATCAACGGAATATTGGAGGGATAGCCCTCTATCATATAATGGATATAGACCCTGATATTCTTTTTCTCCAGCCTGTTTTTAAACTGGGTTGCTCCCGTCTGTCCGCTGAAATGTGTGATCACAACACTTCCCACCAGCAGACCGCGTCTCTCAAATTCTGCGATCAGCCGCAGTACATCCTCATCGTAAGTGATCCCCAGATCCCCCCGCACCTTATTTTTTTCAATATCCATCGCACTGATCACAAGCACGATCTCCGCCATGTCGGAAATTTCCATCAGCATCTGCAGCTTCGCATCCGGCATAAAGCCCGGAAGCACTCTGGATGCATGGAAATCATCAAAAAGTTTTCCTCCAAACTCCAGATACAGCTTGTCCCCAAACTGCCCGATTCTGTCTTTGATATGCTGAGATTGTATTTTTACATACTTTTCATGGTCAAACCCTGTTTCCATTTTGCCACCCCTCTTATGTCAAAAATTTATATATCTATCCGTTCATCTGTTTTAAAGCACTCTTCTCACTGCCAGAATCGGTCTGTACTGTGCGTTGCTGACTTTTATGCCGGTTCTCTGGGTGCTGGCATGGACGATCATGCCGCCGCCTATATACATTCCCACATGCCCCTCATAACAGATAATATCACCGGGCTGCGCCTCCGCATAGGAGACGCCGGTGCCCACGCTCCGCAGCTGAGAGGATGTCCTGGGAACTCTGTAGCCATAATCCGCATACAGTCGGAAAATAAATCCGGAACAATCCGCTCCGTTTGTCAGGCTTGTACCGCCGGATACATAGGGATTTCCGATGCACTGGCAGGCATAATTCGCAATGGACTTTCCGGCGCTGCTGCCACCGGACTGGGCCACGATAGCCTGGGCTGCCGCGATCGTATTAGCAGCATTTGGATTCGATGTGACATTCTTCGATCCAGCCCCGTTTTGCGCATTTTGCGCCGCCAGCCGCCTGCGCTCTTCCTCTTTGAGCTGTTCGATCTTTTTTGTGTCCGCCGCGATCTGCTGCTTGTACTGGGCCGCCCGGTTTTTTGCTTCCGCAATTTCCGCATCATAATTGGCACTGACCGCCTTCTTCTGCGCCAGAATACCGTTTAAGTAGCTCTGCTGTTTTGCAAGCACCGCCTTGTCCGCTTCCAGCGCCTCTTTTTCCTCTACCAGTTGCGCCCTGTCGGCCTCTAACTTCGCCTTCATATCCGCCACCAGCTGCTTGATCTTCTGGTACTCTTCCAGCATCCGGTCATCATATGCCGAAACTTCCTCTATGAACTCCGCCCGGTTTAAAAGCTCGCTGAAGCTGCCGCTGGACAATAGCAGCTCCATATAGGAGCTTTCACCCTGCTCGTAGGTGAACCGGATCCGTTCTTTCATCGCCTCATACTGGCGTCTTTCCTCCGCTTCCGCCGCCTTATATTCCTCCTCGGCCACCGCGATCTCCGCTTCCTTGTCAGCGATCTTTGTCTCCTGCTCCCTGATCTCGTCCTCCAGCACACCGATCTCCGTATACAGGTTTACAAGCTCCGCCTCCGTATCGCTGATTTCCTCTTCGATCAGATCCTGCTCATCCTGCAGACCGGAAATAGTCTCATTTTCACTGTTCAGGTAACTCTGGCTCTCCGCTATCTGCCGCTGCAGCTCCTCAATGGTCACCGCCTGCGCGCCGCCGCTGTTTTCCAGAAGCAACAGCGCGCACAGAAGCAGCCCTATCGTACTTCTGATTCTTTTTTTCATCCTCATACCTATCTGTCTGCTGGCCTGTTGTCACTTAAAGTTCACAGTTATTTACTGTTCTTGGGAAGGGCAGCACGTCCCGGATATTCGACATGCCTGTCAGGTACATCACACACCGCTCGAAGCCAAGGCCAAATCCCGCATGCCGGACAGAACCATACCGACGCAGATCCAGATAAAAGTCATAATCCTCCTTCTTCAGCCCCATCTCTTCCATCCTTCTCTCCAGCGTCTCCAGATCATCTTCCCTCTGGGATCCGCCAATGATCTCCCCGATCCCCGGCACAAGACAATCCATGGCTGCCACTGTTTTTCCGTCCTCATTTAACTTCATATAAAAAGCTTTGATCTCCTTCGGATAATCCGTCACAAATACCGGACGTTTAAATTCTTTTTCCGTCAGATACCTCTCATGTTCTGTCTGCAGGTCACATCCCCAGGACACTTTATAATCAAACTCATCATTGTGTTTTTCCAGAATCGCAATGGCCTCAGTGTACGTAACATGGGCAAAATCGGAGTTTGCCACATGGGTAAGCCTCTCGATCAGCCCCTTGTCCACAAAGCTGTTAAAAAATTTCATCTCCTCCGGCGCATGCTCCAGCACATAGCGGATCACATATTTGATCATAGCTTCCGCAAGAATCATATCATCCTTCAGATCCGCAAAGGCTATCTCCGGTTCGATCATCCAGAACTCCGCCGCATGTCTTGTGGTGTTGGAATTCTCAGCCCGGAAGGTCGGCCCGAAAGTGTACACATTTTTAAAGGCAAAGGCATAGGTTTCCACATTTAACTGCCCCGAAACCGTGAGGTTTGCCTGCTTTCCGAAAAAGTCGCCTGTATAGTCTATGCTTCCATCCTGCTTTTTCGGCGGATTTTTCATGTCCAGCGTGGTCACCTGGAACATCTCTCCTGCCCCTTCACAATCAGAACCGGTAATGATCGGTGTATGCACATAGACAAATCCTCTCTCCATAAAGAACGTATGGATCGCATAAGCGATCAGAGAACGCACCCGGAACACCGCTTGGAACGTGTTGGTTCTGGCCCGCAGATGGGGGATCGTCCTCAGATACTCAAAGCTGTGACGTTTCTTCTGAAGCGGATACTCTGGCGCGGACATCCCCTCCACAGCCACCTCTTTTGCCTGTATCTCAAAAGGCTGCTTCGCCTGGGGGGTCTCCACAAGTGTTCCCGTCACCACGACGGCAGCACCTACGTTCAGTCTGCTTATCTCCTCAAAATTATGCAGCCCATCACCGTAAACGATCTGCAGCGGTTCAAAAAATGTCCCGTCATTTACCACCAGAAAACCAAAGGTTTTTGAATCCCTGATATTCCGGACCCATCCCCCCACTGTTATCTCCTCTCCGATATACGCTGCCGTATTTCTGTACAGCTCCCGAATTTCTGTTAATTCCATGCCGTTTATCTCCTTTCTTTCCTATGCACCATAAATTTCCATCAGAAAATCATAGACTTTTATATACAGAAGATTCCCCCGGACTATATCTTTGTTCAGCCCTTCTTCCGCATTACCGGCTGCCACATACTCCGACACTACCTGATCGATCTCCTCATCTGAAACAGAGATCCCCTCTGCATTGGCAATAGCCTGTATGGCAAGTCCCTCCCTTGCACAGCGAAGCGCTACCGCATCCAGCTCAGCCGCCGCATTATCCGCTGCCACCCGATAAGTGTCTGCCACATACTCCTCCCATGCGATTCCCGCTGCCGCCGCCGCATCCTCACACTCTGTCTGCAGGCTGGTTCTGTAATCCTCCACCAGAGACTGCGGCACCTCCTCATAAGTGCATCCTGCCATCAGACTTGTTGCAATATAGCTCTTCAGCTCTCTCTCATACTGGTCCTGTGTGACTTCTGTCAGAAACGTTTTCGCATCCTCCCAATAGGCCTCGGCACTCTGATATCCCGGATCCACCAGACTCACATTCTCGTCCGTAAGCTCTGACAGAATATAATTGATCTTCACCGCAAACACACATTCTTTTCCGGCCATATCTGCCTTTTTATAATTCTCCGGAAACTTCAGGGGAAGCTCTCTTGTCTCTCCCACGTTAGCGCCCACCAGCCCTTCCTCAAACCCGGCAATAAACGTGCCGGAACCGATCTCCAGAAGCTGTGCCTGCGCCGTGCCTCCCTCAAAGGCCGTGCCGTCGATGGTCCCCGCATAGTCTATATTCACCACATCGCCGTTTTCCACAGTTCCGGTCAGCTCCCGCATTTCGCTCACTGCATCCATCCGGTTATGCACGTAAAATTTCACATAGGAGTCTGTTATTTCCGGTTTTTCCGGCACAGCCACATCCAGATTTTTATAATCGGGAAGGGTCACATATTTTTCCACCTCCGTATCTCTCAGATCTGCAATTGTTATATTACTTTTTCCGCAGCCTGCCAGGACACAGATCATACCTGACAAAAAAGCTGCCGCCATCCATTTCTTTCTCATGATAAATTTTTCCTTTCCTCAGAGCTGTCACTCATCATACCAGCCGGATTCACAGTGCTTTTCGATTATGCAGTGCTTCACTCCGCTGTTATTCTTCATCTTCCTCGCACTGTTTATGGCCTACGTGGATTATATCACAACTCCTTTCTTCTTAAAAGTACAAGTTTGATTGTCTCTTGCCATCCTGCCAAATAAATGCTAAAATACCTTTATTGTACAACTTATCTCAGGAGGGAGAATTATGAGCACAGGAACCATTGTACTGATCGTCATACTCGTTATTTTAGCTGCAGCCCTTGTTGCTTTGTATTTTTTCGGAAAAAAAATGCAGAAAAAGCAGGAAGAACAGCAGCAGCAGATCGATGCCTATAAGCAGACTGTCAGTATGCTTGTCATAGATAAAAAACGAATGCGTATGAAGGAATCCGGCCTGCCTCAGGCAGTTATTGATCAGACGCCGAAACTGATGCGCCGATCCAAACTTCCCATTGTGAAAGCGAAGGTCGGTCCTCAGATCGTTTCTCTTGTAGCCGACGAGAAAATCTTTGACGATATCCCGGTAAAAAAAGAGGTGAAGGCTGTCGTCAGCGGTATTTATATTACCTCCGTAAAAGGCATGCATGGTAAAGTCAATGTGCCAAACACCAAAAAGAAGAGTAAGTTCAAACAGCTTCTTGAAAAAGCACAGGAAAAAGCCGGTGCAGGGCAGGTAAAATAATCACTGCACAATCTCAATTTCCAGTCTGCATGCTGCCTGTTTTTCTTTCTGAATCACGAGGGTATACACAAGCTGCAGGCTGGTTTTTTCATGTTCTTTCTTTATCGTTACATCTTTTGTTTCCACGCCGATCTCAAATCCGCCATAAGGCGTCTCATATTCCGATCGATCCTGCTTTCCCGCCTCAAATCGGATTTTCCAGGAGACTCCGCCGGATTTTTTTAATGTCACACGGGCATGCGCTTCCTCTATCTTCAACAGGTTTCTCACATCTGCCAGATCCCCGCTTCCCGTCTCCTCCAAATTTTCCTCATAAAGCACATAAAGGACTTCCTCCCTCTCGGAAAGCTGTCCTTTGTTTGTCGTCTCCATGATCTGTTTCTCACCGGCCGCGTTTACCTGTTCTGTCCTGACGCGGACCGTACATTCTCTTCTCTTCCCGTTTATCATAGATTTCTAATATTCCTCAATATGAATGACTTTAGCAGACAAAATTCCATATTTTAAAATAGCATTGGCAAGAATCTGGAATCGTTCTGCCGCATCACTGACAAAAAAGCGATGCATATTCGTTCCCAGTCCCGGCGCCTGCTCATTCAGGATATCGTGTTCTTCCAGCAGTTTTTTCAGCTCTCTGGCCGTTTCATAAGCCGGATTCACCAGTCGGACACTATCTCCCACAATGCGCTGCACAGTCTTGCGTATCATCGGATAATGGGTACAGCCCAATATCAATGTATCGATTCCCACATCAATGAGATCCGTCAGATAACGTTTCGCGATCTCCTCTGTCACCGGATCCTCCCAGAGTCCCTCCTCCACAAGATTTACAAACAACGGACACTCTTTCCCGATCACCTCCACATCAGGATTCAACTGTCTGATGTATGTAGTATAGGTTTCACTTCCGATCGTACCCCTGGTGCCGATAACACCCACCTTCCCGTTTTTTGTAGCTTCCACGGCCATCTCCGCCCCCGGTTTCACCACACCGATCACCGGGACATCCGCTGCCGCCTCTATTTCATCCAGGGCATAGGCGCTTGCTGTGTTGCATGCCACCACGATCGCCTTGACCTGCTGGGTTTTTAAAAAGCGGACAATCTGAAGCGCGTACTTTGTGACGGTTTCCTTTGTTTTGTTCCCATAAGGTACTCTCGCCGTATCACCAAAATAGATCACCTTTTCATTGGGTATCTGATACATAATTTCCTTTACCACCGTCAGTCCGCCCACACCGGAATCAAACACACCGATCGGCGCTTCTTTTCTATTGTCCATTGCTTCTATGGTTCCTTTCTCTATCCGGTAAAGTCACGCGGATATACTAAACATTTTATCTTTCTGCCCGTTCCAGAAAACTGATCTTTATCTCGATCTGTTCCGGTTTCGCCGTGCTGATCTCGCGGTAGAGATTCTCATCTTCCCTTTCTTCTGTCACTTCCTTCCCATCCCTGTCAAATATTCTGACACAATCACCTGTAAAAACGTACTGTGGGAAAGCAATGCCCCAAAAAGCCAGTGCAAGCAGCACACCCAATAACTTATTCTTTTCTATCATAGAGATACCATACTCCTTTTATTCTTTTTAGGAGTATGGTCCCTTTTTTTATCTTTTAAACAGTTTCCGCCCGCAATTGACGAATGATCGCTGTCTCCTGATTGTCTATATGTTCCTTGGCCAGCCTCACTGCCGTTTCCTGATCGCCACTCATGATGCTTTTGCAGATCGCCCGGTGTTCTCTGGAAAGCGTTTGATACTGGCTGTCGTCTTTCAGATACTTCACCCGGTACCGGTACATCTGCTCAGCCAGATTATCCAGCATCTGCTGCAGTGTCAGATTTCCTGTGGCTTCTATAATAATGTTATGCAGCGCTACATCTTTCTGTGCGACATCCCGCAGGTCACCGCTCTTTACAGCCTCCTCAAAGTCCTGACAGGCTGTGTTCAATTTTTCCTTTGCCTCCTCACTCATGCGTTCACAGGCTAACCTGGCACAAAGCATATCCAGCACTCTGCGTATCTCCAGCACATCCCTCAGATTTTTTTCGCTGATCTTTGCGACAACGGCTCCCCGTCTGGGGACCATGACCACGAGCCCCTCCAGTTCCAGCTTGCGCATGGCCTCCCTGATTGGCGTGCGGCTCACACCCAGCCTGTCCGCCAGCCGGATCTCCGTCAGTCTCTCTCCCGCTTTTAGCTCCTCCAGTAAAATTGCACGGCGCAGTTTCTTAAAAACCACATCCCTCAGAGGAATCAGCTCATCTACTTTTGCACTCATCTCCTGATATGCCACATTAAAGCCCTCTCTTTGCCCTACTTTTTAATATGTCTGAAAGCCTGAAAGAAACACTTCCTTCGCCAGGTTTTTCTCTCTGATTCCTTTCATAGCCCTTTTTGCCGCTTCTCTCTCTCTGAATATCCCAAACACCGTAGGGCCGCTTCCGCTCATAATGGCGCGGAGCGCCCCTGCCTCTTCCATCTCCCTCTCGATCTCTCCGATTACCGGATACTCTCTCCCTGTTACACTCTCCAGCACATTTTCCAGTTTTCCGCAAAGCCCCTCAAGGCTTCCCGCCTCTATACTCCTCACAATGCCGTCAATATCCGGATGATGCTCCAGTTCTTTCAGCTTCAGATTCTCATACACATATTTTGTAGATACACTGATATCCGGCTTCGCTAACAACAATACACAGGATGGCGGCGCTTTCAGCACTGTCAGCTTTTCTCCGATCCCTTCGGAGAGCGCGCAGCCTCTGGACAGACAGTAAGGCACATCCGCCCCCAGCTTAACCCCTTCCCGCTGCAATTCCTCCAGGGACAGCCCCAGTCCAAACAGTATGTTCATCCCTTTAAGCACAGCTGCGCAGTCCGCAGATCCCCCCGCCATACCCGCGGCAATGGGTATTCGTTTTTCCAGAAAGATCTCTACTCCATCTCCCAGAGAATAAATCTCCTTCATCAGCCCTGCCGCTTTAAAGGCAAGATTCTTTTCATTGCAGGGCAGTCCTCTTCTATCTGTCCTTACAAGGATCCTGTCCTCCGGCAGCCGTTTCAGAGTCACCGTATCTGCCAGTTCTACCGACTGCATCACCATCCGTACTTCATGATATCCGTTTTCCAGCCGCCTCACCACATCTAATCCCAGATTGATCTTCCCGTGCGCCGCCAGAGTAATTTTGTCTTCCATACTTATCTGTTTCCCATATATTTTATCCAAGATTGTATTTTATTATATACAATCCCCGCTCTACCGTCAACTTTTCCGGAGGTTTTCTATAAAAATTTGGCGCGTTATAACTAACGCGCCCCTTCTCTCATCGTATGATCAGCATTTTGTCCCCCGCATGTATCTCATCCCTTGTCAGGTGGTTCATTTCTTTCAGGCTTTCCAACGATACCATATACTTCTTTCCGATATCCCAGAGGCTGTCGCCGGATTTTACCACATACCCTACCATCCCCGGTGTTTTCCTGTATTTTTCTGCATCCGGTTCACATAGTTCAATCTCCCGGATCATATTTTCCTTCCCTCTGTGGAAGGCTGCCATCTCAAAACTCAGGATCCCCTTCACTTCCCAGGTGTCCCCTGTGCCCGAGGCCGTAAGATTCTCCAGACATATCTTCAGATCCGCGAAATCCGCCGCCATCACATCCGATGTCTCCAACAGATATTTAAAAGGAATGCCTGCGTGGAGTCTGAAAAATCTTCCGTCAGCCTCATCCTGCAATAAAAAATCAGCCTCCACAGCTCCCAGTACCTCAATTCCCTCCTCCATCTGTTTCGTGCTCTCTTTCTGCACAAAAGCCTGGTAATGCAGCAGTTTTGCCGATGCAGGAACCCCCTCGGCGGGAACCTCCTCGGCAAGCCTGTATTTCCCACTGCACTTCGTCATCATCGTCCTGTATTCCGTCTCCTGTCTTTCCGGTCTTACCTCTTTCTGTAAGCCATAGCAGTCCGCCAGGATCTCCGTCTTTTCCTCTCTGTATAATTTCATATACAGATCCAGCACCATCTCAAGAGAAATAACCCTTCTCTCCCCGTCAAAATCTTCCTGCACTTCAATATCCTGCTGGCTGATCTGATAACGGATATCTGCGATCAGATCCTCCATACAGCCCTGGCACTCCACAGAACCGGAGATCGGTATGCTTGTTCCAAATACCTGCACGCCGCTTTCTCCACCCTGGGGGGTGTACAGGAAGAAAGCACGGATCTCTCCCTTGATAAATACTTTCTCTTCCACCGGTTTGAATTCCAACCCCGACACTTCAATGTCCTCCCAGATCAGACTGCCTATATTGGGACAGCTCTGGGGCAGCTCCATCTCCTCCCGTATCCTGAAAATATCCTTTTTAAGTACGGCGATCCCCGCCATATTCAACATCTTTTTCCGGCATTCAATACCCGTCTCCCGCGGCACTTCCGCAAGATTTACGGGCACTTCCTCCTCGTAGAGCTCTTCCACAAACAGTTCAAAACAGGCCACCGACTGAATACTCAGCTTTCTGGAATTGATCATGCCGATCGTCATATCATCCAGTTCCCACCTGGCCTGAACCAGTTCCTCTGCACCGAGCCCATCCATATGTACCTGCTCTTCAAAAGGAATATTCCCCTCCACCGAGCAGATCTCCTGCACTTCTTCTGACTGGTAAAGCACCTTATAATGCAGCTTTCCCCGCATCGTCACATGATCTGCCGCAGGTTTTAACTCCTCCAGCCGAATATAACCCTTCTGCCCTAAAATACGGGCAATATCCGGCTTATTATCCTGCAGATTCCGATCGTCCTCCAATGCAATCTGGGTCCCCGCCCTGAACTTCATGCGGTCCATATAAATTTTTCTTTTCTCTAATTCCATACTCCCTGTTAAGACCTCCCATCCTTTCCCTGTTATGCTTTTCCTATATACATAACTATGAGATCCGGGAAGTATTTATGCCTGTCGGCATAGTGTTTGTCGTAACTGTTCAACCATCCGGCTTCACCGTTAAGACACCCTGCGGCCAGGGATACTTCATCATTCCCTCACCGCGCCGATCAGATCCGTGATATGTTCCACCTGGTGCCTTTCCATATATTCCTCGATGCCTTCCACAATCTGTACCGTAGCATATGGGTTGATAAAGTTTGCCGCTCCCACAGCCACAGCACTCGCCCCGGCCAGAATGAACTCCAGTGCATCCGACGCCGTCATAATTCCACCCATGCCAATTACCGGGATCTTCACGGCGTGGGCCGCCTGGTAGACCATCCGCACCGCCACGGGCTTTATCGCCGGGCCGGACAGGCCTCCGGTCTTATTGGCAAGCACAAACTGCCGCCGTTCCACATCGATCTTCATGCCAGTGATCGTATTGATCAGAGAAATCGCATCCGCACCGGCAGCCTCCGCTGCTTTCGCCATCTCGGTAATATCCGTCACATTGGGGCTGAGCTTCATGATAACAGGCTGCTTCGCCTTCCCCTTCACCGCCTCTGTGATACGATAGAGAGCCTCCGCTCTCTGCCCGAATGCAATGGCCCCCTCCTTTACGTTGGGGCAGGAGACATTGATCTCCAGCATATCGATCTCTTCATCCGAAAGGCGTTCCACAACGTCCAGATAGTCCTCCACGGTCTTTCCGCAGACATTGACAACGATCTTTGTATCAAATTTCTGCAAAAACGGTATATCTCTCCCGCAGAATACGTCAATACCCGGATTCTGTAACCCGATCGCATTTAACATGCCGCCATAGGTTTCCGCCACCCGGGGAGTTTGGTTGCCGGGCCATGGCACATTCGCAACGCCCTTTGTCACCACTGCTCCCAGTCTGTTCAGATCCACAAACTCACTGTACTCCATCCCCGATCCGAAAGTCCCCGATGCCGTCATGACCGGATTTTTAAACATAACGCCCGCTATTTTTACTTCTGTATTCATACCTGCTGTATTTTCCTTTCTTTCTCCGCCTCTTTACTGCTCTCCCGGCCTGACATCAGATATCCACATCCTCTGCAGCAAACACTGGTCCGTCCGTGCAGATCCTTGCATTATGCACATGGGAGTGCGCATCCTCCTTCACTGTCTTACAAACACAGCCCAGACACGCCCCCACGCCGCAGGCCATCCGCTCCTCCAGGGAGATCCAGGCAGGTATTTTCTCCTGCGCCGCGTATTCTTTGACAGCCCGCAGCATCGGCAGAGGACCACAGGAATAAATTAAATCTGTTTTTAATTTATTCTCCTTCACTGCATCCAGTACATTTCCTTTTATGCCCACGGAACCATCCTCTGTGGCAATAAACACTTCTCCATATTTTTCAAGATCCTCTTTCAGAAAAAGCTGTGCATCCCGGTAGCCCGTCACAATCTGTACCCTGCAGTTTACATGCTTCAATTCCTTCGCCAGCTCTAAAAGCGGTGGGATTCCGATCCCCCCGCCAAGCAGCAGTGCCGTTTTTCCTTCCGCCCCCGCATACGGATAGCCGTTGCCAAGGACACCCAGTATGTCCGCCGTATCGCCCTCCTGATAGCCGGAAAATTCTCTCGTTCCCTCCCCTGCCGTCCGGTACACGATGCGAAGCGCTCCCCGCTCTGTATCCCTCTCACAGATACTGATCGGTCTTGGCAGGAGCGTCGCCCGGTTTTTCGGATAGACCGCAATAAAACGTCCCGCCCCTTTTTCCTTCGCCATATCTGTGGCAAGCCACGTTTCATAGATTCCTTCCGCCAGTTTCGCGGCTGACAGTATCTGTACTGTTTCCTTCTTTTTTAATAACATGCGCTATTTTCTCCTTTATTCTGCCCTTCTCCACGTTCTTCCCTGTCACCGGTCTTACCCCTTTTTCAGTCATCCAGTGCTGCCATACTCATATTTTTAATGTAAGCCACCTTCCCCGCACAGATCGTATATTCGACCTCCGATTTACAGGTCCTTCCCGGAAAGGGACTGTTGGATGCCTTTGACGAAAATTTCCAGAAAGTCCTGCTGCAGTCCGGATCAAAAATCACCAAATCCGCCGGTCCCCCCTCCGCCAGATATCCCGCATCCAGCCCATACATCTTTGCAGGATTATAACTCATTCTGACAAGCAGTTCCTCCATCGTCAGCTTTCTTTTCTCCACCAGCTCTGTAATGCCAAGCGCTAAAGCCGTCTCCAGTCCAATAATACCACTGGGAGCCTCTGTAAAAGGTTTTTCTTTCTCTTCTTTTGTATGAGGCGCATGGTCTGTGGCGATCAGATCGATCGTTCCATCCCGCAGCCCTTCTATGATCGCATCCCTGTCCTCTTTCGTCCGCAGCGGCGGGTTCATTTTCGCCAATGTCCCATACTGCAGCACTGCC
Organism: uncultured Lachnospiraceae bacterium; assembly: GCA_910578085.1. Taxonomy (GTDB): domain Bacteria; phylum Bacillota; class Clostridia; order Lachnospirales; family Lachnospiraceae; genus 1XD8-76. The sequence goes on along the minus strand of CAJTPM010000012.1, from coordinate 70,608 downwards.
TCTTCCGTCAGCGTAAAATGATGAGGAGTGGCCTCCGCGTGGACATCAGCCCCTTTCTCTTTCGCCCGCCTCACAAGCTCCACGCCCTCCTTTGTGCTGATATGTTGGATATTCACACAGGCTCCCGTCTGTGCCGCCAGTCTGATATCTCTTTCGATCAGCCTGATCTCCGCCTGCCTGTCCGCGCCGGTAAGCCCCATTTTGTCCGCCACACTGCCGGCGTTCACCCCGCTTTGTCTGATGCAGGCCGGATCCTCCTCGTGAAAGCTGATGGGAACACCCAGTCCCCTGCACTTTTCCATCGCCTCCCGTACCAGTTTCCCATCCATAAGAGGTTTCCCGTCATCCGTAAAGCCCACTGCTCCCGCATCCTTCAGCTTTTCCATGTCCGTCAGTTCTCTTCCCGCCATATCCTTTGTCACCGCGCCGCAGGAATACACATGAATCGGCGTATCCTTCCCTCTCTCCAGCATATAGCGCAGCGTATCCTCCTGATCCGCCACAGGTTTCGTGTTCGCCATCATGACAACGCTGGTAAAGCCGCCTGCCGCCGCCGCCGCCGCTCCTGTCAGTATATCCTCCTTCGCCGTAAACCCCGGATCTCTGAAATGCACATGCACATCCACAAGTCCCGGCGCCACGATACAGCCTTCCGCGTCGATAGTCTGGATCTCATGACGGGGCAGTTTCCGGAAGCTTTCCCTCTCCTCCAGATTTTCTCCGATCCACAAAATTCTATCTTCCTTCGTCAGAATATCGCAGATCTGCCGCATTCCCGTTCCCGGATCAATACACAGGCCATTCTTAATATAAAGCATTTCCATTCCTTTCTTCCGCCAGCCTGCAGGTTCCTGTTCTGTGTAGCGGCATTACCGCCCAGGCAGCCCGGTCAGCTTTCCTGATAACTGTTACTTTCCTGACAGATTCCGACAAATTTTACTTGTCCCTGACAGGCACTTTATAGTACACTAAAGAATAGAGACTACGCACCAGATCAGTCAACTGTCATTTTCTTCATTTTCCATAGAGATAGTTTACTATTATATGGTACAATGTTTCAACTAATAAATTTCAGATAAGAGGATTTTTGGATATGCGCACTATTTCAGTTGTTTTATTTGTCGTTCTGTTTCTCATATTATCTATTCCGATCATGCTCGCGGAATGGATCATCGGAAAGTTTAATCAGGATTTAAGAGACAAAAGTTCCCTTAGGATCGTTCAGTGGGCCTTTCGCTGTGTCCTCTTTTTAAGCGGCACTGAGATAACCGTGATCGGTGAAGAGAATGTGCCGAAAAATGAACCCGTACTCTATATCGGAAATCACAGAAGCTATTTTGATGTGGTGATCACTTACGCAAGAGTACCACGCCTCTGCGGCTATATCTCCAAAAAAGAGATCGACCGGATCCCGCTTCTCCATATCTGGATGCGGTATCTCCACTGCCTGTTCCTCGACAGAGACAATATCAGAGAGGGCCTTACCGTGATCCTGAATGCCATCAATAAAGTAAAGACCGGTATTTCCATCTGCATCTTTCCGGAAGGCACCCGCAACACCAGCGGTGAAGACTTTCTTCCCTTTCGCAGCGGAAGTTTAAAGATTGCGGAAAAAAGCGGCTGTGCCATCATACCCATGGCCTTAAACCATACCGAGGATATTTTTGAGGCACATGTCCCCTGGATCCATAAAACACACATCATACTGGAATACTGTAAGCCTGTCTATCCTAAAGACCTTCCAAAAGAAGAGCGAAAAAGACTCTCGGAAATTGTGGAAAAAACAGTAAAAGATACCTATTACAAAAATCAAAAGTTAATTAAATAATTTATCACGCTGACTGTTTGCATATTTACCCTTTTAATTTTTCTACGATTTTCCCAAAATCCATGCCGTGGGACGCTTTCACAAGCACCGTGTCCCCCGGCTTTGTAAGCCTCTCCAGCTCCTGCAGTAAAACTTCCTTTTCCGGATAATAGTACACCCTGCTTCGCCCGGATCCGTTTTCTTCTGCTTCCCTGGCCATATTCTCTGAAAGTTCACCGACGCATATGATCACATCTATCCCAAGCTTTGCCGCGTAGCTCCCCACTTCACCGTGCAGCTTTTCTGCATCTTCTCCAAGCTCAAACATGTCTCCCAGTATCGCCACTTTTCTGGTATCCGCCCGGGCTAACAGATCCAACGCCGCACACATGGAAACAGGGTTCGCGTTATAACAGTCATCCAGAATTACTCTGTCGTTGCACCGAAGCAGATTGCTTCGGCCTGCCGTTGGCTTTACTGCCGCGATTCCTGCTCTGATCTCCTCCGTGGAAAGCCCAAGAGCCTCCCCCACAGCAGCAGCCGCCAGGGCATTATATACCATATGCTCTCCGGGCAGCGGAATTTCTGTTTGAAAATCCCCTGAAGGGATATGAAGCCTTATTTCCGTCCCAAAAAGCCCTTTTGAATGAATATCGGTTACATAACAGCTGTTGCTTTTATTTTTTCCAAAAGTGACAGGCGCTTTTTTATGTACTTCCCTTATACCGGACAACATATCATCGTCTCCGTTGATAATCACCGTCCCACTTTCTTTGGAAAAATCAAATATTTCAGATTTCGCCCTCAGAATGCCTTCTCTGGATCCCAGGGCCTCCAGATGGCAGTCCCCGATATTTGTCATAACTACGATGTCCGGTGCCGCCATACGGCTCAAACGATGCATCTCGCCAAAATGGTTGATTCCCATCTCAACCACCGCCACTTCATGCTCTTCTCTGATTCGCATTAACGTCAGCGGTACTCCCAGCTCATTGTTATAATTTCCCCGGGTTTTCAGCACCCTGTATTTTTGCGATAGAACTGCAGCAATAAATTCCTTTGTGCTGGTCTTGCCCACGCTCCCGGTGATCCCTATGACCGGTATGGAGAGAGTGCCTCTGTAAAAAGCAGCGATATCCTGCATGGCTTTCTGCACATTTTCTACCAGAATATATGGCCCTTCCGCTTCTTTCTCCTCCCATTCCGGTACTCTCTCACAGACCGCACAGGCAGCACCCTGTTTCATCGCCTGCGGGATAAACCGATGTCCATCCACCCTCTCTCCTTTTATTGCAAAAAACAGAAAATCCTTTTCAATCTGACGGGAGTCCATCACAGCGCCTGCTATCTCCAGCTCTTCTCTGCCGCCGATAAGTCTGCCATGACAACATCCGGCAATATTTTTTAATGTCATATTTTTCATATAACTTCCCCGCTTTTCTCTGTTTTACATGCCTGCCCGCAGCGCCGATTCCATAATCTTCTCGCACAGTTCTCCGAAAGAAACTCCCTCCGCTGCCGCCTCCTGGGGCAAAAGAGAGGTCGGCGTCATACCGGGCAGCGTGTTTGCCTCCAGACAGAATATCTCGCCCGCTTCACTCATCATAAAATCCATCCGGGCATAGTTTCTCAGCCGCAGAACCTGATAGACCCTCTCAGCCCACATCTGCATTTCCTTCGTCTTTTCATCCGGTATTTCAGCAGGACATGTCTCCACCGTACTGCCTGCCTGATATTTATTTTTATAATCGTAAAATCCCTGTTTCGGCGCGATCTCTATAACCGGAAGAGCTCTGCCTTCCATCACTCCAACAGAAAACTCTCTGCCTTTTATGCAGCGTTCCACGATCACCTCGTCATCATAACGAAAAGCCTCGCGCAGCGCCTTCTCATACTCCTGTCCCTGTTTTACCATATAGACCCCTACGCTGGATCCTCCGTTACAGGCTTTTACCACGAAAGGCAGGACGATCTCTCCCCCTGTCTGCGCACAGATCCTTTGGTCCTGTCTCCATTTTTCCAGATGCAGCTCCAGTTCTTTTTTCTTTAGCCGGATTCCCTGAGGAGTCGGAATCCCATGAAAGCAGAACAGCTCTTTTGCCAGCCCCTTATCCATGCATAGCGCCGAACTTACATAATCCGTCCCCGTATAGCAGATCCCCATCAGATCAAAACATGCCTGTATCCTGCCGTTTTCCCCGTTTTCTCCATGGAGTCCCATAAATACAACATCCGCCGCCTGACAGATTGATATAACATTGGGGCCAAAAAAGTTTTTCTTCCAGTCCGGACGCTGCGCTTTGATCTGCTCTATATCAGGACTTTCTTCGGATACATGCCCTATCTCGGCTGCCCAATCCAGCTCTTTTTCAAAAACATCCCCGACATCCTCTTTTTCATACCCCAGAAAAACATCCAGCAGGATCACCTGATGTCCCCGTTCTTTCAGGCATCTGTATATCAGACTTCCCGAACTCAGCGATACATCTCTCTCTGTGCTGATCCCACCTGCCAATACTACAATCTTCATAATAACCCTATCCTTTCCACAACCGCTTCTAAAGCGCATTGATCCAATTTTTCACAGTTCCGTTTCCGCCTCTTCTATAATTTTTCTCTCCGCCTCCACAAGGCTTAGCAGAAGCAGTACCCTTGCCGCCTCCTTACCTTCCGGTTCCTCTATCAGAAACACGCCTTCCGCATTTCTGCCAAACAGATAGTGCAGATGATTCTCAATCACAGTGGCATATTCATGGTTCATAACCGCATAATTCGCCAGAGCCAGGGCTGTCATATCCCACATAACGGCATCTGCTTCCTCATCCTCCACATAAAACAACCCCGTCTTCTGATTCGCCGCTGTCTTCTCAGCCTCCAGCATCAGTTCGCTCATGATCTGGCTGCAGAGCTCATGATCCACCGATCTTTTGGTGGAGAGATAAGTAACCTTTCCCATCAGCAGATGCAGATCCGTTTTTCTGCTCACCACCAATTCCTGATTCTGTAAAATATAATTATGATATAATCTTTCATTTGATGCACGATAAAGCTCGGATGCCGCATAAATTTTCCCAGTAGCCACACGTTCTTCCAAAACGCCGCCTCCCTGCTGTGCCCTGTCTAAATAGCGCCACGTTTTCGCCGCCGCTTTCAGGCAGATATTGGCATAATCCCAATCGTACTCCTGATACAGATATCCGTATTTTGCCATTGTTCCGGCAAACGCTGCAGCCGCTTCTTCGCTCATTTCCCTTTCTGCTTCCTGTCCTTCTTCTCCCATCGCCTGAAGCACTCCTGTATTTGTGTAAATACCGCCTGTTCTCTCATCCTGCAGGGACAGCAGCACATCCGTCTTCTGCCGAAGCATTCTAAAGAATTCCCCGGCGTCGGCCCCCTCCTCTTCTCCCACTGTATTTCCCGCACTCCACAGCTTTGTCAGCAGCTCCGGATACATCTCATAAGCTGCCAGAAGACAGCTGAGCGCTTCACAGATATCCACGGTTTCCTGAATCCCTTCCGTATTCTGCATCTCCTCTATGATACTGCCATACTCTCTGGATTTCTCCAGATAAACATCCTTTTTCACATCAAAATAATAGGAACATCCTATTTTATCACATTTGATATAATAGCTTCCCTCTTCCCTCAACTCCGTAAAGCTGCCATATCCGGTAAATACGCCGTCTGATGCGTTTCCCCTGATTCGTATTTCTCCCTGGTAAACACATTCCCCGGAGTCCTTTGCCACCACCTGAAAACTTTCCGGCAATTCCGTCCCCTGAAAGACTGCCATTTTACTGCTCCCCGGCAAATACCCCAGACGGTCCACCTGAATACCCGGTTTTTCCGGTTCTCTTACATAAGAAAAATCAGGCTCCAGCCCCAGCGTCTCCATGGTAAATTCAGTCCCATTCTCCTCCTTCTCCATAAAGGGCGCTCCGGCGGCACAGCCGGACAAAAGCATACACGAAACAAGTAAAAACGCCACAGCAGCGTTACACTTTTTCTTTTGATGACATTGTCTCAAATTACAATTTTTCATATTTCCTATTATAAAAAAAGAATCCTGCTTTAGCAAGATTCTTTTTTATTTCACCTGTAATCTTTTATGCCACCGGGTTGATGGGTACACCGTCCTTTGTCAGTTTCATATATAAATTACTGCCCTCTACCGCATAATAACGAGTCGGCTCCCCGATCTGCGCAAAAATTTCTCCTTCCGCCACATAAGTCCCCTCGGAAACTGTTACCTCCTGCAGCTGTCCATAAGTCAGCTCATATCCATTTCCCAAAGACATCACAACTGTCTGGCCTGTCATCGGGTCATTGTAGATTTTGCTCACCATGCCGTTAGCCGCCGCCTTAACAGACTCTCCGACATTCGCTGCAACGATCAGTGCCGGATTACATTTATACTGCTGCAATGTGGGGAAGTATACGGATTTATCGGCACTATAGTTGATCAAAACATTCCCCACGAGCGGCATAACCAGAGAATCCGCCTCGCTGAATGTAAGTTCCGGCTGCACCTGTGCTGCTACCGCTTCAGAAGAAGCCTCTTCCACCCCATCTTCTGTCTGAAGCTCTACCATCGCTTCCGTAGCCATCTCTTCCTCTTCACTCTTTATTTCTCCGTCCTTGGTTTCCCCCGCTCCGACAATCAGATCAGAAGAGGCCTCCTTCAGGCGTATCGCCTCTGCCTTTTCGTCAAAAGGATCTGCATCGGCAGTCGCAGTGCCGGATTTCCCATAATCATTTTTCACCGTAGTAGAGCCCGCTTCCGTGGATGCCGGATCATAATCCAGATCGCTGTCCGTGACCGGGATATCCTCTGCCTCAACCCCTGAGGAACTGCTCTCCTCCAGTGAACTGAAATCGATCGTATACCCCCCGTCCGGTTCCTCATTGTTCTGGTTCCGTACATAGATTCCGGTGACCGTCAGCGCTGTAAGCACCAACGCTGAGGAAATGATCATGACCATTTTCTCTTTTCTCTGACTACTTTTACCGCTACGCTTCTTCATTCTATTTTTCCTCCAAACCACATAATAAACTAAATTTGATTCTATGCCCTTAGTTTTTCCAGTGCTGTCTGTTTTATGCAGAATTGGAGGAAATTATTTTTTGGTTCAGAGGACGCGAAAGCGGGATCATGTACCCCATTCAGACACGCTTCCGCAGACCCCTGAGGGACAGAGCAATATTTTTGTATTAAGGCAAAAATTGCGCTGTCAGATAAATTCAGGTTGCCAGATCCAGGTGCTGCATGCTGCCGGCGCGGCCGTTTTCATAGAGGAACATGCCGGTACTGCGCACCACGGCATCAACTTCGCCGTCTTTTCCATACTGTGTATAATAGGTGGGTACTTTGTTTAAACAGATAGCACCTACGCCCTTTTCAGCGAGACTGTAGAGTTCAGGCCCGTTTTCCGTCTGTACCCAGATCTTTAAGTGTTTCCAGATCTCATCGTTCTCATCGATCCACCCGTTGCCGTCCTTGTCGTACTTTGCCAGATCCGCAAAGCCGTCGCCGGAGGCGGTGCCGAACAGTTCGCTGCCGTCATTGATTTCACCGTCACCATTTCTGTCAAGCGCCAGATAGCCGCTGCCGCTGTTTAATTTGTGGATATTTTCCTCCACACCGTCTCCGTCCAGATCAAAATAGAATGTCTGGTCTGACACTGTGGCCGGAGAAGAGTCCAGATTGATCACAAGCGGATCACACAGATTTACCGCCCGCTGTAAATCAAAGCTTTCCCTGTAATATGCCTCAAAACGGCTGCTCATATGTACATTCATGTTAAAATCGATGGTTCTGCCGTCCTCCGTCACCACCTGGCCGGTTGTCTGAAAGGATGCGCTCTGTTCCTGCATAAAATAATTTTCCGTCTCATAGTGCACATTTTCGATCCCCCAGGCGGAAGACATGCTGTCCCCGCCAAATGAAGGCAGCTTCCTCGCATGCTCTCCAAAGAGCATATCCAGGAGAAAATATACACTGCGCCGCCTCATCTTAGCGGTCACGTCTTCCTCTTCGCCTGCCCCCTTGCCTCTCACATTCTGGCTGTTCAATGTCATGGAACGAAAACTGCCGCTCATGCGCGTCATGGTCATTCCTTTCATGACCTTCACCTGTTTGATTTCCCTCTTTTTCATCTGTGATGCCATCTGGTAATGGCTGTTCTGGATTTTCACTCCGTACTTCATCCCCTTCCTTCATAATATCAGGAATGTTCGCAAGCACTCTCCTCCGTGATCCGTTCTTACACAAAAACACCACGGTCAGTGCACAATCGTCCTCTGTGTACCTTCCGTGGTATCTTTTCCCATCCTGTACTATTTATATCGGAACTTTCCTGAAAATATTTATGGCCGGCATACGGGAAATATCTTCTTTTCTCGTCAGAGTATTCAGTCCCCGTCCCAGATCTCCTCCACCTTTTTCTTATTGCCTCCGCAAAATGCCGATGATCCTCCTCTGTAAAATGGAGTCCGTCCCCACCCAGTTTCAGCCCAAGAGCACCGGCATCAAGAAAAAATATCCCCAGATCCGACGCAAGCGATTCATATTGTTTTCCCAGTTCATGGGATCTGTCCGATGCCAGGCCGCAATACTCATACTCACTGATGTCTCCGCGAATCGGCGCCGGCGCCGTCAGGAGGATCCGGGACCGTACCTCCTCCGGGAAATACTGAATAACGGATGCCAGAAACAGCCTCATTTCCTCCCGTATCTCTTCCGGCGACAAACAACGGCTCCCCTCCTGTGCACGGCAAGGTCAAAAATCTTCTCTACAATCCAGCGTGTTTGCATGCTAGCTGTATCAGCAGAGTAATGTAATTGTGGTGCTGACGGAGTATTAAAACTTAATCCGTCTTTCTAATGCGGTCTATAATTGACTGCTGGTACAAAGATTTCTTCTGATATATTGACACTACATTATAGACCATTACAACAGCAGCAAGGTATAAAAACACAAAAAGAACTGGAAAATGATATTCAAAGTATGAAAGTCCGGGGATTTTTGATATTTGGGTACAAAGCAAAAATCCGATTGGTATACCTAAAATGCAGCTTCCTATAAAACTTCCAACCAGATAGATAAAGTTTTCTGACTGTTGTACTTTTTGCAACTGCAATTTTGTCATACCTGTGGCTTCCAGTAGTGCATAGTCGCGTCTTCTGGCAATAGCATTTGTAATGCTGGTATTCAGCATATTTATAAATGAAAACAGACTAATAAGCACCACCAAAACAGTAATTATAACTTTCGCATTATGGAAGTAATCTTCCAATGTCATAACATCATCAGCCAAAACTGATATATTAACTCTGTTATCATCTGTAAAAATTTCCTTGATTGTCGTTGTTGCTGCATCTTTTCTGTTATCATCCAAACAAACATACCATGCAAGTGTACAGTTCATCTCTGACAGTGATTTCATATTTTCACTACTTGTATAAATTACAAGCCCGGTATCTCTGTTTTCTACAAATCCGCTTACGACTAATTTCACTTCCTTTTTACCATAACCTGTATCTATGGTATATGGCAGATAATCTCCAACTTGAAGCGGCATATTCAGTTCCTGATAATAGGGCGAATATCTATTGATAGCAACAGGAATTACGCCGTTCTGTAATTCCTGACTTGGTTGCACACCCTCAACAATTTCATTATCAAATATAGCTGAGTTTACGATATTTTCAATGGACAGTTCAAATTTTTTACCCTCGGAATTTGTAAGAATACCGTCTAACATATATAATTCATAAACATCATTTACACCTGAAATATTATATAATTTTTGCTTTTGCTCCTCTGTAAAAGGCGTAGACTTCATTAAATCATATGTAGATTGCTCGTCAGCTGTTGAATTTAGCAATACATATACATCACTATTCCCCTGATAAGGTTGTGCCGCGAGTCTTTCGAGATTTATCGCATTCAGTATTGAAAAAACACCAAACATTAGAATTCCACTCATAACGAGAGATAAAAATGTATAGGCAGCTTTCTTCCTATTGGCTCTACAATACATCCACCCGATTCTTATAGGGGTAAGCTTACCCTTTGTCCAAACATTTCTAAAATAGTTTGTTGCTTGTGTATGTTGCGCTTCTATTGGAGATGTAGATGCAGCCATTTTCGCTGGTGCTTGAAAAGCCAAAGCTGTGATAATCCAAATAAATATACCGGAAATTACAATACATACAATACTTGGTATCCAATAAAAATGAAGTGGTAAAACTAAGTTTACCAAAAAACCGATGATTGTCCCCAACACAATACAAGGTTTTGCAATTTTGTCACGTTCTTTCTTGACTACTGATTTAATTTGCCGGTAAGTTGCACCGATTGCCCGTAATTGTGCAAATTCATGTACTCGTTGCAATACAGATACATAAAGAATATTTTTGACAGCCAGTCCTGCTGTACAAAGAAGTACAATAACAATTCCTAAAACAGTTCCTAATGTTTCTGCCGCATTATTTATACGGGTATTCTGCTGCATACTAAGCGTTGCGTTACACAAAAGAATACCAGAAAAGCTCAGTAAAAATGACGCAATCAAGACAATAACCCTGATTAAAAATGTCCTATTCTTTTCAGAAGATACGCTCCTTTCAGCAATCCTTTTCTCTATTTTCTCTGTATCATTTTCAAAAGGATAAGTCATAATTCCCACCTCCTTTAACCCACAATTTTGCCATCCTCAATCCGCACAATGCGGTCTGCGAGTTGGGCGATCTCGCTGTTGTGAGTAATCATTACAATGGTCTGATTAAATTCTCCGCTGGTACGTCTCAAAAGCCCCAATACATCTGCACTGGTTTTGCTGTCCAAATTTCCAGTCGGTTCATCGGCAAGGACAATCGCTGGTTTCGTAATTAAAGCTCGTGCAATCGCTACACGCTGCTGCTGACCGCCGGAAAGATTGTTCGGCATGTTTTTCAGCTTATCTTCTAATGCCAACATACACACCACTTCGTCCATGAATTTTTGGTCTACGGTATCGCCATCCAGTTCCACAGGCAGGACGACATTTTCATATACATTCAATATCGGTACCAGATTATAATTTTGGAAGATAAATCCGATGTTACGACGGCGGAAAATTGTCAATTCATCATCATTCTTTTTTGCAAGTTCTTCCCCCCGTACAATCACGCTGCCGGAAGTAGGGGTATCAAGTCCTCCCATCATGTGGAGCAAAGTAGACTTACCGCTGCCGGAGGTTCCAACTACAGCAACAAATTCTCCTTGTTCCACAGTAAAATTTACACCGTCAATAGCACGAGTAATGTTTGGCTTTGTGCCGTAATACTTCTTTAAGTCGATTGTTTGTAAAATGCTCACATTCAAATGCTCCTTTCAAGGCTTTCCGCTTGTTGATAAAGGCATTGTAAACCACAAATGTTACACAAATGTCCGAAGCAGAAAAAATTTTCACCAAAAATCAGGGCGAAATGTTACAACGCTCGGACATTTCAAAAAAATGTCTATATCCTACCTTACAGGAAGCATAATAGAAAATTCCGAACCTTGTCCCGGCTCCGAAATGACCTTGATATAACCGCCTTGCCGTGTTACAATCTCACGCGCCAAATACAAACCAATCCCCACGCCCTGTTGTTCATGTACTTCTTCCTCACGATAGAAGCGCCGGAAGATGGCAGCCTGATTGCTTTCGGAAATACCTTTGCCGGTGTCGGCTACTTTGATTTCAACATACATTTCCCACAGCACCACCGACACAGAAATTTTTCCACCTGACGGTGTGTACTTTACTGCATTATCCAGCAGATTGAAAATGGCTTCGCTTGTCCACCTGCTGTCATGGGAAATCGGCAAATCTTCTGGGCAGTCCACAGATACAGCAATTTCTTTTTTCTCTGCGGCATATACAACTCCACTCATGGCTTGTGCAAGCGTATGAAATAAATTGATATCTTTCTTTTCTAAGCGTATCGCTCTGGTTTCCAGCCGGGATGTTTTAACCAGTGCTTGAAAAAGAAAATCCAGTTTATCGGTCTGGCTGAGTATGCCTTGTAAAAAGTCCCTCCGTTCTTCTTCTGAAACAGGTTTTGTCAGAAGCGTGTCCGTTACCATTCGCAGATTGCTAACTGGTATTTTGACTTGATGGGAAATATCAGAAATCAGCATTTGAAGCTCCTGTCGTTCCATGTCTACCTTGTGCCGGTTCTCCTGCATAATCTCATATAGGCGTATTAGACGGTTGTTGATACGGGCGAAAAGAGTTTCACTCTCATTTGATTTTTGTAACTCCTCGTTTCCATCAATCATGTTGTCCAACGTCCGGCATAAATCAGAAGTAAAAAGAGAAAGTCGTTTTCCAAAAGACACCACCAGTAGCTTAATCCAGAAAAATGCACAGAGTGTCAAAGTTCCACCTGCTATGAAAATTTTCATATCCTGCATTATGCTACTGAGAATAACAGTAAGCACCAGCATAGAGAGAATCAAACCAGCACTAACCAGCCTACAAATTTTCTTGGTAGAAAGATTATTTAGTTTCATTTCTTTTCACCTCCTGTCCATTGATAACCCATACCGTAAACCGTCTTGATATATGTGTCGCCATCCGCTTCAATCTTGCTGCGAATCCGGCTGATAGAAGTAGTAAGGGTATGTTCGTCTACATATTTTTTGTCAATGTCCCACAGCTTTTCCAAAAGTTGTTGGCGGGTAAGTACTTGCTTCGGGTTTTTGAGAAATAGGTTCAGCATTTTATATTCCATTGTGGAAAGTGTTAAGGTTTTCCCATTCAAACTGGCAAATTGTTCCGAAAAATCAAGAAACAGGCTGCCGTCCTCGTAAATATCCTTAGTCGGTTTATGATGCTCCAGCATAGCAAACATAGCCTTTATTTTTCGTTGCAAAGCACCAATCGAAAAAGGTTTCGTGATGTAATCCACTGCACCAGCTTCATATCCCCGTATCTGATCACTTTCCTGATCGTTAGCAGTTAGAAATATAACTACTGTATCGGTATTCTCTGGCTTGATAAGGCGGCATAGGTCATAACCATTTCCGTCTGGTAAATTTATATCCAGCAATACCAAATCAAAAATGTTTGTTTTCAGTGATTCAGCCGCTGCTCTTGCATTCAGAACAGCAGTTATATTGTAACCGTCAGATGCCAAATTGTAAGCAAGGGTTTTATTCAAAAGATTATCGTCTTCGACAATTAAAATCTGCTTCATATTGTCACTTCCTTTTCTTTTTGCAAAGAGTATAACAGGCAAATGTCCGAGAAATGTTACAAGGACAAATATATTTCTCATTTTACAGCTTTTTTTCGGTTACTACAATTTTATAAAAAAGAAAGGACAGCAGTATCAAATTGCTGTCCTTGCGGTTTATTATAGCTGGTAGTGTGTAAGCGTGGGTTCATCATATTTGGTGTGGTATCTTTAACTATGGAAAACTCCTGTGGAGCATCCCGGCATTTCGGTCATCCGTCAGGCCTATGTCCGCGAACAGCTTGCATGCTGCCCTGGCAGCAAATTTCCTTATGCGGGCCTGCGCATAAAAGACGGCAGAGAATCATTTTCACTCTTCTCTGCCGTTTTTCAAATATTAAACCCTGTTATAATTTATCAAGCATCCCTTTAGAATGATCTGTCTCTCCTCGTCAGTCAGTTCTCCTAACGTCAGTTCAAATTCCCAAAGCGCCTCTGCTTCTGGATCCACCCGGTAGGCTTTGATCACACCCGCCTTCTCCTCCACCGCTTTCCGAATTCCCGGAATAAACAGATAGTCAAGGTTTTTAAATGGAAGCTCACCTTCCTTTATCAGAAACGGCAGCATACCCCAGTTGATCAGGTTGGAGCGGTAGCGCTTTGTGGCGTACTCGTTGGCAATATTAGCCCAGCCGCCCAGCACTTTCTGACAGGAAGCCGCCTGCTCTCTGGCAGAGCCATCCCCTGGCTTCACCGCAAAGATCGTGGAGCCGAAACCGGTATTCTCATGGCTTGCATCCCCGAAGGTCTTTTTCACCGCATTCATCACCGGCTTCACATCGGGATGGGCCTGACAGGGATGTTCAATGGTCAATTCAGCCCCGGCCATATTGTCTGCGGCAGAATTGACCATGGCCATTCTCGCCGTCTCCGCCTTCTGAATATCCTTTGCCCGTCCCACATATTCCGGATCCTTTCTGGACAGAGTAAATTCCGCCAGTCCCAGCGGGTTGGAACGGAAAGAGGACGTCTCACCGGAAGGAATCAGTTCATCCGTTGTCGTCACCGGATCGTGGATCTCCGCCACCACCCGCAGCACCAGATTCTCCGGCAGCGCTCCCATCTTCGGCCAGTCTTTGATATTCGGCCCGAACCGGATCTCCACCGATTCATCCGCCACGCCCTTCGAATCAAACACTCTGTTCGCATAGATATTGCTGTCGAAATGATAACGATACTTTCCAAATTCGCCGTCAAAATCTGTGGCTGCTGTCAGCACACCCTGATTCGCCGCCGTAGCCGCGATAGAGCGGGCATCCATAAGAGCCACCGATGCGATCTGACCGTTTTGCAGCTTGGATCCCTCTCTGTTGGGGAAGTTTCTTGTGGAGTGTCGGATACTGAACGCATTGTTGGCCGGCGTATCGCCCGCACCGAAGCAGGGCCCACAGAAGGCCGTCTTCAGCACCGCGCCTGTCTCCAGAATATCCGCCGCCTTTCCGTTGCGGATTAGTTCCATATAGACCGGCATGGAGGCAGGATATACGCTGAGCGTAAACCCTTCCGCTCCAATATAATTACCCTTTAAGATATCGGCTGCCGCACAGATATTCTCAAAACCGCCGCCTGCGCAGCCCGCAATGATCCCCTGATCCACCATCAGCCTGCCGTCTTTCACCTTATTTTTCAGCGTAAAGTCAACTGCGCCGTCCAGGCTCACCGCCGCACGCTTCTCCACATCCTCCAGAATATCAGTTAAATTTGCATTTAATTCTTCAATTGTGTAGGTATTGCTGGGGTGGAAGGGCATAGCGATCATCGGTCTGATCTTACTCAGATCAACCGTCACCGCACCGTCATAGTAAACCGCTTTCCCTGGCTTTAACTCCCTGTACTCTTCCTTTCTCCCATGGATATCGTACCACCCCTCAATCTTCTCATCCGTCTCCCAGATCGAAGAAAGGCAGGTAGTCTCTGTGGTCATCACATCGATGCCGATTCGGAAGTCCGCGCTCAGGGAAGCTACCCCGGGTCCTACAAACTCCATCACCTTATTCTTCACATAGCCGTTCCCAAACACTGCCCCGATAATGGCAAGCGCCACGTCCTGGGGCCCCACACCTTTCACCGGCTCCCCGGTCAGATAGACTGCCACTACTTCCGGCCTGCCTATATCGTAGGTCTGATTCAAAAGCTGTTTTACCAGTTCCGGGCCGCCCTCACCCATGGCCATTGTGCCAAGAGCCCCATATCTCGTATGGGAATCCGATCCCAGAATCATCTTTCCGACACCCGCTAACATCTCTCTGGCATACTGGTGGATCACCGCCTGATGAGGGGGCACATACACCCCGCCGTACCGCTTCGCACAGGTCAGCCCGAACATATGATCATCCTCATTGATCGTGCCGCCTACCGCACACAAAGAATTATGGCAGTTTGTCAGCACATAAGGCATCGGAAACCGCTCAAGCCCTGAAGCCCTGGCCGTCTGAATAATCCCCACAAAGGTAATATCATGGCTTGTCAGCTTATCAAACCGGATCTTTAACCTGTCCATGGAATCCGAAGTATTATGCTCCTCCAGGATCCCATAGGCCATCGTCCTCTTCGCCGCATCTTCCCTGGAAATCTCCATCCCCGTCTTCTGCTTTACCGCCGCAGCCGCCTCATGGCTGTCCGGGATCAACTCCTCCCCATTCACCAGCCAGGCGCCGCCATCATATAATGTAACCATACGCACTCCCTTTCTTATCAAATCTCATTTTAATATTTCTATACATTCAAATAATATTTCCCCTTCTTAAATTTCAACGTCCTGTCGCTTGCCATCATCAAAAGATTCGGATCCTCAAAAATGGCCTTTTACAACAACGTAGCCCGATTATAAAAATATCCTTGAAGCACCTCTGGAAAACGCTGGTACTTAGTGGATCATGAACTTAGTACCGCTGCGTTTTCCCCGAAGCGAGAGCGGGGCGCTGAGGGGATATTTTTATAATCGGGCGGCCTCTTTACCAAAACACCCGTTATCTATTCTTGCGAGGCGGCAACACCACCTTATCCAGATGCCAGATCTCATCCACATACTGCTGAATGGTCCTGTCTGAAGTAAACTTCCCGGAACAGGCCACATTTAAAATCGCCTTCTTTGCCCAGCCCGCGGTATCCCTGTAAGCTTCCTCCACTTTCTTCTGTGCCGCCGCATAGGCCTTGAAATCCTTTAAAATAAAGTAAGTATCCGCCTTATTCGTGGACTGCGTATTTAACAACGAATTATACAACGACCGAAACAGCTCCGAATCCTGAGGCGAATATGTCCCATTGATCAGCTGCATCAGCACTCTTCTGATATCCTGGTCATTGTTGAAGATCTCCATCGGATCATAACCGCCGTAATTCTCAAAACGAATCACTTCCTCTGAACTCAGACCGAAAATAAATGCGTTCTCCTCACCTACTTCTTCCACGATCTCCACATTGGCGCCATCCATCGTTCCAATTGTTAAGGCGCCATTTAACATAAATTTCATGTTGCCTGTCCCGGACGCTTCCTTACTTGCCGTAGAAATCTGTTCGGACACATCTGCCGCCGCAAAGATCATCTCCGCATTGGAAACGCGGTAATCTTCAATAAACACCACTTTGATCTTTCCTTTTATGGACTCGTCATTGTTGATCACATCGGCCACCGCATTGATCAGCTTGATCGTCAGCTTCGCATTCTTATAGCCCGCTGCCGCCTTTGCGCCGAAAATGAAGGTTCTCGGGTAAAACTCCATATCGGGATGATCCTTGATCTCATTGTATAAGTACATCACATGCAGGATGTTGAGGAGCTGTCTCTTGTACTCGTGCAGTCTCTTCACCTGTACGTCGAAAATAGAGCGGGGATCCACTTCCACACCGTTATGCTCCAAAATGTAGTTTGCCAGACGCACCTTATTCTGATACTTGATGTTCATAAATTCCTGCTGGGACTTATTATCGTCCGCATACACTTTAAGCCCCTCGATCTTCGGCAAATCCGTGATCCAGTCCGCTCCCACGTGATTTGTCACCCAGGTTGCCAGCAGCGGATTGCCGTGCAGTAAGAATCTACGCTGCGTGATGCCATTGGTCTTGTTGTTGAACTTCCCGGGCATCATCTCATAAAAGTCTTTCAGTTCCTGCGTTTTTAAAATCTCTGTATGCAGCCTTGCCACACCGTTGACGGAATAGCCGGCCACGATCGCCAGATGGGCCATCTTCACCTGTCCGTCGTAAAGGATCGCCATCTTGCGCACCTTCTCATGGTTGCCCGGATACATCTGCTCGATCCGGATCACAAACCTTCTGTTGATCTCCTCGATGATCTGATAGATACGGGGAAGCAGTCTGGAAAACAACTCGATGGGCCATTTTTCGAGAGCTTCCGACATGATCGTATGGTTTGTGTAAGCGCAGGTCTTTGTGGTTACCTCCCAGGCCTCATCCCAAGTCAGGAAATATTCGTCCATCAGTACACGCATCAGTTCCGCGATCGCTACCGTGGGATGCGTATCGTTGAGCTGGAATGTAACTTTTTCATGGAACTTTCTGATGTCATTATGCTTTCTCATATACTTCGCCACTGCCTGCTGTACAGAAGCGGAGATGAAGAAATACTGCTGTTTCAGACGAAGCTCTTTCCCTGCATAGTGGTTATCATTCGGATAGAGTACCTCCACGATATTGCGGGCAAGGTTCTGCTGTTCCACCGCCTTCTGGTAATCGCCCTTGTCGAAGGAATCCAGCTGGAAGCATTCCACCGGCTCCGCATCCCAGATGCGCAGCGTGTTGACAATACCGTTTCCGTAGCCCACGATCGGGATATCATAGGGAACCGCCTTGACAGACTGATAGCCCTCCTGTCTGAAATGGCTTCTGCCGTTCTCGTCCACATAGATATTGACATAGCCGCCAAATTTTACTTCCTTCGCATACTCAGGCCTTTTCAGTTCAAAAGGATTGCCGTTCTCCAGCCAGTTATCCGGCACTTCCACCTGAAAACCATCCCGGATCTGCTGTTTGAACATGCCGTAATGATAGCGGATGCCACAGCCGTAGGCTTCATACCCCAGGGTGGACAGGGAATCCAGAAAACATGCCGCCAGACGGCCTAAGCCCCCGTTCCCAAGCGCCGCATCCGGCTCTTGATCTTCAACTATGTTCAGATCCACGCCCAGCTCTTCAAGCGCTTCCTGCACCGTCACATAGGCCTGTAAATTGATAATGTTATTGCCCAGCGCACGCCCCATCAGAAACTCCATGGACATGTAGTAAACCATCTTCGGATCCTGCTTATCATATTCCTTCTGGGTTTCCATCCAGTAATCCACCACCGCATCTTTGATGGCATAGGAAACAGCCTGGAAGATCTGCTGCGGCGTCGCTTCCTCCATTGTCTTTCTGTATAATGTCTTCACATTATACAGCACACTTCTTTTAAACAGTTCTTTGTCAAAGCTTAACTTTTTCTGCTGTGATTTCAGTACCATGACTCTCTCCCTTTCCTCATTCTCACTGCTTATTACCATAATTTTTTCTCTATCAGTATAATCCCTTTCCCGCAAAATGAAAATAGACAAAACATACAATTTTTCTGAATTTACCGCTTCCGCACACCGATCACGACCGTTTCGCCGTTCACCTTCCACTCCTTCGCACCGGCAAGCTCCTCCTTATAGCAGATCCCATCGGCCAGCACCTTCTCGGAAATTGCCACAACATTTTTCTGCACGATGGAAGCAATCTTTTCATTCCCCGTCACGGAGACATCGATATGATCCATCACCTCAAACCCGGCCTCTTTCCGCATGGTCTGGATCTTGCTGATCACCTCCGCAGAGAATCCCTCCTCCAGCAGTTCCGGCGTCAGATTGGTGTCAAGCACAACCGTCACAGCCTTATCAGCCTGGGCCACAAATCCCTCTTTCTGACTCATCTCGATCAGCAGATCTTCCTCCCCGAGAGAGATCCTTACGCCGTCCACTTCAAAATCCAGTGTGCCGCCCTCTTTAAAGGATGCGACAGCCGCCATCGCCGAAAGGCCGTCAATGTTGGAAAGAAAGGCTCTGATGCCGCCTAACTGTTTTCCGTATTTCGGTCCCAGTGTGCGAAGCTGCGGCTTGAAGCTGTAACTCGTATAAGAAGAAACCTCTTCCGCAAAAGTCACCTTCTTCACATTCAGTTCATCCCTGACAATTTCCTGATAGAAAGCAGGCAGCTCGTTCTCCGCCTTGACGATCATCTCCCCGATAGGCTGGCGGTTCTTGATGTTTGCCTCATTTCTCGCCGCTCTGCCAAGCACCACAATATGCAGCACTTCCTCCATATAACTTTCCAGCTCTTTATCGATCAGTTCCGCCTTCACTGTGGGGAAATCGCACAGATGGATACTCTCCGGCGCAGTTTTGTCGATGCTGCACACCAGATTCCGATAAATTTCCTCGGTCATAAACGGTACAAGCGGGGCCGCGCACTTGCAGATCTCCACAAGGGCCGTATACAGCGTCATATAGGCGTTTATCTTATCCTGCTCCATGCCCTTTGCCCAGAAGCGCTCCCTGCTTCTGCGGACATACCAGTTGCTCATCTCATCCACAAAGTTGTCCAGCACCCTCGCCGCCTCGGGGATCCTGTAATTCTCCAGATGCTCATCCACCTGTCCGATGGCCGTGTTCAGCTTCGACAAAAGCCACTTATCCATCACCGGCAGTTTGTCATAATCCAGGGTATATTTCGTCGCATCAAAGTCATCAATATTGGCGTACAGCACAAAGAACGCGTAAGTATTCCAGAGTGTACCCAGGAATTTCCTCTGTCCTTCCTGCACCGCCTTGCCATGGAAGCGGTTGGGCAGCCAGGGCGCGGAATTGATGTAGAAATACCAGCGGATCGCATCCCCGCCGTAGGTCTCAAGGGCCTCGAAGGGATCGATAGCATTCCCCTTACTCTTGCTCATCTTCTGGCCGTTCTCATCCTGGATATGGCCAAGTACGATTACGTTCTCAAAAGGCGATTTGTTAAATAACAGGGTAGACTCCGCCATCAACGAATAGAACCACCCTCTGGTCTGATCTACCGCCTCGGAGATAAACTGCGCCGGGAACTGTGCCTCAAACAGCTCCTTATTCTCAAACGGATAATGATGCTGCGCGAAAGGCATGGCGCCGGAATCAAACCAGCAGTCAATCACTTCCGGCACACGCTTCATCACGCCGCCGCAGGCCGGACAGGTACAGGTGATCTCATCGATATAGGGCCTGTGAAGCTCCACATCCTTCGCTTTCGGATTGCCGGAGAGCTTATAAAGTTCCTCCCTGGAACCGATGGCCTCCTGATGGCCGCAGCCCGCGCACTCCCAAATATTGAGCGGCGTGCCCCAGTAACGGTTTCTGGAAACTCCCCAGTCCTGAATATTCTCCAGCCAGTTGCCGAAACGCCCCTCCCCGATGGAAGGCGGAATCCAGTTGACAGTCTTATTGTTTTTCACCAGATCGTCCCGCACAGCGGTCATTTTGATAAACCAGGATTCTCTCGCATAGTAGATAAGCGGCGTATCGCAGCGCCAGCAGAATGGATAGTCATGCTCGAACTTCGGCGCCGAGAAAAGCTTTCCTTCCTTATCTAAATCCATCAGAATATCCTTGTCCGCATCTTTCACAAACTTGCCGGCGTAGGGCGTCTCCCCTGTCATATTTCCCCTGCCGTCCACAAACTGTACGAAGGGCAGTTCATATTTACGCCCCACATTGGCATCGTCCTCACCGAAGGCCGGCGCGATGTGCACGATGCCCGTACCATCGGACATTGTGACATAGCTGTCACATGTAATATAGAAACCTTTTTTATGCTGTTTTTCTGCCGCCTCCCCGGCACAGGCAAACAACGGTTCATACTCTTTATGCTCCAGTTCCTTTCCGGTGTAAGTCTCCAGCACTTCGTAAGCCGTTTTCCCTTCCTGCGCCAGAGCTCCCAGCACTGAATCAAGCAACTCCTTTGCCATATAGTAAATATAGCCGTCGGCGGCCTTCACCTTACAGTAGGTGTCCTTCGGATTCACGCACAGCGCTACGTTGGACGGCAATGTCCAGGGCGTGGTCGTCCAGGCCAGGAAATAAGTGTTTTCCTCACCCGCCGTCTTAAAGCGTACTACGGCGGAACGCTCCTTCACCGCCTTATACCCCTGAGCCACCTCGTGGGATGACAGAGGGGTGCCGCACCTCGGGCAGTAGGGTACGATCTTAAATCCCTTATACAGAAGCTTCTTATCCCAGATCTGTTTTAACGCCCACCACTCGGACTCGATAAAATCATCGTAATATGTCACATAAGGATCATCCATATCAGCCCAGAATCCCACCGTGCCAGAGAAATCCTCCCACATGCCCTTATACTGCCATACGGATTCCTTACACTTCTCAATAAAAGGCGCCAGACCATACTGCTCGATCTGTTCTTTTCCGTCCAGCCCCAGCTCCTTTTCCACTTCCAGTTCCACCGGCAGACCATGGGTATCCCAGCCCGCTTTCCTGGGCACCATATAGCCCTTCATGGTCCGGTAACGCGGAATCATATCCTTGATCGCGCGGGTCAGTACATGGCCGATATGCGGTTTGCCGTTGGCTGTGGGCGGACCGTCATAAAACGTGTACGTCGGACCGTCCTTTCTGATATCCATGGATTTTCTGAAAATATCGTTTTCTTTCCAGAACTGACAGACTTCCTTTTCTCTGTCTACAAAGTTCAGATTTGTGTCAACTTTCTGATACATGACTGCTTCCTTTCTTTTTTATTAAGCTAACGCCTTCGGTTTATCGCATCGAATGCCTTCGGCTTACTGTGCAAATGCCGCTGCAAAAGTGCACCGGCTGTCAAACCAAATTATTTCGGTATTTTCCTGTATTTATTTAACATTCTCAGTTTAAAGGGGTGATGAAAAAAAGTCAAGAATTTATTCCCGCGGCACCCCTCCGTCAAAGTTCTTCTCTCTGCAAATAATTCCGTGCTTCCGCCTCTTCTATCCGGTACTGGGCACAGAGATTCAAAACGATCTCATTATCGGACATATTGAGACTCCGCAGTATGTTTGCCGTCCCTTTATACATATTATCAATCGTCTCCTGTTGCTCGTCCATCATATACTGCACCATATTCCTGTCAGGCTCATACAATTCCTTCGAGAACATCTCCATCACCCTTTCTGTATTACGACAGATTTCGCAGTCCTCCTTATAGATCAGACGAAACTCCGGATACTTTTCTATCAATGCTGTGATCCTTTCCGGTTCGTCACACACAGGTAATGTCAGCCACGCATCCAGTCTCTCTATGATATCTCTATTGTGCTGGTATTTCACAAAGATGTCAAGCGGAATCAGTACATATTTCTGCAGAAGCTCCAGTTTTAACCCCACACCCACTTATACTGCCGGAGCAGCAAATCGGCTGAATAACATGCGCACCGTTGCCCCGGAAACAGATACCCAATCTTCTGCATCTCCACATTCGCGATGCTCCCATCCTCCAGTTCCACAACGATATCTGTGATCAACAGCGACGTCTCATCCGCGATCCGCGTGGAATCCCCCGGCAGGATCTTCAGCACTTTAACTCTCTCCCCCGGCAGGCAGGAGAGAAAATCATTAAAGCGCTCCGGCATTTCCTTAAAGAAGCCGTCATGCTAAAATTTCAATCCTCTCACGCCGGTACAGATATCCAGAAACTCCTCCCTTTTCCGAATCATCGGGAAATACTTCTTCAATTTTGCTGCCATAGATAATCCTCCTTCGTAAATAAAATCGTTTAAAAATGCATATCATTTGGTAATTCCCGGCAGAAGCCGCCGATTGTGTGAGACACACAAAGAAAACCTCAAGAATAAATCTGATATGATAAACAAGATACCCCCCTCGCTGGATTTTGTCAGGTATTTGCAGCCTTTTAATCCGGAAACCCCAGGAGTTTTCTCATGCCAGACCAAAACTCTCACTGTGTCTCCAGGAACAGTGATTGCAGGTCACACACCTCCCCGCCCGGACTTCCTGCAAAAACAGATCCGACTTTTCATTGCAAAAGATATCTTCCCAGGCAGTCTGCCGTATATTCCCGGCCGTAAAATCATAGAAATCCGTGCAATAGAGCAGATCCCCGTTCCAGGCGACATGGATATGACGGCAGGGAGAAAGACATCTCTTCGGATTCCCGCTGTCAAGATGGGGCAGAAAACGGATCGGAAAAGAAGCAGACACCGTTTTCACCTGCTTCTCCACCCTCTCCCGCTGCCGCTTTATCTTTTCTGCCTCCTCATCCGCCCACTTCCAACTGTCAATATACAGGGCTTCCTCACCGAATACTTCCCGCATCCAGCTTTTATACCTGTCGATCTCTCTCCGGGACAGACCGATCTGCTGCTGTAAGATCACCTCGTCAGGCCTGAACACGGACAACGCGTCAGCCAGCTCCTGTATATTGTCCTCCGTCTGTTCCGTCAGCACACTCATCACCGTGATCTGGCAGGAACTTAACCTCTCCCTGCCCCTTCGCACCTTCTCAAAAATCCCTTCTCCCCGTATTTTGTCATGGATCTCCTGAGGGCCATCCACGGAGAGATAGATTTTACAGAAACACCTGTCGCACACCGCCGCGTGCCTCTCCAACAGACTGCCGTTCGTGATCAGCCCCAGAGGGAAACCCTGCCCATGCAGATAGTCCGCCGCCTCATCGAAAAATGCACAGCACAAAGGCTCCCCGCCCCAGAAAATCACGGAAGGTTTTTGGGCGGCACTGGCGTACATCTCCGCCAGCCTTTCCATAAACCCAAACCATTCCTCTCTGGAGAGCGGGGTTCCCGCCGCCCGCGAGAAAAAGCCTTCGTGTCCCCACTGTCCGCAGAAATAACAGCGCAGATTGCAGTTTCCCGTAATTTGAAGATGTATCAGTTCCAACTGTCTTTCAAATTCCATCCGTTCTCTTCCCCAAAATATTGCATACTCATCAATTGTCTGTCAATAGCCTGTATCTGTGTTTTCATTAACCTGGGCGAATAGATCGCTCTCTTCTCCTCCATACCACAGCCTTTCATCGCCCGTTCCAACGCCTCATTGGCCCGATACAGCGCCTCCAGGGACTCCTTTACATTGAACCGCCCCGGCGATGTGGGCTGCGGCGGCCATCTGGAATCGGATACCCAGGCATCCGCCACACAGCGCATGGCTTCTGTCAGTTCTCCACATTCCTGTCCGCCCCCCGCTTCCTTCCTTACCGCCTGAATGCCGCGCAGAATCGAGAGACAGACCGGATCCATAATTCTGGCGTGTTCCGTGTTGTTCCACGCTTTCGCCGTACCGCCGTGCCAGGCAACCCCGTTCTCAATACACAGAATTCTTTCGTTTGGAATCAGCTCTTTGGCCTCCCGCAGCACTTCCTCCGGCAGGGCAAACTCATATCCCACCTCTTCGGCCATATTGAGGATCCTGGAAAATCGGTCTATGCTTCCCGGTTCCTCCTCAAAAAATCTCGCCTGATTAAACTGTTTCACATAAAAGTACGCAGAGCTTCCGATGTATTCCGCATCCTCCGCATAAGGCATGATAAAAGTTCCGGTGGCTGCCACACGCTCATGCCATCTGCTTAACATTTCTCTGATCTCGCCTTCCTCGACAGGCTTCTCCCTCACCCCCTCGGTAGCTCCCATCAGATACCACAGCAGAATATTCGCCATGCAGTCCGACCGGAATATCATCTTAAGCCCGTTCGGCGCCACGGAAGGATTTGTCAGATAGCGCAGGTACTCTGGTTTGTCCCTGATATACTCCTCGATACGGAACAGCTCGTTTTTATTGCTGTGTCCCTGCACATCATAGGCCAGTCCCGTAGCCTGCCTGATCTCATCATAGGACAGGAAAAAGGAATCTGCATCCATCACAAGAGACTCAAACCCGGCATCCTTATACACGTCGGGGATAAAAGAAGCCCAGCCGCACTCCGGATTCCAGCCGGTGACAGGCCTCACCCCGGTATGCTTTTCCCACACATCCAGCGCATGTTTCAGGGAATCCAGACACACTTCCGGCGGAATATTAGCGGGCATGAAATGTATGTAAGGGGAAGATACCGGCTCCACAAGCCCCTCTTTTATCAACCCTTTTAACTTCTCCAGAACTTCCGGCGCCTGAACAGCCATCTCATCCAGAGTTTTGCCGCTGCACTCAAAGGCCATCTTACATGCCCGTGATTCAATCAGATTAAACAGTTTCTCATAACAGTTTTTTATCACCCAATGCCTTCTGGATGGATGTAACTGGGAATACTGTATGTTGGCGTGGGGCATAAAAATTATTTTTTCAGTCATCTGTTTGTTTCCTCCGATCATCGACTCCAGTCGAATAAAATTTTAAAGACATCCGCGCCCTTCTCCGCCTGATAAGCATAAGCTTCCCCGCACTTCGTCACAGGCCACACTTCCACAGGCAGTTTTGAAGTGTCAAACTTCCCCTCGCTCATCCATGCGAGGATCTGTTCTTTGCAGCCCGCCGCGAGAGCGCAGGACAGCGTGATAGTACAGTGTTTCACAAACCAGCGGTGATAGTGATCCATAATGATCTGCTCGGGATAATCCCCCTGCAAATGAATATGCGCCGGGACATCCGAAAGATCCCAGCCGGACTCCTTCACATAACGGTGTAATATCCCTGGCACTTTCGGGTTGCCGGAGCACTCCACCACCTTATCCGCCATCTTTCCGCCGGTATATTTTGCAATCGCACGCTCCGCTTCGAAAGGCGCCACGCAATGGTCCGCATAGTGAGCTGCGATCTCCCTGCGGAAGCTGTTCTCCTCCACGGCGATCAGCTGAGTATCCGGATAGAGAATTCGCAAAATCTGCATGGCCGAAATACCCACCATACCTGCCCCCACCACGACGATGGTCTCCCCCTGCTCCACCTGCAGTCTTTTCACCCCCTTCAGGGCAACACAGGGAAGATAGGCAAGTACCGCATCCTGATCGGAGACATTATCCGGTATCTTCACCATATAGTCAAAGGAATCGTTGGTAGTGGAAGAATCTTTCACCGTATACTCCGATCCGCCGCCCCAGGCCGCACAGACATTTTTATATTTCCGGCATTCATTGATCATGACACGGTCTCCCACTTTCAGGCGGCCGTCGCTTTTTTCTCCTGCTGCCACTACCATTCCCGCCGTCTCATAGCCGGGCACCAGGGGGTACCAGCACTGTTCCGGGTGCTGCAGTCCCCTGTAGGTCTTCATATCCGTGCCGGTGGAAATGGCACTGAACATAGTTTTTGCCACGTACGCATCCTCCATCGGCTCCGTCAGTTCTATCTCCCGAAGCCGCACTTCGTATGGCCTCTCCATCACGATCGCACGGCTTATCCTATACTCTTTACAATCCATTTTCTGCTCCTTTTCTCCTTCATCTTTATTCGCCTCACCCGCCCTCATGCTCTCATACCATGTGCAGGCGCCGCCTGTTCAGGGCAATTACATTTTCCCGGTCACTCTGTATATTTCCCAAGAAACGCTGCCGACCTTGCGCAGCCTTCCGCCACATCTTCCGTCCTTTCATATTCCATCAGAACCGGGCCCGCAAACTCTTCAAGCCCCTTCAGGGCAGCATCCCAGTCCATCCCCGTATCCCCACAGGCCGCAGGCCGCAGATGCCCGAGAGGTGTCACCGCAAATTCCTTACAGTGGATACAACCGATCCTCTCCTGCAAGAGCGCCGCGATCTTTTCCGGCTCCTTCACGCCCGCCGCATACAGATTGGCCGGATCATAAACAAACCGCAGAGAACCATCCACCTCCGCAAGCAACCTCTTCAGACATTCATGCTCCGTAGTCACACTGGCAAAATGCTCCACACCGTCGGGATACTCTAAAACTCCCCCGTGAGTCTCTACGCAGAGCACTACGCCTCTTTCCTTCGCGTACTGTGCTGCCTCGTTCAGCGCTGCCACCATCCGCTTCCATCTCGCTCCGGTCACCTCGCCGTAAGGCGAAAATCCGGCAAAGATCCTGAGATATTCCGCGCCCGTTTTTTCGCAGACCGTGATCACCTTTTTCACTTTCTCCACACTCTTCCGCACCTGAGATTCCTCCGCCAGCGTGAAATCGTTGCCGGTGGCCGCACATAAAAGCCTGATCCCATATGATTCATACAGCTCTCTGACTTCTCTGAGCTGTTCTGCATCCGCATCAGCCGGCAGATCCCCTGGCGCATTTTCGATGTCCAGCTCATGAATTTCAAAGCCAAGCCTGCATACACAGGATAACTGCCCCTCCAGCTCCATCTCCCGGAACCCCCAGGATGCCGTTCCAAACATACTCCTCCTCATATTTTCTTTACTCCTTTTTCATCCAGTATTCGTCCTCCCGCCGTCTGCACTTCTCACCCCGTCGGCGCCGCTCATCCCTTCACCGCTCCGGTGATCAGTCCCTGTATCAGATACTTCTGAAAACAGAGATAGACCACGATGATCGGCACGCTGACGATCATCGCCCCCGCAAAAGCCAGCACATAGTTGGTCTGGAGCTGTCCGTTTACCACAGAATACAGCCCCACGATAATCGTCCTGTTTTCCACCTTATCGATCACCGTGAAGGCCAGAACAAACTCGTTCCACACCCACATAAACTGGTATAAGAGCACCGTGGCAACCGCCGGCTTCGCCAGGGGCAGCGCTATCCGCACAAACAACGTAAACTCCCCGGCGCCGTCCATCTCCCCGGACTCATACAGCTCCTTCGGTATCCCAGCAAAAAATCCCTGCATCACAAAGGCCGCAAACGGAAGTCCCCCCGCAGCGTAGGTGAGGATCAGCCCCAGATGGCTTCCCCCCAGTCCGAGACTGCGCAGAAGAATTACGATCGGAAAAATAATCATCGCCGCCGAGATCGTCTGACCGATCAGCAGGTACATTAACACCGCCTTGCCCAGCCTCCCCCTGTATCTGGAGAGGGCAAAAGCGATCATGGCGGATAACACCAGCATCAGAAAGACCGCCGTCACAGTGATGACGATACTGTTTTTGGCCAGCTGTCCGAAATTTCCTCTCTCCCAGGCCTCCGCATAATTGGACCACTGCAGCTTTTCCGGCAAGTTCCAGGGACTCCTGATCATCTCCTTCTTTGTTTTCAGCGAAGAAATCATCACCCAGATCATCGGAACTAAAGTCGTCAGAAACAGGAGAAGCGCCGCAATGCATAACACCGTCTTCGATCCTACCTTTTTCATGTCCGCCTCCTATTCCCTCTTATTCTGAAAATACAGCTGTATCCCCGTACACACCATGGCGAACAGAATTAACGTCGTCGTAATCGCCATACCGTAGCCGGCATTTGAGTTGGTAAAGGTCGTCTTATAGCCGTATGTCAATATCATCTCCGTGTTGTAATACCCGGGCCCGCCGCCTGTCATCGCGTAAATCAGATCGAACACTCTGAACACATCGATGAAAATCAAAATGTACACGATCGTCGTGATCCTGCTGATGGAAGGCAGGATCACATTCTTTATCACCTGCATCCTCCCGGCTCCGTCCAACACCGCAGCCTCCATCAGATCCTTCGAGACGGACTGCAGCCCCGCCATAAACAGCACAAAATAGGTGGGAACCGTCTTCCAAATCGCCGTCACCGTCACTGCGCACAAGGCCGTATCCGAATTTGTCAGCCACCCCGTCCCGAGATTTCCCAGTCCGATCGCTTCCAAGATTTTATTGACCAGCCCATAGGAAGGGTTATACATCCATTTCCAAAGCATAACCACCACAATGGAAGGCAGAATCGCCGGAAGGTAGGCCACCGTCCTGAAAAGCGCCTTTTTCCTCGTAAAATTCTCAATCAGGTAAGCGACAATAAAAGCAAGCACCGGTACAAACAGGATCATGATCAGCCCGTAAACAAGATTATTTCTGATCGTGATTTTTAAAATGGAATCCGTGAACAAATTCATATAATTCTTCAAGCCGATGAACGAACTCTCCGACAGTTTCGTCATCCCCGTCCAGTTTGTAAAACTGATTCCGGCCGACATGACGATGGGCGCCATCCAGAATAACGTATAGATGATCAGCGCCGGCAGGGAAAATGCCAGGAAGCGAACCACCGCCCTTCTCTTTTTTCTGTTTTTTGCCTTATTCATTCCAAAACCTTTCTTTCCTGTCTCTTCGCAGGCGCGGCCTCACACCGCGCGAAGATCCTTTATCAAAGCAGAAAGACCAGGTCGTACCCGGTCTTTCTCCACTGCTTCTCCGCCAGCGCTATTTCTGTGAACACTCTTCTTCCCAGACTGCCTGTACATTGTCCAGAACTTCCTGCGGCGTCGCTTTGCCCTGAATCATTTCCTGAATACCTTTGTTCATATTATCCAATACTTTACTGGAAACCATATCTAACAGGTAGAAGGAATCTGCCGTCCCGGCGCCTTCCAGCTGTCTGGATGCCGTGGTCAGTGCCGGATGGGTAAGTCCCGCATTCCAGGCGTCCACATTCACGATCTTTCCAAGTTCTTCCACGTCGCTCTTCTGCACCTTCTCGCCGAACAGGAATGCCAATGCCGCCTCCGCAGATTCCCTGTCCGCCACATTTGCCGGAATACACCACATGCTGCCCCAGGTAACCGAAACGCTTGTCTTCGGGTCGCTCGTAAAATCTATCTTCTCTATCACGTCATAGGCGAAATCGTCATCTTTTACCGCATCGATTGCCGAAGCCATACCAGTGTGGGCCGTGTACATGGCAGCGTTCCCCATTGTGAATTCCGCAATCGCATCGTCGTCGGTATAGTCCGCGCTGGAAGGATCTATCACATTGCTGTCCGCCAGATCCTTTATCACTTCCAGAGATTCCACCATGGCCGGATCATTGTACTTTGCCTCGCCGTTATAACACTTCACCAGGAAATCCGCTCCTGCCTTCTGCGCCTGCACCTTCGCCAGCAGATCGCTTGCACACCAGTTTGTAGCGCCTGTCACGATGGCTTTGTAGCCGTTGTCGTTCAGGATTTTGGACACCGCTTTCAATTCTTCTACGTTGGTTGGCACATCCAGTTCCAGTTCCTCAAAAATTGCGGTATTGTAAAAAATGCAGCTGGTATTCGCAAAATCGGGAATGCCGTACACGCCGCCATCCTCATTGTTCAGAGGTCCTGCCCATGCCAGAGCGCCCTTGTTGTAATCCCAGCCCTGCCCTTCGATAAAGGGTGTCAGCTCCTGAAGCTGTCCGTTTGCCGAATACTCATTGAATGTGGTCTTCATCAGCTGCACTACGCCCGCGGGATCATCACCCATCAGCTCGGTCTTCACCTTATCGTCATATCCCTCTGTACCGTAGAACTCCAGCTTTATCGTGACCGGATTGGATGCATCCGCATTGTACTCCTCCACCAGTGCCGGCCAGTTCTCGATCTGGCTCTCCGCCCATTTGATCAGCACGCGCACTTCCGGACGTTCCCCGGCGGTCTCCGTTTCCACCGTTTCAGCTTCCCCCTCCGCAGCCGGTTCCTCCTGTGCGGCCGCATCGGTCTGTTCCGGCTGCGGAGCGGGCTCCTGCGCACTGTTTCCGCAGCCCACAAGCAGAGATCCCGTCAACATCATTGTCATCAATATGCTTATCCATTTTGAATACTTTTTCATGTTACGCCTCCTTCTATCTGTCATAAGCAACTACACTTTATTCTTGCAACAAATCTTCCTTTTTTGAGCACATAAAAATCATTACAATATTTTTGCATTTAACTATATTTTTTATTGATTATTTCCATAATACTGATATAATTATTGTAAAAATAATGCAATTTTTTCTAATAAAAGTACCTTTATCTGACTACATTATATACATTGGGTAAATGTATTTATATCTTCTTTGTCGTAATAAATATGTGATTTGTTGCATAAACAATATCATACCACAAAAGAAACGAAATGGGAATGTAAAATTATGGAGACTAAAACCAACAACATCACAATAGAAAATATGACCTATAAAGATCCCCGCAGAAACATCATCGAAATTTTCCACAACAGCTCCCACCATCTCTCGGCGCCGCTTTTTCTGCTCTACGCCGGCCAGGAGCAATGCCTTCCTTCCCACCATTTCGGCCCCGCCATGCGCGGACATTACCTTCTCCATTTTATCACAAAGGGCAGGGGGCGTTTCCGCGTCAACAATCACACCTACGAACTCTCCGCGAACCATGTATTTCTGATCAAGCCCGGAGAATCCACCTATTATATAGCCGACCACGAGCAGCCCTGGAACTATATATGGTTTGCTTTCGACGGAACCGAATCCGAAAACATACTCAAAAACTGTGGTCTGTGGGACGGCGTTCCCTACCGCCGCTTTATACCTGACGACTCTCTATTCATGTATCTGGATGAGCTGATCAGGGGAATGCAGAACGTAGACTACAGCGATTATAAGCTCCTGGGATATCTGTACCTCATTTTCGGCTATCTCACAAATAACAAAAGCGACGGCGCCACAGCCTCAAAAAACGACTATCTGAATTCGGCCCTGCTCTACATTCACAATCACTACACCGAAAATATTTCCGTGCAGGATATAGCGGATCACGTCGGCATAGACCGCACTTACCTGTACCGCCTTTTTATGAAGGAACTGACCCTCTCCCCCAAACAGTACCTCACACAGTACCGCTTAAAGACTGCCTCGGACTTCCTCTATACGACCCAGCTCTCCATCTCCGAGATCGCTGCCTGCTGCGGCTTCAGCGACACTTCCTCCTTCGGAAAATTCTTCAGGGATTTTACAGGTTTTACGCCGAGGCAGTACCGGAATATGGACGGCAGAGACAACCTCTCCTGGAAGCCCGCCGTCCCATAATCTGCACCACTGTCGGACAGCGTAAAAACGGCGCCAAAATAACAGCTGTCAGAGTCCTTTTAGCTGTCATCTTGTCATTTTCTTCGGACGGGTGTAAAATGAGGACAATTCAAGCACTTTCATAAAAGATCTCACCCACAAGGAGGATTCCACATGGACAGACAGAACCTGACGTTACTCACCGATTTATACGAACTCACCATGATGCAGGGCTATTTCCGCAACATGGACCGAAATGAAACCGTTATTTTCGATGCCTTTTATCGCAGCAATCCCAACGGCGGCGGCTACGCCATCGCCGCAGGGTTAGAACAGCTGATCCAGTATATCAAAGAACTGCACTTTGCCCCACAGGATATCGAATATCTGGCCGGTTTAAACATATTTGACAAAGATTTTCTGGACTATCTGGCAAACTTCCGTTTTTCCGGCAGCATCTATGCCATCCCGGAAGGCACCGTTATCTTCCCGAGGGAGCCCATCGTAAAAGTCATCGCGCCGATCATGGAAGCCCAGCTTGTGGAGACCGCGATCTTAAATATCATCAATCATCAGTCTCTGATTGCCACCAAAGCATCCAGAGTATGTTTTGCGGCAAGAGGCGACGGCATTATGGAATTCGGCCTGCGCCGCGCCCAGGGACCGGATGCAGGCACCTACGGCGCAAGGGCGGCTGTGATCGGCGGCTGTGTCGGTACCTCCAACGTTCTCTGCGGCCAGCTTTTCGATGTGCCGGTGAAGGGCACCCATGCCCACAGCTGGATCATGAGCTTTCCCGATGAATACACCGCTTTTAAGACCTACGCCGAAATGTATCCTTCCGCCTGCATTTTGCTGGTGGATACCTACGATACCTTAAAATCCGGTGTTCCAAACGCCATCCGTGTCTTTCAGGAAATGCGGGAGGCAGGTGTGAAACTTACCAATTACGGCATCCGCCTGGACAGCGGCGATCTGGCCTACCTCTCCAAAAAGGCCCGAAAAATGCTGGATGCAGCCGGATTTCCGGATGCGGTGATCTCCGCTTCCAACGATCTCGATGAATACCTGATCGACTCCCTAAAGGTGCAGGGCGCCGCCATCACCTCATGGGGCGTAGGCACAAACCTGATCACCAGCAAAGACTGGCCTGCTTTCGGCGGCGTCTACAAGCTGGCGGCCATCATGGACGAAAACGGAAGTTTCGTCCCGAAAATAAAGCTCTCCGAGAATTCCGAAAAGGTGACAAACCCGGGCAACAAGACGATCTACCGCATATACGACAGGGAGACAGGTAAGATCCGGGCGGATCTGATCTGCCTTGTGGATGAAACGTTCTCCGAGGATGAGCCACTGTTGCTTTTCGATCCGTTGGAGCCCTGGAAGAAAACCAAATTAAAACCGGGCACCTATACACTCCGCGAGATCCTGAAGCCTGTTTTCCTTGACGGAAAATGTGTCTACGAATCGCCCCGGGTGATGGATATCCGCGACTACTGCCAGAGAGAACTCTCCACTCTCTGGGATGAGACACGCAGACTGATCAACCCCCAGGAAGTTTATGTGGATCTCTCAGACAAACTCTATCATATTAAGATCGATCTGTTGGAAGAAATGAGTGCAAAATAGGTTATAATAAAACAGTCTACCCAAGAAAAGGAACGCATATGAAATCACCCGCACAAAACAAAAAAAATGATCTGTTCACAGAGGCCCTCTTTTATCTGCTGGTCTTCGCCTCCATCACCTGCTTTGCGGCAGTGCAGGCTTTTGGTGATCCCCCCGATGAGATCAACCGTTTTAAAGTTGTCAGTTATATATGCCGACACGGAAGACTTCCTCACGGTGCGGATCCTGAAATAATATTGGATGGATACGGCGCCTCCTATGCGTTCCAGCCTATCCTGACATATATTATGCAGGGGTTTCTCCTGCGTTTTATCAATCTGTTCACTGAAGACAGTTACGTTCTTTTACTGGCAGCAAGGCTGGTGAACGCAGTCTTTGGTGTACTGATGGCATATTTTGTGCGGCAGACTGCAAAAGAAATATGGAAGAGCCGGTATCTCCAATGGCTGTTCACGATCATGGTCGTGTTCCTGCCTCAGAATATCTTTATCCATTCCTATGTCAATACAGACTCCATGGCCATGCTGTCAGTATCTGTTATATGTTATGCGCTTCTGCGCGCCCAGAGGACCGACTATGAAAAAAAGGATTGCATCCTGCTTGCCACAGGTATTATCCTGTGTGCCTTGTCCTACTATAACGCCTACGGAATTATTCTGGCGGCAGTCCTGATCTTTCTTTCCCATTACATCCATGCCGGAAAGATCGAATGGGCGCCCATGCTTCGCAAAGGCCTGTTTATTTCCGCCATTGTGCTGGCCGGCATCGGCTGGTGGTTTATCCGCAACGGCATCTTATATGACGGTGACATACTTGCACTGAACGCAAGAAGTGAATGTGCGATGCAGACCGCTATTCCTGAACTCCATCCGTTAACCCGTGTCACATTTCAAAATTCCGGCCGCTCACTGTCGGATATGCTGTTCGGAGCCCATTACATCCTTCTTGTTTCCAACAGTTTTATTGCCATGTTTGGTCCTCTGCTTATCCCGACCCACAGGCTGATATATGTTTTTTACAGATTCTTCTGGCTTCTGGCATCTTCCGCCGCCTTGCTTATTCCCGGATCTCTGTGGTTTTCCGGTACAGACAGCCCCTGGAACAGCCGAAAAGAAAGTCTGTCAAAAAGCGAAAAAAGCAGGAAAGCTTTCTCTTGCGGCTGTATGCTGCTATTCTGCCTGATCACCATCGGTCTCGCTGTTTTCTATTCTTACAGCTGGGATTTCCAACCCCAGGGACGCTACATACTGCCGATCCTGATCCCCTTTATGTATCTTGTGGCACGGGGTGTCCAAAAAATATGCGGCGCGCTCCAGAAGGTATTTCTCCTGGCAGAAAATTCCTCTCTGGGAAAGAAGAGCCGCTTTTTTACCGAAAAAAACGGCATCGCACTTGGGAGGTTATTGTGCCTTGGCATTATAGCTTTCATACTTGCTTCTTTCTCCTACAGCCTTTTTATCACTCTCTGGGGATATTACAGTCAGAATCCGAATCTCTTTCTACTGTATGATCAGAACATCCTGAATGTCTTCTAATACACACCTGACGAGTTTCTATTGTCATAAATCCAAAAAGGGGCTAAATGCCCCTTTTTCTGCCTGAAGATCCTGTTTACTGTTCCATCTGCCGTCCCAGAAATCCTGCCGCCGATAGAATCAGTTTCTGTTCAACTTCCCCCATCTTGCCTTTCTCAGCATTGTTTAAAAGCATAACCGCCCCGATCACATCCCCCTCACTGATGATCGGACTGATGGCCTCCTGTCTGAATTCTTCCGCATTATCCTGTGTCACCGGAATAAAATCTCTCTCCCCCTTGCTGCTGACCAGGCTCTCCCTGTTATTCACCTTGCTCTCCAGTTCCCTGCTCACATATTTCCCCACAGCATTTTTCATACCACCTGCCGCCGCTATGATCTGATCCCTGTCCGCGATCATTGCCACATGCCCGGAAACCTGCGCCAGGCTTTCCGCATACTGTTTTGCAAAAGTGGACATCTCGCCTATGGGGGAATACTTCTTTAAAATAATCTCCCCCTCTCTGTCGGTAAAAATTTCCAGGGGATCTGATTCACGGATCCGCAAAGTCCTCCTGATCTCTTTCGGAATAACCACTCTGCCTAAATCATCTATTCTTCGCACAATACCCGTTGCTTTCATAAATAAAGTTCCTCCATTTACATTTTTTTCTAACGTTTCCATGTTAGTATCTGTAAATAGAGGAACTTCTATTCAAGAATGATATAAATTTCAATTTTACCGTATTTCCTGCTCGAAATCCGATGCGCCGTGCTTGCATAACGGACAGATAAAATCTGCCGGCAGATCTTCACCCTCATACACATAGCCGCAGATCTTGCACACCCAGACCTTCTTTCCCTCTTTCTCCTTCGGTGCCTCCGGTTTCGGCTTAATATTTTCCTGATAGTACGTATAAGTAACAGAAGGCACATCCGAAAGCAGTTCAGCTGCTGTCACATCCGCAATAAACTGAGTGTGGGTTCCGAGATCGATCTCCTGCACAACCTTGCCGGAAAGATAGGAGTTTGTTCCTTTCGTCACATAATACAATCCGTTCTCACTGCGCTCCTTTGGACCGTAATCCGCAAACTTGTCCACATTTTTTCCGCTCTGGAAGCCGAAATGCTTAAACGTATCAAAGGACGCATCCTCCGCCAGCACAGACACATTGAACAGCCCCGTCGCCTTCACCATATCATGGGTCCTATTCTGCTTATTTACCGTAATCGAGATCCGGTTCGGCGTGCTCGTCACCTGCATCACCGTATTGATGATACATCCATTATCAAATCCATTCTCCTGCGCCGTCAGGACAAACAGCCCATAGCTGAGCTTAAACATTGCTTTCTGATCCATGTAAATTTCCTCCGTTTTTATTTATCTTTTCCGAAATCCGCCACTGTATTCAATATATATCACTTAAATTTTTTGTCAGATAAAATCAGTAATTACTCCTGTTTTTATTTTATGGTGCCAGTTTACCTTCTTTATAATGCTTCCTGCAAAGTGCCACATACTTGTCATCAGCTCCAAGGCATATCTGCTCTCCGTCCCTGATAATCTCTCCCTTTTCATTAAATCTCGTATTGCACGATGCCCCCTGCCCGCACCAGCAGACAGTCTTTAACTCTTCGATCACGTCAGCCCATGCGAGAAGCCATATTGAACCTTCAAAAGGCTCTCTTCTGAAGTCCGTCCGCAGCCCGTAGCAGATCACCGGAATATTCAGATCATCCACCACATGAACAAAACATTCAATTTCAGCCTTTTTACAGAACTGTGCTTCATCTACAATAACACAATCATAAGCGCCGATCTCCTCATCGCTCATCTCCATGAGTTCTTCTACAAAACGGCACTCCTTTTCCAGTCCCATACGGCTCTTTATCACCTTTTCACCGTCTCTGCTATCTAACTTTGGTTTCAGCAAAAGCGCCCTTTTGCCTCTTTCATAATAATTGTATTCCACCATCAGAGCATTGGCTGTCTTGGAACTGCCCATGGCACCGTGCCTGAAATATAATTTTGCCATTATTCTACTCTCTCTGTCCTTCTTTTTTAAGTACAGGCTGATCTGTTACCAGACTAATCCTCTGTATCACTCTTTATCTTGCTCCCTTATCATAAGGAACCCCCTCCGCCTTCGGCGCATGAGAATTCTTTGATGTAAACGCCAGTATAATCATGGAAGCGATGAACGGCATCATTCTGTAAATATTATTGGACCATCCCAGGCTCGCAAGCGCAGTTGAATCCGCAATATTTGCCAGAGAACGGAATACTGCAAAGAACACCGCCGCTCCCGCAATATGAAACGGCTTCCACTGTCCGAAAATCATTACCGCGAGAGCAAGGAAACCGGCTCCTGCCACACCGACTTCAAAATTCCAGGTCGTAACAGAAGGAACAATATACGCAAAACCTCCGATACCACCCAGGGCACCGGAAATGATCACTCCGATATACCTCCACTGGTATACATTGATACCTACGGAGTCCGCCGCCTGAGGATGCTCTCCGCAGGAACGCAGTCTTAACCCCCATTTCGTCTTAAACAGAAATATATAACTGCATATCAGCAGAATAATACCGATAAAAAGAAAGATATTGATCGTGAAAGGACCCACTCTGTAAATAAATGCGTCATTACTGTAATTCAGTTTTGCAGAAGCTGCACCATTGCCCGAATTGGAAGAATTATTAAAAGCTTTTACCATGACAATTGCTATTGCCGTTGAGAGCATGTTCAATGCCGTACCTCCAATGGTCTGATCCGCCTTCAGGGTAATCGCGGAAAACCCGAGAAGCAGGGAATAAACCATGCCGGCCACCATACTCGCCAGGATAGACAACGCTACCAGTGCCGGCGCCGGCAAATCTCCGCACAAAGCCAGCACAAATACACCGGCAAGCCCACCGATCGCCATAATTCCTTCCAGCGCAATATTGATAACACCGCTCCGCTCCGAAAACATGCCGCCCATTGCTACCAGCATCAGAACAACTGCATATAATAATGTA
The DNA here is from genome assembly GCA_910578085.1 of uncultured Lachnospiraceae bacterium. Taxonomy (GTDB): domain Bacteria; phylum Bacillota; class Clostridia; order Lachnospirales; family Lachnospiraceae; genus 1XD8-76. Next base: position 32,548 of record CAJTPM010000012.1, on the reverse strand, counting down.
AATTTAATCAGAAGAAACATTACTTTTCATCCTCCTTTCCGGTGGTCCTGCTCTCATCCTCTCCCTGCACCTTCTTTTTTGTAAGCGCCTTCAGGATGATCCCTTTAAATAATGTCACAAACGCACACAGGTAAATAATAACTGCCACGATCAGATCTGCAATTTCCGGCTGATAATATTTAGTAGGCAGATATGCACCGCCTACAGAAATATGCGCTACAAAAAACGCGGCAAAAATAACACCCAGCGGATTACTCATAGCTAAAAGCGCTATTGGAATACCATTAAAACCGATAGCCGGAAGCGCCGTGGCCACCTGCGGGTTCCATTCTGATCCTCCCGAAAGAAAGTAAAGGCCTGCACCGGCTCCCGCGAGTGCGCCTGCAATCGTCATGGAAAGCACAATGCTTCGTTTTTCATTGATGCCTCCGTACTTTGCCGCATCCCTGTTAAAGCCGCATGCTTTCAGTTCATAGCCAAAAGTTGTCTTATTCAGAATAATATACATCAATACGGCGAACAGGATCGCAATGAAAATAGCAATCGTCGTGGAGTTTGTTTTAAAAAGCGTATTCAACCCGCCGTTCGGAATGAGTGACTCCGGAGAGACAGAACTCAGCTTATAGGTACGGGTTGTCTTCTGGTCATACATCCCGGGAATTCCGGTATACATCAGTTCATTGACCAGATAAAGCCCCACCCAGTTAAACATAATCGCTGTGATCACCTCATTCACATTGTAATAAGCCTTAAAAATACCGGGCAATGCTCCCCAAATCGCTCCGCATACCATGGAAGCCAGAAGACATACATACCAGGGCAGATGTAAAACAATGGCACAAAAAAGCGCCCCAAAAATTCCCACCGTATACTGTCCCGCAGCGCCGATATTGAACAGACCTGTCTTAAAAGCAAAAGCCACCGAAAGCCCGGTCATAATAAGCGGCGCAGTCTGGGTAATTTCACTTCCCATCCCTTTCGGCATCAGATAAAAACCGCCCTTGATAATCCGCATAAATCCGTCCAAAGCATTCTCTGCATTAATACAGTACAAAATGATCAGTCCCACCAAAAGGCCGATTACAATACATATAGCGGAGGCCACTATGGACAGGATACCATCTTTTGTCTTTTCCTTCATATTCTTTTACCCCTCCATCCTTCCATAAATTTATACTTCTGCTGGGACAGTGTCTCTCTTTGCCCCGGCCATATACAGTCCCAGTTCCTCTACAGTTATCTTCTTCGGATCTAACTGCCCTACGATCTCCCCCTCGTACATAACAAGAATACGGTCGGAGACATCCATCACCTCATCCAGTTCCAGTGAAACCAGAAGTACCGCCTTTCCCTGATCCCTCTGCGCCACAAGCTGTTTATGAATAAACTCAATAGCTCCCACATCCAGGCCCCTGGTAGGCTGTACTGCCACTAAAAGATCCGGATCCTTGTCGATTTCTCTGGCAATAATTGCTTTCTGCTGATTGCCGCCTGACATACTTCTGGCAATCGTGATCGATCCCTGGCCGCTTCTCACATCATATTCCTCTATCAGTCGATCCGAATATTCTCTTACAGCTTTTGACTTAATAAATCCGCCTTTCTGAAATTCCGGCTGCCAGTATCTCTGCAGCACCATATTCTGTTCCAGAGAATAGTCTAATACAAGCCCGTGTTTGTGCCGGTCTTCCGGGATATGGCTCATACCGCATTTGGAACGGTCGCGGATAGATGCTTTGGCAATATCTCTGCCATTAAAAATCAGCTTGCCGGAGGTAATTTTTTCCAGTCCGGTAAGCCCCTGTACAAATTCCGACTGACCATTCCCGTCAATACCTGCAATACAGACAATTTCGCCACGACGCACATTGAAAGAAATATCTTTCACCGCATTATTGTCATGCGCTTTGCTGGGAACAGTCATATGCTCCACTTTTAAAACAGTTTCGCCCGGCTTTGCCGGCTTTTTTTCTACGGAAAAATTTACATTTCTGCCCACCATCATTCGGGAAAGTTCTTCCCTGTTTGTTTTATCAATATCCACCGTACCGATATAACGCCCCTTTTGCAGGATGGTACAGCGGTCGGCCACCTCCATGATCTCATTCAGTTTGTGGGTAATAAACAGGATAGATTTTCCCTCTTTCGCCAGATTTTTCATGATTTTCATCAGTTCGGTTATCTCCTGCGGCGTAAGCACAGCCGTAGGCTCATCAAAAATCAGCACCTCGTTATCGCGATATAACATCTTTAAAATTTCTGTACGCTGCTGCATACCTACGGTGATATCCGAAATCAACGCATCCGGGTCTACTTTAAGGCCATACTTATCACTTAACTGCAGAACTTTTTCCCTCGCCCCCTTCTTTTCCAGAAAAAGTCCCTTCGATGGCTCCACGCCCAGAATAATGTTATCCAGAACAGAAAAGCATTCTACCAATTTAAAATGCTGATGCACCATACCAATATTCAGATCGTTTGCATCATTCGGCGTATTGATCTTAACCTCTTTCCCATTTTTCTTAATGACGCCGGAAGTCGGCTGATAAAGCCCGAAAAGAATACTCATAAGGGTGGACTTTCCGGCTCCGTTTTCCCCAAGCAGCGCATGAATCTCCCCCTTTTTCAACTGCAGGGTGATGTTATCATTTGCCCTGATACCCGGGAATTCTTTTGTGATGTTCAACATCTCGATTATGTAGTTGTTCTCCATATACCCGCTTCCCTTCTTCTTTATTGTATATCAATTTCAGTATATCATCTTTTCTCCTGTAAAGAAGCATAAAATTTTTATTTTTTAAAAAAAGAGGAAGAGAAACTCTTTTCTCCTCCTCTGAAAAATTATATTATTCTGCAGTTTTTATTCTATATAATCAACTGTTGTATGAGAACCAACTGCAGGTGCATTCTCCGTATCAGCAGAAATGGAAATGGTGCCATCCTTGATGCCGGAAAGAACTGTTTCATACTCATCCTTTGTGAAGGTTTCAAATCCCCAGGAAGCATCCTCCGTAGGCAGTCCAAGGTAATCTCCCTGTGTCAGGCCAAGCTGTGCCGCCGTACCGCCAATGGATGCAAAATTGCCGCCAAAATAAGCATCCAGCGCATAAGTAACAGCGCTGCCAAGTCCTTTCATTGCAGATGTTACACAGCGTTCTCCAATAATCGGACGCTGATCTACATCGACGCCGATCACTTTTCCGTCATGCTCCTGTGCTGCATCAACTGCCGAGGTATAGATACCGCCGCCGCAGGCAAATACAACTTCTGTACCAGCGGAATACCATCCTTCCATACGTGCCGTAATGGTATCATCACCATAGAACTGACCGCCATAATAATACTTTACGTTTACATCAACGCCCATCTCTTCCGCTGCAGCGTCGATCCCCTGCACGTAACCAAATCCGTAACGGATAACAGCCGGAACCGCAATACCGCCCAAGAAGCCAAGATCTGTATAACCATCTTTTACAGCGGCATAACCTGCCAGATAACCTGCCTGCTCTTCCTGGAAACTGCATACGTAAACGTTGCTGCCAAGAGGCACCTGTTCGCCGGCAAGATTCACAATATCGCCTTCCGTAACATCAACCGCAATAAAAGTAACTTCCGGATAGAGATCCTGTTCCTCAGCAATCGCAGGGCCAAACAGATAACCCGGCATTACAACTACGGTAGCGCCTTCAGCGATTGCAAGATCGATAGCGTTAATCCGCTCTTCGTCCGTATCCTCCGCCGGTTTATAATACTCATATTCAATCCCATTGGTATCGCCATAAGCCATCACGGTTTCCCATGTGATCTGGTTGAAAGATTCGTCTGTGATATCACCGGAGTCGGTAATCATAGCAATCTTTCCTTCTGCACTTGCAGGCGCTTCTGCTTCCTGCTCCTCAGCTGCCCCCCCAGCATCCTCTGCGGGCGCCTCTGTCTCTTCTGCCGGTGCCTCCGTCTCAGCCGGTGCTGCAGGCTCTTCGGCATTGCCGCCGCATGCTGTCGTGGCAACTGCCATCGCGCACACGAGAAGAATCGAAAGTAATTTCTTCTTCATAAATATATTTCCTCCTATTTCGTATGGCTCCGCCTGTTGCAGGCGGAATATCCTATTGCATTACTCATATAGTATAAGTGATTCTCCTACTTTTTTCAAGGACAAGTTTTAAAAGTCGTATTCCGGAAGGCATTTCAGCCGTAATTTGCATGCCTTTTACTCTTCCATATACTCCCTGTAGTCATACTCCGATGCGAACAGAATATATCTGTCCTCCACCCATCCCATATAACCCGTCGATGTCGTAAATCCCTTCATACTTTTTCCTCCATTCTATTTTTGCATTCGCCTGTCAGTCCGTAAATCTGTCTGCAAATGCCGTTTTTTCTTTTATGAAGGAAGTGTAACAAAAGAGGTGTCCCATAATCGGGACACCTCCGTCTATTTCATCAAAGCTTTACTCAATCAGCGTTTCTGTCTCCGGAGCTTTGCGCCGCTAAACTCATTATGCAGGCTTTGCCCGCTGTTTTACAGCAAATATTTTTCCATCTCCTCCAGCGCATTCTCCGTCAGCACCAGCAAATTTTCCTCATCCCGCTCCACCATGCCGCACCTGCGATAACGCGCCTCAAAGTAAGGCGTCCCTTTTGAAGAAAAGCGCAGGCCGGTAACACTGTTCACGATCAGATCTCCGATTCCTTCCACCCTGATCTTCGCATCCTGTTTCATCGTAAACTTTAGCACCTCATTTTTGCCTTTCACTTCCGTGATATACAGCTTGTGGGCCTGCATCCGGATCATCGCCACCCGCAGCAGATTGTCCACGGACTTCGGTATCTCCCCGAACCTGTCGAGAAGCTCCTCCTTCATATCCTCACATTCCGCCTGGGTTTCGATCCCCGCCACCCGCTTGTAGATATCCAGTTTCTGATATTCATTCATAATATAGGAAGGCGGAATATAGGCGTCCACATCCAGCTCCACCGCCGTGTTGAAGGATTCCTCCAGCTCCTCGCCTTTCAGATGCCGCACAGCTTCGTTTAACATCCTGCAATACAGATCGTATCCCACCGCCGCCATATGGCCGTGCTGCTTTTTCCCGAGCAGGTTCCCCGCGCCCCGGATCTCCAGATCCCGCATGGCGATCTTAAAGCCGCTGCCCAGATCCGTGAACTCTTTGATGGCCGAAAGCCTCTTCTCCGCCACCTCCCGCAGCACCTTGTCCCTGCGGTACATTAAAAAGGCATACGCATTCCGGTTGCTGCGCCCCACTCTGCCCCGCAGCTGGTAGAGCTGGGACAATCCCATATTGTCCGAATCATGGATAATGATCGTGTTGGCGTTGGGGATATCCAGCCCCGTCTCGATGATCGTGGTGGAGATCAGCACATCGATCTCCCCGTTAATAAAGTCGAACATGATCCGCTCCAGCTCGCTCTCCTTCATCTGCCCGTGAGCGAACGCCACATCCGCCTCCGGCACAAGCGCCTGCACGGCTGCCGCCACATCCGCGATATTGTTGACTCTGTTATAAAGGTAGTACACCTGTCCGCCCCGGGATATTTCACGCACGATGGCTTCCCTGACCATCTCCTCGTTATACTCGCAGACAAAGGTCTGCACCGGCATTCTGTCCCCGGGCGCCTCCTCCAGCACGCTCATGTCCCGAATCCCGATCAGGCTCATATGAAGCGTCCTCGGGATCGGCGTGGCCGTCAGCGTCAGCACATCCACGGATTCCCGCAGCTTTTTGATCTTCTCCTTGTGGCTCACTCCGAAACGCTGTTCCTCATCGATGATTAAAAGCCCCAGATCCTGAAACCCCACATCCGCCGAGAGCATCCGGTGTGTGCCGATCACGATATCCACCATGCCCTTTTTCAGATCCTGTATCGTTTTTTTCTGCTCCGCGGCGCTGCGGAATCTTGACAGAAGCGCGATCTGCACCGGATAGTCCTTCATCCGCTGCACAAAGGTGTTGTAATGCTGCTGCGCCAGAATCGTGGTGGGCACCAGGAAGGCCACCTGCTTGTTCTCCTGCACCGCCTTGAAGGCCGCCCGGATAGCGATCTCCGTCTTGCCGTAACCTACATCGCCGCAGACCAGTCTGTCCATGATTTTTTTGCTCTCCATGTCGGCCTTTGCCGCCGCGATGGCCGATAACTGATCCTCCGTCTCCTCAAAGGGAAACAGTTCCTCAAACTCCTGCTGCCAGGGCGTGTCCGGTCCGAACTGATAGCCCGACTGACTCTGCCTCGCCGCATACAACTCCACCAGGTCCTTCGCCACCTCGTCCACCGCCGTCTTTGTCTTCGCTCTGGTCTTATTCCATTCCTGGGTACCCAGTTTATTGAGTTTCGGTTTCTTCGCATCTGCAGAGGCATACTTCTGAATCACCCCCAGATTCGTCGCCAGCACATAGAGGTTCCCTCCCCCGGCGTATTCGATCTTCATATAATCTTTCACCACATGGTCCATCTCCACCTTCTCGATGCCCTTATAGATCCCCATGCCGTGATTTTCATGCACCACAAAATCGCCCACCTTCAGGTCGGCAAAATCCTGTATCTTCTGGCCCTCGTATTTCTTCGTCCGCTTCTTTTTCTTTTTTTCTGCGCCGAAAATATCGCTCTCCGAGATGACCACAAACTTAAGCATCGGATATTCAAAGCCTTTTAACACCCGGCCGTAAAAGGTCATGATCTCGCCGGGCTGTATCTCCCTTTCCGGATTCTCCGTATAGAAAGCGGTCAGACCGTACACTCCAAGATCCTCCGCAAGCCGCTTTGCCCGGGTGCGGGAGCCGGACAGCAGCAGCACCCTGTAGCCGTTTTTCTTATAGTGCCTCAGATCCTTCACCAGTGTCTCAAAACTGTTATTATAGGGGGATACGTTCTTTGCCGAAAAGTCGAACTTTCTATCCGGCTTCATAAACGGATTTTTCATATCCAGGGAAGCGATGGTTACCACCGGATAATCCAACAGCTTTGCCGCCGTCTCCGCCCTGCCGTATAAAAGCGTCATCTGGCCGGGCAGAAGGTACCCCTTCTCCAGCCTGTGAGACATGCTCTCCCGAAATTCCAGCTCCACCGCCTCCGCGTGTTCTCCGATCCGCACGGGTTCGTCCAGAAAAATGCAGCATTCCTTCTTATCAAAACCGCCGAGAAAAGAGCCCAGTTCCTCATAAAAGTACCGCACATAGGATTCCAGATTCACTTTCGTCTCCAGCTCCAGCACTTCCTCCCGCAGCTCTCCGATCTGCCTGTGGAGTCTTGCGGCCTCCTCGATCTTCCCCTGGCCGCGCAGCGTTTCCTCCTGCTTTTTCGCCTCCGCTCCGATCAGCTTCATGCCTCTCGCCCGTTCATCTTTCGAGAGGATCATCTCGGTGGCCGGATAGATATCCACACTGTCCAGTTTCTCGATGGACCGCTGGCTGAGCACATCAAAACTGCGGATGGAGTCCACATCCTCCCCCCACAGCTCGATCCTGTAAGGATTCTCCTCCGTCAGATCAAATACGTCCACAATACCACCGCGGACAGAAAACTGTCCCGGCGCTTCCACCTGATAAGCCTTTTCATATCCCAGCTTTACGAGTTTCCCCGCCAGTTCCCTCTCCTGAACCTGGCCTGCACTGTTTATGTGCACAATATCTTTCTTTACCTGTTCCAGGGGGATCCGGGGCTCCATCAGACTGTCAAGCGTCGTCACAATGGTCAGAGGCGCGCCCTCCAGCAGGCGCCGCAGCACTTTCCAACGCTCGGTCACAAGCTGGTTGCCGTGAATATCCGCCTGGAAAAAGATCAGATCCTTGGCCGGATACATGCAGACATTCCTGTCATAAAACTTATAGTCCTCATAAATCTCCCGCATGCGCTGATCGCTGTAGGTGATGATCAGTTTATAGCGAAACCCTTCTCCCAGCCCGAATATCATGTGTAACTTCTGAGAATCCACACAGCCTGAGAGCCCCAGACAGACAGGTTCTTTCCTATTCAGTTTTTTCTGTATTTCCTCAAACTCCCCCAGCTCCCGCAGAGGCGCTCTCAGTGCTTCCATCTTACTCCTCACTCCCGTGCCGTTTTACACATATCGCCATTTTTTAATCCCTGTCTGCCGTCTTATCTTCCTTCTCTTTTGAACTTTTCTCTGCCATTTTATGCACATCACGTTCTGTATCTGTATCTGCTGTTATATGCATGCCGCTTTCCACAGTTCTTCCCGCGTCTGCTTTTCTTTGATGCACATCGGCAGAAACTGTCTCCGTCCGCTCTCCGGGTTCCGCAGCGGCAGGCTTCTTCGCTTTTTTCTTATTATAGACATTCATCGCCTTATCCGGCCCTTCCGTCACCATAATTCCAACAGCGGCCACGGCATCCTTCATCCCCTGATCCATCTTCTCCCGCTCTTCCTTCGGAAAGTGTCCCAGCACATAGTCCACCAGATCCCATTCCTCCGGCTTCTCCCCGACGCCCATCCGGATCCGCATAAACTGTTCCGTCCCCAGATGTTTTATGATATTCTTCAACCCGTTATGTCCCCCGGCGCTCCCCCGCTTCCGGATCCGGATCCTGCCGACTTCCAGTGAGATATCATCCGAGATAACGATCAGGTCCTCCTCCGCGTCCATCTTATAGTAATCCGTAATTTCCCGCACACTCTCGCCGCTTAAATTCATATAGGTCTGAGGTTTCACAAGAAGCACCCTCTGCCCCTCGATCACGCCCTTGCCGAACAGCGCCTTAAATCCCCTCTCTCTCACTGCTATACTATATTTTTCTGCTAACGCATCTATCACATCAAAGCCGATATTATGCCTTGTATTTTCATACTTTTTTTCCGGATTTCCCAACCCGACAATACAGTACACTTTTCCGCCTCCCCTTTCCCAGTCGTCTTTTCTCTTCTTCCAAAGTCCAAACATCCGGTCGCTTCTCCCTCTGCTTCCCTGAATCTCCCCCATTCTATCAAACCTGGCCGCATTTCACAAGTAAATTCTTTTACAGTAAGCCCTGCGGGTAGGAAGCCGGGCATCCGCCCGAAAAACTCCGGGCACACAAAAGAAGCCACAATGATGCGGCTTCTTTTTCCAATTCATCTGTAGTGGATTTTTCTTATGTCATTTCCTCTTGGATCTATTCTGTCATCTCTTCAAAGTCTGGCTCCAGCAGTGCTTTCTCATATCCTTCTAAAATAATGGATTGGATCTTTTCTCTTGTGTCCGAGTTAATGGGATGTGCAATGTCTCTATACTCGCCATCGGCTGACTTTTTGCTTGGCATAGCGATGAACAGTCCCTTTTCGCCCTCGATAATCTTGATGTCATGAATCGCAAATTCGTTGTCCAGGGTGATAGAAACAATCGCCTTCATCCTTCCCTCTTTTGTGATCTTTCGTACTCTTACATCTGTTATCTGCATAGCCTCGACCCCTTTTCTTATTTGTGACTTTCACCAAGGGCTTATGGTTTTGTCACAGGACCTTATCTACATGACATATCTGTCGTTTCTTTCCACCACTATTTTTATTCCGTCTTCTCCTTTGTAGTATGAATTTGCTTTCATCGTGCCTCTGCTTTCCACGATGCAGTTCTCAATGTATGTATTATCTCCGATATACACATCATTAAGAATAATGGAATTTTTGATACAACAGTTATTGCCAATGTATGCTTCTTTAAATACAATGGAATTTTCCACCGTTCCATTGACAATACAGCCGCTCGCGACCAGGCTGTTTTTAATTCTTGCTCCCACATTATATTTTGCAGGTGGCTGGTCATCTACTTTTGAGTAGATGTCTGGATATTCTCTGAAAAAGTATTTTCTGATATCCGGTTTCAGGAAATCCATATTTGTGTCGAAATAATCTTCTACGCCGGCTATATTGCGCCAGTAATCTTTAATCTTATAACCGTATATATGCTTCATGCCTTTATAACGTATCAGAATATCTCTTACAAAATCATATCTTTCCTCTTCTACGCTCCGTTCGATCAGATCAATGAGCTGACGCCTTCTGATAACATAGATACCGCAGGAGATCGTATTGGATCTTGCAAGTAACGGTTTCTCTTCAAAATCCTCGATCCGGCTCTCCTCATTCATCTTTACCGTACCGTAACGCTCGAAGTTCGTATCCTCCGGCATGTCCTTACATACTACTGTAATATCTGCCTTCTTACTAATATGATATTCTAAAAGTTTGTTAAAGTCAATCTTATAAACGCAATCTGCTGAAGCAATAATGACATAAGGCTCATGGCTGTTCTTCAAAAAGCTGATATTCTGGTTAATAGCATCTGCCGTTCCTCTGTACCAGAACCCGTTATCAGCAGTAATCGTAGGCGTAAATACATATAAGCCCCCCTGTTTTCTCCCGAAATCCCACCATTTGGAAGAACTCAGATGTTCATTCAGGCTCCCCGCATTATACTGTGTAAACACTCCCACTTTCTGGATGCGGGAATTTGCCATACTGCTCAGTGCAAAGTCGATCGCCCTGTAACTGCCTGCTATCGGCATGGCACCCACCGCCCGCTTTTCCGACAACGCGCCAAGCTTGTGGTTCGTACCGCCTGCTAAAATAATTCCTATCGCTCTCATGTAGAATTATACTCCTTTCCCGCTTACTGCCCTGCTTTGATCATTGTTCTTCCGCTGGGAAGATATAAATCAGGATAATCCTCCTGTTTCGTCACGCCACCGATGCAGATATTCTTTCCAATCGTCACATCATTTGGAATGACACTCCTTTCACCTATCGTACACAATCCATGGTTGTAGATATGCGGATCGGTCTCATTGTCCTTTTCTTCGCCGATACCCATCTTGACCCGGTCTCCGATCATTACGTTCTCCGCGATAATCACTTTATTCAGTTCTCCGCTATGGCCTATCTTCGTATCGTTCATAATAATGGAATCCCGCACCACAGTACCGGCCCCAATCACTACATTACAGCCAATCACCGAATTATACACCTTGCCGTAGATCTCCGTACCCTCACCGATGATACTTCTTTCCACTTCACTGTCTTCGGAGAAATACTGAGGCGGCAGAGCATCGGATTTCGTATAGATCTTCCAGTATTCTTCATACAGATTGAACTCCGGCACGATATCGATCAGTTCCATATTTGCTTCCCAGTAAGAGTGCAGTGTTCCCACATCTTTCCAGTAGCCATTAAACTCATAAGCATACAGCGGATAGTCATTATCCTTGCAGTACGGAATCACATGCTTGCCGAAATCAAGATGTGGCTGTTCCGCATTCTTTAACAGCGCTTCTCTGAGTGTCTTCCAGCTGAATATGTAAATTCCCATAGATGCAAGATTACTGCGGGGCTTTGCCGGTTTTTCTTCAAAATCAACGATCTTTTTCTCCTCATCTGTGATCATAATACCGAAACGACTGGCTTCCTCCCAGGGAACAGGCATAACCGCGATCGTCACATCCGCTTTGTTTACTTTATGGAAATCCAGCATCGCTTCATAATCCATCTTATAAATATGATCACCTGAAAGAATCAGCACATATTCCGGATTATAGCCATCCATATATTCTATGTTCTGGAGAATTGCATTTGCAGTTCCCGTATACCACTCCGTACTCTCAATTTTTTCATAGGGCGGAAGTACGGTCACGCCACCAATATTTCTGTCCAGATCCCAGGGAATACCGATCCCGATATGGGTATTCAGCCTAAGCGGCTGATACTGCGTCAGTACCCCTACGGTATCAATGCCGGAATTGATGCAGTTGCTCAACGGAAAATCAATAATTCTGTACTTCCCCCCAAACGCAACTGCGGGTTTTGCAACTTTCGAAGTCAGAATGCCGAGCCGGCTTCCCTGACCACCTGCCAAGAGCATGGCAATCATTTCTTTTTTAATCATAGCATCACCTCAATATTTTACAGAATGTTGAATTTCTCCACCTTAGTATAGCACAAGCTTATTCAAAAGTGAATAATAAATCCAAAAAATGGTTTTGTTTTTTGTAACTATTATTCATTGTTCCCCTCAAATCCGTACTGCTTTTTTATGTTTTTTACATATTTTCTATTTTTTTCTCCTTTTTTCTTTTCTTTTTCGCCTTGATGGTGTACGATTTCAGGGTTAAGATATATAATATAATAAAGCTTAATACTGTCAGCAGAAAAACGCCCGGTGCAGTCATTCGCATATGCGCAAAGCATGGGATCGCGGGGTTACCCCTCAATTACAATATAGAATAAGGAAGGCATGTCATGTATCAGATTCATTTTAACCAACCAATACACGTTCATTTTATCGGCATAGGCGGTATCAGCATGAGTGGATTAGCGGAAATACTCCTGTCAGAAGGTTTTCACGTTTCAGGTTCTGATAACCAGCGTTCTCCCCTGACCGAAATGCTTGCCGAAAAAGGGGCTCTCATCCAATATGGTCAAAGGCGTGAGAATATTACCGATAATATTGATCTGGTCGTTTATACCAGCGCCATTCACCCCGACAATCCTGAATTTCTTGCCGTGCAGGAAAAGGGAATAGCATCCCTCACCCGGGCACAGCTGTTAGGGCAGATGATGCGCCAGTATAAAACCTCCATTGCTGTCAGCGGAACCCACGGCAAAACCACTACTACCGCTATGATCTCCGACATTCTGCTGCAGGCAAATACCGACCCCACCTTATCTATCGGAGGTATCTTAAAATCCATTGGCGGTAATTACAGAGTCGGTTCCTCCGATTACTTTGTCACTGAAGCCTGTGAGTATACTAACAGCTTTTTGAGCTTTTTTCCGAAAGTGGGCATTATTCTGAATATACAGGAAGATCATCTGGACTTTTTTAAAGATCTGGCAGATATCCGCAACTCTTTTCATGCCTTTGCAAAACTTATGCCGGAGAATGGATTGCTCATCATTAACAGCGGGATTGAAAATTATAAAGAACTGACAGAGGGAATTTCCTGCCCCATCATCACCTTTGACATGCATGAAGGCGCAGACTATTATCCCACTGATCTTTCCTATGATAATATGGGAAGACCTTCCTTCATCTGCCATGGTCCGGAAGACTTTGCGCTTCCTGTAACCCTGGGCCTGCCCGGTGATCATAACATAACCAACGCCCTGCCGGCAATCGCTCTTGCTCACAGGTTCGGCCTTAAAACGGAAATTATCTGTCAGGTTCTCGCAAATTTCAAAGGCACTGACAGGCGTTTTGATTACAAAGGAGAGATCGGAGGTGTCACCGTGATTGATGACTATGCCCATCATCCTGCTGAAATAAAGGCAACCCTTTCAGCGGCGGCACAGTATCCTCACAAAAGACTGTGGTGTGTCTTCCAACCCCATACATACAGCCGCACAAAGTCTTTCCTGAACGATTTTGCCGAAGTACTTTCCACTGCGGAACATATTGTACTCGCTGATATTTATGCCGCCCGTGAGACAGATACATTAGGGATCTCCTCCCAGGATCTCCAGCATGAAATTAAAGAAAGAGGGGGGGATTGCCATTATTTCCCTTCCTTTGATGAAATTGAAAATTTTCTTTTGGAAAATTGCACAGCCGGGGATCTGTTGATAACTATGGGGGCGGGAGATGTCCATAAAATCGGGGAAAATCTTCTTGGCATATAGACTTTTCCACATATCCACAATTTTTTGCCGCTATGCTGCCTCAAAAGAATTGTGGATATTTTATTTTGGCTAAAAATTTTTCTACCGGCTTTTTTGCAGTATTTAACAGGCTTTTTATTCAAAGAGCAGACAGTACTCCGATGTTATCCACATTTTCCACACTATTCACATAAAGCATGCTCTCTGTTCTGTCCCGAAATTTACTTTTGTTTTCGCCATTTTGTCTATATCTTTTGCAGTGCCACTATGCTATAATCATTCCAGTTTTGGAAATAGAAATTCAGGGGATGATATAAAATGAACAGCTTGACAGTTTCTCAGGACTCTCATGCGGGCATGACTATGCTCTCTAATCGTTTTATCGATGAATATATGAAGGATGCCAACGATGCACAGATGAAGATCTATCTCTATCTGCTCAGATGTGCGGGTACCGGTCTGTCTACCGCTGTTTCGGCGATCGCTGACCGTTTTAACTATACGGAAAAAGATATCCTTCGCGCACTGCAGTACTGGGATAAAAAACATGTCATCTCCCTGCTTTATGATGAAGCCGGAAAACTGGCTGGTATCCGTCTTGAAAATCTTGACTCCAGGCCTGCCGACGTCGTTCCAATACCAGCTTCCGTACAGACATTGACACCGCCTGCAGCACCACTGGCCACAGCGATATTTTCCTCTCCCGGAACAGCCAAGGCTTCTTCTGCCGTCGATGCTCCTTCATATGACAAAAGTGTTATCACTTTAGATCAGATAAAAGCATTCAAGCAGCGGGAAAAAACTGCAGAACTCGTTTTTATCACAGAACAATATCTGGGGAAACCACTCAGCACAGAAAATATTCGCTCCATCATCTTTATGACAGATATTTTAAAATTCAGTTCAGACCTGATCGATTACCTGATACAGTATTGTGTGGATCGGGGGAAGAAAGATTTCCGTTATATCGAGAAAGTTGCGATCAGTTGGGCTGAAGCTGGAGTTGCCACACCGGAAGATGCGGCTGCCTATGCAGTAAAATATGATAAAAATATCTATACTGTTATGAATGCGCTTGGCAGGACCGGTGCCCCCACCAAAAAAGAAGCTTCCTATATTCAGAAATGGTTTCAGGAATACGCTTTCACACCGGATATCGTCCTGGAAGCCTGCGAACGCTGTGCGGTTGCCACGGACAAGCACCGTTTTGAATACACGGACGGCATTCTCCAAAACTGGCGGGAAAATCATGTAAATACGATACAGGATATCAGGGACGCTGATGCTGCTTTTCAGAAAAAAAAGGCTCTGCGTCCAGCGCGCTCTGCGCCTTCCGCGAATTCCTTTCACCAGTTTCATCAGAATCAGTATGATTATGATGAACTATTACAAAAAGTAAAAATTAACTAGCAGGAGAACAAACTTGGCTTTAACAAACGCACAATATGAATCCATCATTCGTGAATACGAAGAAAAGCAGACGAAAAGCCGCCACATGTCAGAGGCGCGGCTGCATACTATCCGGACGCTTCACCCGGAGTATGCAGCCCTGGAAGACGCCGCTGCCTCCCTGTCTGTCTCCTTCACCAGACGCCTGATCGACGGTGACAAAGGTGCAAAACAGGCTCTCACAGAGGCTTTGCAGACTCTTCGTCTGAAGAAAGAGGCTTTTTTGCTGGAAAAGGGATATCCGGCAGATTATCTGAAGCCTGTCCATGATTGTCCTGATTGCCGCGATACCGGATATATCGGTCAGAAAAAATGCCATTGTTTCGAGCGGAAAATTATTGATTTTCTCTATCGTCAGAGCAATCTTGCCGGTACTCTCGCGCAGGAAAATTTTGACACACTGTCCTATGACTATTTTCCGGAACCTTCGCTTTCCGATTATAAAAAGGCTGTAGCTGTCAGTAAAGAGTTTGTCTCCTCTTTCGACCAATGCTATAAGAATCTTTTATTTATGGGAACAGTAGGCACCGGCAAGACATTCCTTTCCAACTGTATTGCCAAAGCTTTGATCGATACTTCTCATTCCGTCATCTACTTCAGTGCCACGGAACTGTTCGATACCTTTGCCAGATATGTTTTCGGCAAAGATAAAAATGCTCTTGAAAATTTCTGCAATGACCTGTATCATTGTGATTTGGTTATTGTGGATGATCTCGGCACCGAATTGGAAAGTTCCTTCGTCACCTCCTATTTTTTCTCTTTTTTAAATGAAAGGGGACAACTTGGAAAATCTACATTAATCACTACCAATCTGGATTTAAAAGAATTAAATCATAAATACAGTGATCGGATCTGTTCCCGGATCATCGGCAATTTTGAGATCTGCCTGCTGACCGGCCCCGATATCAGAATCCGCAAAAAAACCTGAGTACCGCACACCTTATCAACATACGAGTGGCCTGCAAAGATGCCATTCACCGTATTTTAAGAAAGGACTTCTTATGGCAAAGAAAGAAGAAAAGCGCAATCTGGAAACCATCCCCGTAGGCTCTCTTGGCGTCATTGCCTTAAAAGGCTGTAAAACTCTGGGAGAAAAAGTAGACTACTATCTCGTAAAATGGCGGGCAGAGCGTGAGAGTGAGCACAAAGACAGCCTTGCCTTTGCGGGCTACCAGCGCGACACTTACCTGTTAGGTGCGGATATTCCCCGCTTTGGCTCCGGCGAGGCCAAAGGTATTATCCGGGAATCCGTCAGAGGGGACGATCTCTATATCATGGTGGATGTCTGCAATTACAGTATGACCTACTGCCTCTGTGGTCATGAAAACCATATGTCCCCTGATGACCACTATCAGAATTTAAAAAGAATCATCTCAGCCGTCGGTGGAAAAGCCAGAAGAATCACTGTTATCATGCCCTTTCTGTATGAGAGCAGACAGCACAAACGTACAAGCAGAGAGTCTTTGGACTGCGCTATTGCGCTTCAGGAACTTGTCAGTATGGGAGTTGATAACATCATCACTTTCGATGCGCATGATGCCAGAGTTCAGAATGCCATTCCTCTGCATGGTTTTGAAACAGTACAGCCCGCTTACCAGTTTATTAAAGGACTTTTGCGTAACGTAAAGGGCCTGTCTCTGGATACAGACCATATGATGATCATCAGCCCTGATGAGGGCGGCATGTCAAGAGCCATTTACATGGCTAATGTACTCGGTCTGGACATTGGTATGTTTTATAAGCGCCGGGATTATACCCGCGTGGAGAACGGCAGAAATCCTATCATTGCCCACGAATTTTTAGGCTCCAGCGTGGAGGGCAAGGATATGATCATCATTGATGATATGATCTCCTCCGGAGAATCCGCCATCGAAGTGGCAAAGGCATTAAAAGCCCGAAAGGCAAACCGTATTTTTATCTGTGCCACATTTGGTCTTTTTACCGGCGGTCTGGAACGTTTTGATGCCGCGTTTAAGGAAGGGATTGTCAACAGAGTTTTGACCACCAATCTGATTTATCAGACACCGGAACTACTCGAAAGAGAATGGTATATCAACTGTGATATGAGCAAATATATCGCCTATCTGATCGATACACTGAATCATGATTCTTCCATCAGTGATCTGCTCGATCCCAGTGAGAGGATCCAGAACGTCATTGCCAGATATAAGGCAGACGAACTGTAAAGCGAAGTAAACCGCATCAGCCCGGATATCTCTATTCGGGCTGACACTTATTTTTTCTCATTCTTTTCTTTTTTTTCAATAATACTTGCAAAATTTTGCCGGTACTGTTAAAATAGACATTGTGCAGAAGAAATATCCTTTATATGCAGGCGTAGTTCATCGGTAGAATACAAGCTTCCCAAGCTTGGGAGGGGGGTTCGATTCCCCTCGCCTGCTGCTATTATTTAAGTAAAAATCCTGATTATTTGGGATTTTTTTATTACGATATTCAGATAGACACATCCGGAAGTTTCAACCATATTCTTTAAATCGTCAACAACGCCTGTTTAATCATCCTCATGATCTCAACTGCCTGATAAAGACAGAAAAAATTATTCTTACTTCCCGTCCAATCTGCGTCCTTACCGCTTACCAGTGGATCCAGGAAAAAACTGAAAAAAGAGGAAATTCGAGATGAACCTGCAGATCCTTGACATTTCACCATTTATCTGTATAATAGGATTTGGGAAAATTCTGCAACGCAGTCTTTCCCGAAAACAAAACGTCAGTTCGAGACCTTCCTGACGAACGGATCCGCAAACGGTTCCGTTAAACAAAACTAAAGGAGACAAATACATATGAAAAAACAATCTTACAGCGAAGCTGTCCCTGCAGGGGTATCTTCGTCCATCTCGCTGGCCATGCTGGTTCAGGCTGCCATGATCGCAGCAATCTATGTTATACTCACATTACTTGCTAATGCTTTAGGGTTAGCAAATTATGCTGTTCAGGTACGCTTTTCCGAAGCGCTCACTATTCTGCCGTTTTTTACGCCGGCTGCCGTTCCCGGGCTTTTTGTGGGTTGCATTCTGAGCAACATCCTGACCGGCTGTATGCCGCTTGATGTTATTTTCGGCTCTCTTGCGACGCTGCTTGGTGCTTTCGGCACTTATGCCATCGGTAAAATGAGCCGTCAGGCTGCCGCCGTTTCCAAAAACACTCAGGAGCCGCAGAAGAAAGTTTCTGCCTGTCACATACTGGCTCCCCTGCCGCCCATTGTTTCCAATACGCTGATCGTTCCCTTCATTCTTGCGTACGTATATCAGTTTGAGGGTTCTATCTTCTGGTTTATGCTGACAGTGGGAGCCGGTGAAGTGATCTCCTGCGGTCTGCTCGGCCTGGTACTGCTCTTCTCCCTGGAAAAGCACAAACGCATATTTTCCCGCAGCTGACAGTGCCGCCCGGCAGTCTGCAGCAGGGTTCAGCTGCCCCTGTAAAAATTTTTCTGTTTCCTGCTTGACAGTCCCCTGCAGATATGATATATAATATGCAATTGATACAGTTCCTATCTGCTGTATCAACAATTGAAATTGCCCGAATGAGGGAGTAGTGGCGCATCCTGCGTGTCCTGCCAACATACGCGGCCTTTCGGTCTGGCTTGACTTAAACAACGAGACTCATGTGCAACAGATATCTGTCATAAGATCTTATGATACGCTTCCTGTTGCATATGGGTTTTTCTTATTACTGATATTTTAATTGATGCGAATTTATCGCATCAGAAAGGATGGTTCAAATGGAACTCACAATCACAATTCTACTGTTTCTCGTTGGTATCGTGCTTATCGTCAAAGGTGGAGATTTCTTTGTCGATGCGGCCACCTGGATCGCGGAAGTCAGCGGTATTCCCAAAGTTATAATTGGCGCTACGGTTGTCAGTCTCGCCACTACCCTTCCTGAAATGATTGTCTCTGTAATCGCCGCTGTGGACGGAAAAGTGGATATGGCCGTGGGCAATGCCATCGGCAGCGTTACTGCCAACATCGGCCTGATTATGGCGATCTCTCTGATCTTTATGCCAAGCGTCATCAACAGAAAGGACTATGTCCCCAAATCCATATTGATGTTCTGCGCTTCCCTGGTCATTGTCGTATCAGGAAGAACCGGAAATATCGGCCTTTTCATTTCGACTGTCCTGCTGGTGCTTTTTGTTCTCTTCCTGGTGGAAAACATCCGCTCCACCCAGAATTCCATGAATAAAAATACCGCAGCCCTCAAAGCCGCGGAAAATACCGCTGTCCTGCCCAAAGTAGACACGGAAAAATCTGTCGTTATCACCAACATAGTCAAATTTGTCGTTGGCGCAGCCGGCATTGTGATCGGCGCAAACCTGCTTGTCAATAACGGCAGCGAACTGGCGAGACATATCGGTATCTCCGAGCGGATCATTGGCGTCACTTTAGTAGCTGTGGGCACCTCTCTGCCGGAACTTGTCACTACCATAACCGCCATTATCAAAAAGCAGTCCTCTCTGTCTATCGGCAATATTCTCGGGGCAAACATTATTGACCTCACATTGATTTTGCCGGTCAGCATGGCCTTTGCCAGAAAACCTCTTCCCATTGCAGCCTCTTCCGCTGCTCTGGATTTTCCCGCCTGCCTTCTGGTCGGCTGTATCGCGGTGATCCCCATGATCATTACTTCCAAATTTAAACGCTGGCAGGGCTTTGCGCTTCTCGCAGTCTACATCGCATACCTTATCCTGACCTGCACAGCTTAGTCTATACGCGGGCATAGGATCCTCTTAGCCCGCCGTACAGTGTCAGCTGCAACACAGCAAATTTCAGGACACATTTTTCTACACAAAGAAGGGAATGTTCCCCCCTTTCCATCGAACATTCCCTTTTCTCAATCTCTTTTTTGGCGCCCTCACAATTTTAAAAACAGCCTCAGTAAAAAATATGCCCGCCTATGGATATGCCGGTAAGCCCCTCAATCGGCGTCCGGAAATACACACAGTTCCCCACATTGGTAACCCCTGACATAGCTTCATCTGCCGCCTGATAACAGGCAGGCGTGGCTCTGTTCTCAGCCAGCGCAATGGCCAGACGGCCGCTTGCCACCGGAGAAAACTGTCTGTTCTGATATATAACACCTGTTACCGTATCCGGATAGACGGAACTGAGCACCCGGTTCACCACTACCGCGCCTACCGCCAGCTGGCCGGCATAGGGTTCCCCGCCCGCCTCACAGTAGATCAGGTTTGCCAGAAGGTATCTGTCATCTTCTGCAAAAGAGACCTCGGAAATATCCCGCTTTGCCGACTGGGATGCCAGTCTCGACATCGCCTGCTCCTCCGCCAGCTTTTTCTTCAGCGCTGCAAGGTCAGCATCCTGCTCCTTTAACCGCTTCTCGTAAGCCTCCGCCTCCGCCTGGGCATTGGACAACTCTCCCGCATTTTCGGCGATGTCACTGGAAGTACTGCTGATATAACCGCTGACTTTCGCCTGCTCCGCCTCTACCTGCACCTTATAGTCTGCAAGCTCCGCATGTTCCTTCTGCAATTTCTTTTCATTCTCGTCTATCTGGTCTCTGATCGCGCGAAATTCCTTCAGTTTCTGCTCATCATATTCTGAGATCGCCGCCACATAATCATAATAATTCAGCATATCAGAAATGCTGTCCATTCCCAGCATTCCCTCCAAAAGCGCATAATCATCCCTCTCATATGCATACTGGATCCTGCTTTTCATCGCCTCATACTGGCTGTCGGCATTCTCTCTCGCCTCCTCCAGGGCCGCCTGCGTCTCCGTGATCTCCTGCTCTTTTTCCCTGATCTGTTCCTCCAGCACTGCCAGCCTGTCGCTCACGTCGGAAAGCTGGTTATTCAGATTGTTTAACTTCCCCTGCAGGGTATTGAGTTCTCCCTGCAGACCGGAAATATTTTCTTTTGTCTCGTTTAGCTGCCCCTGGGTCTGCTCCCGCTCCTGCTCTTTCTGCTTAATTTTCTCCCTTGTTTCGCTGGTTGCATATGCGGAAAAAGACAGCCCTGCTGCCAGGGCTGCCACCAGGAAAGATGCCGTTATCCGCCTTCCTGTTTCAGCCGCCTTTTTCATATCCTCTCTCCGTTTGATTTCTGCATGTGCTCCTCTGCTATTTTTATCTGCTCCTCAGGCATACACGATCCGGACTCAGGCTGTACGTTTGCGCAGGATAAACTTCTTACAGCGTAAACTCCACTCTTCTGCCGGTAGCTTCGTACTTCTTATAGACAACACCAGCCGCATCAAACAGCCTCTTTGATGCAATATTCCCTGGGGTACCATCATATTTGTCGCTGTCATATATTACTGTTTTTATTCCTGCCTGAATAATTGCCTTTGCACACTCATTGCAGGGGAACAAAGACACATACAGCGTCGTTCCCTCCAGGGAACCACCCCGAAAATTCAAAATAGCGTTCAGTTCACTGTGGGTCACATAGGCATACTTTGTTGACAGCATGTCCCCTTCTCTTTCCCAGGGAAATTCGTCGTCCGAGCATCCCATAGGCAGTCCGTTATAGCCCATCGAAAGAATTTTATGATCACTGCTGACAATGCAGCACCCCACCTGGGTACCCGGATCCTTCGAACGCATGCCAGACAGCCTGGAAACCCCCATAAAATACTCATCCCAGCTGATATAATCTGTTCGTTTCATTCGTACCCCCATACATCTGCCCGCTATTTCGTCCCGTAAATCCGATCCCCCGCATCTCCAAGACCCGGAACGATATAGGCATGCTCATCCAGTTTTTCGTCCAGTGCACCGATATAAAGATCCACATCAGGATGCTCCTTCTGCATCCGTTTTACGCCTTCCGGAGCCGCTATGATGCACATAAAATGTATTTTTTTACAGCCCTTTTCTTTTAACATCTGAATCGCCGCCACCGCAGAACCGCCGGTAGCTAACATCGGATCCACCACAAAAACTTCTCGCTCTCCACAGTCCGCCGGCAGCTTACAATAATACTCTACCGGTTCATGTGTTTCCGGATCTCTGTAAAGACCAATATGACCTACTTTTGCAACCGGGATCATTTTCAGTACGCCGTCCACCATCCCAAGACCAGCCCTCAAGATCGGCACTATGGCCATCTTCTTTCCTTTCATTTCCTTTACAGTCGTTCTGCAGATCGGTGTCTCGATCTCCACATCAGTAAGCTGGAGATTTCTTGTCGCTTCATATGTCATCAGCATCGCAATTTCGCTAATCGTCTCCCTGAAATCTTTTGTCCCTGTTTCTTTTCTTCTGATCCAGCCGATTTTATGCTGAATCAACGGATGTTCCATTATTATTGTCTTCGCCACTTTATTCAATCCTCAATCTTTCCAATCCTTCTTTTATGACGTTCCTCTCCTGAAAACGGCGTATCAAGAAACTTTTCTATAATATCAAGCGCCAGAAACTCCCCTGTCACACCTGCACCAATAGACAACATATTCGCATCATTATGCAGCCTTGTGAGTTTCGCCGTCACCGGATCCGCACAGAGCGCACAACGAATACCCGGTATTTTGTTGGCACAGATAGAAACCCCGATGCCCGTAGTACAAATAACAATCCCCCGCTCACAGGTTCCGTCTGCTACAGATTCCGCCGCCGGTTTCACATAATCCGGATAATCACAGGAATCTTTATTATCACATCCAAAGTCCCTGTACTCCAGCCCTTTCTCCTCCAGATATTTTTTTACCCGTTCTTTTAGATCATACCCTCCATGATCTGATGCCAATGCAATCATAACCGTCCCCTTTCTATCATTGATCTTTTGCTGTCTTCAGTATATCGCAAACTATAACATTTTAAAAGCAAAATCTTAAACTTCCTCGATGTGATGTCCTGCTGCTTTCAGCAGTCTGTTCATAACCGCCTGTCCGATACCGCTTTCATCAAAAGCTTCCGAATAAATCACATCTGCCTTCTCCTCGTCAAATTCCCGCAATATCCGATACAATTCTCTCGCCGCATCCTCTTCCTTCTGCCTGTTCCCTGCGCTTTTTATCAAAGTGGCCTGATATCTCCCGACTGTTGCATCTGTCGCGATAACACCGCTGCGAAGTCCTTTTTCTTCTGCTTTCATCAGCAATTCATTGATGCGTCTCACCACAGCCTCTTCCTCGCCACTGACAATCGTCAGATCAGCCTTCGGCGCATAGTGCCTGTACTTCATCCCCGGCGCTTTCGGTGCAATACCGCTGCTCTCCGGCATAATTCCCTTATCCGTCTCCACTTTTCCCAGTATCCCGGAAAGCATCTCCTCCGTAATATATCCCGGCCTTAAAATCATTGGCGTCTCTTCTGTCAGATCTATAATTGTAGACTCCAGGCCGATACAGGCCTGTCCACCATCCAGAATCATTTCGACCCTGCCACTCAAATCTTCTTCCACATACTTCGCTAATGTTGGACTGGGCCGGCCTGAAATATTTGCACTGGGCGCCGCCACATAACCACCTGCCGCCCGTATCAGTGAGAGCGCTGTCCGATCGGAAGGCATTCGCACTGCAACCGTTGAAAGCCCGCCGGTCGTCTCCTTTGGTACCATGTCCGACTTTTTCAGTATCATTGTCAGCGGCCCCGGCCAGAATGCCTTTCCCAGCCTTTCCGCTGTTTCCGGAATCTCCTTAACAAGAGGAGCCAGATCCTCCCATCTGCAGATATGAACGATCAATGGGTTATCCGAAGGACGTCCCTTTGCCGCATAGATTTTTCTTGCTGATTCTGGATTCAGTGCATCTCCACCCAGCCCATAAACTGTTTCCGTGGGAAACGCCACAAGTCCGCCTCCTCTCAGAATTTTCCCTGCTCTTTCTACAGCATCCCGGATCGTTCTGGTATTTCTGTTTTTATCCGATATTTTAACCGTCTCTGTCCTCAATGCTGCCGCCTCCTACAGCTTCTTGGAAAGCATATCCTGATTTGTGGCATAAGCCAGCGCCGTCTGTGCCGTAATTTGTTTCTCTCTATACATCCTCAGCAAACTGGAATCCATGGAAATCATCTCCGGTTTACTGGAGGAATAAAGAATTCCGTCAATCTGTGGCACTTTATTATCACGGATCATGTTCCGGATCGCAGGATTCACAGTCATGATTTCAAAGGCAGGGAGCAGTCTGCCATCTATTCCCGGAACAAGCTGCTGTGATACTACCCCCTGCAACACCATGGAAAGCTGTACCGCAATCTGCCTTTGCTGATTTGCCGGAAAGACATCAATGATTCTGTCGATGGTATTCGCGGCCCCCACCGTATGCAGCGTAGATATCACCAGATGTCCTGTCTCTGCGGCAGTCATTGCCACTTCTATCGTCTCATAGTCCCTCATCTCTCCCAGCAAAATTACGTCCGGGCTCTGCCGCAGTGATGCCCTGAGTGCTGTCACATAATTTTCCGTATCCAGATTGATCTCCCGCTGGCTGACAATGCTTTTGTTATGTCTGTGCAGAAACTCAATCGGATCTTCCAGCGTAATAATATGCTTTTCCTGTGTATTATTGATCTCATTTACTATACAGGCTAAAGTCGTAGATTTACCGCTTCCGGCCGGGCCGGTCACTAACACCAGACCTTTGGAAAGTTTTCCAAACTCTATGACCCTCTCCGGAATTCCAATCTCTTCCGGTTCCGGCAGATCAAACGTAATCACACGCACTACTGCCGACAGGGATCCCCTCTGTTTATAGGCATTAACACGAAAGCGTGAAAGCCCCTGCAGGGCAAAGGAAAAATCATCATCCCCACAGTTTTCCAGTCTGTCTGCACTCCGTCTGCCGGCCAGAGAATAGATCTCTCTGATATAGCCTTCCGTATGTAACGGCATCAGTTTTGCTGCATTCATATGATGGATCTTTCCGTTTGCCCTCCAGGTCACAGGCAGACCTGCCACAATAAAAATATCGGAAGCCCCCTCCCCTACAGCACTTTCCAGAATATCCCTGATGCCCTTTTCCGTCCCTTCCATAAAAATATTCACCCTTTCCTTTTTTATTTTAATACGTATACTTTACAATATATCCTTTTTCTTCTTTCAGTCTCAGCACTTCTTTCGAGCCTCCGCTTGCAGCCATTGTCGGATCCATCATCGTCCACTCGCTGCCATCAAACTCAATAATATCATCCACCCATCCGATCTCTTCTACATAACAGCTGATCCAGGCATGATAGAGTTCTCCCACATACCCCACTTCCAATCTTGTCGGTATCTGCTGTGATCGAAGCATAGAAGACATCAGAGATGCGTAATCAAAACAGATGCCCTTCCCAGTGGCAAGGGTATCATCCGGATCAGGTGTGTAGCCTGTCTGTACCGTTTCCGCTTTTGCATCATCATAAACGATATTGCCCGTCACATAGTCGTACACGGAAGCCACTACATCCAAATCCGTATCACAGCCTCTGGCAAGTTCCTCCCCCTGTCTGACGCAAGCAGACGATGCGTCAAATTCAACATAACAGTTTGGGTACAAAAATATTTTAAACTCATCGGAGATGTTTACCGAAATTTCCTGGGACATTGCCACAGCAAACAGGTTCTTCTCCTCATCGGCGACCTCATATATCGTAAAACCATATGTTCCGCTTCCTCCCGGAAGAGGATACGCTCTGTATTTTCCATATTCTGTCACCTCATACGTGTACTTGATCCCTTCCGGGGTCACGATCTGAAGTTTCACCCTGGAATTGCTTCCACTGTAATTCAGCATAACATAGCCTTCCGATGCATTGGAAACGTCCAGCGAAACGCCCTCCATCTCATAGGTCTCACCGCCCGGGGCCTCAGGTACAAGTACCTTTGCCTCCCAGGGTCTGTCCCCTTTCCCCCCGGAGCCATTCTCTTGTGTCTCTGTATTCTCTTTCCCTGCGGATGGCGCCTCCGGTTGTTTTGAAGATGTTGACTGAGAACATCCTGTACACAACAGCAAAAAGACACAAACCGCGCATAAACTGCCTACTCGCTTTTTCACGTTCTCTCTATTCCTCTTCAAACCGCAAAATCGGCAATGTTCCTTCCTCTTCCCAGATATTTTCTGAGATTTCCTGCCATTTCACTATCCTGTAATTTCCTTCTCCCTTTTCAGGATCCAGCACCTCTACTTCCACAGCCAGAGACTGGCTGTCTGTAATGGGTTCCTGGTACGACAATAAAAGACGTTCTCCCTCCCTGACACAGACAATATCATCCCGTTCGGATGCTATGACCCCCACCTCTTCCAGATACATTCCATATCCCTCAAAGCCTTCTTTCAGCCCAGTGAGCATTTCATCGATCTCCCCCAGCCTGTGTTGTGCCTTTGATACTGCCGCATAATAACATTTTGACTTTTCTGCCATTCTGTCGCTGTATCCTCTGTCACGCAATGCCCCGGACAAAGACAGTACTCCCAGCAAAACCAGACAGATAATTACAAAAATCACCAGCAGAAAGGAGGTCCCTATTTGAAACCCGGAATATCCCTTTTCCTTTTCTCTCCTCATAAAATCGCCTCCCCGCCTGTATATTTCTCTACGTCCAGACTATAGATCGTCGAATTCCCCCTGACCGGTCTTCCAAACCAAAAATGGCATTTTGTAAAGTTTTCCTCCTCAGCCATTCTGATTTCAAACACAAAGCAGGTATCCTCTTCCCCACAGGCCTTCCAGCTTTCATCGTAGCGGAGGCGGTAAAATACTTCTCCTTCTTCCGCATCCTTCATCATTCTATCGCCTGAAGGCAGTGCATCAGGTTTCTCCGCACCCTCGCTCAAAAGAAACGCGTCAAAATTCTCAGAAGCCAAAAACAGCTCCGCATACCCTGCCACCAGGTTCTGCGCCCTGTTTTGCTCTTCCGTTTCCTTTACAACCGATCTCGCCGTCACAAAAAGGCGAACACACCATGCCGAAGCGACGCTGAACATCAAAATTGATATCATAAGCTCCAGCAGAAAAAGGCTGGAACGTCTTGCCGATTTTCTGTACATATTCTTAGACCTTTCTATCCCCTGCTCTTTACTGCCGCATATGTAACCGACTCTTTTCCATTTTCGTCAGAACAGGAAATCTTAAATATCCCTTTTTCCTGTTCAGTTATATTGAAATTATTCACTTCCAAAATCCTCTGTCCATCAGGTGCATGTACATCAGCCCCCTCCTGTACAAACAATTCGCACAACTGCCCTTCATAACTGTACAGATAAGTCGCATAAGCCTGATCTCCAAAGTTCTGTCTTAAAATAAGACAGGGGATCCCGTCAAAAGTGCCTGTCTCCACGCCACCATCTGTATCGCTTTGACGGATCTTTTCCGTTACATAGGAGAGGCAGGTTCTGCTTCCATAGTTGCTCTCTTCCCACGCCACACTCTTCCTGTATACATTTGCCGCAAGAATCACCAGAAACAGAGAGGACGCCGCAAGCACCAAAAATAATGCGATCGGAAACAGCAGATCTATCATATGTTTTCGTTTTATCTTTTCTCCTCTGCGGCCAATTTGTTGCCTTTGTTCCATAACCTGCTTCCTTTCTGATTATGTTCGTTCAAGTATCATGACATCCGGCATAAGATTTGCTCCGTACACCTGGTAATCCACAAAAAATTCTTCCGAATCATATTGCAGACCATATTCTGTTTTCAGAACCTCAAGGCTTTCCGGATACCTGCCCTCTATCGCATAGTACTGCGTAATACTCCGCCACACCGCATTCTCAAGCCCTGCTTTCTGTTCCCGTTTTGCTTTCTGAGAAGCACTGTCTATCCCCGCACAAAACAGCATAACAACAACAAAGAAGACAATAAAGGAGATCATTGCTCCCCGCATACCTTTATGCTGTCTGCCATAATAAAATCTCTTCATAATCTATCTCCGTTTCCACCTCAGTCTTTCACTGCTCCGGAAAAACTTTCCCATGCACTGCTGCACACATTACAGTCCTGCCAGGATTCCGAGAAGCGGCAGCATGACCGACAAAAGAATCGTCCCCACAATTACAGAAAGAAGGATCACCAATGTGGGTTCCAGCATAGATATAAAAGAGCCAATCCTCTCATCGATCTCTTCTTCCACCTGATCCGACAATTTCCCCATCACCTCGTCCATCATACCTGTACGCCCCGCAATATCCGCCATACGTGCATAGATACCGGTAAAAATCTTTGTCTTCCGGAAGGCTTCCGACATGCTGCAGCCCTCTTCCATCATATTCCTGCAGGAAGAAATCTTTTCTCCGAAAAATCTGTTCTCATTCAATTCTTCTGCCAGTTCCAGCCCACGCTCCGGCGTCAGACCGCTCTTTAGAGTAAGAGACAGACCGCCTGCAAAACGACAGACTGCCATCTTGTCTGAAATCTCTCTGGAAAACCGGAAATGCTGCCCCAGTACCTCAAGTCTTGCCTGTCCACTCCTTGTTTTCACAAGCCAGATCAGAAGCAACGCTGTCACTGCCACGATCGCCACCAGGACTACCGCATATCTGGAAAGCGCATTGCCAAGAAGCAGGGCTCCTCTCGAAAATCCGCTCATCTCCATGCCAAGCTGCCTGAATACCTGCTGAAACACGGGCATAACTCTTGTAAGGAGTACAACAATAACCAGAGCCATCATTCCAATCATAATCAGCGGATATGTCAGGGCACTGCGAATGCTTCTTGAAATACCCTCCTGCCTCTCATAGTACCGCTCCAGAGAGCCAAGTACATCGTCCAATGTTCCTGTCTCTTCACCGATCTGTGTCATTTTGCACATGTACTCAGGAAACATCCCCGCCTCCGCCAGTGCCGGTGCAAGAAGCCCTGTTTCCTGCACTTTTTCATAAATATCATCTAACAGCTCCCGTTCCGCCGGTGTCTGCGCGTCCTCACGCATAATGGAAACCCCCTCCATCACAGAGATTCCCGCCTTTAACACCATTGCCATCTGTTCGCAAAAAGCAGAAAGCTCCAGATTTGACAAAGTATTCTGCCTGGTTTTCTCTCCCATTTTTTCTTTCCTCCTGTTTTCAATCAGTATGAATATTTCACCGAATATATATTATCTTTTAAAAATTCACGAACTTTTTCAACGCTGCTACCCGCTGCCAGGGTGGGATCCATCATCGTCCAACTGCTGCCATCAAATTTAATAATGCCATCCACCCAGCCCACCTCACTGATATAACAGCTTATCCATGCATGGTATAGCTCCCCCACATATCCTACCTCCAGGCGGGTAGGAATTCCCTGTGAGCGCAGCATTGCTGACATCAACGAAGCATAGTCAAAACAGATTCCTGTTCCGGCGGCAAGGGTTGCATCCGGAGATGGCACATAGCCCGACTGTACGGTCTTCGCTTTATTATTATCGTAAGTGACAGAACCACTGACATAGTGGTATACAGCCGAAACCACATCCAGATCCGCCGCGCAGTCTCCCGCCAGTACCGAAGCCTTTTTTACACAGGCTGAAGTGTCCTGAAAATTCACATAATAATTGGGATATAAAAACGGTGAAAACTCATCTGCAACCGTCACAGATACGCTCTGCGATAGGGCTGTCGAGTACAGGTTGTCCTGGCCGGGAACCGCCTCATAAACTACAAACTTATAGTCCCCGCTCCCGCCCGACAGCGGATATGCCACATACCTTCCGTACCCCGTCACAAAATACGTATAATTTATTCCGGCCGGCGTTGTAACGCGAAAGCGCACCCTGGGGTTTTTTCCATTGTAATTTAGCATCACATATCCCAGCGAGGAATTGGAACTATCCAATGTGGCGGCACCGGAGGTAAAACTCTGCTCTCCCGGCGCACTGGGAACAAGTACCTTCGCTACCGCATCTCTCGCCTGTAATTTCACGATATCTGCTCCCCACAGTCCACCCGTGAAAAGAATAACCGCACATATCACCACACACCGAAAACAGTATGTCCTGCTTTTCATTTTCTGCATATTTTTCTTCCAATACCTGTTTTGTAAACTATCTATTTTTGCAGGCACACGATCATTATTAAAATTATCCTGCCAGATACCTGAGAATTCCCAAATGAATCGCCCATGCTACTCTGTCCTGATATTCCTCCTGCATCAAAAGTCCTGCCTCTTCGCTGTTGGATAAAAATCCACACTCGGATTCGGCTTCATATAGGCAGACTTACACTGACAATCGGAAAATCTATCAATAAAATGCACTTGCTTCATGTATGTTACCTTGATTACATTGACACACATGTAACCAGAAACCGAATCATCGTTCTTCTGCTCTAACATTATACAACAGAGCACGATCACGAAACAACAATTATTTCTGCATAATGCCCCGTAATTTTCTACGGGGCATTTTTTATTCAGGAGGTATGTATGGATTATCAATTAGAACTAAAACAGATCGTGGACTACCCACGGTGCCGCATCTACCGTGAGTTCCTCCGCAACCTTATGGAAGATAGGGACATCCGTACCAACGGAAGCTCCTATCTTTTTTATTACATGACGCTCTGCTCCTATGCCAACTTCCGCTCCTCTTACCGCCGGATAGAAGGCATCTCCTATCTGGTCGGTCCGGGCGAGTGGATCTGCAAGACCTCGGAGCTGGCGGAATGGTTCCGCACACGTTTCCAGCATCAGGCGCTGTCCATTCTTGACTTCCTACAGAAGCAGAACTACATCACCTATACCCGGCTCGGCAGGAACCATCTGGTCAAATTCAGCATCAACGGCTGGAAGCAGCACAATACGGCGCTCGACTACAATTACCCATGTCTGAAGGATGTGGGTTTTTTCTTTTTCCCGATTGCCGCCGTCCATGAGCTGATCAGCATGGGTAAATGCTCGGAGATGGACATCGTGCTGGATCTGTGGGTACACGCCATCTACAACGACGGGCAGGTACAGGGTTCCGAACTGGGGCCTGTGGTATATTTCCGCAACTGTACCGGCAGCCCACTGACAAACTTCAGCGACCTTGCCCTGCGCTGGGGCATCTCAAAGGCTACAGTGAGCCGCATCTTAAACAAGTTACAGGACAAAGAATATCTTTCACTGGTATCGTTCACCGGCAGACATGGCAGCGTCATCTACCTGTGCAGCTACTTATCCACCATGTTCAATATCAGTGACGTAATGATCGACAAGGAGGAAATTTGCATGACATTTCAGATTCCAGTACACATTCCGGAGACTTCATCCATTCCTGAAGCAGAACCAATCCGGGAGGAACAGATTACCATTATGGAAGCGGAAAACAGCGTTTCAGGGCAGGCCGGTAGCGTTTCAAAACCGCACATGAAGAAAATCGTCCAGAAAGTGGCGCAAATCCTTGCGGCGCAAGGGGTTCCGTGCTGTGAGTGCCCCCGAACCCTATATAAGTTATATCCCTTATCCGACTGCAAAGAAACTACAGTAAAGTATTCCCTGCAGATTGCCTGCCCGGACGGGAAGATGCCCTATCGGTTCGAGCTGACTCTCTCCCCTGCCAGCCCGCCGGAAGACAACAGCAGCCCCGCACTTTCCAGACAGGCTGATACAGAAAATGAAGAAAGAAGGTAAACCATCATGCCAAATACAAGACCAAACAAAAATATTCCCACAGAGCAGGAGAACCCCCTGTTCCATGACACATGGAAGCTGCTGAAGAACTACCGGGATGCTGTGTGGAACCTGGAGCTTGCCGTCCAGCAGGTACGCAGCACCTTTGAGATCGAGTACGGAAGCAGCATTGAGGAGTTCCTGGACTCCATCTACCTTGCCGGGGCAGACATCGGCGGATCGAAGCTGGAAGACTACGCAAAGAGCATTGAGCGCAGCAACAAGATGCTGACACTCTTAAACTCCGCCGTGGACATCCTGCGAAGCAAGCATAAACATGGGGAACAGTATTACTGGATACTCTATTACAGCTACCTCTCCCCACAGCAGCTCCAGAACACGGATGAGATCATTGAGAGCCTGCGGCCACACATAGCCAATATCTCCACCAGGACATACTACCGTAAACGCCCGGAGGCGGTCCAGGCACTCAGCTCCATCCTGTGGGGATACACCTCAAAAGACTGCCTTGAGATGCTGGACAAGTTCTTTCCGACAGGGAAATGACAGGCTGGCACCAAATTGGCGCACAAATTGCGCAAACTGGCACGGCAATGCGATTTACAGGTAAAAATGCCCATGCTATAATGGTCATGCTTAAAATTGTACCCGCACCCATATCCATTCCATTCTCCAGGTGAATATTATCCCCCTTGGGAGCCACCAGTTTCCCGCTTCAGAGCCACCCGGAAATGGTATTTTCCACCTTCAGAGCCACCACAACATATTGTGGCAGCACACATATTTGATTTCACTATAAATCTCCTTATAGTTATTCTTGGAGAACTGCTGATGCAGTATCACCAAATAATCTATAGGGAGGTCTTTTTATGTTTAAGAAGACAAAAGTCAGAAGTATTCTGGAACTTCTTGGAAAAAATCTAAGCGCAAGGGAGGTGTCAAAAGTTTTAGGTGTATCAAGAAATACCGTCGCTGAAGTACAGACGTTATTCTTACAATCGGACAA